>NZ_CP022998.1:0-655000 GCF_002277895.1 Rhizobium sp. 11515TR | reverse complement strand
GCTCGCCGAGGGCATACGCGAACTCGGGATCGGTGTCCTGCCGTTCTCCAAGGAAGCCACGCAACTGCGGGACAGGATCGGCTTCTTATACAGGACGATCGGCGAACCCTGGCCCGATATGAGCGAGGAGGCGCTGCTTGCTCGGCTTGACGAATGGTTCATGCCGTTTCAGCCTGACACGCGCGGCCTCTCCGATATCTCCGCCGGCGGCCTTTCCAATGGGCTTATGTCGCTGGTGTCGCACGAGCTGCAGCGCGATCTCGCCAGGATGGCACCGACACATTTCGAGGCGCCCACCGGCCAGCGCCATCCCATTCAATATGATGGCGAGGAACCACTCTTGACCATTCGCGTACAGGAGCTCTTCGGACTGAAACAGCATCCGGCCATCGGCGGCGGTAGATTGCCGCTGGTGCTGGAATTGACATCACCGGCACATCGCCCGATCCAGACGACGCGCGACCTGCCGGGCTTCTGGGCCGGATCCTGGAAGGATGTACGCGCCGATATGCGCGGCCGCTACCCGAGGCACCCCTGGCCGGAAGATCCGGCCCAGGCCTTGCCGACGACACGCGCCAAGCCAAGGGGGACCTGACGATGGCACGCTTCTTCCGGGGACTGGAAAAGCTCTCCGAAGCCGAAATGAAGGCGCAGGAGGGCCACCATACCAGCCGGCGGCTAAGGCTGCAGACGCTGGTGCGCCTGCGCTGGCTTGCGGTCGGCGGTCAAACGGTGACTGTGATGATAGTCGCCTTCTGGCTGAAATTTCCCATGCCGCTCCTGCCCTGCTGCGTGCTGATCGCCTGCCTTGCCTGGATCAACTTCTTCCTCACCCTGCGCTATCCGCCGACGCACCGGCTGGAGCCGCCGGCAGCCTTCGCGCTGCTCAGCCTCGATCTCCTGCAGCTCTGCGGGTTGTTGCTGATCACCGGCGGGCTTGCCAATCCCTTCTCGGCGCTCGTCTGCGTGCCCGTCATCATCTCCTTCGCATCGCAGCCGATCCGCTACAGCATGCCGCTCATCGTACTTGCGATGATTTGCATTACGGGTCTGGCATTCTCTCCCTTCCCCCTGCCCTGGTATGAGGGCGTTTCGGTCAGCGTGCATAGCGTCATGCAGCTGGGCGTGTGGTGCTCTATCGCCTCCACCATGGCCTTTGCAGCCTTTTATGCGTATCGCGTCTCCATGGAAGCCTCGCAGCTTGCGGATGCCCTTTCGGCGACGGAGCTGGTGCTGCAGCGGGAAAAGCACCTGTCGCAGCTCGACGGGCTGGCGGCGGCGGCGGCGCATGAGCTCGGCACGCCGCTCGCGACGATCAGCGTCGTCGCCAAGGAGATGGAGCGGGAACTGCGCGAGGACGATCGCTTCCGGGAAGATGTGGCGCTGCTGCGCAGCCAAAGCGAGCGCTGCCGCGATATTCTCAGGCGGCTGACGACGCTCTCCTCGGAAGACGAGGCGCATATGCGGCGGCTGACGCTTTCCTCAATGATGGAGGAGGTGATCGCGCCGCATCGCGAGTTCGGGATCAACCTGGAATTCATCGAGAAGAGCCCGCGGGCGGGCGAACCTGTTCTGTCACGCAATGCCGGCATCATGTATGGCCTCGGCAACCTCATCGAAAATGCGGTCGATTATGCCCGCAAGACTGTGACGGTGACGGTGGAATACACCGCCGAAACTCTGACTATTATCATCGAGGACGATGGCGGCGGTTACTCGCCTGAAATACTGGCACGGATCGGCGAACCCTATGTCACCTCACGCCAGCGGGACGACACGGCAGGCGGCCTCGGGCTTGGGCTCTTTATCGCTAAGACGCTGCTCGAGCGCTCAGGTGCCACCCTTTCCTTCGGCAATCGCGATCCGGAGACGCCGGGGGCGCGCGTCCGCGTCGAATGGCCGCGCGTGTTAATCGACAGTAATTCGACAAAATGATTTTCGCGGCTTAAAACTGCCTTCGTCAAAATCGGTTGAATATGCAGGCGGATGGTCGCCGGGATAGAAGATAAAATGACGGATAAGGAAAGCTTTACCTCACAGACCGGGGCCAAGGATGCTGAGGCCCATATCGGCCCGGATGCTACATTGCTGATCGTCGATGACGATGGTCCCTTTCTGCGCCGACTGGCGAGGGCAATGGAGGCACGCGGCTTTGTAGTCGAGACGGCGGAATCGGTGGCGGAAGGCGTTGCCAAATCCAAGGCGACCCCGCCGAAATATGCCGTGGTCGACCTTCGCCTCGGCGACGGCAACGGGCTCGATGTGATCGAAGCCATCCGTCAGCGGCGCGACGACACGCATATCGTGGTGCTGACGGGCTATGGCAACATCGCGACGGCGGTCACCGCCGTCAAGCTCGGCGCGCTCGACTATCTCGCCAAACCCGCCGATGCCGACGACGTCTATGCCGCGCTGACGCAGCGCCCCGGCGAGAAGGCCGAAGTGCCCGAAAACCCGATGTCTGCGGACCGCGTGCGTTGGGAACATATCCAGCGTGTCTATGAAATGTGCGAGCGCAATGTTTCCGAGACGGCCCGGCGCCTCAACATGCATCGCCGGACGCTGCAGCGCATCCTTGCCAAGCGGGCGCCGAAATAGAGCATACTTTTGCCTCTGGAGAAGGACGCTGTAAGCGCGTGTTGCAAAAAACACTCGAAGCTAAAGCTCCTCGCCCCCCTCATCGGCGTCCTGAGCTATCGAAGGGCGGGCACCAACCGGGGTCGAGCCACCGGTCTCGACTCGTCCTTCGGACCCCCGAGGGGAGAAGGCAAAATCTTTACCCGTTGCCCACTCGGCCAGCATTAGGCGCTGGGCGGCGGCACGTGAGAAATTGAGCGTCACGGACTTGCGCGTCGCCGGCGGCAGGCGATGCTCCGGCGCCTCGCGCAGCATGTGGGCGCCGTAGCCATCAGACAGAAACAGCCCGCAATCCTCCGGGAAGATGTCCAGCGGCACGTCCTTGTGCGTCGCGAAGAACATCCGGTCGCAATGCTGCCGGTATTCGGGCCATTTGCGGTCGACGCGGAAATCCTCGATCGAGGTCTTGATCTCGATGATCCAGATCTCGCCCTTCTCCGAAAGGCTGATGAGATCGGCGCGACGACCACTGGCGAGCGGCAGCTCGGGTAGCACGGCGTGACGCATGTCGTGCAGTAATAGTTGCACGCCTTTGCGTACAAGCATGGCCCGCTCCGACTGCCGGCCGTCTATTAACGGATTGTTATTGTAAACGTTCAAAATCGTCATGAATTGTCTCGGGGACAGGCCTGGCGTTGTTGCAAAAAAACCATGTCCTTCTAATTTGCGCGCCGGCGCTATTTTTGTAGGGCCAGAGCAGCTTGCAAAGCCAAGTTTAATGGAAAATAAACTTTAGACAAAGATGGTTTACAGCCATCCGTTTCCCGCCACGAAAATTCAAGAGACTTCCATGCGCATCCGTAATGCTATGACCGCACTCGGCCTTGTCGCAATGCTCGCATCGGCTGGCTATGCCACCACCGCCGCAGCAGCGCCGGCCGCTACCGCAAATTCGGCCACCGAAACCATCAAGACGTTCGATGGCGACTACGGCGTGACGACCGACAATGGCTTTCAGCTGCCGGCGATCCCGATCCAGAAGGTGAAGCCGCAGTTCCGCCGTCAGATCGTCGAATACAAGACGGATGAAGCTGAAGGCACGATCATCGTCAATACGCGCGAGCGTCATCTCTACTACATCCTCGGCAATGGCGAAGCGATGCGCTACGGCATCGGCGTCGGCAAGCAGGGCTTTTCCTGGTCCGGCACCGCATACGTAGCCTGGAAGCAGGAATGGCCGAATTGGCATCCGCCGAAGGAAATGGCTGTCCGCCGTCCGGAAATCGCCAAATATGTTGATGGCGGCATGAACCCGGGCCTTTCCAACCCGCTCGGCGCACGCGCCATGTATCTCTACAACGAAAAGGGCCAGGACACGCTGTTCCGCTTGCACGGCACGCCGGAATGGGCCTCGATCGGCACCGCTGCCTCCTCGGGTTGCATCCGCCTGATCAATCAGGACGTGATCGATCTTTACAGCCGCGTTCTTCCGGGCCGCAGCACCAAGGTCATCGTGATCCAGTAATCACCGGACATTCGGATTGAAAAAGGCCGCCGGATACCGATCCGGCGGCCTTTTTGCTTGAGGGATTTGGGATCGATCCCAACCATCAGACCCGCCCTCGTCCTTCGAGGCTTCGCCTTTTGCTGCGCGCCTCAAGATAAGGGCTAACCTTTTTTCGCTGGCCGCAACAATCTCTCCACCTTCTCCTGAGGTGCCTTGCCGTCAAAGCCTCAGCGCAGACGACAAGACCTCGAAGGATTGAGATGGCCTCCGACGGCGGACGGAGCTTATCCCGCCTGCTTTGCCTTCAGCTCGATGCGGCGGCGATGCAGGACCGGTTCGGTATAGCCGTTCGGCTGCTCGCGCCCTTTGAGGACGAGATCGAGCGCGGCCTGGAAAGCAACCGAACCGTCGAAATTGCCTGACATGGCGGTGTAGTTGGGATCACCGGCATTCTGCTGATCGACGACGGCGGCCATACGCTTCATCGTTTCCAGAATCTGCGCTTCGGTGATGACCTTGTGGTGCAGCCAGTTGGCCATGTGCTGCGCCGAGATGCGCAAGGTGGCGCGGTCTTCCATGAGGCCGACATTGTTGATGTCCGGAACCTTGGAGCAGCCGACGCCCTGGTCAACCCAGCGCACGACATAGCCGAGAATGCCTTGGCTGTTGTTGTCGATCTCCCGCTGGATTTCCTCCGGCGTCCAGTTGGGCCGCGAGGCGACCGGTACGGAGAGAATGTCGGAAAGCTTTGCGCGGGCGCGGCTTTTCAGGCTCTTCTGCACGTCGGCGACGTTGACGCGATGATAATGCGTGGCGTGCAGCGTCGCTGCCGTCGGGGAAGGCACCCAAGCGGTGTTGGCGCCAGCCTTGGGATGGGCGATCTTCTGCTCGAGCATGGCCGCCATCAGGTCCGGCATGGCCCACATGCCCTTGCCGATCTGGGCATGGCCCGACAGGCCGCATTCCAGGCCGATATCGACGTTCCAGTTCTCATAGGCCCCGATCCAGGCCGCCTGCTTCATGTCGCCCTTGCGGATCATCGGGCCTGCTTCCATCGAGGTATGGATTTCATCGCCGGTGCGATCGAGGAAGCCGGTATTGATGAAGACGACGCGCTCGCGGGCGGCGCGGATGGCTTCCTTGAGGTTGACCGTCGTGCGGCGCTCCTCGTCCATGATGCCCATCTTGATGGTATTGCGCGGCATCCCGAGCAGGTCCTCGACGCGCGAGAAGATATCGACCGCGAAGGCGACTTCTTCGGGGCCGTGCATCTTCGGTTTGACGACATACATGGAGCCGGTGCGGGAATTCTTGCGGCGGCCATTGGGGCCGATGTCATAGAGCGCGATCAGGCCGGTGATGGCGGCATCCATGATGCCTTCCGGCACCTCGTTGCCATCACGGTCGAGAATGGCAGGATTGGTCATCAGGTGGCCAACATTGCGCACCAACATCAGCGAGCGGCAATGCAGATCGAATGTACTGCCGTCCGGCGCCGTATAGGTGACATCAGGATTGAGCTGGCGGGTAAAGGTCTTGCCGCCCTTGGCGACTTCTTCCGTCAGATCGCCCTTCATCAGGCCGAGCCAGTTGCGGTAGACCTCCGCCTTGTCCTCGGCGTCGACGGCCGCGATCGAATCCTCGCAGTCCATGATGGTCGTGATCGCCGATTCCAGGCGGACATCGGAAATGCCGGCCAGGTCGGTCTTGCCGATGGCGGTGCTCGTGTCGATGACGATTTCGATATGGATGCCGTTCTGCTTCAGCAGGATATGAGTCGGAGTAGCGGCATCACCGAGATAGCCGGCGAAATGGCTGCCATCGGCGAGCTTTACAACGCCGCCATCAATCGTAACCGCCAAGGCGCCATCCTTTACGGCAAAGCCGGTGATATCCTTCCAGCTTGCGCCATCAAGTGGCACGGTGGAATCAAGAAAATCACGAACCCAGGCGATGACCTTCTCGCCGCGCTTGGGATTATAGCCCTTACCCTTTTCGGCGCCATCGGTCTCCGGAATGGCATCGGTGCCGTAGAGGGCATCGTAGAGCGATCCCCAGCGGGCATTGGCCGCGTTCAGGGCATAGCGGGCATTCATGACGGGAACGACGAGCTGCGGGCCGGCAATCTCTGAAATTTCCGGATCGACATTGGCAGTCGAGATCGTGAAGGCTGGCCCTTCGGGCACGATATAGCCGATCTCGCGCAAGAAGGCTTCATAGGCGGCGAGATCGACGGGCGCGCCGTTCTTGCGGTACCAATTGTCAAGCGCTGCCTGTATGCGGTCGCGCTTGGCGAGCAGCTCACGGTTCCTCGGCGCGAGATCGTGCACGATCTTGGAAAAACCAGCAAAGAACGTCTCGGCGTCCACGCCCGAACCCTGTAGCGCCTCCCTGACGAGGAAATCGTAGAGGACCTGTTCGATCTGAAGCCCGTGTTTTTCAATGCGGCTCATGCCATATACTCCTCAAGGCCTTTCTACGGCTCAATTTTTACATGTTGCCACTTTGCTCACGGTTTCACTTCTGTCAATTTGGCAATGGTTCGAAAGATTTATGCCTCCATGGAAACAATCAATCCATAGCGATTCGGGGACGGCCCGTGGCGGTCGCCACGAACCGGGCCTCGATCAGCTTGCGACTGCCTTCCACCTCGGGCGCATCCACCTGCTCATCCAGTGTCACGACGAGGTCGACCGCGCCATTCAGCCTTGCCTGCGCCGTTGCAGCTTCGATCGCCCGCGCGCGGGCATCGGCGAAACTGTGGCCCTCGTCGGTAAAGCGCAGGCTCTCGCCGGCACCATTCAGCACATAAATGCCATCCTCCGGCATGGTGATGAAGACGGTGACGCTGGTGCGGACCTGCCCGACGACGGCACCGATGGCATTTGCCACGTCCGAATCGCCGGGAATGGCGCTCTCGGTCGCCAGCATCTCGGCAATAGCGGGATAATAGACCGGAGCGGAAGCGCCGAGGCCGACCAGCGGCCGATCGAGCGAAATGGCGAAGCGGGCGATCCCCGGCGCACGGCGAAGGGCGCGATCGATGGAGATGGATTTTGCGGGGTCCAGATCGGCCACGCCATCTTCGGCCAAGCAGGCGGCAAGAATGACGTCAGCCGATTGGCGGGTAAGACGATCAACGATCTTCTGCGCCAGCTCTTCGACGGACATCGCGATCGGGCGTCCTGACCCATCTTTCAGCCGCATCGCCAGGGCCAGCCCGAGGCGGGCCGCTTCAACGTTCCATTGCCCCTGCCCACCGAGCACATGCATGGCGTCGGAAGGCGTCAGGCCGCTCAGATGCACGAGACCGCGCGCGACAAGCCGATCCAGCGTCGCCTTCTGCGACGTCATCGTCAGGAGCTTATCGAGCGCCACGGGCACGCTGCCGATGCGATCAAACAGGGCCTGCTCTGGCCCGGTGAGGCCGCTTGCAAGATGATCGGGTACGCCGGTGCGGAGCGCAAAGCGGCCGGCGTTGCGGGCGAGATGCGTCGCCCGCAGCTGCTGCTCCAACACCTCTAGCACGGCGGCCCCATGCATGTGAGCGGCGAGGCTGAGCGGCAGCAGGCGGCGCGGGCCGAGTTCGAAAGCGGCGACGAGGCCGCGATCGTTGATTTTGACTTCGGAATCGCCGCCAAGGCCATAAGTGCGCATGGCGACGGCCTCAACCATGGTGCGATAGCCTCCGACCACGGCGCCATCGGCATCGAGACGCGGCCTACCATCCTCCATGACGGCGACATCGGTGGTGGTGCCGCCGATATCGGAAACGACGGCATTGTCGAGGCCGGTAAGATAGCGTGCACCGACGAGACTTGCGGCGGGGCCGGACAGGATGGTTTCAATCGGCCGAAGCTTTGCCTCGTCGGCAGAAATCAAGGCGCCATCGCCGCGCACCACCATCATAGGCGCGGAAATACCGCGCGTCGCCAAAAATCCTTCGCAGGCACCGACGAGGCGATCGATCATCGAAACGAGACGCGCATTCAGCAGCGTCGTCAAGGCGCGGCGCGGGCCGCCAAGCTTTGAAGAAAGCTCATGGCTGCAGGTGACGGGCAGATGCGAGAGTTCGCGGATGCAGTCACGCACCCTGATTTCATGAGCCGGATTCCTGACGGCAAAATAGCCGGCAACAGCGAAGGAAGAAACCGATTTCGCCAGTCCCGGCAATGCGTCGCGCAGCGGCGTCAGATCGAGCGGATTTTCATTGCCGTGAACATTGTGGCCGCCGGGGAGATAGAGCACAGGATCGGAGCCCAATGCTTCCGCAAGGCCGTCGCGCTTGAGGTCCTCGGGGCCAAAGCCGATCATGATAAGGCCGGCGCGGCCGCCCTGCCCTTCGACAAGCGCATTGGTCGCAAGCGTCGTCGACAGCGATACGAGGCCGATGGCTGAAACGGAAATGCCGGCCTTGGCGATGACGGCATCGACGGCGCCGGCAATGCCGACAGCCAGATCATGCCGCGTGGTCAGCGATTTCGCCTTGGCGATCACGCCATCGGTTTCATGAAAGAGAACGGCATCGGTATAGGTTCCACCCGTATCGATGCCGAGCAGGAAGTGAGATGTCACGAGATATGGAACCTCTGAGTTAGGCGATGAATATGAGCTTCCACTATGTCGATTATGACGGAAGCGAAGTGGCAAGCGCGGAGCCTATCTCGCCCTTGGCGGGCGAGAAAGCAATTTCATTGGTTTAGGAATTGCGGCACCGGAAGTTCCACACGTCCAAAACTTGGCGCAATTTGTAAATCATTGAAATTGCAAGAGCGGGGGTCCGTTTCTCGCTCAAATGATATCAAGATTCGGTGCATCCCTACCTACCCCCGCCCTTGCAATTTCTAAGAATTGGACGAGGGACAAGCCCTCGCCTAATCCCAAGAAATTGCTTTCCCGCCCGCCAGGGGCGGGATAAAGCCCGCACGCTACCGCCTCGTAACCCGCATCGGCAAACCGCCGCGTGGCTGAGTCGTCAGCTTCTGCACCGGCCACGGATTAGTTTCTTCGGTCAGGTCGAAGCGGAAGCGGCGCATCATCACGGCGAGGGCGATGACCGCTTCCTGAAGCGCGAAGGTCGCGCCGATGCAGACGCGGGGGCCTGCGCCAAAAGGCAGATACTGGAAGCGATTGATCTTGGCGCGGTTTTCCGGAAGAAAGCGCTCCGGCATGAAGGCGCGCGGCTTTTCCCAATAAAGCTCATGGCGATGCAGCGTCCAGGGCATGATGAGGACGGTGATCCCCTTCTCCATCGTCACGCGCTCGCCCGTGGCGCTTACCCATTCGTCATCGGCGATGGCGGCGCGATTGATCGACGGTGCCGGCGGATAGAGGCGCATCGCCTCCTCAAAGGCGGCGCGAACATGCGGCATCAGGTCGAGCCAGGCGACCGGCTCGGCATCGGTTGCGAGCACGCGGTCGATTTCCTCTTCCATGGCATCGCGAATATGCGGGCTGCTGGCGACGCAATAGAGCGTCCAGGCAAGGGCACGGGCTGTTGTCTCGTGGCCTGCGCCGATGAAAGTGAGGATATTGTCCTCGATCTCCTCCATGGTCAGTCCATCCGGACCGGCCTTTTCGAGCAGCAGCGTCAGAAAATCATCCGGCGCACTGGCGCGATCCCGACGCATCTTGTCCAGCCGCTGATCCATGGTGGTGCGGACGATGCCGCGGAATTTGTCGAGCACGCGCTGGCCGCCGATGCGGGTGATGCGCGGCACCCAGGCAGGTGCGCGCAGGAGATCCATGGGGTCGACTCTGCCCATGCGATGCAGGAGCTCATTGACCTCATCGGCGAAATGCTCGCCTTCGGTGACGATTTCGCCGGAAAACAAGGTCTCCGCCAGAATGGCGAAGGTCAGCTCGGTCATGTCGGCAGCGATATCGAACACCCCGCCTTCCTTGCCGATATCATCGTATTTATGCAGATAGTCCAGGCTTTGGCTCAGCATCTGGCCGGCGAAACCCTGGGCATGGCGCGGCGTGAACACCGGCGCCACCGCCTTGCGCGAGCGCTTCCAGACCGGCCCCTCCGCCGTCAGCAGGCCATCGCGCAGAATGGGCCGGAGTACGAGCTGACGGATATCGGCCATGCGGTAGTTGGCGGCATTGTCGACCAGAACATGCTTGATCAGGCCGGGATCATTGACGATGAGCGTCCGCTCGTTGAAGAACTTGGTCTTGATCCAGGGCAGCGTATAGGAGGGCTCGCCCCAGAGTTCGAGCGGATTGCGCAGGATCGTGCGGATGATCGTCAATCGCGATGGCGGCACGGTGCGCGGGATCGGTGCCGGTGGGGAGAAGGCTTCCGGAATCATGTCCATCAGATCAATTCTCCTCGAAAAGCAGCCATTGCCGAACGAACGCAGTCAGAGCGGCGCACCCGTTCGATATGGCGAATGCCGCCTGCGAAATCCAGACGATAAAACGTCGCGCTGCGCGCTTATAAAAGCGACTTCAGGTCGCTGAGCTTATCATTGATGAGCCAGCCATAGTAATTTTCTTCCGGCCAGACTGGCTGCGAAGAGCCGCGGTTCTTGGCAGCAAGGGCAGCAGCGCGCTTGCGGGAATTGCCGAGATTGTAGAGCGTCGCGGTAATGCCCGGATTGCCCGAAATATCCATGCCGGCGATCGAGCGATAGTCGTCGATCGACTTGCGGATCGAGGCGGCGACGAAAGCGAGCGACAGATCGGGGTCCATGATCGCCTTGTAGACGCCGCCGGCATCCTTCTCATTCAGCTTCGGAATCCCCGAGGTGCGGCTGACGAGATCCGACAGCTCAAGCGCCGTCAGCGGATTGACTTGGCCGAGGCCGAAGGTCTGGCCGGCATAGAAGGGCTGGAAGAAGACGGCGCTGAAGCGATTGTCAGGATAGGACTTGCCGCCAACCGTCTTGCCGCGGAAATCGTCTTCCCAGACATCCTCGCGGCAGGTCCAGAGGCTGTAGGAATCTTGCCTGCCCTTGCAGGCATCGAATTGCGGCCGGGCCACGAAATCATCGACGTTTTCGCCGTTGTAGGCGAAACGGAAGCTCTGGCCGGCATAGGAGGCAGCCTTGACGTAGTAGGACTGCAGGCCGTCATAGGCGTCGACATTGTAGGTATGCTCGCCGACCAGCGCGCCGATGATGTGGATCGGATCGATGCCATAGGCGCGTGCCGTCGACTTGATCTTTGCCATCAGCTTCGTATCGGTCGCCAGCAGTTCCCGCACCTTCTGGTACTTGCGTTCAAAGGTCGAATTCGTGCCGCGCGTACGCCGGACGGAGGCACCGGGAACCGGCGGCTGCTCGGCATTGCGGTTGCCCGGCGGCACCACGGTCGCCGCATCCGCATAGGCTGGTATCCAGGAGAAGCTGGCGACCGCCAGAAGAAGGGTGATCAGTATGCGTCGCAAGATGGCCGTCCTGTCGAAGTTTCAACCGATGTTTCCGAGCGACGGACTGGCGGACAATCTTGGCCGAATAAAGCCATCCGACATAAGGAAACGGGCCCCTAACTAAAAAGTTAACGGCCCGTTGTCGAGTATTTACTGTTTTAGATCGCCTTCACCCGCCGGCTTACAGAATGAAGCGGGACAGATCGGTGTTCGTTGCGAGGTCGCCGACATGCTCGCGGACATAGGCGGCATCGATAGTCACCGATACGCCGGCACGATCCGAGGCGTTATAGGAGATCTCGTCCAGCACCCGCTCCATGACCGTCTGCAGGCGACGGGCGCCGATATTCTCGACGGTGGAGTTCAGATGCACGGCAACATCGGCGAGCGCGTCGATGGCATCGTCGGTGAAGTCGAGCTTCAGGTCTTCCGTTTCCATTAGCGCCTTGTACTGGCGGATGAGGCTTGCCTGCGGTTCGGTCAGGATGCGGCGGAAGTCTTCCTTGGTCAGCGGACGGAGCTCGACCCGGATTGGCAGGCGGCCCTGCAGTTCCGGCAGAAGATCCGAAGGCTTCGAAACGTGGAACGCGCCGGACGCAATGAAGAGGATATGGTCGGTCTTGACCGGACCATACTTCGTCGAAACGGTCGTACCTTCCACAAGCGGCAGCAGGTCACGCTGCACGCCTTCGCGGGAGACGCCGGCACCCATGCCGCCGTCGCGGGCGGCGATCTTGTCGATCTCGTCGAGGAAGACGATGCCGTCATTTTCGGCCGATTGCACGGCTTCGCGCTGGATCGCCTCATTGTCGATCAGCTTGTCGGACTCGTCGCGGATCAGCTCCTTGTAGGAATCCTTGACCGTCGTGCGCACCTTCTTGGTGCGGCCGCCCATGGCCTTGCCGAACATTTCAGAAAGGTTGAGCACGCCGATATTGGCGCCGGGCATGCCGGGGATCTCGAAGCCGCCGGGCATGCCGGAGCCGGTATCGGCCACTTCGATCTCGATTTCCTTGTCGTCGAGCTGGCCGTCACGCAGCTTCTTGCGGAAGCTGTCGCGCGTCGCCGGCGAGGCAGTAGCGCCAACCAGCGCATCGAGCACGCGCTCTTCGGCGCTCATATGCGCCTTGGCCTGCACCTCGGCGCGCTTCTTTTCGCGCACCAGGCCGATGCCGACTTCGACGAGATCGCGGATGATCTGCTCGACATCGCGGCCAACATAGCCGACCTCGGTGAACTTCGTGGCTTCGACCTTGATGAAGGGTGCGCCGGCAAGCTTGGCAAGGCGGCGGGAAATTTCCGTCTTACCGACACCAGTCGGGCCGATCATCAGGATGTTCTTGGGCATGACTTCGTCGCGCAGCTCAGGCTCGAGCTGCTGGCGGCGCCAGCGGTTGCGCAGTGCAATCGCCACGGCGCGCTTGGCCTCATGCTGGCCGACAATATAGCGATCGAGCTCGGAAACGATCTCGCGGGGGGAAAAAGTGGTCATTTCGTATGTTCCCTGTCAGGGCTGGAAACTATCAAGAGAGGAACGTCTTAGGCTTCGGCATCGAGCGTTTCGACGACCACATTATGGTTCGTGTAGACGCAGATGTCGGCGGCAATATCGAGGGCGCGGCGGGCGACGTCTTCAGCTGACTTATCGCTGTCCATTAGCGCCCGTGCCGCGGCGAGCGCGAAATTGCCGCCGGAGCCGATCGCCATGGCGCCATGTTCGGGCTCAAGCACATCGCCGTTGCCGGTGATGGCGAGCGTTACTTGTTTGTCGGCAACCAGCATCATGGCTTCAAGGTTGCGCAGATATTTGTCGGTGCGCCAGTCCTTGGCAAGCTCGACGGCGGCGCGCATCAGCTGGCCGGGATATTGTTCGAGCTTCTTTTCGAGGCGTTCGAGGAGGGTGAAGGCATCGGCGGTCGCGCCGGCGAAACCGGCGATGACATCGCCCTTGCCGATGCGGCGAACCTTGCGCGCATTGCCTTTCATCACGGTCTGGCCAAGGCTCACCTGGCCATCACCAGCCATCACCACCTTGCCGCCCTTGCGAATAGTCACGATTGTCGTCATTTAACACCTGTTTGCCCCCGTTGCGGCGGGCTTTCTGCCGGGCCGCGTATCGGCCCCGTCAGCACCTATGTAAGAGGGGTTTCTGCGATTGCAAATGGCAACCGCGTCCGAATAATGGCGGCAAGCCGGCTAAACGCGTAAGGCCCGCGCGTAACTTCTGGATATTTGCCGATACCCCTGATAAGGAACCCCCGTATTCCGATGGAGCAGCCCATGGCAGAGACCGCAGCGAGCCGCACGGCAAGCGTTTCCCGCAAGACCAACGAGACCTCGGTCTCCGTTTCCGTCAACATCGACGGCAGCGGCAAATCGACGATTTCGACCGGGGTGGGCTTCTTCGACCACATGCTGGAACAGCTGTCGCGCCATTCGCTGATCGACATGGAAATCGACACCAAGGGCGACCTGCATGTCGACGATCACCATGCCGTCGAGGATACCGGCATCGCCATCGGGCAGGCGATTGCCAAGGCGCTGGGCGACCGGCGCGGCATCACGCGTTATGCCTCGATCGACCTCGCCATGGACGAGACGATGACGAAAGCGGCCGTCGATCTGTCCGGTCGACCCTTCCTCGTCTGGAACGTGTCGTTCAGCGCGCCGAAGATCGGCACCTTCGATACCGAGCTGGTGCGCGAATTCTTCCAGGCCTTAGCGCAGAATGCCGGCATCACCTTGCATATTCTCAATCATTATGGCGCCAACAATCACCATATAGCCGAGACATGCTTCAAGGCCGTTGCGCGCGCATTGCGCACCGCAACCGAGATCGATCCGCGGCAGGCAGGCCGGGTGCCCTCGACGAAAGGCACGCTCGCCTGACCCCATTTTGGGGAATTGAGGAAATGGCAAGCTATCTAATTTTGTCTCCGCCCGGAGCATCGAACCGGTCCGAAGTAGCGGATCGGTATCACGATGACACGCGATTCATCCGCGACGGCTTTTCGTGGACGGCGTTTCTGTTTCCGACGCTTTGGATGCTCTTTCATCGGCTGTGGCTGCATGCGGTCGCCGCCGTTCTGCTGCAGGGCATTGCGTTGGAACTGATGCGTCAGCCGGGCTTTTTCGCTGCCGGAACTGCGCTTCTGCTAGGTATTCACGTCCTTGCGGCTCTTGAGGGCCGGCATGCAGTCACCGATCACCTCGTCGGCCGCGGCTGGAAGGTTGAAAACCTCGTCTCGGCACACGATCTGACGACTGCAGAGGAAATCTACTTTTCACAGCTGGAACAGGCGCCAAATCCGAATATCCATTCGAAGAATTGGGATATCCCGGCCACCAACACGAATACCCGCCGCCCAGGCCCGAGCTTCGGCCTTCCCGGCTACGACGGAGGACGTTGACGATGCGCGTCGCGATTATAGACTATGGTTCCGGCAATCTGCGCTCGGCCACCAAGGCTTTCGAGCGGGCTGCCCGTGAAACGGGTATCGACGCCGAGATCGACCTGACCGATGACGCCGAGCGCGTCGCTACCGCCGACCGCATCGTGCTTCCCGGTGTCGGCGCCTATGCCGATTGTCGGCGTGGCCTCGATGCCGTGCCCGGCATGGCGGAAGCCGTCGTCGACGTCGTGGAACACAAGGCCCGTCCCTTCCTCGGCATCTGCGTCGGCATGCAGCTGATGTCGTCGCGTGGGCTGGAAAAGACGATCACGGAGGGCTTCGGCTGGATCAAGGGCGACGTCAAGGAAATGACGCCAAGCGATCCCAACCTGAAAATCCCGCAGATCGGCTGGAACACGCTGGATATACGCCACCCGCATGCGCTCTTCGACGGAATCGAGACCGGGCCTGGCGGCCTGCACGCCTATTTCGTCCATTCCTACCATCTGTCCGCCGACAATGGCGATGATGTCATCGCGACGACGAACTACGGCGGACCGATGACCGCTTTCGTCGGCCGGGATAACATCGCCGGCGCGCAATTCCATCCGGAAAAGAGCCAGAAACTCGGCCTTGCCCTGATCGCCAATTTCCTGCGCTGGAAGCCGTAACGCCTAGCGCTCCAAGGACAGACATCATGATTCTTTTTCCCGCTATCGACCTAAAAGACGGCCAATGCGTGCGCCTCAAGCTCGGAGACATGGAGCAGGCGACCGTCTACAATCCCGATCCCGGCGCTCAGGCGAAAGCCTTTGAAGACCAGGGCTTCGAATGGCTGCATGTCGTCGATCTCAATGGTGCCTTCGCCGGCGAAACCGTGAACGGCGCTGCGGTCGACGCCATCCTCAAGGCGACGAAAAATCCGGTGCAGCTCGGCGGCGGCATCCGCACGCTCGATCATATCGAAAACTGGCTGTCGCGCGGGCTTGCCCGCGTCATCCTCGGCACGGTTGCCGTGCGTGACCCGGCGCTGGTCGTCGAAGCCTGTAGGCGCTATCCGGGTCACATCGCCGTCGGCATCGATGCCAAAGGCGGCAAAGTGGCAGTCGAGGGCTGGGCGGAGGCTTCCGAACTCGGCGTCATCGAACTCGCCAAGAAATTCGAGGGCGTTGGCGTTGCCGCCATTATCTACACCGATATCGACCGCGACGGCATTCTGACTGGCATCAACTGGGACTCGACGCTCGAACTGGCCAATGCCGTTTCCATCCCCGTCATCGCCTCCGGCGGGCTTGCCTCGCTGGACGATATCCACCGCATGATTCAGCCGGATGCCCGCAAACTGGAAGGTGCGATTTCCGGCCGCGCGCTTTATGATGGCCGGATCGATCCGAAGGAAGCACTGGCGCTGATCAAACAGGCCAAGGAGGCAGCGCAATGACCCTGAAAGCCCGCGTCATCCCCTGCCTCGACGTCAAGGACGGCCGCGTCGTCAAGGGTGTCAACTTCGTCAATCTCGTCGATGCCGGTGATCCCGTCGAAGCCGCCAAGGCCTATGATGCTGCCGGCGCCGACGAACTCTGCTTCCTAGATATCACTGCTTCTTCCGACAATCGCGACACGATTTTCGACGTGGTGGCCCGCACGGCAGAACAATGCTTCATGCCGGTCACGGTCGGCGGCGGCGTGCGCACTATTGCCGATATCCGCAAGCTGCTGCTTTGCGGCGCCGACAAGGTTTCGATCAATTCGGCGGCAGTCAACAATCCCGATTTCGTGGCCGAGGCGGCCGACAAATTCGGCAACCAGTGCATCGTCGTTTCCATCGATGCCAAGCGGCGACGCACCGAGACGCTCGGAGGCGACAATCTGAGCGCTTGGGAGATCTATACCCATGGCGGCCGCAATGCGACGGGCATCGATGCCGTCGATTTTGCCCGCAGGATGGTGGAGCGCGGCGCCGGCGAGTTGCTCGTCACCTCCATGGATCGGGACGGCACCAAAGTCGGCTACGATCTGGAGCTGACGCGGGCGATCGCCGATGCGGTGCGCGTGCCCGTCATTGCATCCGGCGGCGTCGGCGATCTCGACGACCTCGTCGCAGGCGTCAAGGAAGGTCATGCGACGGCCGTACTTGCGGCGTCGATCTTCCACTTCGGCACCTATTCGGTGGGCGAGGCAAAGCGCTACATGGCCGAGCGCGGCATTCCGATGCGGCTGGATTAGGAGACAGCGAGCGATGAGCGGATTTACCCTTTCCGACCTCGAACGGATCGTCGAGGAACGCTCCAAGGCCTCGCCGAACGAATCCTGGACGGCAAAGCTTTTTGCTGCCGGCCAGCCGAAAGCGGCGAAGAAGCTCGGCGAAGAGGCGATCGAGGCGGTGATGGCGGCGGTCGTCAATGATCGCGACAACCTCACCTATGAGGCGGCCGATCTGCTGTATCATCTTTTAGTCGTATTGAAGATTGCCGGCATTCCGTTAGAGAATGTCATGGGTGAGCTCGAGAGGCGCACCAGTCAATCCGGCCTTCAAGAGAAGGCAAGCCGGTAAAACCGATGACGATAGCGACCAAGACCGAGCCAACACACGAGACGCTCGATATTTTCCAGGCGAAAGCCTATTCGCCCTACTATTTCTTCTCCTCGGAAGAATGGGCGAAATTCAGGGCCGACACACCGCTGACGCTGACCGCCGACGAAGTGACGCGGCTGCGCTCCATGGGCGACCCGATCGATCTCGACGAAGTCCGGCGCATCTATCTTTCACTGTCACGGCTTTTGTCCTCGCATGTGGAATCCTCGCAGATCCTTTTCGAGCAGCGCAATCGCTTCCTCAGTCTTTCCGATATCGCCAAGACGCCCTTCGTCATCGGCATCGCCGGATCGGTCGCTGTCGGCAAATCCACCACGGCCCGTATCCTGAAGGAGCTGCTGGGCCGCTGGCCATCGAGCCCGAAGGTCGATCTCGTCACCACGGACGGCTTTCTCTATCCGAACGCCGAGCTGCAGCGCCGCAACCTGATGCAGCGCAAGGGTTTTCCGGAAAGCTACGATACGGCGGCACTGCTGCGTTTCCTCTCGGCGATCAAGGCCGGCCAGCCGAATGTGCAGGCGCCCTCCTATTCGCACCTCGTCTATGACGTGCTGCCGAACGAATTCAAGACGGTCGATCGCCCGGATATCCTGATCTTCGAAGGCATCAACGTGCTGCAATCGCGGCATCTGCCTGCTGACGGCAAGATCGTGCCGATGGTCTCGGATTTCTTCGACTTCTCCATCTATATCGATGCCGACGAGGAGCTCATCCACAATTGGTACGTCGCCCGCTTCATGCGGCTGCGCGAGACGGCCTTCCGCGACCCCAACTCCTTCTTCCATCGCTATGCTTCGATCAGCGAGGACGAGGCCTTGGCGATTGCCGAGGGGCTTTGGAAGAATATCAACCTGAAGAATTTGCGCCAGAACATCCTGCCGACGCGGCCGCGCGCCGACCTCATCCTGCAGAAGGGGAAGAATCATCTGATCGAGCAGGTGGCGTTGAGGAAACTCTGAGGCTCAGGGCTGAACACGCCTTAAAGTCAGGTTGATCCGCCCACCATTCTTCAGCAATGTCGAGGTTGCAGGATAGATGCGGTCGACACCGTGAAAGCACAATCTTCCCTCGCCGCCGAGAACGACGATATCGCCGCTCGCCAGCTTGAAGGATAGCGTGCGATCATTGCGGTTGAGGCCACCGGCGCGAAAGAGGCAGGTGTTCCCGAGCGAGATCGATAGTACGGGCGCCTTGAGATCCTGTTCGTCACGATCCTGATGCAGGCCCATGCGGGCATTGTCGCCATAGAAATTGACGAGACAGGCTTCCGGCGGCTTTTCATAGCCTGCTATATCGTGCCAGAAATCCAGCAATTGCGATGGCATGGCCGGCCAGGGGCGACCGATGACCGGATGCGTCGGCTGATAGCGATAGCCGCGCTGCTTGTCCGTCACCCAGCCGAGCGAACCGCAGTTGGTCATGCGCACCGACATTTCCTTGCCGGTACCCGGCATGACCGGTGTGTACAGCGGCGCCTCGGCCACGATACCGCGAATCGTCTCGACGAGCGCTTCCTGGGCGGGACGGCCGAGATATCCGGGCAGATGGCGAATTCCGTTGGGGAGCAGCATCCATACTTCCTTTGCGCAACACTGGTCAGGTCAGTGCGCCATTGCCGCGCCTTCATGCATGGCCCCTCACCCCAACCCTCTCCCCGCCGGCAGGGCGAGGGGGTCTAATCTGCCTCAACTTAGCCGCCTCAAAGGGAGACTTATTGTTTCACGCTGCCGTCCCTTCTCCCGCATGCCGAGAGAAGGCTAGGATGAGAGTCCAGGCACAGAACTACAGCAACGCCGGACTCGCCTGACAAGCCTCATTTTACTCAGCCAACTCAAAACTGCAGCCCGAAAGCCAACCCTAGTCGCCGCCGACCTTGCCGCGCATCTTCTTGACCTCGGAGCGTCCGGATTTTTCCTTCAGCCGGCGCTCGATTGATCCCTTCGTCGGCTTGGTCTTTCGGCGCGGCGGCGGGGGCGGAGCGGCCGCTTCGAGGATCAGTTCCTTCAGCCGCTCGCGCGCATCCTCGCGATTGCGATCCTGGCTGCGGAAGCGGCTGGCCTCGATCATCAGAACACCTTCCTTGGAGACGCGACGACCGGCAAGTCTAACCGCATTCGCCTTGACGCGATCCGTCAGCGATGGGGAATTCTGAACGTTGAAGAAAAGCTGAACTGCGGTTGCGACCTTGTTGACGTTCTGGCCGCCGGGACCGCCCGCCAGAACGAATTGTTCCGTCAGCTCCCAGCCGGCAATCGTGATCCGGTCGTTAATGTAAAGCGCTTCGCTGGCCATGATTTTCTCCGCGCCTGTCTATCCCACATTGATGCGCGGTTGAAAACCACTACCGGATAAAACGAAACCCGGCGAATCGGTCGCCGGGTTTCACGTGAGTCATTCCGCTCTGGATGATTATTCTGCAGCGACCGGCATCCCCGGAGCGGCATCACGGACGTTGCCGTCCACATGATCTTCGAACTTGGCGAAGTTCGTGACGAACATCTGTACTAGCTTCTTGGCCTGGGCATCGTAGGCTTCGCCATCGGCCCAGGTGGAGCGAGGATCGAGGATCGCAGTATCGACACCGTCGACCGCGACCGGAACCGCGAAGCCGAAATTCGCGTCCGTGCGGAATTCGACATTATCGAGGTCGCCCTTCAAAGCCGCCGCGAGCAGAGCGCGCGTCGCCTTGATCGGCATACGGCTTCCCTTGCCATAGGCGCCACCGGTCCAGCCGGTGTTGACCAGCCAGCAACGGGCGCCGTGGCGGGCGATCAGCTCTTTGAGGAGATTGCCATATTCAGCCGGATGGCGCGGCATGAAAGGAGCGCCGAAGCAGGTCGAGAAGGTGGCTTCCGGCTCGACGACGCCCTTTTCCGTGCCGGCGACCTTGGCGGTGTAGCCGGACAGGAAGTGGTACATCGCCTGATCCGGCGTCAGCTTGGCGATCGGCGGCATGACGCCGAAAGCGTCGGCCGTCAGCATGATGATCGTCTCGGGATGACCGGTGATGCCGGATTCCGATGCATTCGGGATGAAATGCAGCGGATAGGCGCTGCGGGTGTTTTCCGTCAGCGAACCGTCATCAAGATCCGGCCTACCATGCTCGTCGAGCACGACATTTTCCAGGACGGTGCCGAAGCGGCGCGTTGTGGCGTAGATTTCCGGCTCGGCCTCGGCCGAAAGACGGATGGTCTTGGCGTAGCAGCCACCTTCGAAGTTGAAGATGCCGTTTTCACCCCAGCCATGTTCGTCGTCGCCGATGAGCGTACGGGTCGGATCGGCCGACAGCGTCGTCTTGCCCGTGCCCGACAGGCCGAAGAAGATCGCGGCATCGCCTTCGGGACCGACATTGGCCGAGCAATGCATCGGCATGACGCCGCGTTCCGGCAGCAGGTAATTCAGGACGGTAAAGACCGATTTCTTCATTTCGCCGGCATAGGAGGTGCCGCCGATAAGGACGATGCCATTGACGAGATCACAGGCGATCACCGTTTCCGTGCGGCAGCCATGGCGCTCCGGATCGGCGCGGAAGCTCGGCAGGTCTATGATCGTCAGCTGCGGCACGAAGCTTTCCAGCGCCGCGCGATCCGGGCGGATCAGCAGGTTACGGATGAACAGCGAGTGCCAGGCGAATTCGGTAATGACGCGCGTTGGCAAAGCATAGTCGACATCGGCGCCGCCGATCAGATCCTGCACGAAGAGGTCTTTGCCGCGGGCATGGGCCAGCATATCCTCATGCAGGAGCTCGAAATGCTCCGGCGACATCGGCTTGTTGTTATCCCACCAGATCTGGTCTTCCGTTGTGGCATTGCGCACCACGAACTTGTCCTTCGGAGAACGACCGGTGTGCTGGCCGGTTAAGGCCCTGAGCGCGCCATCGGCGGTCAGATCGGCTTCGCGACGGCGAATCGCCTCTTCGTAAAGATGAGCCTCCATGAGGTTGTAACGCACACTGGCGGCGGCTCCCAGGCCGATCGATCCCAGTTCAGTCGCGGGATTGCGGACGCCGAATTGCTCCATCACTTTTTCCTCTACAAAGGGGCTTGGCCGTTAGAACTAACTAAAGCGTAGAGGGCTCTTTTTAAAAGCACAAGAGCAGGAAGAGAAAAATATTTAATGATATCAGTTATTTAATCGATTTAAATAAATTTCCTCGATTTTAAATCGTTTGAATAGATGGTGGCGGGACGTCATGCCACACAACCCCTGCGCAAGGGTTTTTCCTCACAACAATCCTCCCCTTTATCTTTGCCACAATTTGTTCCACCTTTATCCCCATAAGCGCGCCAGGTTACCGCCGACCGAGCTGGCAGACCGCCTGGGCTGGATTCCAAATCCGGGAGACGCGCACTGATGACGGAGACGAACACCATGTTGACAATCGCGCTCGTTGACGACGACCGCAATATCCTGACTTCCGTATCGATTGCCTTGGAAGCAGAGGGATATAAGGTAGAAACCTACACGGACGGAGCTTCGGCGCTGGACGGCCTGCTTGCCCGGCCGCCGCAACTGGCGATCTTCGATATCAAAATGCCCCGCATGGACGGCATGGAGCTCCTGCGCCGCCTGCGCCAGAAATCCGACCTGCCCGTGATCTTCCTCACCTCGAAGGACGAAGAGATCGACGAACTCTTCGGCCTGAAGATGGGCGCCGACGACTTCATCACCAAGCCGTTCTCGCAGCGCCTGCTGGTCGAACGCGTCAAGGCCGTTCTCCGCCGCGCCTCCGCCCGCGAAGCCGCAAACGCTGCCGGCGGCGCAGCCGCTGCCAAGCCGGGTGCTGCGCAGCAGGCCCGTTCGCTGGAACGCGGACAGCTTGTCATGGACCAGGAACGCCATACCTGCACCTGGAAGGGCGAGCCGGTGACGCTCACCGTCACCGAGTTCCTCATCCTGCATTCGCTTGCCCAGCGCCCCGGCGTGGTCAAGAGCCGCGACGCCCTGATGGATGCGGCTTATGACGAGCAGGTCTATGTCGACGACCGCACGATCGACAGCCACATCAAGCGGCTGCGCAAGAAATTCAAGATGGTCGACCTCGAATTTGATATGATCGAGACGCTGTATGGCGTGGGCTATCGCTTCCGCGAAGCAGCATAATAGTTAGCTGGACCATACGGATAGTTAACTAGACCATACGGCGGGCAATGGATTAAGAGCATGCGGACGGGGTCGCCGACCCCGTTCTTCGAAAGGGCCGTAGGCTTGGCACAGCTGGTGCAGGACAGGGACATAGACGACTCGGAAAGCCCGAGCGGCGCTCGAATCGCGCGCCGGCGCTGGACTCATCCCTTCGTCCTGATCCGCCGCATCTTCGGCAATGCCGTCTTTTCGAGCCTGACGCGCCGCATCCTATTCTTCAATCTGGCCGCCCTCGTCGTTCTGGTCGGCGGTATTCTCTACCTCAACCAGTTTCGCGAAGGCCTGATCGATGCCCGCGTCGAGAGCCTCCTGACGCAGGGTGAGATCATCGCCGGTGCCGTCTCGGCTTCGGCTTCAGTCGACACCAACTCCATCACCATCGATCCGCAGAAGCTGCTGGAGCTGCAGGCCGGCCAAAGCATCACGCCCGTCCCGAACGATGAGGATCTGGAATTCCCGATCGATCCGGAAAAAGTAGCGCCGGTGCTGACGCGGCTGATCTCGCCGACGCGCACACGCGCGCGCATCTTCGATGCCGACGCGAACCTGCTGCTCGACAGCCGCCATCTCTATTCGCGCGGCCAGGTGCTGCGCTACGATCTGCCGCCCGTCGATGACGAGAAGCAGAGCTGGTCCGACTGGTTCAGCGGCCTGCTCAACAAGATGCTGCAGCCGGGCAACCTGCCTGTCTATAAGGAAGCGCCCGGCGGCGACGGCTCCATATATCCTGAGGTCATGAACGCGCTGACCGGCGTGCGCGGCGCTGTTGTCCGCACCACGGAGAAGGGCGAACTGATCGTCTCGGTGGCCGTGCCGATCCAGCGCTTCCGCGCCGTGCTCGGCGTGTTGCTGCTCTCGACCCAGGCCGGTGATATCGACAAGATCGTTCATGCCGAACGTCTCGCGATCATGCGCGTCTTCGGCGTCGCGACGCTGGTCAACGTGGTGCTGTCACTGCTTTTGTCCTCCACCATCGCCAATCCGCTACGCCGGCTCTCGGCTGCGGCCATCCGCGTGCGCCGCGGCGGGGCGAAGGAGCGCGAGGAGATTCCGGACTTTTCCGCTCGCCAGGACGAAATCGGCAACCTGTCGATTGCGCTGCGCGACATGACGTCGGCGCTCTATGACCGCATCGATGCGATCGAAAGCTTCGCGGCCGATGTCAGCCACGAGCTCAAGAACCCGCTGACGTCGCTGCGCAGCGCCGTCGAAACGCTGCCGCTCGCCAAGAGCGACGATTCGAAGAAGCGGCTGATGGATGTGATCCAGCATGACGTTCGCCGCCTCGACCGCCTGATCAGCGACATCTCCGATGCATCGCGCCTCGATGCAGAGCTTGCACGTTCGGATGCCAAGTCGCTCGATCTGGAAATATTGCTTCGCGACATGATCGATATTTCCAGACAGGTCGGCCACAGCAAAAAGGCCGTCGAAATCGACTATATCGTCGACCGCAAGCCGGGCAACAAGACGAAATTCTCCGTCGACGGCCACGATCTGCGCATTGGCCAGATCGTGACCAACCTCATCGAAAACGCACGATCCTTCGTCCCCGCGGAAACCGGCAAGATTACCGTGCGGCTGACGCGGACGCGGACGCGCTGTGTCATCTATATCGAGGATAACGGTCCCGGCATTCAGGCCGAAAATATCGACCGCATCTTCGAACGTTTCTATACCGACCGGCCCGAATCCGAAGGTTTCGGACAGAATTCAGGCCTCGGCCTGTCGATCAGCCGGCAGATCGCCGAAGCGCATGGCGGCTCGCTGCGCGCCGAGAATATAGTCGACAGCGACGGCTCGACGTTGCTTGGCGCCCGCTTCATCCTATCGCTGCCGGCCCAGACGACGGCGTGAGCGGCCGCATGACCATTGAGGCGACCAACATCCACGCAACGGCGATCGTCATCGGCAGGACAGGTCTGCTGTTCCTTGGCCCTTCGGGCAGCGGCAAATCCGCCCTCGCCTTCTCCTGCCTTGCGGCTGCCAAGCCGTTGGGATTGACGGCAAGCTTGGTCGCAGACGACCGGGTGCTGATTGCCGAACAGAACGGCTCCATTATTGCGAAATGCCCGCCCTCGATCGCAGGACTTATGGAAATCCGCTACACCGGCATCGTTCGCATGCCTTATATTTCCGAGGCCGAAATGCATTTTGCCGTTCGCCCTGTCGACCCGGAAACTGCGGAAAGACTACCACCCGAGGATGAGCAGATCGATATTACCGCATCTGCTCGGTTGCCGTTGATCCGATTGGCTGCAACCTCTGCGAATCCGCTTGCCATAATAATGGCAAAAATCGGCGCGAGTTTTGATAAATCGGCCATTTAGGCCCGCATAGGCGCGTAAATCCTGTATTTTAAGCTTGCACTTCGTCTTTTCATCGCCAAGATGTCCCCCCACTGGTGGACGACATTGCTGCATTGCGATATGGGCCACCTGTTTGCGTATGCGATGGGAGCAGTAATATCATGATTGGACTTGTGCTTGTCACTCATGGCAAGCTGGCTGAAGAGTTTCGGCATGCTGTCGAGCATGTCGTTGGTCCGCAGAAGTTCATAGAAACGGTATGCATTGGTCCCGAAGACGACATGGACAAGCGGCGGCAGGATATTCTGCAGGCCGTTGCCGGTGCCGACGACGGGCATGGCGTCATCATCCTCACCGATATGTTCGGCGGCACTCCTTCCAATCTCGCAATCTCCGTCATGAACAGCGGCCACACCGAGGTCATCGCCGGTGTCAATCTGCCGATGCTGATCAAGCTCGCAGGCGTGCGCGGCGACAACAACATGGAAAGGGCCCTGGTGGAAGCTTCAGAGGCCGGGCGCAAATATATCAACGTGGCCAGCCGTGTGCTCAGTGGCAAATAACGAGGCAAACACCGCCCCCATGACCGAGCTTTCCCGGGAACTCCTGATCATCAACAAGCGGGGTCTGCATGCCCGCGCGTCGGCGAAATTCGTGCAGACCGTCGAAGCTTACGACGCCGCCATCACCGTTTCGAAGGATGGCACCACCGTCGGCGGCACCTCGATCATGGGCCTAATGATGCTCGCCGCCAGCCCGGGCTGCAGCGTGCTTGTCACGGCAAGCGGCAATCAGGCCGCCGAAGCGCTCGAGGCGCTCGACCAGCTCGTCGCCAACAAGTTCGGCGAGGAAATCTAGGCTTTTCCGCCTCCTCCCTGTGGATATAAAGACATAAAGACTTCTTTATATCATTATTGATTTCCACCCTGAAGCCTGCTACACGGCATCATCCACACGCTGTCAGCGTGCAATTCTTGTTGCATTCGGCCGAGGCGTCTGCCCGCGGCGCGATTGCATCGTTCAGGCTGGAGACCTTCATGAGCACTGAAAAGGACTACATCGTCGCGGATATCGGCCTTGCCGACTACGGTCGCAAGGAAATCGCAATCGCCGAAACCGAGATGCCGGGCCTGATGGCTTGCCGCGCCGAATTCGGCGAAGCGCAGCCGCTCAAGGGCGCACGCATTACCGGCTCGCTGCACATGACGATCCAGACGGCCGTGCTCATTGAGACGCTGGTCGCACTCGGCGCTCAGGTACGCTGGGCATCGTGCAACATCTTCTCCACGCAGGACCATGCCGCTGCGGCCATCGCCGCTTCCGGCGTCCCGGTGTTCGCCGTCAAGGGCGAGAGCCTCGAAGACTACTGGACCTACACGGACAAGATCTTCCAGTGGGCCGATGGCGGCCTTTCCAACATGATCCTCGACGACGGCGGCGACGCCACGATGTACATCCTGCTCGGCGCCCGCGCCGAAGCCGGCGAGGACGTGCTCTCCAACCCGCATTCGGAAGAGGAGGAAATCCTCTTCGCACAGATCAAGAAGCGCCTGCAGGCAACGCCCGGCTGGTTCACCAAGCAGCGTGACGCCATCAAGGGCGTGACCGAGGAAACCACTACCGGCGTCAACCGCCTCTACCAGCTCAGCCAGAAGGGCCTGTTGCCCTTCCCGGCCATCAACGTCAACGACAGCGTCACCAAGTCGAAGTTCGACAACAAGTACGGCTGCAAGGAATCGCTGGTTGACGGCATCCGCCGCGCCACCGACGTCATGATGGCCGGCAAGGTCGCCGTCGTCTGCGGTTACGGCGACGTCGGCAAGGGTTCCGCCGCTTCGCTCTCCGGCGCCGGCGCCCGCGTCAAGGTCACGGAAGTCGACCCGATCTGCGCCCTGCAGGCCGCCATGGACGGTTATGAAGTCGTTCAGCTCGAGGACGTCGTTTCCTCGGCCGACATCTTCATCACCACGACTGGCAACAAGGACGTCATCCGTATCGACCATATGCGCGCGATGAAGGACATGGCGATCGTCGGCAATATCGGCCACTTCGACAACGAGATCCAGGTTGCCGCCCTGCGTAACCTGAAGTGGACGAACATCAAACCGCAAGTCGACATGGTCGAGTTCGCCAAGGGCAACCGCATCATCCTGCTGTCGGAAGGCCGCCTCTTGAACCTCGGCAACGCCACCGGCCACCCCTCCTTCGTCATGTCGGCCTCCTTCACCAACCAGACGCTGGCGCAGATCGAGCTCTTCACCAAGCCCGGCCAGTACAAGAACGAAGTCTACGTGCTGCCGAAGCACCTCGATGAAAAGGTCGCTCGCCTGCATCTTGCCAAGCTCGGCGTCAAACTGACCGAGCTTTCCGAAGAGCAGGCTTCCTATATCGGCGTGACGCCGAAGGGCCCATTCAAGTCTGACCACTACAGATACTGATTATTAAAACAGTATCCACAATATCTTGTGGCCCTGGCATTGACAAATGCCGGGGCTTATTTTTTAGCCAGCTCCCTTCCCCCAGATTCCCCTAGGCAGTATTGTTTTTACACTTGATTCGTGACGAACCGGGCGTGCCCGGAGCCATGAAAATGGGATGTCTTGTCAGGATGCGGCACATTATAAGACGGAGACAGACCTCTTATGTTTGAAGGGGAAGACAACCTGCATCAACCAGCGCTACACCGAGTGGCGACGCGGTTGCGGCGGGGTAGTGCATATAGGCTTTCAACAAAAACGAAGCAGGGCAAAGGTCGACTGGCGCGCCTGAGCCGCTTACTGCGGCTCAGCGTTTTCGGCGGTCTCATGACCGGCCTGGCAGGTCCCGTTCTCGCTCAGAGCAATGATGCCGCGCAGGCGAACATGCGCCTCTTCACCTCTTCGGAAATGGCCGTCTTCTCCGTCATTATCGGCGTGATCTCTGCCGCACTCCTCTCGACCATGTGGATGGTCCGGCAGCGCGGCAACATGGAAAGCGAGAGCCGCGAGATCCGTACGGCCCTTTCAGACGCCAACCAGCGTATTTCGCAATATCAGGCGCTGATTGCCGACAAGAACCGCCGCATCGTCATCTGGGACGGTCCGAATGCGCGGCCCGAACTGCTCGGTCAGCTTCCGGTCGAGACCGGCGCGCCACAAGACAATGAATTCCTCGCCTTCGGCCGCTGGCTGAAATCATGGTCGGCCGGCGAGCTTGACAAGGCGATCGACACGCTGCGCAGCAGCGGCCAGAGCTTCGACATGGTGGTCGAGACCAACCGTGACGAAATTCTGGAGGCACAGGGCCGTATTTCCGGCGGGCGCGCCTTCGTCCGCTTCATCGCGCTCAACAATCTGCGCGCCGAACTCGCCGAGCTGAAGATCGAGCGCGACCGGCTGATGACCTCGATCTCCACCTTCCAAAATCTGCTCGATGCCATCGACCTGCCGGTCTGGCAGCGCGATGCGGAAGGCAAGCTCACCTGGGTCAATCAGGCCTATGGCGAGGCCGTGGAAGCGGTTTCGACCGATGAGGCCGTGCGAGAGGGACGGGAATTCCTGACGACCGTGACCCGCGAGCGCATTCGCGCCGCGGCCACGCCGGAGTCGCCGTTCCACGACAAGATTTCGACCGTGGTGCATGGCAACCGCACCTTCTTCGACGTCGTCGATGTGAAGGCTCCGAACGGTTCCGCCGGCATCGCCATCGACGTCTCCGAGGCGGAAGGCGTTCGGGCGGAACTCGCACGCACGCTGAAGAGCCACGCCGAAACGCTCGATCATCTGGCAACGCCGGTTGCGATCTTCGACGGCGATCGGCGGCTGCAATTCTACAATCAGGCTTTCGTCCAGCTCTGGGAACTCGACATCGCATTCCTTGAAAAGCGACCCGACAACAGCGAGCTTCTGGACAGGCTACGCAGCGCCAAAAAGCTGCCCGAGCAGCTGAACTGGAAGACATGGAAGGACGGCGTTCTTTCAGTCTATCGCGCACTCGATACGCAGACCGATCTCTGGCATCTGCCCAACGGCCAGATTCTCCGGGTTTTCGCTACGGCACATCCTCAAGGGGGTGCGACCTGGGTGTTCGAGAACCTGACCGAACAGGTCGATCTCGAAACCCGTTACAACACGCTGGTCAAGGTCCAGGGCGAAACCATCGATCATCTCTCCGAAGGCGTCGCCGTTTTCGGCCCAGATGGCCGCATCCGCCTGTCGAACCCGGCTTTCCGCATTCTCTGGAACATCACGGAGGCGCAGGCGAAGCCCGGCACGCATATCCAGGCGCTGGCCGAAGCTTGCGTGCCCTCCTATGACAGGGCGGATGGCTGGAAACGGTTTGCCGAGCAGATCACCAGTTTCGACGACGAGCGGCCGTCGTCGCAGGGCACACTGGAACTTTACTCCAATCTGGTGCTCGACTACGCAGTCATTCCGCTGCCGAACGCACAGACCATGCTGACCTTCGTCAACAAGACCGACAGCGTGCGCGCTGAGCGCGCCCTGACCGAAAAGAACGAAGCGCTGCTGAAGGCGGACGAACTAAAGAACGATTTCGTCCAGCACGTCTCCTACGAGCTGCGTTCGCCGCTGACCAACATCATCGGCTTCACCGACCTTCTGAAGACGCCGGGCATCGGTTCTCTGAATGAGCGCCAGGCCGAATATATCGACCATATCTCCACCTCGTCTTCCGTGCTGCTGACGCTGGTCAACGACATTCTTGATCTCGCAACGCTCGATGCCGGCATCATGCGGCTGAACTATTCCGAAATCATGCTCAACGACCTGCTCGACGAAGTGTCGATGCAGATCGCCGACCGGCTGCAGGAAAGCGGCGTGATGCTTGAAATCACCGTGCCGGCTCACCTGGGCTCTATCGTTGCCGATCAGCAGCGGCTGAAGCAGATCCTGCTGAAGCTTCTGACCAATGCCGCCAATTTCGCGCCCGAGGGATCGACGATCTCGCTGAAATGCGGACGCGAAGGCACGGATTTCGTCTTCTCTGTCTCGGACAAGGGTCCAGGCATTC
This sequence comes from Rhizobium sp. 11515TR, assembly GCF_002277895.1. Classification (NCBI taxonomy): domain Bacteria; kingdom Pseudomonadati; phylum Pseudomonadota; class Alphaproteobacteria; order Hyphomicrobiales; family Rhizobiaceae; genus Rhizobium; species Rhizobium sp. 11515TR. Next base: position 625,086 of record NZ_CP022998.1, on the reverse strand, counting down.
CCGAGGATTTGATCAACACGGTTTTCAACCGCTTCGCCTCCGGTGGCAAGGGCGGCAAACGCAGCGGTGCCGGCCTTGGCCTTTCCATCGTCGAAAGCTTCGTCAGCCTGCATGAAGGCGAGGTTTCGATCGAAAGCCAGCCGGGTAAGGGAACGACGGTCACCTGCCGGATTCCTTCGGCCGAGCTGCCTCACTCCGTCGCAGCAGAATGACAGCCTCCGACAACAGCATTTCCCTTTTCCTCGCAGATGATGCCGCCACGGCGCAGCTCGGCGAGGATCTGGCGCTGGCCCTGAAGGTCGGCGACTGTCTGGCACTATCAGGCGATCTCGGCGCGGGGAAATCCTCGCTGGCACGCGCGCTGCTACGCGCCATGGCCGACGACGCCGAACTCGACGTGCCAAGCCCGACCTTTACCCTCGTCCAATCCTACGAGCTGCGCATCCCCGTCTCGCATTTCGATCTCTATCGCCTCGGCGATCCCAGCGAATTGATGGAACTCGGATTCGACGAAGCCCTGCAGACCGGCATTTGCCTCGTCGAATGGCCTGAGATGGCCGAGGGCGAACTGCCGAAAGAGCGCATCGAGCTGAAGCTGACGCATGAAGGCGAAGGACGGCGCGCCGTCATCACGGCACCGGCCAAGCAGATCGCACGCATCGAGCGCGTATTGGCTATACGCGCCTTTCTCGATTCACATGGCTATCGCCGTGCCCACAGGCGCTTCCTCACGGGCGATGCCTCGCTGCGTGCCTATGAGTCCATCTATCCAAAGGATGGCAGCGGCCGCGTGATCCTGATGGATTGGCCGCGCCTCCCGGAAGGGCCGCCGGTGCTCGACGGCAAGCCCTATCCGAAGGTCGCGCATCTGGCTTGGGATGCCTATCCCTTCGTTGCGATCGCCAATATCCTCAGCGAAAACGGCTTTGCCGCCCCGGAAGTCTTTGCCGCCGATTACGACCAGGGCATTCTTCTGATCGAAGATCTCGGCACCGATGGCGTGGTCGACGCCGGAGGAAAGCCTATTGCCGAGCGCTATCGCGCCAGTGTCGCCTGCCTTGCGCATCTGCACGGTCTTTCCATTCTCCGCGACATTCCGGTCACGCCGGATCACATCCATCACATTCCGGATTTCGACCGGACCGCCATGAAGATGGAAGCGCGGCTGCTGCTCGATTGGCATCTGCCCTGGAAGCGCGGCACGCCGGCAAGCGATGAGGAACGAGCCAGCTACCTGGCGATCTGGGACAAGCTGATCGATCAGCTCGAGGACGTGGAAAAGAACCTGCTGCTACGCGACATGCATTCGCCAAACATCATCTGGCGGGCGGCGGAAAAGGGCATCCAGCGTATAGGCCTCATCGATTTCCAGGATGCGATGATCGGGCCGACCTCCTATGACGTCGCCTCGCTAGTGCAAGATGCGCGCGTGACGATCGAGCGCGATCTGCATGACCAATTGATGGCTGACTATCTTGTACTTCGCCATGCCCAGGGCGGCTTCGACGAGGCGAAATTCCTGAAGAGCTGGGCGATCATGTCGGCACAGCGCAATTGCAAGCTCGCCGGCCTCTGGGTGCGGCTCTTGCAGCGTGACGGCAAGCCCGGATATCTGAAGCATATGCCGCGCACGCTCGCCTACCTCGCCATCGCCTTCGAGCACGAAGCGCTCGCGCCTCTGCGCGAATGGTGCGAGAAAGCTGGGATCGGCCGGGCATAAGAGCCAGAGACCGGCGACGGCTTTCCTCCCCTGTGCTAAGGAAAACGGATAGCGAATCGAAAGTTCGAGACGAGATGACCATCAAGCAAGCCATGGTATTGGCCGCGGGGCTCGGAACCCGCATGCGGCCGATCACCGACGCCATTCCGAAGCCACTGGTGAAGATCGCCGGCAAGGCCATGATCGACTATGCGTTGGATGCGCTGGCGAAAGCCGGGGTCGAGCAGGCCGTCGTCAACGTCCATCACCATGCCGACCAGATGGAAGCGCATCTGCGTAGCTACGACAAACTCGACATCCTGATATCGGACGAACGGGATGCGCTGATGAACAATGGCGGCGGATTGGCCAAGGGATTGAAGCTGCTCGGCCGTGAGCCGGTTTTTGTCATGAACTCCGATCTCTTCTGGATCGGGGAGAGAGAAAGCCAGCCGACGAATCTCGAACGTTTAGCCGGATTCTTTGATATTGAGCGAATGGACTTTGCCATGCTCTGCGTGGCGCTGGACAAGACGACGGGCCATAACGGCAAGAATGATTTCAGCATGGCTGACGATGGCGCGCTGTCGCGCTATAGCGGCGTTGTCGGCAACGGTGTGGTCTATGCGGGCACGCTGGTCATCGACCCTTCTTTTCTTGATGACGCGCCAGACGACGCCTTCAACATCAACACATATTACGATAAGGCCATTGCCAGAGGCCGGCTCTATGGCACGATGCTCGACGGTCATTGGCTGACTGTCGGCACGCCGGAAGCAGTCGGCGAGGCGGAGGAAACGATCCGGAATTTCCGGGCGTTTGCGTGAGCTTATGGCAGGCGGACACCGGCAGCGCATTCTGACGATTCCGGCGGGCCTACCCTTCCTGAAAACGTTGGCGACGGCGCTCTGCGACGGGCGGCTGACTGAGCATTTTCGCCATGATCCGGCCGATCCGCTGTCGCTTGCCAAGGTCAGTATCTTTCTGCCGACGCGACGCGCAGCGCGCGTGCTGCGCTCGGAATTCGTCGATCTACTCGGCGGCCGCTCCGCCATCCTGCCCGTCGTCCGCCCGCTTGGCGAAACCGATGACGACAGCGGCTATTTCGAAGAAGCCCTGCCGGAAACGGCCGATCTGGCGCAACCGCTCGCCAATACGGCACGACTGCTGGAGCTGGCACGGCTGATCCTTGCCTGGCGTAACAAGCTGCCGCAGATCGTGCGTGATATTCATTCCGATTCGCCGCTGGTAGCGCCGGCAAGCCCGGCGGATGCCATATGGCTCGCCCGCAATCTCGCCGAACTCATCGATTCGCTGGAGACGGAGGATCGCGAATGGAGCGAGCTTGCCAATCTCAGCGCGGAGGATCATGCGCTCTGGTGGCAGCTGACAGCAGAATTCCTGGCGATCGCCAGCGCCTTCTGGCCGGCGCGCCTCGAAGAGCTTGGCAAATCGTCACCTGCCCGCAACCGCAATGCCATTCTGCGTGCCGAAGCGCAGCGCATATCCACGATGCGGCACCCGGGGCCGGTTATCATAGCAGGCTCGACGGGCTCGGTGCCGGCCACGGCGGAGCTGATCGCAGCGGTCGCAGCCCTGCCACAGGGCGTAATCGTGCTGCCCGGCCTCGATCTTGCGATGCCAGAAGAGGATTGGCAGCTGGTGGCGCCAGAAACATCGATCGGTGAAAGAGCCGATCCGACCACGCGCAGCCATCCGCAATATGGTCTTTCGCTATTGCTGAAGCGGTTGCGCGTTACCCGGCGCGATGTCGAACCCATAGCAGATGCGTCTGAAACCATGCAGATGCGGGCGCAGATCCTGTCACGGGCGCTGGCGCCGGCCAAGGCGACAAGTGGTTGGGGAAGCTGGCGCAAGACGCTCACTCCTGATGCGATCCCGGATGCATTCGCCGATGTGGCGCTGATCGAAGCGGCTAATGAGCGCGAGGAGGCCACCGCGATCGCCATCGCCTTGCGGCTGGCTTTGGACAAGCCGGGGCGCAACGGCGGTGAAAGCCAGGCGGCCTTGATCACGCCTGATCGCAATCTCGCCCGGCGCGTGACGGCTGAGCTCGCCCGTTTCGGCATCACTGCCGACGATTCGGCCGGCACGCCGCTGAACGCCACGCCACAGGGCACGTTGCTGCAATTGCTGCTGGAAGCATCCCTTCGCCCCGGCGATCCCGTTGCCGTTGTCTCACTGCTGAAACATCCCCTCGCCTTGTTCGGCCTGCCTGCGGAGATCCGTCAGCCCGGCGTCGATGCGCTGGAGATTTTGGCGCTCAGGGGCGGCGTCGACAACATCGACATCGGCAGGCTGGAAGCCCTGCTCGACGACCGCGTGGCGGAGCAGACCAATGACCGCCATGCGCCGCAATGGCGCAAAGCGCTGCCGGCTGAGGCCATCGAGCATGCGCGGGCGCTTGCCCAGCGAGTGACGGCGGCCTGCGAACCGCTGGTATCGGCGCTGTCCCTGCCCGCGTCAGAGAGCCTCCTAACACTTTCGGACTGGGCCGAGCGTACGGGCCGTGCCCTTGAAGCCGCGGCCGTTGACGAGCGCGGCAGCCTGGCGGGCCTCTGGTCCGGTGAGGCCGGGGATACGCTTGCCAGCCTCCTTCGGGATGTCATCGAAACCGAAGGTCAGTTCGAGGCAGATGGGGTGCAGTGGATCGACATCGTGGCTGCGCTCTGCGTGGGCCAAGCGGTGAAGCCGCGGGCGCTCAGCCATCCCCGTCTCTTCATCTTCGGCACACTGGAAGCGCGCTTGCAGAGCGTCGATACGCTGATCCTTGGAGGGTTGAACGAGGGTTCCTGGCCGGGGCAAACGGCAAACAATCCCTTCATTTCGCGCAGCATGAAGACCGAGATCGGACTAGAGCCGCCGGAGCGCCGTATCGGCCAGCTTGCCCACGATTTCGAAATGGCGAACGGAACGCGCGACCTGATCTATTCCCGCGCTCTCCGCCAGGGTTCGACGCCGACGGTCGCCTCACGCTGGCTGCAGCGGCTGATCGCACTCGGCGGCAAGGAACTGGAAGAGGCCATGAAGGCACGCGGCGACCAGTATCGCCATTGGGCAGGAATGATCGACGAGGGCGAAAACCAAGCTCCGGCGCTGCGCCCGGCACCAAAGCCGCCTGCAGAGCTGCAGCCGAAGAGCTATTCCTTCAGCGAAGTGGGCCGGCTGCGGCGCGATCCCTACTCCATCTATGCCCGGCGCGTGCTGCGGCTCGATCCGGTCGATCCGTTCAACCGCGATCCCGGCCCAGCCGAACGTGGTACGCTCTATCACAAGATCATCGATCGCTTCGTCCGCGAAGGGCATCTGGCCGGCACGCCCGATGCGGCACTGGCGATGGATCACATCATCGCGGAGCTTTTCGATGCCGAAAAGCTGCCCGTCCACATCGACAGCGTTTGGCGGCCACGCTTTCGCGAAGTCGCGCGCGCCTTCCTTGACTGGGAAGCAGAACGACGGCCGTTGGTTCGCAAAACTGCGACGGAAGTGCCGGCCGGCGTCGAGATCGAGCCCATCGGCATTCGGTTGACGGGCGTTGCCGACCGCATCGACATCAAAAACGACAAGGGCGCCGATCTCATCGACTACAAGACCGGCTACAATCCCTCGCCGCCACAGGCGCGCGCGCTGCTCGATCCGCAGCTGGCACTGGAAGCCTATGCGCTGAAGGCAGGCGCCTTCCGCAATATCGACGCACTGATCCCCGAGAACCTGCTTTATGTGCGGCTGCGGCCCGGCGATCGCTTCAAGGTCGATCAGGTCAACAACGAGCATTCCAGCCGCGGCGGCAAGACGGAAACGAAGTCGGCTATGGATCTCGCGCAGGAGTCGATGGACCAGCTGGTGAAGTTCGTCTCGCTGCTGCAATCGGGCGAGAAGGGCTTCTCCTCGCGGCTGATCCCGGCACAGCAGTTCGAATATGGCGGCGACTACGATCACCTCGCCCGTGTCTCGGAATGGTCGACGGCCGAGACCGAGCAGGAAGGTGGCGGCGATGAGTGATTTTTCCGCCGACGACTTCGCGACTCTGCCCGAAGGCGACGACCCCGGCGTCTGGATCGGCTGGACGACGATTCAGCAATCCATAGCCTCCGACCCCGAACGCTCGGCCTGGGTTTCGGCCAATGCCGGCTCCGGCAAGACGCATGTACTGACGCAGCGCGTCATCCGTCTGCTTCTGGCCGGCGCACGCCCCTCGGCCATCCTCTGCCTCACCTATACCAAGGCGGCCGCGTCCGAAATGTCGAACCGCGTCTTCGATCGGCTGGCCGCCTGGGCAACGATGCCGGACGAGGAGCTGAAGACACGCATCGCCGATATCGAGGGCAAGGAGCCTGACATCTTCAAGCTCGCCGAGGCGAGGCGGCTCTTTGCCAAGGCGCTGGAAACGCCGGGCGGACTGAAGATCCAGACCATCCATGCCTTTTGCGAGGCCTTGCTGCATCAATTTCCGCTCGAAGCAAACGTCGCCGGGCATTTCTCCGTTCTCGACGATCGCGCCGCCGAAGTTCTGCTCGACGATGCACGCCGTGCGTTGCTGACGGCAACGACACCGCATGGCGATGCGGAACTGGCGCGAGCTTTTGACTATGTGCTCGATCTCGGTGATGAATCCGGGCTCGAGACCCTGCTCGGCGATATCGTTGCCAATCGCAATGCGATCCGTCGTTTCACCGAGACAGCCGCGCGCAAAGGTGGCATCGAGGCCGCGTTGCTTGCCCGGCTCGGTCTCACGCCTGGAGAGACGGAAGCGAGCATTGCCGAGCAATATTGGCCGTTGCCCGGTCTGCCTGGAGCAACACTGGAGCTTTATCTCACGCTTGCCGACGAGAAGGGTGGCGCCAAGGCACAGGAAGTTGCTTATGCGCTGCGGCTTGCCAAGCGCGAGGCAGATCCGCTTGCCCGCGCCGAGATCCTGGAAAAGGCCATGCTGACCGCCAAGGGCGAACCAAAGTCAGACAGCCAGTTCTTTGTCAAGGCGATGCTCGCAGATGCGCCTGCCCTCGCCGAAGCGGTCGCTGAAGCACGCGCCCATGTCGTTGCAAGCCGCGACCGGTTGAAGCTGATGCGGATGTATCGCGCCACCCATGCTGCCCTTATTCTCGCCGATCGCCTGAACCGCGACTATGAGGAGCTGAAGAAGCGCCGCAGCCAGCTCGATTTCGAGGACCTCATCACCCGCACGGCCGATCTCTTGACCAAGAAGGATGTCGGTCCCTGGATCCACTATAAGCTGGATCAGGGCATCGACCACGTTCTCGTCGATGAGGCACAGGATACCAGCCCGATTCAGTGGAGCGTCATCCAGTCGCTGGCGGAGGATTTCTTCTCCGGTGACAGCGCCCGGCCGACGCTCAGGACCATCTTTGCCGTGGGTGACGAGAAGCAATCGATCTATTCGTTCCAGGGCGCACGTCCCGAACGCTTTTCCGAGGAAAGCGACCGCACGCGGCGGCGCGTGGCAGCGAGCGGTCAGCAATTCTCATCGATCCGCCTGCCCCTCTCCTTTCGCTCGACAGCGGATGTGCTCGGCGTCGTCGATCATGTCTTCACGAGTCCGGAGAATGCCCGGGGGCTTAGCGCCGTCAACGAGCCTGTCGTGCATCGTTCCAGCCGCATCGGCCATCCCGGCGCCGTTGACCTCTGGGAGATGATCGCGCCGGAGCCGGCCGCCAAGGAAGAGGACTGGACGGCCCCCTTCGATTCGACGCCGGAAAGCGCACCCGCCGCCATCCTGGCGCGGCGAATGGCACACACGATCGGCAATCTCATCGGCCGGGAAACGATTATCGAGAAGGGTAAGGCGCGTTTCATCGAGGCTGGCGACATTCTCGTGCTGGTGCGCAAGCGCGACAGCTTCGTCAATGCGCTGACCCGCGCCCTGAAGCGGCGCGGCAACATTCCCGTCGCCGGCGCTGACCGACTGGTGCTGACCAGCCATATCGCCATTCAGGATCTTTTGGCGCTCGGCCGCTTCCTGTTGCTGCCGGAGGACGATCTCTCGCTGTGTGCGCTCCTGAAAAGCCCATTGTTCGATCTGAGCGAGGAAGATGTCTTTGCCGTTGCCGCCTATCGCGATGACGAGGAAAGCGTCTGGAGCCATCTGCAGAGATTTGCAACCGACGGCCACGACCGCTTCAGCCAGGTGGTCGAACGGCTGAAGACTTTCCTTGCCCTCTCGAAGAGCCTGCCCGTGCACGATTTCTATGCGCGCGTGCTTGGCAGCTTCTGCGGCAGACGGAAGTTTCTGGCACGGCTCGGCACGGAGGTCAGCGATATCCTTGACGAATTCCTGACCTTCACGCTCGACCATGAGACGAGCGGCCTGCCCGGCCTGCAATCCTTCATCTCGACGCTGGAGTTGGAAGCGCCGACGGTCAAGCGCGAGCAGGACAAGGGCCGTAACGAGGTGCGGATCATGACGGTGCATGCCTCGAAGGGGCTGGAGGCACCGATCGTCTTCCTCGTCGATGGCGGCGGCAAGGCCTTCACCCATACGCACCTGCCGAAGCTACGGCTGATCGAAACCGGCAGGGACGAAATCCCGCTCCCAGTCTGGGTACCGGTCTCGGCGCTCGCCAATTCGCTGACACAGGCCGATACGGCGCGGCTGCAGTCGCTGGCAGAGGAGGAATATCGCCGGCTCCTCTATGTCGGCATGACCCGTGCCGCCGACCGGCTGATCATTTGCGGCTACCGCGGAGTCCGTGAGAATGCCGATACCTGGCATGCGATGATTTCCGCAGCGCTGCGCGGGCATGAACTGCACTGCACGCAGAAGACTTTCACCGGACCCGATGGCGACTGGCAGGGCTTGAGCTGGCGGGTCGCCCAGGTCCAGCTCGAATTCGAGACCGCTAAGGAGCATGAGAAGCGCTCGGGACGCGCTAGCCTGCCCGACAGCCTCAACCGGCCGCTGCCGCCGCAAAGAAGCCTGCCGCGGCCGCTCAGCCCCTCCGGGGTCGGTACCGTCATCGACGAGGAAGCCGACGATCTGTTGGTGACCTCGGCGCTTTTCGGCGAAGAGGCCAAATCCGACCGCGCCCTGCAAAAAGGCCGCTTCATTCACCGGATGCTGCAGACCTTGCCTGAAATCGCGCCCGAAGAGCGGGCCGACGCCGCCCGGCGCTATGCCGAGCGGGCCGCGCGCTTCTGGCCGCAGGCAGAGCGCGGGGCGCTGGTGAAGTCGGTCATGGCGCTGCTATCGCATCCTGATCTGCAGGGCACCTTCAGCACGCATGCGCAAGCCGAAGTCTCGATCATGGGTACGCTGAAACTCGGCAGCCAGTCCTACGCCGTCTCTGGACGGATCGACCGGCTGGCTGACCTCGACGATCGGGTCGTCATCCTCGACTACAAGACGAATCGCGTACCGCCTGACGAGGAAAGCAGCATCCCCTTCGCGCATAAAGCGCAGCTTGCCATCTATCGCGAGATCCTTTCGCCGCTCTATCCGGGAAAGCGCATCGACTGCATGCTGGTCTATACTGAAAATGCCTCGATCTACACGCTGTCGGACGGGGCGCTTGCATTGGCGCTTGCGGAGCTCGAGACAAAGTGAAATACCAGATATTGAAATCTGGGCACCGCACCATCACATATCTAGCAACCCGCAAATCCTGGTAAGGAGCAGCCTATGGCTACCGTTAAAGTCGATACCTCCAACTTCGCCACCGAAGTGCTGCAGTCTGCAGAGCCTGTCGTCGTTGATTTCTGGGCCGAATGGTGCGGTCCGTGCAAGATGATCGCCCCGGCTCTGGAAGAACTCGCCGTGCAGTTCGAAGGCAAGGTCAAGGTTGCCAAGCTCAACATCGACGAAAACCCGGAACTGGCCGCCCAGTTCGGCGTTCGTTCGATCCCGACGCTTGCCATGTTCAAGGCCGGCGAAGTTGCCGACATCAAGGTCGGCGCCGCTCCCAAGACGGCCCTGCAGAGCTGGATCTCCAGCGCAGCCTGATCGGTATCGATTGTATGGAACAAGAGCCCCGCTTCGGCGGGGTTTTTTGTTGGTGCGGAGAGAGCGGGCCATCCTCGTTCTCCGAGGCTTCGCACCTCAGGGGGAGGATGGAGCAGGCTCGTCGCCGTGCAACGCAGAGGCGACGAAGAAATGAGCCCGGAGCGGTTGGGCGCAAAGGTCAGCCCTCATGCTGCCTCAGGCCGTCTCGAAGCACGAGGGCGGGTGGCTGACCGCCCGACCAAAATCACTGCGGCGGCGTGCCGTTGTCCGCAAGGACATCGCCAACCAGATAAAGCGAACCGCCGATCAGGATGCGCGGGGCAGGCACATTCGGCACGGCCAGATCCTTGATCGCATCCAGCGCCTCAACGACGCTGGACATGGGTTCGGCTATGAGGCCGGCATCATAAGCGGCATTGGCGAGAATAACGGGATCGACCATCGCTTCACTGCCTCGGATCGGCACGCAATAGACTTTCTCAGCCAAGCCGGCAAAGGCCTTGAAATAGCCGATCGGATCCTTGGTGTTGATCATGCCTGTGATCAGGAACAAGGCCCGTGGCCGGCGCTCCTCAAAATTGGCCATGGCTTCCGCGATGACTTCGCCGGCGCCGGGATTGTGGCCGCCATCGACCCAGATCTCGGCCCGTTCGGGCGCATGCGCAACCAATTCGCCTTCGGTCAGTCGCTGCAGGCGGCCCGGCCATTCGACCGAGGTCATCGCCTTTTCCATCATCGCTTCGGTGACGACGAAACCGGCGGCCTTGACCGCCCGTATGGCGGCGGCAGCATTGCCATATTGGTGACGGCCCGGCAGGCGCGGCAGCGGCAGATCGGCCAGGCCGAACTCGTCCTGATAGACCAGCTTGCCATATTCCTCATGGGCGGAAAAATCCTGACCGAAGACGGCGGTCGGGCAACGAAGCCGCTCGGCTGTCGAGATCAGCACGTCGAGCGCGGCATCATAGTCCTGATGGCCGATGACGACGGGATGGCCCGGCTTCATGATGCCGGCCTTTTCCGCTGCGATCAGTTCGACGCGGTCGCCGAGATAGGGCTGGTGATCGAGCGAGATCGGCATGATGACGGAAACAGCCGGATCGGAGAGGACATTAGTGGCATCGAAACGGCCACCAAGTCCGACCTCGATGACCGCGACATCGGCCGGATGCTCAGCAAAAAGGAGAAAGGTCGCGGCCGTCAGGATTTCGAAGACGGTGATCTTCTGCCCGCCGTTTGCCTTGGCGATGCGCTTGAGCACATCGGCAAACACGGTATCGTCAACGAGCTTGCCGCGGCCGCCCTTGACGCCGATGCGGTAGCGCTCGTGCCAGTTGACGAGATGCGGCGAGGTATGGACATGCACGCTATAGCCGCCCGCTTCGAGCAGCGCGCGGCAAAAGGCCGTCACCGAGCCCTTTCCGTTGGTACCGGCAACATGGATCACCGGCGGTAATTTCTGATGGGGATTTCCGAGGACCTCGAGCAGCCGGGTTATTCTCTCCAGAGAAAGATCGAAGCCCTTGGGGTGCAGCCCCATGAGCTTCTCGATCTCGCGTGCTGCCTCGCTCATTGCGGACTGATCCATAGACGTCATCCCGCACCTCCGCCCGTCGGCAATCGATGATGTCAGGCGCTCGCTGCTATCGCCAGTGCCGCGCCATTCTTGTTCTTGACCGATACGTCGTTTGCCGGCGCCTTGGTCAGGATCTTCAGAAGCGTCGCCAAAGTGTCCGGAATGTCGTGACGTTTGACGACCATGTCCACCATGCCGTGCTCCAGCAGGTATTCCGAGGTCTGGAAGCCCTCGGGAAGCTTTTCGCGCAGCGTCTGCTCGATCACGCGCTTGCCGGCAAAGCCGATTTCGGCGCCGGGTTCGGCGAGATGGATGTCACCCAGCATGGCGTAGGATGCCGTGACGCCGCCGGTCGTCGGGTTGGTCAGAACCACGACGTAGGGTTGGCCAGCTTCCTTCAGCATGTCGACGGCGACTGTCGTGCGCGGCAGCTGCATCAGCGACAGGATGCCTTCCTGCATGCGGGCACCGCCAGAAGCCGGGAACATGACCAGCGGACACTTTTCGGCGATGGCGCGCTCGAAAGCCTTCACGATGGCTTCCCCGGCGGCCATGCCGAGTGAACCGCCGATAAAGTTGAATTCATGCACGACAGCCACGAGCTTCAGACCGCGAACCTTGCCGAGGCCGGCAAGGATCGTATCCTCCTGCTCGGTCTTGAGGCGGCTGTCCTTCAGGCGGTCGGTATATTTCTTGGAGTCGCGGAACTTCAGCGGGTCTTGCGCGACCTTGGGCTGCGGCAGGGCTTCGTATTCGCCGTTGTCGAAGAGATCGGCAAGACGGGCCTTGGCCGGCATCTTCATATGGAAGCCGGATGCGGGGATGACCCACTTGTTCTCTTCCAGATCCTTATGGAAGACCATTTCGCCCGTTTCCGGGCATTTGATCCAGAGATTCTCCGGAACCTCGCGACGGCCCAGCATGGAATTGATCCGCGGGCGGACGTAATTCGTGATCCAGTTCAATTCGAAACTCCTAATCGACCGAATTAATCGATATCCTAGTCGTCACCAAATGCCCATAGGCTTTTCCCCTCAATCCGCAGGGGATTGATGAGAGGCCTATATGGGGAAACTATTCGGCGGCAACAAGGCGGGCGGAACGCGTTCCCGTCGATAGGCCGCGCACCAGGGTGGCCACAGCCTGGATGGTGTCTGCTGTTGCCTTGCCATCCTTGGAGAGGCTGGTGGCAATCTGATTGACGATCGCAGTACCGACGACGACGCCATCGGCGGCGGCGCCGATCAGCTTGGCATGCTCGGCGGTCTTGACGCCGAAGCCGACGCAGACCGGCAACTCGGTATGTTGCTTGATGCGCTTGACGGCACCCGACACCAGCGACGGATCGGGCAGCGCCGAACCGGTGATGCCGTTCATCGAGACGTAGTAGACGAAGCCCGTCGTGTTCTTCAGAACCGTCGGCAGGCGCTTGTCGTCGGTGGTCGGCGTTGCCAGGCGGATGAAGTTGATGCCCTTGCGGATCGCGGGAATGCAGAGCTCATCATCCATTTCCGGCGGCAGGTCGACGACGATCAGGCCGTCGATGCCGGCAGCCAGCGCATCGTCCAGGAACTTTTCAACGCCGTAGATGTAGATCGGATTGTAATAGCCCATCATCACGATCGGCGTATCCGCATCGACCTTACGGAAATCGGCGGCGAGCTGCAGGGTCTTCTTCAGCGTCTGGCCGGCCTTCAGGGCGCGCTGGCCGGCAAGCTGGATCGCCGGTCCATCGGCCATGGGATCGGAAAAGGGCATGCCGAGTTCGATGACGTCGGCGCCGGCTTCCGGCAGCGCCTTCATGATGCCGAGCGAGGTCTCGTAGTCGGGATCACCGCCCATGAAATAGGTGACGAGTGCCGGGCGGCCTTCAGCCTTCAAAGCGGCGAAGCGTTTGTCCATACGTGCGGTCATGGCGTCTAACTCACATTCCCAGAATCTTGCCGACGGTGAAGATGTCCTTGTCACCACGGCCGGAGAGGTTCATCAGGATGATCTCATCCTTGCCCATCTTCGGGGCGCGCTTGATCACTTCGGCGAGCGCATGGCTCGGCTCGAGCGCCGGGATGATGCCCTCGAGGCGCGTCAACGTCTGGAAAGCTTCGAGCGCCTCGTGGTCCATGATCGGCACATATTCGGCGCGGCCGATATCATTCAGCCAGGAATGTTCCGGGCCGATGCCGGGATAATCGAGGCCGGCCGAAATCGAATGACCTTCCTTGATCTGGCCGTCGCCATCCTGCAGCAGGTAGGTGCGGTTGCCGTGCAGCACGCCGGGCGAACCGGCGGTAATGGAGGCGCAGTGTTCGTCGCCCTGCAGGCCCTTGCCGCCGGCTTCTACGCCGACGATCTTGACGCCCTCGTCATCCAGGAACGGATGGAAGATGCCGATGGCATTCGAGCCGCCGCCAACGGCCGCGATGACCAGATCCGGCAGGCGGCCTTCGGCCTCCAGGATCTGCGCACGGGCTTCGGTGCCGATCACGGCCTGGAAATCGCGGACCATTTCCGGATAGGGATGCGGGCCGGCGGCCGTACCGATCAGATAATAGGTGTCGTCGACATTGGTGACCCAATCACGCAGCGCTTCGTTCATGGCGTCTTTCAGCGTGCCGCTGCCGGCCGTTACCGGAATGACCTCGGCGCCCAAGAGCTTCATGCGGAAGACGTTCGGCGCCTGGCGCTCGACATCGGTCGCGCCCATGTAGACCACGCAGGGCAGGCCGAAGCGGGCAGCGACGGTCGCCGATGCCACGCCATGCTGGCCGGCACCCGTTTCGGCGATGATGCGGGTCTTACCCATGCGCTTGGCGAGCAGGATCTGGCCGATGCAGTTGTTGATCTTGTGCGAACCGGTGTGGTTCAGCTCTTCACGCTTGAAGTAGATCTTGGCGCCGCCAAGCTCGGCCGTCAGGCGCTCGGCGAAATAAAGCGGGCTCGGGCGGCCAATATAGTGCGTGCCGAGCGCCTTCAGCTCCGCCTGGAAGGCCGGATCGTCCTTCGCCTTCGCCCATTCCTCCTGCAGATCCAGGATCAGCGGCATAAGCGTTTCGGCTACGAAACGGCCGCCATAAATGCCGAAACGGCCATCCTCGTCGGGGCCGGAGCGGAAGGAATTGGGTTTAGGCGTCTGGTTCACTTTCTACTCCCTGCTGCCGGTTCCGGCAGACATGCTTCTGCAAAAGCGTCGAAAAACTGGTCGATCTTGCCGAGATCCTTCACCCCAGGCGCACTTTCCAGCGCGGAGGAAAGATCGATACCGCTGGCCTTGGTGGAGGCCAATGCCTCAGCGACATTGTCCTTGTTGACACCGCCGGACAGCATATAGTCCACCCGATCGTCGACCCAACTCATCAGGCTCCAATCGAAGGACACGCCGTTTCCGCCCGGCAGCGCCGAACCAACAGGCGGCTTGGCGTCGAACAGGAAGCGGTCGGCGATGCCGATATAGGATTCCACCCGCTTCAGATCGTCGGCATCTCGCACCGACATGGCCTTCATGACGGGGACATTATAGACCGCTTTGATGGTCAAGACACGCTCGGGGCTCTCATTGCCATGAAGCTGCAACATATCAGGCTTCACGAGCGCCATGATCTCATCAAGATCGTCATTGGTGGGATCGACCGTGACGGCAACGACCTTCGCCTTGCCGCGCGCGCGCTCGGCGAGCACGCCGGCAAGATCCGGCTCGATATAGCGCGGGCTCTTTTCAAAGAAGATAAAGCCGATATGGGTGGCGCCGCGCTCAAGAGCACGATCCACCGCTTCCGGCGTCTTCAGACCACAAATTTTAATATCGGGGTTCATGGCAGCGGAGTGACACGAAATTTCGCAAGAGTCGAGCCTAAAGGCGACGTTTGCGGGATTTTTGCGCTCCTCCCATAACGCGCTTGAACCTGTCCCGGGCCATCCTCGTCCTTCGAGGCTTCGCCCTCCGGGCTTGCGCCTCAGGATGAGGATGGAACAAGCAACGTCGCATTAAGCCGATTCCGGCTGCATGAAACCCATTTCCGGTGAAGTGCCATATTGCGCGGAAGATTGGCCCTCATGGTGAGGTGCGCAGGGCCGTAGGTCCGAAGCCTCGAACCACGAGGGCGGACGAGGGACCTTAGCGTAGTGCGTTTATCAGGGCATGCTGTTCAATCAAAATCGATCGCGTGCAGCTGGCTGCCGTGGCGTTTCAGCCAGGCTTTGGCCTCGTCCATGTCGGTGCAAAGCTTGCGGCAGAGGGCCCAGAAGCGCGGGCCGTGGTTCATTTCGCGCAAATGCGCGACTTCATGGGCGGCGAGGTAATCGATGACCAAAGGCGGCGCCATGACGATGCGCCAGGAGAAGCTCAGATTCCCTTGCGAGGAGCAGGAACCCCAGCGGCTGCGGGTATCCTTCATGGTGATGGACGTGACGCTGGCGCGGATGGCCTTGGCGTGGACAGCCACAAGCTTTTCGAGATCGGCGCGAGCCTCCTTCTTCAGGAAGGTGGCGATGCGGCGGCCGGCATGTTCCTGCAGGCCGCTGACGCGCAGCACCGGAACGCCCTCGACGACGATGGCTTCGGTGAGACCGCGCAAGGTGCCGGTATGCTCGATCCGGTGACGCACGCCGCGCAGGAGGATTTCGCCGCCACCACGCAGGCTGTTGTCGACCGAAAACTTCGCGAGTTTCGTCAGAAGCCAGCCCTGATGCCGGTCGAGGAAGGCATTGACCTCGCGTGCCGCCAATCCACGTGGAATGGTCATCTTCAGCGACCGTCCGCCGGGCTCGATCCGGAGCGTGATGCGCGTGGCCCGCTCGTGCTGACGGATCGTCAGCGGCATCAGCCGGCCGGCGACATCGAGCGTGCGCGTTTCCGGCGCAAGCGGCTTGGCCGGCGGTTTGCGGGATCTGGAGAGCAGCGGCAACATGAGGCAGTTTTATATGATTCGCGAGTGTTTCTGGCAAAGAAAAACCGGCATCGTTCGATGCCGGTTTTGACCTCGTGGCGGAACTCCCGTCACGGCGTCTGGAATTCGGTCGGCGAACCGCCATTGTCATTGCGCTTAACGTTGTTGCGCTCGCGCATGAAGCGGTCGAATTCTTCCTGATCCTTGGCACGGCGCAGTTCGCGAGCATAAGCATCGAATTCAGCGCGCATCTCATCCAGCTTGCGGCGCTCCTGTTCGAGGCGCTCAAGCTCTGCCCGGCGCCAGTCGTCGAAGGCGACGTTGCCGGTCGAGGAGAAGGAATGGCGATGACGATTGCGATGACGTCCGCAGCCAGCAAACATGCCGTCGGTCCTTTCGTTCACATCCCGTTTGAATTCCCGCAAACGTTCCCCGAAGAGAATATAGGCGAGCATGGCGAAGCCAAGAGGCCAGAAGACCACGAAGCCGAGCACCATCAGGGCAATAGTAGCCGGAGTCCAATCCGGACGAAGTAATGCAGATTGGTTCATTGTCAGGTATCCTCGCACGGCGCATCGCCCCTCGACCGATACCGGTCAATGGTCAGGCTTCTGCGCGGTTTTTAAAGCTCTACCTGCATCTCAGCGCGTTCCAAGGACGCGCGGCGCGGTAAACGGCCCGATCATTGCGGTACCGCTGGAATCGAGATGGTAACCGCTTCGTGAGGCTTCAATGGGATCGCCAGGCGGAATCAGACAAGTACTTGAATTGGCGTTGATAATTCAACAAAAGCTAATAGTTTGCACAGCAAAAGCGGTTCGGCTCTCCGACGAAGTTCCGAACCGCTCTATCTATTTGATTTTGCTTGACATCAGGTGGATTTTCCGCCCTTGATGACACGCTTCACCACCGATCGGCCGGTACGGGCATGTTCGCGGGTAAAGGCCAGGATGCGCGGCGCGATCTCGCGGCGGAAACGCGAACCGTTGAAGACGCCGTAATGGCCGACATCCGGCTGCAAGTAATGCATGCGCATGTGGTCGGGGATGTTGGTGCAGATGGTCTGCGCCGCATGCGTCTGGCCGACACCGGAAATATCGTCGTTTTCGCCCTCGACGGTCAGAAGCGCAACGTTGCGGATGGCCGAGGGATCGACACGCTCGCCGCGGTGCATCAGTTCGCCCTTGGGCAGTGCATGCTTCATGAAGACCTGATCGACCGTCTGCAGATAGAATTCCGCCGTCAGATCCATGACGGCCAGATATTCGTCGTAGAAATCGCGATGCTTCTCGGCCGGCTCGCCGTCATTCTTGACGAGGTGCACGAAGAAGTCCTTGTGGGCGATCATGTGTCGGTCGAGGTTCATCGACATGAAGCCGGACAGCTGCAGGAAGCCGGGGTAGACGGGCCGCATGAAGCCCGGCTGCGGCCAGGGCACGTTCATGACGACATTATCGGCAAACCATTCCAGCGGCTTTTCCTTGGCAAGCTGGTTGACCGCGGTCGGATTGATACGGGTATCGATCGGACCGCCCATCAGCGTCATGGATGAGGGTGCCAGGCGATCGCCCGCCGCTTCCATGACGGCAGCTGCCGCGAGAACCGGAACGGATGGCTGGCAGACGGCGACGACATGCGTATCCGGGCCGAGGTGGTGCAGCATCTCGATGACGTAATCGATATAGTCGTCGAGATCGAACGTGCCTTCGGTCATCGGCACCATGCGGGCATCGATCCAGTCGGTGATGTAGACGTCGGCGCCCGGCAGCAGGGCTTCCACGGTGCCGCGCAACAGCGTCGCATAGTGGCCGGACATCGGCGCGACGATCAGGATGCGGGGATCGGCGCTGTGGCCGGCGGGCAGGCTGCGCTCGAAATGGATGAGATTGCAGAAGGGCTTCTTCCAGACGATCTTTTCATGAACCGAGACCGGTTTGCCGTCGATCACCGTCTCCGGAAGGCCGAATTCCGGCTTGCCGTAGCGCCGTGTGGTGCGCTCGAAAACTTCGAGACTGGCCGTCAAGGTGCGGCCGAAGACCGTATGCGAAAGGGGATTAAGGGGATTGGCATAGGCCAGGCGCATCATGTCCGCCGCGGCGCGAAAGGGTGCGAGAGCGGCGTGATTGAGTTCATAAAACTGATAAAACATGGGGGCTTTACCTTTCGTGATGCGGGCCATTCAGCCGCGCAAATCACCTAAATCATTGAAGCGCACGCGCCTTGCGTGTCGCTGCCTTCACTGCGGCGCTCCTCCGGTCCCGCTGTGCAGCAGGATAATGACGGCTCCTCGGGCGCGATCCTCATCCTTCCTATAATCCAACCTAGCAGTTTTTGCTGCAGAGCAACATAACTACAATTGGTTCTTATCGATAAAAAACGCCGGAGAATCGCTTCCCCGGCATCAACAATGATCTCAAAAGGTTAAAGTTCCTGAGCTTCGCACGCCTTACGCGTCGGCAAGGAAGGTCTGGCGCTGCGTGCCCAGGCCTTCCATGCCGAGCTCAACGACATCGCCCGGCTTCAGATATTGCGGCGGCTTCATGCCCATGCCGACGCCCGGAGGCGTGCCAGTGGAGATGACGTCGCCGGGATGCAGCGACATGAACTGGCTGAGATAGGAAATGAGGTAGGCAACGCCA
This sequence comes from Rhizobium sp. 11515TR, assembly GCF_002277895.1. Taxonomy (NCBI): domain Bacteria; kingdom Pseudomonadati; phylum Pseudomonadota; class Alphaproteobacteria; order Hyphomicrobiales; family Rhizobiaceae; genus Rhizobium; species Rhizobium sp. 11515TR. The sequence continues at coordinate 606,311 of NZ_CP022998.1, read as the reverse complement.
TAGACCATCGTCCTGGTCGAGCCGTTCTGCATCATCTTGCCGTTGACCTTCAACCACATGCCGAGATTTTGCGGATCGGCGATCTCATCCTTTGTAACGAGCCAGGGGCCGATCGGGCCGAAGGTGTCGCAGGACTTGCCCTTGGTCCATTGTCCGGAGCGCTCCGTCTGGAAGGCGCGCTCGGAGACGTCGTGGGAAACGCAGTAACCGGCGACATAATCAAGCGCATCGGCTTCGCTGACATATTTCGCGGTCTTGCCGATGACGACGCCGAGCTCGACTTCCCAGTCAGTCTTCTCAGAGCCGCGCGGGATCAGCACGTTGTCGTTTGGGCCGACGATGGCCGAGCTTGCCTTCATGAAGATGATCGGCTCCGGTGGCACGGTGGCGCCGGTTTCGGCGGCGTGATCCGAGAAGTTCAGGCCGATGCAGATGAACTTGCCCGTGCCAGCAACGCAGGCACCGAGGCGGCCTTCCGGCAATTCAGGCAGGCTTTTCGGATCAAGGGCTGCGATTTTCGCAAGACCTGCCGGCGAAATGGCCTCGCCGCCAATATCAGCGACGTGGGCGGAGAGATCGCGGATCTTGCCGTCGCTATCCAGAAGCGCCGGCTTTTCCTTGCCGACTTCGCCAACACGCAACAGTTTCATGGATTTTCCTTCCCTGCATCTTCAAAGACGAGATTACTCTTACGATAAAATTGCTGACACCATATATGAACGAGTTATTCACCAGTGTCACCAATCGATTTTGGGGAGCCTAGCACGGCTCGGCTCTTCGCGCCGAAAAAACAGCTTTTCTAGTTCGGGGATAATGATCTGGCGATTTCCACGATGACATCGAAAGCCGTATCGATGTCATCAGCCGTTGCCTCGAACTGGCCAGCCTGAAAACGGATGACCAACCTGCCGCCGACGCGGGTCTGCGTCAGATAGATACGGCCATCATTGTTGATGGCATTGAGCAGCCGCTGGGTGTGGCTTTCCTGATCGATACCCTCGGACGCCTTGTGATCGAAGGAAAACAGCGACAGGAACGGCTCGGTGACGATTTCGAAATCGGGCTCGGCGGCGAGACGCTTAGCCAGATTCTGCGACCAGGACACATGGTTGCGGATCATCGTCCGCAATCCCTCCAGGCCGTGATAGCGCAGCAGGAACCAAAGCTTCAGCGCGCGGAAGCGGCGCCCAAGCGGTACGGACCATTCCGAGTAATTGATGATACCGTCATGGCCATGGGTGCGCAGATATTCGGGCTGGATCGCCAACGTGCGGACCAGCGTCTCCGGCTCGCGCACGAACTGCACAGAGCAATCGAATTGCGCGCCAAGCCATTTATGCGGGTTGAAGACGACGGAATCGGCTTGCTCGACGCCGTGCCACAGGGTGCGGAACTCCGGGCAGATCATTGCCGAGCCAGCCCAGGCGGCATCGACATGGACGTAGAGCCCGTGCGTATGGGCGACCTCAACGATGGCGGCGATATCATCGCAGGCGCCGACGCTGGTACCGCCAACGCAGGCGATGACGCCGGCCGGCAGCAAACCAGCAGCGCGATCACGCTCGATCGCATCGGCAAGCGCTTTCGGATCCATGGCCTTGTTGGGACCACCAGAGGGAATCCGCACCAGATTTTCCTGCCCGACGCCTGATATCCAGATGGCGCGGTCGATGGACGTGTGCACCTGGTCGGTCGAATAGATGCGAACTGCCTTGTTGGCCGCAAGGCCGCTTTTGTTGCCCTGCCAATCCAGCGCTCTCTCACGCATCACGAGGACGGCGGCAAGCGTGGCCGTCGAGGCGGAATCCTGAATGACGCCGGTGAAGGTTTCGGGCAGACCGAGCGCCTGTCGCAGCCAGTCGACGACCTTCGTTTCAAGTTCGGTCGCTGAGGGCGATGTCTGCCAGAGCATGCATTGGGCGGCGATGGCGCTGACCAGATATTCGGCAACCACCGAGACGGGAGCGGCGTTGGCTGGGAAATAGGCAAAGAAGCGGGGGTGCTGCCAGTGCGTCATGCCAGGCACAAGGATATCCTCAAAATCCCTGAAGATATCCTCCATGGCTTCGCCCGTCTCCGGTGGAGAATCAGCAATATGCGCCGATATTTCGCCCGGCGCCATCTTCGCCCGGACCGGCCTGTCGCGTAGCGACGCGCGGTAATCCGCACCCCAATGTGCCGCTTTCTCCGACCACTGCCGGAACTCTTCCCAGTTCATAACGATCCTCCCTGATCCATCGCCTGTTCTTTCAAATGCGGCGGACCTTAGACCGGTTTTGATATGTGGTCGAGTATCAGAACAGCTCGTCCAGCGCCGGGCCGAGCGGTACGATGCCGGTAGGATTGAGCGTCGAAATCGAGTAGTAGCCGCGCTTGATATGATCGAAATTCACTGTTTCGGCAACACCTGGCCAATCGAGCATCCGGCGACAGAAGGACTGGAGATTGGCATAATCCGACAGCCGGCGCAGATTGCATTTGAACAGTCCGTGATAGGCGACGTCGAAACGGACGAGGGTGACGAAGAGCCTGATATCGCTTTCGGTGGGATTGATAGCAAAGAGGAAATCCTTCCCCTCCAGCTCCGCCTCGACCTGATCGAGACAGTTGAATACCTCGTTGAAGGCCTCTTCATAAGCGATCTGCGTCGTGGCGAAGCCGGTGCGATAGACGCCGTTGTTGAGCGCGGGATAGATCCGTGCATTGAAACTGTCGATTTCATCTCGCTTGCCGGCCGGATAGAGATCGATGTCATTGCGGGCAAGATCGCCGAAGCCGTCATTCAACATCCGCAGGATATCGGAGGATTCGTTGTTGACGATCGTGCCTTTCTGCTTGTCCCATAGAACTGGCACCGTGGCGCGGCCGGTGAAGTGAGGATCGGCCTTCGTGTAGATCTCATGCATATAGGTGGCGCCATTTATCCGGTCGTTCGTCGCGCCGGGATAATCGCCGAACCGCCAGCCCTGCTTGGAGAGCGCCGGCTCGACCACGGAAACCGAAATAGCCTCTTCCAGCCCCTTCAGCTTGCGACCGATCAGGGTACGCGATGCCCAGGGGCAGATCAGCGCGACGTAGAGGTGATAGCGGCCAGCTTCCGCCTTGAAACCACCCTCGCCGGTCGGCCCCGGCCGACCATCCGGCGTCACCCAGTTGCGGAAGCTCGAAATCTGGCGAACGAAACCGCCCTTCTCGTCCTTGGCCTGGACCGGCTGCCAATCCTCAGTCCATTTTCCATTTACCAGCAAGGCTCTGTCTCCACTCGCGCGCGTTCCTTTGTGAGGACAACATAGCGGAACAGAATTTCACTGGAATAACGCAAACTTGAAACAGACTGTCTACCTGGCGAATGCGGATGCCTCTATGTATGCAATGATGCTTTTGCGATCAGCTTTATCGGAGAAATCCATGGCGACATCCGTTTCCAGTGTTAAAACCGACCATGCCAGCCGCTATCTCCAGCAGCTTTGCAAGCACTGGAGCCATCGCTTCAACGTGGAATTCGATGCGGCTGCCGGCAAGGTGCCGTTCAGCACGGAAAACTTCCTTGATCTGGCGGCCGAGCCCGGCAACCTCGTCATGACGCTGACAGTCGAGGAGCCCGAAGACCTCGAGCGTATGCAGAACGTCGTCGCCGAGCACCTCAAGCGCTTCGCCTTCCGCGAGGAGCTTGACGTGAGCTGGGCTGCCCAAGCTTAAGTTCACATCTCTATTCATAACCAGCCAACGGCCGATCATCTCCAAGGAAAGAAGCCCTCATGACATCAAGCAACAGCCGCGAATCCCAATATCCGATCGATAAGCTCTTTCTCGACCGCTGGTCGCCGCGTGCCTATTCCAACGAGGTAATACCGGAAGCCGACCTGCTGACCATTCTGGAAGCGGCGCATTGGGCACCCTCCGCCTCGAACCTGCAGCCCTGGCGTTTCCTTTATGCTCTGCGTGGCTCGGAACATTGGGACCGGTTTTTGAGCGTCCTGATCGATTTCAATCAGGGCTGGGTGAAATCCGCCGGCGCACTGCTTTTCGTCATTTCGCGCACTCACAGCGGCGAGCTTGGCTCGGCCGAACAGAAGCCCAGCTATAGCCATTCTTTCGATGCGGGCGCGGCTTGGGGCTTCCTGGCGATCCAGGCACATTTAGCCGGCTATGAAGCTCATGGCATGACGGGCTTCCACGTCGAAAAATCCTATGAAATCCTCGGCATTCCCGATGGCTTCCGCGTCGAAGCGGCCGTCGCGATCGGCAAAATCGGCGACAAGAACCAGCTCCCAGAAAAGCTGCGCGAACGCGAAGTGCCGAGCCAGCGCAAGCCACTTTCGGAACTCGCCTTCAACGGCACCTTCATCGCCAAGTAACCGATGAAAAGAAAAGGGCCCGCCGGATGTTTCGGCGGACCCTTTTGCATGTGATGGAGAACAATCAGATGTCGAGATTGGCAACGCTCAACGCGTTATCCTGAATGAACTCGCGCCGCGGCTCGACCTCATCGCCCATGAGCCGGGCAAACAGGCCGTCGGCATCGGTCGCATCCGTGACCTTCACTTGCAGCAGCGAGCGGACGTTCGGATCGAGAGTCGTTTCCCAGAGCTGCTCGGCATTCATCTCGCCGAGACCTTTATAGCGCTGCAGCGTCAGGCCCTTGCGGCCGCCGGCAAAGATCGTGTCCAGCAGCTGACGGGGACCGGAAATCTCCGTCTCTCCATCGCGGCGAACGAGCTTCGGCGGTGTAACATAGACTTCCTTCAGCCGTGAGCCGAGCTGGTCGATAAGGCGGGCATCCTGCGAACCGATCAATGCCATGTCGAGGAAGACGACTTCCTTGACGCCGCGCACCGTGCGCTCAAAGCGCAGGCCGCCCTCGCCCGTCACGGCACCGGTCCAACCGCGCTCGGTTTCCTCGGCGATGACGTCGAGCCGCTTGGCGACGTCGTTGGCGAGCGCCTGTGCACGCGTGGGATCGCTGACCATTTCGGCGTTGAGGGCCCCTGCAATAGCAGCCTGTTCGACCACGGCGCGATTGTAGCGGGAGTGCAGATTATCGATCAGCGTGCGCAGGCGCAGCGCATCATAGATCGCTTCACGCAGATCCTGGCCGGTACGGACTTCGCCGTTGCCGAGGCGCAGGCTGGTATCTTCGGTGCCCTGGCCGATGAGATACTCTTCCAGTGCCTTCTCATCCTTGACATATTGCACCGACTTGCCGCGCGTTACCTTATAGAGCGGCGGCTGGGCGATGTAGAGATGGCCGCGCTCGATGAGATCGGGCATCTGCCGGAAGAAGAAGGTTAGAAGCAGGGTGCGGATATGCGCACCGTCGACGTCTGCGTCCGTCATGATGATGATCTTGTGGTAGCGCAGCTTTTCGGCATTGAACTCGTCCTTGCCGATCCCGGTGCCGAGTGCGGTGATCAGCGTGCCGATTTCCTGGCTCGACAGCATCTTGTCGAAGCGTGCGCGCTCGACATTCAGGATCTTGCCGCGCAGCGGCAGGATGGCCTGGTTTTCGCGCGATCGGCCCTGCTTGGCCGAACCACCCGCCGAGTCACCCTCGACGAGAAAGACTTCGGATTTGGCGGGATCGCGCTCGGAGCAGTCAGCCAGCTTGCCGGGCAAAGAGGCGATATCCAGTGCGCCCTTGCGGCGCGTCAATTCGCGGGCCTTGCGGGCAGCTTCGCGAGCGGCGGCGGCCTCGACGACCTTGCCGACCAGAACCTTGGCTTCAGACGGATGTTCTTCGAGCCATGTGCTGAGGGCTTCGTTGACGAGACTTTCGACGACAGGACGAACTTCGGAGGAAACCAGCTTGTCCTTGGTCTGGGAGGAGAACTTCGGATCGGGAACCTTGACCGACAGCACGGCGGTCAGGCCTTCGCGGCAGTCGTCGCCCGTCAGCGTCACCTTCTCCTTCTTGGTGATGCCCGATGAATCGGCATAGGAGGTGATCTGGCGCGTCAGAGCCGCGCGGAAGCCGGCCATATGCGTACCGCCGTCGCGCTGCGGGATGTTGTTGGTGAAGCAGAGCACGTTTTCGTGGTAGCTGTCGTTCCACCACATCGCCACTTCGACCGTAATACCGTCCTTCTCGCTGCGGATCGACACCGGCTTCTGAACCAGCGGCTTCTTGGCGCGATCGAGATAGAAGACGAAGGCTTCCAGGCCGCCGTCATAGAGCATTTCTTCCTGCTTGACGTCGGAATGCCGCTTATCGGTCAAGAGAATGCGGACACCGGAATTCAGGAAAGCGAGTTCGCGCAGGCGATGCTCCAGCGTTCCGTAATCGAATTCCGTCATGGTGAAGGTTTCAGCACTCGGCATGAAGCTAACTTCGGTGCCGGTGAGATTGCCGGCATCGCCCGTTTCCCTCAGCGGCGCATCGGCGACGCCATGGGTAAAGCTCATTTCATGGATCTTGCCGTGGCGGCGGATCTTCAGCTTCAGCCAGACGGAAAGCGCATTGACGACCGAGACGCCGACGCCGTGCAGGCCACCGGAAACCTTATAGGAGTTCTGGTCGAACTTACCGCCGGCATGCAGTTGGGTCATGATAACTTCAGCCGCCGAAACACCTTCGCCGCTGTGAATATCCGTCGGGATGCCGCGCCCGTTATCGGTGACCGTGACGGAACCGTCAGGGTTGAGTGTCACCGTTACGATATCGGCATGACCTGCCAAGGCCTCGTCAATAGCGTTATCGACGACTTCATAGACCATGTGATGCAGGCCCGAGCCATCATCCGTATCGCCGATATACATGCCGGGACGCTTGCGCACCGCATCGAGGCCTTTCAGCACCTTGATGGAATCTGCGCCATACTCGGCGTTGCCACCATTATCGGTTACGGATGTGTCGGTCATATATTGAAGTCTTTCCAGTGTTTAGAGAACGCTGCCGATTCGCAGAGCATAATGCCGAAAAGTGTGAGCGGTTTTCGGACGACTCATGTTCTACTTTAAGTTTAGAGCCGATTCAGATTTCAGGTCGTTTCGACCTGAATTCATCCGACTCTAACGAATCAGCGGTTTTTCCTAGCCTGTATATAGGATGTTTCACCCTGAAGTTCCAAACGGAAGGCCCCGAAATCAGGTATAAAACAGGGGATTAAGGCGGTTTTCAGCCGGTTTTTTCGGCATTTTCCAGAACCTTCGAGAGTTCGCGGATCGTTGCCGCGTCAAGGGTGCGGATCTTGCCGGCTAAGTGATTGACAAAGGCCGTATATTCCGGCGAAAGCCCGGAGGTATCGACGACGACGCGCGGGTCGGAAAACCGCGCCAGCAGGAACAGTTCCTCGGCCTCGTCCCAGATGATGTTAAAGTATCCGGCGATGCGCTGCAGGAGATCGAAGGTCGGCAGACCGCGCTTTCCGTGTTCTAAGGCGGATAAATAAGCCGGAGTCACGTTCAGCGCAGCCGCCATCTGCTTCTGCGAAACGCCCTTACGCAGCCTCAGTTTTCGCACTGCTTCGCCGAATGGGGTCAAGGCTTCTCCCCTTTCAAGCGCGACAGGCGGATATAGAGCGCCCCCTCGCCACCATGATGCTGCGCTGCCGTTTCGTAAGAAGAAATCAGGAACCGGAATTCGGGCTTGGAGAACCAGAGCGGCACAGCACGCTTCAGGGCGCCCTCGCTGCCCATGGAGCTGCCCTTGCCTGTTATGACGAGCACATGGCGCAGGCCGCGGCTATGGGCCCGCAACAGGAAATCCAGAAGCATGGAATGCGCCTCGCTCTGGATGAGGCCGTGAAGGTCGATCCTGGCCTCCAGCGCCAGATGACCCCTAGCGATCTTGCGCTTGACGGGACGTTCGAGCGGGTGATGGCGGCCGGCGGGCTGTTTGACTGGCGTCGGAGTTTCCTGCGTTTCGGCCGAGGGAGATACTGGCTTCGTCTTTGCATTACGGGCAGTTTGTTCGCTTTCGGCTTCCGCTTGCAGTGCCGCCTCGAAAGCCTCAATGTCAGCCATTCGGCCCGGCATGGGACGCGTGCTCTTGGCGACCTTACCCCAGAGGATGCGGTCTTCCGTGCTGAGCTTTCGTTCCTTGTCCTTCCGTTCCGGGGCCATCAGCCGAACCTCTGCGCCGCCGCCTTCGGAATGAGTATATAAAAATCGGCGTCATTGCGCACCGTGCCGGCAAGCTCCCCGGCATCGTAGCCGGAGCCGGTAAAGATATCCCCACGCGCCGGCCCGATGATGGCGGAACCTGTATCGAGCGCCAGCATGAGCCGGGCGAAGGGCTTGCCGGCGTATAGATGCGTCAGGCTTTCAGACCGGATGAAGAAGGGAAAACCGAAAGTGTGGATCAGCCGATCGACCGCAAGGGAACGGCCGGGTACCAGCGGCACCTTCGCCGCTGCAATCGGCCCGAGAGCGGGATCGCTGACATCGGCCTCGCGGAAGAAGATGTAGGATCGATTGTGCCAGAGGACTTCGTCGACCTCTTCCGGATGCGCGTAGAGCCAGTCGCGGATCGTCTGCATGGAGATCGTGGCTCGGTCCAGTAGGCCGCGGTTAATCAGCAGGCGCCCAACGGCCGAGAAGGGATGGCCGGCCTTGGCTGCATAGGTGATGCGGCCAAGACGCCCATCGGGATAGCGCAGACGCGCCGCGCCCTGCACATGTACGAAGAAAACATCGACCTTCGATTTCGCCCAGGCGATTTCCAGCCCCTTGTCTTCGAGATAGCCCCGATCGATCTCGCCGCGGTCTGGATAGGTGGAAATTGCGCCACCCTGAAGCCTGCCGAACATGTAGGACGGATCAATTTCGGCGGGCCGATTGCCGTCATCGAGATCGATCAGATCGGCCGGCCGGCGATAGAAGGGGTAGCGATAGATTCCATCCGGCACAGCCGAGACGCCTATTTCCGGCTCGAAGAAAGCGGTCACGAAACCACTGGCACCGCCATCGCGGCGAATGAAGAAGGGCTGGCAGTGCTGCTCGAAGAAGGCTCTGGCTTCGGCTGCATCGCCCGGCTCTTTCCCTTCCGCGGCGTCGAGAAGCGTCAGGAGATCCTCGGCCGTCAGTCCGGCAGCGCCGGTGCGATAAGGCTTCACATCGCGGATATGGGTGCGGCAGTCCTTCATCGCGCGAAAAAGGCTGGAAGGATCGTCCTCCTCCCAGCCCTTCAGATCGGCGAAGGTTGCCGGCTCCAGCCTGAATTCCTGCGATGGGCTCGTCATTGTTCCGATTCGGTCGCCACGAGTTTCCAATTCGGATCGCGCGAACGCGTGTCGCGGGCGAAGGTCCATAGATCGCTGATTTCGGCAACAGCTTCAGCATCGCCATCGATCAACGTGCCGGCCTTGTCGTAGGTGGCCGAGATCATCTGGCTAACGATGCGCATGGTGATGAGGGCATCCGTTCCCTTCACCTCAGCGGTGACGATATCGGCCTTATCGATGCCGACGAAGGTCGATTTGACCTTCTCGCCTTTGGCTTCGCGTTCGGCGATGGCGGCATCGAAGCCCTCATAGACCTCACGCGACAGCAGCCCCTTCAGCGACTTGCGGTCGCCCTCCGCAAAGGCCATGACAATCATCTCATAGGCCATGCGGGCGCCGTTGACGAATTCCTTTGGATTGAAGGAAGGATCAGCCTTGCTCACTTCGCGCAGCGAATCATTGAGCGGCGTGCCGGCCGGAGTGAAGGCATCGATGGCAGCAAAACGGTCTTCCTCTTCGGTGCCATCGCGGCGCGGCAATGTGACCACCTTGCCGGCGTCCGGCGGCGTCGGGCCATTGGCCGGATCTGCAGAGCCGTAGAGATCGCGCGGCGGCTTCTCGTTCCCCGTACGGCGGCCAAGGACGCTGCGCAACTGAAAGAAAATCAGCACCGCCGCCACCAGGAAAAAGATCGTCACAAAGTCGTTTGCACCCATCTCGTATCGGAACCACCGTTAAAATTAAAAGATCAGTCCCCATATAGTCCGCATCGATCTATCATTCAAATAGCGGACCTGTTTCTTTATTATATGCGCGAAACCAACGCTTACGCGAAGAAACCCGCTCTCAGGACCACCGTAACATGCGCCTATCACTTCTTCCTATCGTCGTTTTCTTGATGCCTCTGGCTGAGATCGCCGGATTCATCGTCGTTGGAAAGATGATCGGCGTCTGGGCGACACTGGGGCTTGTCATCCTCAGCGTGCTGCTCGGTGCCGCTCTCTTGAGGATCCAGGGCATCGGCATTCTCCAACGCATCTCGGCCGAAAGCCGCAACGGCGGCGATCCCGGCCGCGAGATGGTGCATGGCGCGATGATCGTGGTTGCCGCCTTCTTCCTGATGCTGCCCGGCTTCATCTCTGATATCATCGGCCTGCTGCTCTTCATCCCTGCCGTACGCGATCTCGCCTGGCAGGTTTTGCGCAAGCGCATCGTCGTCGTCGGCAATTCGCGGGCCTTCCGCCGCGGGCAAGGCCCGGGCGCCGGACCGCAAGGTCGGCCGAACAAACCCGGAAACGTCGTCGATCTCGATGAAGGCGATTTCCATCGGGAGCCGAACCGCAACTCGCCCTGGTCGGATCAAAAGCGTCTAGAAGACTAGGGAACGGCCTCGGGAGCGCCGGAGCCATAAGGGTTGTAAGCCCCTTTTCTAAATGCTAGATGGCGACACCCATCGAGACGTGAGAGGACACCCCCATGGCCAACGAGACCAACGGCAACGGTGCAGCCAGCCCGAGCCTCAGCATCCTTGCTCAGTACACCAAGGATCTTTCCTTCGAAAATCCGGGTGCTCCGCGCTCGCTCCAGGCCCGGGAAAATGCTCCCGACATCAATATCAATGTGAACGTCAACGCCAACCCGCTGTCGGATTCCGATTTCGACGTCGTGCTGACGCTGAGCGCCGAAGCCAAGGATGGCGAGCGCGTACTCTTCCACACCGAGCTGGTCTATGGCGGCGTCTTCCGCGTCACCGGTTTCCCGCAGGAACACATGCTGCCCCTGCTCTTCATCGAGTGCCCGCGCCTGCTGTTCCCCTTCGCACGCCAGATCATCGCCGACGTCACGCGCAATGGCGGCTTCCCGCCGCTGATGATCGACCCGATCGATTTCGCGCAGATGTTCACGCAGCGCATGGCCGAAGAGCAGGCTCGCGCTCAGGTTTCGGCTGTTCCGAACTAAGCCTGTATTTTTCCAGTTCCAGAAGCGAAAATGCCCGGATCGCACGTCCGGGCATTTTCTTTTGATGTTTTGGAAAGCGCTTTTACTCGGAAGCGCTGTATTTCGACCAAATTCCCTTCGTGCCGAGCTTGGCGACCAGCGCTTCATGAGCCGCGAGTTCCTCCTCGGTCAGCCGGCTCGGCAGCGGAGCGGGCCGCGCGAAGATGTCGATGACGACTTCTTCCGTGACATCGTTTTGGCGGAAGCGCGCTGATGAACCGGTGACGCTGCCAAGACCAAGGGCCGTCTGTCGGCCGCCGATCATCTCTATATAGACTTCAGCCAGCAGTTCGGAGTCGAGCAACGCGCCATGTTTCGTGCGGTGCGAGTTGTCGATGCCGTATCGACGGCAAAGAGCATCCAGCGAATTCGGCCCCATCGGGTGCTTTCGGCGCGCCATGGCGAGCGTATCGATCACCATGTCGGGGAGGATCGGCGGGCGGCCAAGCCTTGCGAACTCCGCATTGACGAAGCCCATGTCGAAGGTGGCGTTATGCGCGATCCATTTCGCATCGCCGAAAAATTCGAGAATTTCGTCCGCGACGGTTTCGAAGAGCGGTTTGCCCGTTAGGAACTCATCAGTAATGCCGTGCACGGCCAGAGCATCGGGATGAACCTTGCGATCGCCCGGATTGATATAGATGTGCAGTGTCTTGCCGGTCGGAAAATGGTTGAAGAGCTCGATGCCGCCGATTTCGATGATGCGGTCTGCCCTGTTGTCGAGGCCGGTGGTTTCCGTATCGAAAATGATTTCGCGCATATCGGGACTTCGCTTTCCTATTTTTCGACCAACAGCTTGTGCCGCAGATCCGCAATGATGTCTCTTACCTGCGTGCGGGCTGCATCGATGCTTCCGCCGGTATCGATGACATAATCGGCGCGTGCTCGCTTTTCCGCATCCGGCGTCTGCCGGGAGAGAATCATATTGAATTTTTCCTCCGTCATGCCCGGCCGGGCAAGCACCCTCTCCCGCTGAATCTGTGGATCACAGCTGACGACGACGATCTTATCCACTCGCTTGTCTGCGCCGGTTTCGAAAAGCAGCGGGATATCCAGCACGACCATATCGGCGCCGGCCTTGCGTTGGCGCTCCAGAAACTGGTGCTCGCGATCGCGGACCAGCGGATGGACGATGGCTTCGAGGCGCTTGAAGCCAGAGGGATCGCCCGCCAGCTTTCGGCTAAGTTTCTGCCGGTCGACCCTGCCGTCAGCCGTTGTTCCGGGGAAAGCAGCTTCGACCAAGGGAACGGCTTCGCCACTATAGAGATCATGCACGACCGCATCGGAATCGTTCACCGGGATTCCGGCTTCGGCGAAGAGTTTCGCCGAGGTCGACTTTCCCATACCGATCGATCCCGTCAGTCCGATCCTGATCATGCTAGTGCTTTTCCATGTCGGCGATGATCAATGCCCTCAAGGTTTCATCGACCGCCGGACGCTTTCCAAACCATTTTTCGAAGCCCGGCACGGCCTGGTGCAGCAACATGCCGAGACCGTCGACGATGGCAAAACCCTGTTCCTCGGCCTGGGCGAGAAGTGGCGTCTTCAGCGGTACATAGACAATGTCGGTGACGACGGCGCCTTCCACAAGAGGAGAGAAATCGATCCGGGGTGCTGCCTCACCGTCCATGCCAAGCGAGGTCGTATTGATAAAGAGACCGGCACCCTGCATGACCTCGCCGAGTGCGGTCATCGGATGGGCATAGACCCTCGCGCCGAACCGATCCGCCAGTTCCTGCGCTCGTTCAACCGTGCGGTTGACCACATGGATTTCCTTGAAGCCGCGGTCGCGTACCGCCTGGATGACAGCGCGACTGGCACCCCCTGCCCCGAGGATGACCGCACGATCGCTGCGATCCCAACCGGGATGACGCTCGTCGAGGTTCGCTGTGAAGCCGCGGCCATCGGTATTCGTTGCATGCAGCTTGCCATTTTCAAGCCATAAGGTGTTGGACGCGCCCAATTCTTCCGAAAGTTCGTCGGGCTGATCGGCGAGCTTGAAGGCTGCTTCCTTATGAGGGATGGTGACGTTCCCGCCGACGAAGCCGCTGGAACCATCCTTCAAGGATGAGATGAAGGCTTCGAAATCCTCCACTGGCACTTCATGGGCACGATAGCTGCCGGCCAGGCCATGCTGCTTCAGCCAGTAACCATGGATCAGCGGCGAGCGCGAATGCCGGACCGGATAACCCGTTACAAAAGCGTTTACGCTTTGTGTTTCACGTGAATCATCCATCGATCGTCCCCAACTCTCGCAGTTTTTCCAAAAGCGGCAGCATCGGCAATCCGAGGATGGTGAAGTAGTCGCCGTCGACTTTCGAGAAAAGCTGGATGCCCTCCCCCTCAAGCTGATAGGCGCCGACGCTCGACAATGCCTTCTCGCCGACGCGGCTCAGATGCCGATGAATGAAATCGGCCGGCAACTCATGCATGGTCAGATCGGCGTGGGATACATGTTCCCAGATGATGTCGCCGTTGCGCGCCAAAGCGATGGCGCTGTTCAGCCGATGAGTTTTACCCGATAGCGCCCGCAGATGATTTTCCGCCTCGGCCATCGACTTCGGCTTGTGAAAGACCTGGGCACCGAGTGACATGGTCTGATCCGAGCCTATAACGAGCGATCCGGGGAAGCGATCGCTCACCTCTTTTGCCTTCGCCTTTGCCAGCACGAGCGCGACAGCATCCGGGCTGGCGCCACCCAGTTCCAGCGGTGCTTCGATCGCACGCTCATCGATATCGGCAGCAATAGCCTGAAAATGCAGACCGGCGTTTTCCATCAGCATTCGCCGGAATGGGCTGGATGATGCGAGGATAAGGGGCGAGGTCATGACGGTTGCCTCCGAGATGGTCATGGGGAGCGCTTAGCGCAGCTTGGGTCGCAGGGCAACAATGGCGGCGGCGGTCTCTTCGATCGAACGGCGGGTCACATCGATGATCGGCCAATTGTGCCGCGCGCAAAGGGAACGAGCATATTTGAGCTCTTCGGAGATAGCGGCTCTATCCGTATAGCCGCCGCGATCGAAGCCGGGGGTCGCCCCGAGAATGCGATTTTCGCGGACCTGCGAGATACGGTCGGTCGTCGCAACCAGTCCGACGATCAAGGGCTTCGTCGCCCTGGCGAGGCTTTCCGGCAACGGCACGCCATGGACGATCGGAATGTTGGCCGTCTTGATGCCGCGGTTCGCCAGATAGATGCTGGTCGGCGTTTTCGAGGTGCGGCTGATACCGATAATGACGACATCGGCTTCGTCATAATCATCGGGCATCTGGCCATCGTCATGATCCATGGTGAAGTTCAGCGCTTCGATGCGGGCGAAATAATCCGCATTCATCACATGCTGCGCGCCGACGCGCCGACGCGACGCCGTGCCGAGATAGGTCTGGAAAACGTTCATGACCGGCTCGAGAACATTGACGGATGGTACGCCCATCTCCCTGCAGCGCTCGGCGATGAAATCGGCAAGTTCGCGATCGACGATCGTATAGAGGACAATGCCGGGGCTATGATCGATTGCTTCCAAGACAGGCAGAAGCTGCTTGCGATTTCTAATCAGCGGATAGACGTGCTCGATCGGCTGGCTGGCATGGAATTGCACAGAGGCCGCGCGGCCGGCGGAAATGAGAGTCTCGCCCGTTGAGTCAGAAATCAGATGCAGATGAAAGAAGCTTGTTCGGTTTTCCACGCTACTTTCCATCACCTGTTGATATCTCGGGAGAAAAGAGAGGTACGGGAAGGGGGCCATCTTGGGCAAGTGGAAAACGGTCGAGTTTTCCACATTCGGAATTTTCGAGAGACGGCTTTCGCGGTGGCTGTGAGCAATGTGGATAAGATCGACAACACCTCACTCATCCCCGAATTGTCCCCAGACTGCGAAAATCCGAATTTCTCGTCAACCTCCTCAAAAGATTGAAAAATCACCTTTCTTATCCACATATCGGCTTGCAGTCTCGAAATCTCTCCAAATTTATGCGCGAGGCGCGACAAATTGGATAGGCAAGGGATGAACTTTAATCCTTGCTACTCACCGACTCTAAGAAATAGAAACCTTTCAATATATGTTTGGTTTTATATAGGACGACGTCTGTGACCGATGAACGCCGGAAGATCATGCGGGTCTTGAGCGGGGAAACGCTCACCCCTCCCCCGCTCTGGCTGATGAGACAGGCAGGCCGTTATCTACCCGAATATCGTGAAACGCGTGCGAAGGCGGGAAGCTTTCTCGATCTCTGTTATTCGCCAGATCACGCCGTCGAGGTGACGCTGCAGCCGATCCGCCGTTATGGCTTTGATGCGGCCATTCTCTTCTCCGACATTCTTGTCATCCCTGATGCATTGAAACGGAATGTTCGCTTCACTGAAGGACATGGGCCGGAAATGGACCCAATCGACGAGACGGGTATCCTGGCTTTGAAACCGGACGCCATCCTGGCGTATCTGGAGCCCGTCATGGAGACGGTGAGGCGGCTGCGGCGGGACTTGCCTCACGAAACCACGCTTCTCGGCTTCTGCGGGGCTCCCTGGACGGTTGCGACTTATATGATCGCCGGACACGGCACGCCGGATCAGGCCCCTGCCCGACTGTTTGCCTTTCGCTATCCCAAGGCCTTCGAACATCTGCTGATGCTGCTTGCGGACATTTCAGCCGATTATCTCGTGGCCCAGATCGATGCCGGTGCGGATGCTGTGCAGATTTTCGATTCCTGGGCGGGTGTGCTTGGCGAGAAGGAATTCGAGGCTTTCGCCATCAAGCCGGTTGCGAAAATGATTGCGTCGGTGAAGGCACGGCGGCCAAAGGCGCGGGTGATCGCTTTCGCCAAGGGTGCGGGCTATCTGCTGAAGGCCTATCGGCAGAAGACGGGTGCCGATGCGATCGGCCTCGACTGGTCTGTGCCTTTGGCCTTTGCTCGGGAACTGCAGAAGGACGGGCCGGTGCAAGGCAATCTCGATCCGATGCGCGTGGTTGCCGGCGGCAAGGCTTTGAATGACGGTATCGACGATATCCTGCAGCAGCTCGGAAATGGCCCGCTGATTTTCAATCTCGGGCATGGCATCACGCCCCAGGCCGATCCGGCCAATGTGGCGGCGCTGGTCGAACGCGTGCGGGGATGGAGGAACTGATGACGGTGGAAAAGCAGACGGATTCCGCGCCGGGCCAGAAGGCCGGACGACGGGCCTATTTCATGATCTTGATCCTCGCGGTGCTGGCGATCGGTCTGTTTGCCTGGCATCCGGCCGATCTCTATCTCTGGATCAAGGCTTTGCACATCATCGCCGTCATCTCGTGGATGGCCGGCATGTTCTATCTGCCTCGGCTGTTCGTCTATCACACCGATGCCGCGCCGGGATCGCAGCAATCCGAGACCTTCAAGGTGATGGAGCAGCGTCTGCTGCGCTATATCATCAACCCGGCGATGATCCTGACATGGATTTTCGGGCTTTATCTTGCCTGGTCGGTCTATGATTTCCAGGGAGGCTGGCTCCATGCTAAGATCGGACTTGTCTTGATCCTCTCGGGCGTTCATGGCCATTTCAGTGCCGGGGTGCGTGCCTTTGCCCGCGACCAGAACAAGCATTCTGCCCGGTACTGGCGTATCATGAACGAGGCGCCGACGCTTCTGATGATCGCGATCGTCATTTTGGTGGTCGTCAAGCCGTTTGCGTGAGGCAGGCTGTATTAGGGGCGACGTAAAATTTCTTTCATTTTGCGTGCCCCCCTTGCGGTTCAGAAAGTGAGTCGCTATTTTCCCGCCATCTTCTCTTCGTGGCATGTATCCATTCTGTCGCCCGCGAGCGCCCCTATCGCGGTTCTGAATACGAACAACATTGCCTTTCCCCTCCTAAAAAATGAGTAATTCCCTTCATGGCTGAAATGAAGCTTCAGGAACTGAAAAATAAATCCCCGACCGATCTCCTGGCCTTTGCCGAATCGCTCGAGGTGGAAAACGCCAGCACGATGCGCAAACAGGAATTGATGTTTGCAATCCTGAAGGTGCTGGCGAGCCAGGACGTAGAAATCATCGGCGAGGGCGTCGTCGAGGTTCTGCAGGATGGCTTCGGTTTCTTGCGTTCCGCGAACGCAAACTATCTTCCCGGTCCAGACGACATCTATATTTCGCCCTCCCAGATCCGCCGCTTCTCCTTGAAGACGGGTGACACGGTCGAGGGACCAATCCGCGGACCGAAGGAAGGCGAGCGCTATTTCGCGCTGCTGAAAGTCAACACCATCAATTTCGACGATCCGGAAAAGATCCGTCACAAGGTTCACTTCGATAACCTCACGCCGCTTTATCCGAACGAGCGTTTCCGTATGGAACTCGACGTTCCCACGTCAAAGGATCTTTCGCCCCGCGTGATCGATCTCGTGGCGCCGCTCGGCAAGGGCCAGCGCGGCCTGATCGTCGCACCGCCGCGTACGGGTAAAACCGTCCTGCTGCAGAATATCGCGCATTCCATCACCGCCAATCATCCGGATTGCTATCTGATCGTTCTCTTGATCGACGAGCGTCCGGAAGAAGTGACTGACATGCAGCGCTCCGTGCGCGGCGAAGTCATCTCGTCGACCTTCGACGAGCCGGCCGTGCGCCACGTCCAGGTCGCCGAAATGGTCATCGAGAAGGCCAAGCGCCTCGTCGAGCATGGCCGCGACGTCGTCATCCTGCTCGACTCCATCACTCGCCTTGGCCGTGCCTACAACACTGTCGTCCCCTCTTCCGGTAAGGTTCTGACCGGTGGTGTCGACGCCAACGCCTTGCAGCGTCCGAAGCGCTTCTTCGGTGCCGCGCGTAACATCGAGGAAGGCGGTTCGCTGACGATTATCGCGACGGCGCTGATCGATACGGGCAGCCGCATGGACGAAGTGATCTTCGAAGAATTCAAGGGTACCGGTAACTCGGAAATCGTGCTCGACCGCAAGGTCGCCGACAAGCGCATCTTCCCGGCCATGGACATTCTCAAGTCCGGCACGCGTAAGGAAGACCTCCTCGTGCCGCGCCAGGATCTGCAGAAGATCTTCGTTCTTCGCCGTATCCTTGCGCCGATGGGTACAACCGATGCGATCGAATTCCTGATCGACAAGCTCAAGCAAACTAAGAATAATCCTGATTTCTTCGATTCGATGAATACGTAATCCTTAGCCGGATTCATCATATCGCCGCTTTGGCAGTGGTTCCATGGTATTATAATCGGGCTGCGTATTGCGGCCCGATTTTGTTTTGTAGGATCGGACGTCGAGATGAAGGAGCCCTCGGCAATCGATTCGGATGCGGATCAATCTTATGTTGACGATGAACGAGACGATCTATGCTTTGTCCAGCGGTGGTCTGCCGGCCGGCGTTGCCGTGATCCGTATTAGCGGAAATCTCGCGCTCCGTGTTGCCGAATCCCTTGCCGGCCCGTTGCCGCAGTCGCGACAGGCGGTGCTCAGAACGATTCGGACTCGTAACAATATGATGATAGACCGCGGCCTTGTGCTGGTTTTTCCCGGTCCGGCCTCCTTTACGGGCGAAGATTGCGTCGAAATTCATGTCCACGGCGGCAAGGCCGTGGTGAATGCGCTTTTGGAAGAGCTCTCGACGTTCGAGAATTGTCGCATGGCGGAACATGGCGAGTTCTCACGGCGCGCACTCGAGAATGGAAAGATGGATCTGGTGGAGGTGGAAGGCCTTGCCGATCTCATCGGTGCTGAAACGGAGATGCAGCGCCGGCTTGCGCTGGAGCATGCGGCCGGCGGGCTGTCAGATCTCTATAACGGTTGGGCCGACAGGCTGACCCGGGCACGCGCTCTGATCGAGGCGGAGCTCGATTTCGCCGATGAGGACGATGTGCCCGGTTCGGTCTCGGATATGGTATGGGCCGATATGAAGCGGCTGCGTCTTGAAATTTCCGACCACCTCGCAGGTGCCGATCTCGGCGAGATCATCCGCGACGGCTTGAAGGTGGTCATTGCAGGTGCCCCGAATGTTGGCAAGTCCAGTCTCATGAATGCCTTGGCAAAGCGCGAGGTGGCAATCGTCACCGATATCGCCGGCACGACTCGTGATGTGCTGCATATCGATCTGAATATCGAAGGATATGCCGTTAGGCTTTATGATACGGCCGGTTTGCGAGACACGGATGAAGTGGTGGAGCGTGAGGGCATTCGTCGGGCGCTGCGGACGGTTGCGGATGCGGATCTTGTTCTGTCTCTAGCCGAGATCGGCGGTGAAGCACAGCGGAGTTTTCCGGGTTTTGCCGGCAAGGTTCTCACTGTCGGTACGAAAGCCGATATTCACGCTGAGAAAACCAATCAATATGATTTGCTGATCTCCTCGACCACTGGCTCGGGTCTGGCGGAATTGCATGAGCTTCTGCGGCAGGATCTCCAGATCCGTTCCGGGGCGCTATCGCTCGCTTTGCCAAGTCGGCTGCGTCATCGCACCCTGCTTGCAGAGAGCCTTGATGCAGTTGAGGCTGCACTAGGTTCGGAAGATCACGGCCTGGATATCAGGGCGGAATACCTAAGACGGGCGGCCACAAGCCTTGGACGCATCACCGGCCGCGTCGATGTGGAAGATTTGCTGGACGTGATCTTCTCAGAATTCTGCATAGGAAAATGATTCACGTGAAACAGAGAGTCATATACTCTCAGCAGACGTTTCACGTGAAACCTTCTTGACTCCTGAAATTGGTGTGCCAAACAAGCGGCACGACCGAGGACTTGATGATGTTCGATAAAGCGTATGATGTGATTGTTGTGGGTGGCGGCCACGCGGGCAGCGAGGCTGCAGCCGCGGCCGCACGCCTCGGCGCGCGCACGGCACTGGTAACGCATAAGCGTGACACGATCGGCGTCATGTCCTGCAATCCCGCTATTGGCGGTCTCGGCAAAGGCCATCTAGTTCGAGAAATCGACGCTCTCGACGGCTTGATGGGCCGCGTTGCGGATGCGGCCGGCATCCAGTTTCGTATGCTCAATCGCAAGAAGGGTCCCGCCGTCCGTGGCCCGCGCACCCAGGCGGACCGCAAGCTCTATCGTCTGGCCATGCAGGCGGAAATCCGCGCAATCGACAATCTTGATGTTATCGAGGGCGATGCTTTCGATCTTACCTTCGAGCACGGCAGGGTATCCGCAGTAATCCTGAAGGACGGGCGAGCCATTCGCTGCGGCGCCGTTGTTCTGACCACAGGCACTTTTCTTCGCGGTCTCATTCATATTGGCGACAAGAAGATCCCGGCGGGCCGTGTTGGCGAAGAGTCGTCCCTCGGGCTTTCTGCCACATTGCTACGACACGGCCTTGCCCTGGGACGGTTAAAAACTGGAACGCCTGCCCGCCTCGACGGAACGACCATCGATTGGAATTCTGTCGGACGTCAGGGGGCGGATGAAGATCCCACACCCTTCTCTTTCATGACTGATTCCATCGTGAATCCGCAGATCGAATGCGGGGTAACCCGAACCACGCCCGAAACTCATAGGATCATTGCCGAAAACCTGAAGCGTTCGGCAATGTATTCCGGTCAGATCGAAGGTGTGGGACCGCGCTATTGCCCGTCGATCGAAGACAAGATCGTCAAATTCGGTGAGCGTGACGGTCATCAAATCTTCCTTGAGCCGGAGGGATTGGATGACAGCACCGTCTATCCAAACGGTATATCGACTTCTCTGCCCGAGGATGTTCAGGATGAATTCATCAGGACTATTCCGGGTCTGGAACGAGTCCGCATTCTCCAGCACGCCTATGCCATCGAGTATGACCATGTCGATCCGCGCGAATTGAAGCTATCCCTCGAAGTGGAGAAGATTCCGGGACTTTTCCTCGCAGGCCAGATCAACGGCACGACGGGCTATGAGGAAGCTGGCGCTCAAGGTCTCGTCGCCGGGTTGAATGCTGCGCGTCTCGCCAGCGGCGGTAAAGCCATCGAGTTTAGCCGAACAGAATCCTATATCGGTGTGATGATCGATGATTTGACCTCGCGGGGCGTGGCGGAGCCGTATCGTATGTTTACGTCCCGCGCGGAATACCGCTTGTCGCTCCGCGCTGACAATGCTGACGTCCGCCTTACGCCGGTCGGGCTTGCCTTGGGCTGCGTCGGTTTCGCCCGCGCGGCGCGTTTCGGCCAATATATAAAGAGGCTTGAACAGACGCGTGAGCAGCTGAGAAGCTTGACCGTAACGCCGAACGAAGCGGAAAAGGCCGGTATGCATCTCAATAAGGACGGTCAGCGGCGGTCTGCGTATGAGCTTCTTTCTCATCCTGGTCAGTCGGTGGAGAACCTATCCCGGCTCTGGCCGGAATTGCGGTCTATCGAGCGTAACGTGGCTGAGGCCATCGAGATCGAAGCCGCTTATGCTGTCTATATGGATCGCCAGACAGCCGATATCGTTCAGGCCCGGCGGGAGGAAGAGCGCGTCATTCCGGCGGAATTCGACTTTTCGGTTCTTTCGGGCTTGTCCAATGAGCTGAAGCAAAAGCTGGGAGCGGCGCGGCCGAAGAATATTGCCCAGGCCTCCCGCATCGACGGAATGACGCCGGCGGCAATTTCGTTGCTATTGGCTTATTTGAGGAAAACGAGCGCGCCGGAAGAACAGAAGCTCGTTTCCTGACACTACCACAAGGTTAGAGAGTCCGTAGTATGGAATTGAACGGTGTGCGTGTTTCACGTGAAACACAGGAACGGCTGCAGCATTTTGCGCAGCTTTTTCAGAAATGGGCGAAGACCATCAATCTTGTTGCGCCATCCACGATCGACGATCTCTGGCGTCGCCATATTGCGGACAGCGCGCAGATTTTCCAGTTGCATCCGGTAGCGGACCATTGGGTCGATTTGGGGAGCGGCGGTGGATTTCCAGGTGTGATAACGGCAATCCTGTTGGCGGAAAAGGGTGCGGGGCACGTCGATCTGGTCGAAAGCAATCAGAAGAAGGCTGCGTTTTTGCGTGTCTGTCTCCGGGAATGCGAGGCCCGGGGGGCTGTTCATGCCATTCGTATCGAAGACGCACCCGCTGCGATCCAGACCTGTGACGTTATTTCGGCACGGGCGCTTGCTGAGCTTGATATGTTGCTGGATTACTCGGCTCCCTGGCTCGAGCGCAATGAGAATCTGCGCCTCTTTCTGCATAAAGGCCGGGATTACGAACGTGAGCTGCAGAAAGCCCGTGGTCGTTGGGAATTCGATCTGGTAAAACATCAGAGTGTCGTTGAGCGAGATTCCGTCATTCTGGAGCTCAGTCGTCTTCGACGCCTGATTTAACCATAATTTGGATGTGCGGCAGATGATCGGCGAGCGAAACCGGATTATTACCATCGCAAATCAAAAGGGCGGTGTCGGCAAGACCACAACCGCAATCAACCTAGCGACGGCTCTTGCCGCTATTGGTGAGCGCGTCCTGATTGTCGATCTCGATCCCCAGGGAAATGCCAGCACGGGGTTAGGCATCGAGCGACGTGACCGCAAGCTGTCTTCCTACGATCTATTGGTGGGTAGCCACGGGATCATGGATACGGTTCAGGAAACGGCCGTTCCGAATCTCTTCATTGTGCCATCGACGATGGATCTGCTGGGCGTCGAGATGGAGATTGCGCAGCAACCGGACCGCGTTTTCAAGCTGCGGCGCGCGCTGAACGCCCCGGACGCTCTCGCTTTTTCTTACATTCTGGTGGATTGTCCACCTTCCTTTAACCTGCTGACGATGAATGCCATGGCTGCTGCCCATTCCGTTTTAGTGCCGTTACAGTGCGAATTTTTCGCCCTGGAAGGCCTCAGCCAGCTGCTGGAGACGGTCGATCAGGTGCGGCGTACGGTCAATCCATCCCTCGATATCCAGGGTATCGTCTTGACCATGTTCGATTCCCGCAACAATCTGGCGCAGCAGGTTGTCACCGATGTACGGACTCATCTTGGCGAAAAGGTCTACCATACGTTGATTCCACGCAACGTCCGCGTGTCCGAAGCGCCGTCCTACGGCAAGCCCGCCATTCTTTACGACCTGAAGTGTGCAGGCAGCCAGGCCTATCTGCAGCTCGCTTCGGAAGTGATCCAAAGAGAGCGGCAGCGAAAAGCTGCCGCCTGATATGACGTAGTATTTGTTCTAGAGTGAGTATCGGCGATGAATGATGATCTTTCGAAGCGGCGTCTCGGGCGCGGACTGGCAGCTCTCATCGGGGAGATGGATCAGCCGACGCCCGTGGATGCCGGCAGACCGGCCGTCAATCCCGATCGCCTTGTGCCGATCGAATTCATCAGCCGCAATCCACGCAATCCTCGTCGCTATTTCGACGAGACCGAGCTGCATGATCTCGCCAGCTCAATTCGCCAGCATGGCATCGTGCAGCCGGTCGTGGTCCGCACCGTTTCTTCCGATCGCTATGAGATCATTGCCGGTGAACGGCGCTGGCGAGCGGCGCAGCTTGCCGGTCTGATCGAAATTCCAGTGATCGTTCGCGATGTCGATGACAAGACCGCGCTTGAGATCGCCATTGTCGAGAATGTGCAGCGCGCGGACCTCAATCCATTGGAAGAGGCGCTGGGTTACGAGCAGTTGATCGCCGAGCATGGTTATACGCAAAACGATCTTGGCGAAATCATCGGCAAGAGCCGCAGCCATGTCGCCAACTCTCTGCGTCTGCTGAAGCTTCCTGACCCGGTGCGTGATATGCTTGCCGCAGGCTCGCTTTCCGCCGGTCATGCCCGCGCTCTCGTTTCGACCTCCGATCCAACGGCACTGGCACGAACTGTTGTCTCCAAGGGCATGTCGGTTCGCGATGCTGAACGTCTCGCGCAGAATGACATCAAGGCACAGAACGACCCCCGCCCCGCTGGCGTGCGCAGGGATGAGAAGGATTCCGATACGCTTGCTCTCGAGCGTACGCTGTCTGACACGCTAGGGCTCGATGTTTCCATCAATCATCGCGGCAATGGCGGCCAGGTGAAGATCAGCTACAAGACGTTGGAGCAGCTGGAGGAAATCTGCCGGCTTCTGGAGCGCCGCTAAGACGGTTCTGCTCTACAAGAAACGTCAAATCGTTCCGCGGTTTGCTTCTCGCGTTTCTGAATTGAAACGGTTACGCGCCTTCGGCGATTGCGCGGAAAGGTATTATCGTCCTGTAAAAACAATGGGATGGCTGCCACGGCATCCGTTATGCGTATGCCTGTCCAAATCAGTTTCCCGTGAAACATCAGCCTCTGCGTGCCGACTGCAATGTGGTTGCAAGCAGGGTTTGCGTTGCGATCGTGTCTTCGAGGCTCGCACGCTGGCGCGTCTGGAGAATGGCAGATTGCAGCCTGTTCATCTCGCGGGCGATCGCAGGGCCCGACCAGGTTTTGAGGGCCTGTTCAATGATCGGCTTGCGCCTGAAATGTAGATGGCGCCCGTGCGTCTGCATGACCTGTGCCGGGGCAAGGCGCTTTTCATCCATTTCGGCTCGCATCGTATCGAGCATCTGAAATTGCCGCAGGCAGCCCTGCAGCACGAGAAACATCGGAGTCTTGGAAGAGGCGATCTTCTGCATGGCATGCAGAAAGGCCTCGGAATCTCCTTTCAAGATAGCATCGACGGCATCGTCAGCAGAAATCGCGCTGGCATCGCCGATGATCTCCATGACATGGTTCTCTTCGATCGTGCCCTGCCCGCGGCAGTAAAGCGCCAGTTTGCGCACCTCGTTTCTGGAGGCGATCCGGTCGCCCCCCAGAAGTTCGAGCAATGCCTGACGGGCTGCGGGGGCGATGCGCAATCCTTCATTTGCCAGTTCCGCATCGATCAGACCATTCAGCGCTCTGGCATCGTCGGCATAGCAGGGGATGGTTGCGACCGAGCGCGCCGGTTCCGCGACCTTGCGCAGGCCTGCGCCCTTCTTCAGATCGCCGGCTTCAATGATGACGAAACTTGCCTCCGGCGGGCTTTCGGTGATGATCTGCAGCGAGTCGACCAATGCCTTTTCATTGGCGGCGCCGCGAATCCAGACGAGCTTTTCGCCACCGAACAAACCGATGGCGTTGACTTCGTCGAGCAGGCGACCCGCATCGTTCTGCAGGTCGCCGACATCGAGCTTGATGAGGGAAAAGGCATCATTGAGATCGACGCCGGTCTTGGCGGCGATCAGTGCGGCACGTTCGGAAACGAGGCCGCGATCCGGGCCGTAGATTACGAAGATCCGATAATTGCGCGCGGCATTTTGCAGGAATCCATCAAATTCGTGAGACTTGATTTCCGCCATACCGCGCTCTTTATCAGCGGCTGAGCGCGGCAGCGATATCGGCTGCGACCATTTCGGCAACTTCGCGGGCAGCACGGTCTTCCGAATCACGGATTGCGCGCTGCTTGGCGAATTCCTGAGTCGGGAAGTCGACGAGCGACGTCACCGCACGGCTACCCGATTTGATAACCTTGCCGGTGCCGATCTCCCTCAATGTGAACGAGACGGTCACAGTCGTGCGGCCTGCGGCCGAGGTGCTCGAAGACGGAAGATAAAGCACGCCGCCGGTACCGGAGCTTACGCTCAGATCGACACTGTATTTCGGCGTCTTGGTCTCGCCTGCGCCGCGCCCCGCGATGAAGATCAGCTGGTTGCGCACCTGGAGACCGACGCGCGAGCCCACGTCGGAGAAGGAAACTTCTGACAGCTTCTGTGTGACGCCGGTGCTGACGGCATAGAGCGGCCGAACCTGGCAGGCCGATAGAAGACCAGCAACGGCCACAAGAGACGCAACGCCAGCGACGCGGGCAAACTTGAAAAGATTATCAGACGACAATGTTTACGATCCTCTGTGGAACGACGATGATCTTCTTTGGCGCCTGACCATTCAATGCGCTCGTAACGGCATCCAGGGCGAGCACGGCTTGCTGCACGGCATTCTGATCTGCATCGCGCGCGATTGTCAATTCGGCGCGCTTCTTGCCATTGATCTGAACGGGATAGATGATCTCGTTCTCGATGACGAGGGCTTCGTCATAGACCGGCCATGGGCTGGTCGCGACCATATGCGTGTTGCCGAGGACAGCCGAGCATTCCTCGGCCAAGTGTGGCGTGATCGGCGCAACCAAAGCAATCAGGATCTCGACGGCTTCGCGGACGGCAGAGCGATAGACGCCATCCGCCTGGCCGGCAGCCACTTTCGTCAGCGGTGCCGCCAGCGCATTGACGAATTCATAGATGCGCGCCACGGCCTTGTTGAAGGCGAGCTTGTCGTAGTCACCCTGAACCGCCTTCAGCGTACGATGGGCAATCTGCGAAATCGCCAGTGCCTCACCTTCCTTAGCCGGCGCAGATTCGACTGCCTTCAGGACATCGGCAGCTTCAGACACCAGGCGCCACATGCGCTGCGTGAAGCGATGCGCGCCCTCGACACCGGCTTCCGACCAGATCACGTCGCGATCGGGCGGCGAATCGGACAGCACGAAGAAGCGTGCGGTGTCGGCGCCATAGGAGGCGATGATGTCATCTGGGTCGACGACGTTCTTCTTCGATTTCGACATCTTCTCGATCGAGCCGATGGCGATGTCCTCGCCCGTCGACAGCAGGGTAGCGCGGCGCTGGCCGTCCACTTCCTCGATCTTGATATCGGCTGGCGACACCCATTCACGGGTCAGGCCGTTTCCGCGGCTATAGGTTTCATGCACCACCATCCCTTGCGTGAAGAGGCCCTTGAAAGGTTCCTTCACGTCGAGATGGCCGGTTTCGCGCATGGCACGGGTGAAAAAGCGCGAATAGAGCAGGTGCAGGATCGCGTGTTCGATACCGCCGATATATTGGTCGACAGGCAGCCAATGGTTCGCGGCAGCCGGATCCGTCGGCTGGTCTTCCCAAGGCGCGGTGAAGCGGGCGAAATACCAGCTCGAATCGACGAAGGTGTCCATCGTATCGGTTTCGCGACGGGCATCCTTGCCGCATTGCGGGCAGGCGACATGGCGCCAGCTGGCGTGCCGGTCGAGCGGATTGCCCGGCTGGTCGAAAGTCACGTCGTCGGGCAGCTTGACCGGCAGATCCTTCTTCGGCACCGGCAGCACGCCGCAGTCATCGCAATGGATGACCGGGATCGGGCAGCCCCAATAGCGCTGACGGGAGATGCCCCAGTCGCGCAGACGGAAATTCACCTTGCGCTCGGCCTGCGGCGCGTTGCCGAGACTGGTCTCGGAGAGCTTCGTCGCCACCGTCTGCAAGGCTTCCTCGGTGCTCATGCCGTCGAGGAAACGGGAATTGATCATCACGCCATCGCCGTCATAGGCGACATCGCCGACAGTAAAGGTCGCCGCATCGCCATCGGCAGGCATGACGACGGGAACGACGGGCAGGCCATACTTGCGGGCGAAATCCAGGTCGCGCTGGTCGCCGGACGGGCAGCCGAAGATGGCGCCCGTGCCATAGTCCATCAGCACGAAATTGGCGATGTAGACGGGCAGTTCCCAGGACGGATCGAAGGGGTGACGGACGCGGATGCCGGTGTCCATGCCCTTCTTCTCGGCCGTTTCGAGCGCAGCCAGCGAGGTGCCGGCGCGGCGGCATTCCTCGCAGAAGGCCTCGATTGCCGGATCCTTGGCAGCCGCTTCCTTGGCGAGCGGATGGTCGGCCGAGATCGCCAGGAAGGAGGCGCCGAACAGCGTATCCGGACGGGTCGTGTAAACAACGATCTCGCGATCGCTATTCGGAGCCGTTTCTGGCACGATTTCCCAGCGAACGGTCAGGCCCTCGGAACGGCCGATCCAGTTCTTCTGCATCAGCCGCACTTTTTCCGGCCAATGATCCAGCGTATCCAGGGCATCCAGCAGTTCCTGGCTGAACTCGGTGATCTTGAAGAACCACTGCGTCAACTCGCGCTGCTCGACGAGCGCGCCGGAACGCCAGCCGCGGCCGTCGATGACCTGCTCATTGGCGAGAACGGTGTTATCGACCGGGTCCCAGTTGACCTTCGATTTCTTGCGGTAGACCAGACCTTTCTCCATCATGTCGATGAAGAGCATCTGCTGGCGATGATAATAGTCCACATCGCAGGTCGCGAATTCGCGGCTCCAGTCCAGCGACAGGCCCATGGCCTTCAGCTGGGTGCGCATCGAGGCGATGTTCTGGTAGGTCCATTCCTTCGGATGCACCTTGTTGTCGCGCGCTGCGTTTTCCGCCGGCATGCCGAAGGCGTCCCAGCCCATCGGATGCAGCACGTTATAGCCGCGGGCGCGCTTGTAGCGGGCAACGACATCGCCCATGGCGTAGTTGCGCACATGCCCCATATGGATGCGGCCCGACGGATAGGGAAACATTTCTAGAACGTAGTATTTCTCACGCGGATCGGCATTGTCAGTCACGAAGACCTTCTCTTCGTTCCATTTTTCCTGCCAGCGGGGCTCGGCATCGCGTGGATTATAACGTTCGCTAGTCATTTGTTCTTGTATTCCGGAAAATCATGGGGATTAAGGCGTGACCTTCACCACGAAACCACCCAAGCGTCAAGTTTAGCGGGTGCAGCAAGTGCCTTATCTTGCAAAGCAAAGCCGGATTCCAGTGCATTCGCCCTTGGCAAAGCCTGTGAGCCTCATTACTGCAAAGTTTGAGAAGCAAGCCAAATATCGAGGCGGAAAGATGGAACTTCAAGAGCGTCTGAACGAAGTCCGTTCCCATATCGCAGCCGCCGAGCGTCACGCCGGCCGAGCTACCGGCTCCGTGCAGCTCGTTGCCGTTTCCAAGACCTTCGATGCCGATCAGATCCGGCCGGCGATTTCGGCCGGCCAGCGCGTGTTCGGCGAAAACCGCGTGCAGGAAAGTCAGGGCAAGTGGCCGGAGCTGAAAGCTGAAACGCCTGGAATCGAGCTGCACCTGATCGGGCCATTGCAATCGAACAAAGCCGCAGATGCGGTGGCGCTATTCGACGTTATTGAGACGATCGACCGGGAAAAGATCGCGCGGGCCGTCGCCGATGAAATGAAGCGGCAGGGCAAGAGTTTGCGGCTCTATGTGCAGGTCAATACCGGACTGGAACCACAAAAGGCCGGGATTGCGCCCGACGATACCGTCGCTTTCGTCGAGCTGTGCCGCAAGGAACTGGGGCTTTCGATCGAGGGCCTGATGTGCATTCCGCCGGCCGAGGAAAATCCGGGGCCGCATTTTGCGCTGCTGGCAAAGCTCGCCAGGCAGGCTAGCGTCGAAAAGCTCTCCATGGGCATGTCCAGCGACTACGAAATTGCGGTTGCCTTCGGCGCGACGAGCGTCCGGGTCGGCTCGGCGATTTTTGGGGCGCGGTAAATTCGGTAAAATAAAAGGTGCGGAAGGCCTTGGTGTGTGGAGCACATGACCGGCCCGGATTGGAGATTTGACGGGGGCCCTCAGTCCTGAAGATGGCAATCATGGCATGGAATAGTCCTCTCTCCCCGCAGGCGGGAGAGAGAGGGTCTACAGTGCTCTAGACAAACAAAAAAGCCCCGGTTCGGCCGGGGCTTTGCATTCTTATCCGCTATACCGGATCTCAGAACTGATCGTCGTCCTCGTCGTCGCGGCTGGTCGATTTCAGCGACTTCAGCTTGGCGAAAACGGCGTCGGCGTCGATTTCCTTTTCCTTCTCTTCTTCGCGATCGTAACTGAAACCGAGCTTTTCGGTTTCCTGAGCCGGCTGCAGGGTTGCGCCGAGTTCGGCGGCGGTTGGCAGCGGACGGCCCTTGGATGCCTTTTCGACTTCCATGTCGAGGTCGATCTGGCTGCAGAGGCCGAGCGTGACCGGATCCATCGGCGTCAGGTTGGCCGAATTCCAGTGCGTGCGGTCGCGAATCTGCTCGATGGTCGACTTGGTGGTGCCGACGAGGCGCGAAATCTGCGCATCCTTCAGTTCAGGATGATTGCGCACCAGCCAGAGGATAGCGTTCGGGCGGTCCTGACGCTTGGAGACCGGCGTGTAACGCGGGCCGCGGCGCTTGGATTCCGGCACGCGAACCTTCGGCTCGGAAAGCTTCAGCTTATGGTTCGGGTTGGCTTCGGCACGGGCGATTTCATCGCGGGTCAGCTGGCCGGTCGAGATCGGGTCGAGGCCCTTGATGCCCTGCGCTGCTTCCCCATCGGCAATGGCCTTCACTTCGAGCGGATGCAGCTTGCAGAACTGCGCGATCTGGTCGAATGACAAGGCCGTATTGTCGACAAGCCAGATGGCAGTTGCCTTCGGCATGAGCAATTGTTGAGCCATGGATATAGTCCTTCTGTCAGTCCGCGCCGGTGTCGCGGTCCGGGGTGTAACACCACATTGTCCGGGAAATACGGCCCTATATAGCGATAGTGTCGCGGAATTGCAATTCTTTGCGCATGAAATGCACTTTGTCCAATTGCTGTCGTAGTTTGACCTGCTATTTATTGCGCGGAAAGAGTACTCGCGATTACAAATCAGCATGCGAGGATTTGAGGAGGAAACAATGTCGGAGAAGATCCATCCCGTGACGAAACCGATCAAGGCGCGCGCCCTGATCGACAAGGCGAAGTACCAGAAATGGTATGAGCAGAGCGTCGAGGATCCCGACAAGTTCTGGGGCAAGCACGGCAAGCGCATTGACTGGTTCAAGCCCTATACCAAGGTCAAGAACACGTCCTTTACAGGCAAGGTCTCGATCAAGTGGTTCGAGGATGGCGTCACCAACGTCTCCTATAATTGCATCGACCGGCATCTGAAGAAGCACGGCGATCGCGTCGCCTTCATCTGGGAAGGCGACAATCCCTATATCGACAAGAAGATCACTTATAACGAGCTCTACGAGCAGGTCTGCCGCCTGGCGAATGTTCTAAAGGAGCACGGCGTGAAGAAGGGTGATCGCGTCACCATCTACATGCCGATGATCCCCGAGGCAGCCTA
The DNA here is from genome assembly GCF_002277895.1 of Rhizobium sp. 11515TR. NCBI lineage: Bacteria > Pseudomonadati > Pseudomonadota > Alphaproteobacteria > Hyphomicrobiales > Rhizobiaceae > Rhizobium > Rhizobium sp. 11515TR. Next base: position 575,360 of record NZ_CP022998.1, on the reverse strand, counting down.
TGCGATGCTGGCCTGCGCCCGCATCGGCGCGGTGCATTCGGTTGTCTTCGGCGGCTTCTCGCCGGAAGCGCTTGCCGGCCGCATCGTCGATTGCGCCTCGACCGTCGTCATCACCTGTGACGAAGGTGTGCGCGGCGGCAAGTCTATTCCGCTGAAGGAAAACACCGATAAGGCCATTCAGATCGCCGCCAAGCAGCAGGTTGCGGTCAAGACCGTCATTGCCGTGCGCCGCACCGGCGGCAAGGTTGCCTGGGAGCCCGGCCGCGATGTCTGGTATCACGAGGAAACCGCCAAGGTGAAGGCGGATTGCCCTCCGGCGAAGATGAAGGCGGAAGACCCGCTCTTCATCCTCTATACCTCGGGCTCCACGGGCAAGCCGAAGGGCGTGCTGCACACGACGGCCGGCTACCTCGTCTATGCGGCGATGACGCACGAATACACGTTCGACTATCATCCCGGCGATATCTACTGGTGCACGGCCGATGTCGGCTGGGTGACGGGCCATTCCTACATCGTCTACGGGCCGCTTGCGAATGCAGCGACCTCGCTGATGTTCGAAGGTGTGCCGAACTACCCGGACCAGGGCCGTTTCTGGGATGTGATCGACAAGCACAAAGTCAATATCTTCTACACGGCGCCGACGGCGATCCGTTCGCTGATGGGCGCCGGCGATCAGTTCGTCAAGCGTGCCTCGCGCTCCAGCCTGCGCATCCTCGGTACCGTCGGCGAGCCGATCAATCCCGAGGCATGGGAATGGTATTACAAGGTGGTCGGCGACAGCCGCTGCCCGATCGTCGATACCTGGTGGCAAACGGAAACGGGTGGCCATATGATCACGCCGCTTCCGGGCGCGACCGATCTCAAGGCCGGTTCAGCCACCTTGCCGTTCTTTGGCGTGCAGCCGCAGCTGGTCGACAATGAAGGCAATGTGCTGGAAGGGGCGGCCGACGGCAATCTCGTCATCGCCGACAGCTGGCCCGGCCAGATGCGTACCGTCTATGGCGACCATGAGCGCTTCATCCAGACCTACTTCTCCACCTACAAGGGCAAATACTTCACCGGCGATGGCTGCCGTCGTGACGAGGACGGCTATTACTGGATCACCGGCCGCGTCGATGACGTGCTCAACGTCTCGGGCCATCGCCTCGGCACGGCAGAAGTGGAATCGGCGCTCGTATCCCATAAGCACGTGTCGGAAGCCGCTGTCGTCGGCTATCCGCATTCGATCAAGGGCCAGGGCATCTATTGCTACGTGACGCTGATGGTCGGCATGGAGGGCACCGAAGCGCTGCGGCAGGAGCTGGTGAAGCACGTTCGCGCCGAAATCGGCCCGATCGCCTCGCCGGACAAGATCCAGTTCACGCCTGGCCTGCCGAAAACCCGCTCCGGCAAAATCATGCGCCGCATCCTGCGCAAGATCGCCGAGGATGATTTCGGCGCACTTGGCGATACTTCGACGCTCGCCGATCCGGCTGTCGTCGATGATCTGATCGCCAACAGACAGAACAAGGCGGATGCTGCCTAGGTCGAGCGAAGGGCATTAGGCCATGCGACGTTAGGCGAGAGCTTGGCTCTCGCCTAAGTTTCTCATTTTGCAGTGCTGAAAAAAGCAATTGCCATGTGAGCAACATGGTTATGCACGTTTTTTCGCACCAAGCCAGCAATGTCGGTAAAGACTGCCGGTGCGGCCCGCAGGCCTTGTGGTGTGGGTTCAGGCAAAAACGTATAATGGCCCACCCCGCCGCCCATGATTTCAAGGGAGCTGGAGCGGACATTTTCGTGGAGCCATGTGCAGCATTCGTGGGCCGGCGCTATGACATCCGCATCGCCGCCAACGATCTGAACGGGTGCTGTTATTTCTTCGAGACTTTCCTTGGAAAAGCCGAGAACCGACCGACCTGGCGCGATCGCCAAAGCGGCTTTCAATCTATCATCCCTAAAACTGTCCCGTCGTCGATTCCATGATTCTAGGAATATATCATCTTGGAGAAGCGAAGGAATGTGATCCGCCAAATCGGGGAATTCTCTCGGTCCTCGTATGGGGCTCTTCTGAGGGTTGTCCGGTTCGAACTGAGAGTAGGCAACGCGGGCGCCGACAAGCAGCATCGCGGTATAGGCGCCGGCGGAGAAACCTGCGACGTAGGCATGGTTTTCAACGGCCCCGCCCAAGACCTCTCTCCAGTCATTGGCATTGAGCAAGGCGGTCAGATCGGCCGCCCGCTCCCAGAGACAGAGAAATCCCTCGGCTCTATACGGTTCTGAACCTGTATGGCCGTGATGATCGATGCCCAGGACCACAAAGCCGGCCTGCGCCAAGCGATGTCCGAGCCATTCCAGTCCAATGGCAAGGCCGCCCGATCCGTGAGACAGCAACACCAAAGGGCGCGGATCGGTGGATTTCTTCATCGGCGCGTTGGGCGCGACCGGCTTTTGCTTGAACGAGGACGGCGAGGGTGCGATTTCGATTGCATCGTCATCGGCCGGATACCACGCGCACCAAGCCAAAGGGCGGTGGCCCGTCCGGCTCCAGTTTGCGCGTTTCCTATCAAAGGACAGACCTTGAGAGAAACCTATAGGCATTATTCTCTCATCGAATGACGGCTAACCCAAACTCATCTCAAAAGTCGATCGCCCGACCGTTGATTTCCCAATCGCCGAAGCGTGCGGGGTCGGCGCCGCCGCGGCCGCCAATTTCGGGGGGAAGTTCGGCCTGTGCTTGAGCTTCCTGCGCCTTGCGGCGCTCTTCTGCTTCGGCGAGCGCGCGCTTGGCCGCGGGTGAGAGCGGCTTGCGGGTGATTTCGCCGGCTTCGGTTTCGAGTTTATTGTCGTTATCTGCGGTTTGCATGGTCTCGCGCGACCTCCGAAATATTGAAATGGAGGGAGGAATAGCCAAATCATAGTGCGTCCGGCCGTAAAGAAAAAGGTTTGGACGACAGATGTGTTGGAGACCTCTCGATGAATCTCATGCGTACTGCCATGCTGCTTGCCTTCATGACCGCGCTCTTCATGGGCGTCGGCTTTCTGATCGGCGGCCAATCGGGCATGCTGATCGCATTTGTCGTCGCCGCCGGCATGAATTTCTTTTCCTATTGGAATTCCGACCGCATGGTGCTGTCCACCTATGGTGCGCAGGAGGTCGATGAGCGCAGCGCGCCGGAATTCTACCGCATCGTCCGCGATCTCGCCCGCAATGCCGGCCTGCCGATGCCGAAGGTCTATCTCTATGACAGCCCGCAGCCGAATGCTTTTGCCACGGGCCGCAACCCCGAAAATGCCGCCGTTGCGGCCTCCACCGGTCTCCTACACGCGCTGACGCCCGAGGAAGTGGCCGGCGTGATGGCGCATGAACTTGCCCACGTGCAGAACCGCGACACGCTGACCATGACGATCACGGCGACGCTTGCCGGTGCCATTTCCATGCTCGGCAATTTCGCCTTTTTCTTCGGCGGCCGCCGCGACAACAACAACCCACTCGGCATGGTCGGCGTCCTCGTGGCGATGATCGTCGCCCCGCTGGCCGCCATGCTGGTGCAGATGGCGATCAGCCGTACGCGCGAATATTCGGCCGACCGCCGGGGCGCGGAAATCTGCGGCAATCCGCTTTGGCTTGCCTCCGCGCTCGGCAAGATCGCCCGCGGCGCGGCGCATATTCCGAACGAAGAGGCCGAAGGTCATCCGGCGACGGCGCATATGTTCATTATCAATCCGCTCTCCGGCGAGCGTATGGACAACTTGTTTTCCACCCATCCGAATACGGAAAACCGCATTGCCGCTCTGCATGAAATGGCCCGTTACGGTGGCGGCGGTGCTTCGCCGATGACACCGTCTTCCGGCGCATCTTCCGGCTTTGGCTCGACGGGACCGTCCTTCACTGCTAATTCGGGGCGCAAATCGCGCTCCGTGCCGAATACGGGTCGCGGTGGTTCGCAACCGCCGAAGGGTCCCTGGTCTTGAGTTCTGACACGAAAAACAACGCTTCCAAGAGAGACGGAAAACGATCGGGCAAGCGGCCGCAGCCGTCGAGGCCGGTCGATTCGTCCCCGCAGAAGCCCGGCCTTGCGGCCCGCGCTGCGGCGTCGAAGATCCTGGGAGCCGTGCTGGATCGCAAGACGCCGCTCGACGGCATGCTCGATGCCGAAGGCGGCAGCGCCGCCTATACGACGCTCAGCGATGGCGACCGTGCGCTGGTGCGGGCTATCCTGAACAGCGCGCTGCGCCACCTGCCGCGTATCGAGGCGGCGATCTCGTCGTTGCTCGATTCGCCGCTGCCGGAGGGTGCCCGTGCCCTGCATCATGTCCTCGTCATTGGTGCGACGCAGATCCTCTACCTCGACGTGCCGGATCATTCCGCCGTCGATCTTGCTGTCGAGCAAGCCAACCGCGATCCTCGCAATCGCCGTTTCGCCAAGCTGGTCAATGCCATTCTCCGCCGCATCGGCCGCGAGAAGCAGGAAATCCTTGAGCGGGTTGCGAACGTGCCGGCCATGCCGGCCTGGTTCCTTTCCCGCCTGGAAGCGGCCTATGGCGCTCCCGCTGCGCTAAAGATTTCCGACACGCAACTCGAGCCAGCGGCGATCGACCTCACCGTGAAATCCGATGCCGAGGGCTGGGCGAAGCGGCTGAACGGCGTGGTGCTGCCGACCGGTGGCGTGCGGCTTGCCGCCTTCGAAGGGTCCATTCCCTCTCTCGAAGGTTTCGACCAAGGGGAGTGGTGGGTTCAGGATGCTGCCGCCAGCATTCCCGCAAAACTTTTCGGCCCGCTGGCCGGCAAGCGGGTGGTGGATCTCTGCGCAGCACCGGGCGGCAAGACGGCGCAACTCATTCTCGCCGGCGCTGAGGTCACGGCTCTCGATCAATCCGCCAATCGCCTGAAGCGGCTGTCCGGCAATCTGGCACGCCTTGGCTTCGAAGCAGAAACCGTCGTTGCCGATATGAGCAAATATCAGCCCGACGAACTTTTCGATGCGGCTCTTCTCGATGCCCCCTGCTCCTCGACGGGAACGACGCGCCGCCATCCGGATGTGCTCTGGACCAAAGGACCGGAGGATATCGCCAAGCTGGCCGCGCTGCAGGAACGCCTGCTTCGCCATGCCCTAACCTTGGTCAAGCCGCGCGGTGTGGTGGTCTTCTCCAACTGTTCGCTCGATCCCGAAGAGGGCGAAGATCTGGTTGCACGCCTGCTTGCCGATACCGGCAATGTCGAGCGCGTACCGATCGCATCAGGCGATTGGCCGGGTCTGGAAGCGGCGATTTCGCCGCTTGGAGCCTTCCGCACCACGCCGGATATGCTGCCGCTTGCCGACGGCTTCGCCTCTGGCCTCGACGGCTTCTTTGCCGTCGTGCTTCGCCGCACGCATTAGTCCCACCTCGAATCGTTTTTACCGGACGGTTAAAAAACCGGCGAACATGTCTTTAATTGGTATATCTGTAACCTCTTTTTAACCACGGGTAATGAGAGTAAGCAGAAGCAAATATGCAGATCTGCGGCAGGGTTTAGTGAGTTCATACATGCGGGAAGCATGGCGGCGGATGTCGCGCCGCGCGGCGTTGACGCGATTGCGTCTCACCCGCCACACGATGCGTGTGCCGGAGCGCCTGATCGTGGCGCCGACCGATCTGCGCAGCGTCGATCCCTTTTTCGTCGAAGAGCTTTTGAACGGCCGCATTCTGCTCGCTGGGCGCGTTCTGGAAACGCAAGGCGGCTCCCCTTTCTCGTTGGAGCTGCCGTCGCTGGCCTTTGCCGCCCGGCTGCATAATTTTCGCTGGCTGCGGCATTTGCGGGCGGAAAAGAGCGATCAGGCCTCAGCTGCGGCGCGGTCGATCCTCACCGACTGGATTGCTGTTCACGGTCGCCGGCTGCATGGCCTAGCCTGGTCGCCCGACATAGCGGCGCAACGGCTGATCGCGCTTCTGTCGCATTCGCCCGTGCTTTTGCAGGGCACCGATAGCGGTTTCTACCGCCGCTTCATGCGCATGCTCGTATTCCATGTGCGCTTTTTGCGCCGGATCGTGGCGTCGTCGCCTGACGGCATCACAAGGTTCCGCGTGCGTATCGCGCTTGCCATGGCCTCGGTCGCCATGCCGAGCAGCTCGCTGACGCTGAAACGGGCGGGGCAGGCCCTCGATCGCGAGATCGACCGGCAAATCCTGCAGGATGGCGGCCATATCTCTCGCAATCCACGGGCATCGCTGGAATTGCTGCTCGATCTGCTGCCGCTGCGCCAGACCTATGTCAATCTCGGCCATGATGTTCCGATCCGGCTCATTCCTGGCATCGACCGCATGTATCCTGCACTGCGTTTCTTCCGCCATCAGGATGGCGATCTGGCGCTGTTCAACGGTGCGACATCGACGCTCGCCAACGAGCTGATGTCGGTGCTGCGCTATGACGAGACGGCCGGTCAGGCCTTCAAGGCGCTGCCGCATACCAAGTATCACCGGCTGGCGGCCGGTTCGGCCGTCGTCATCGTCGACGTGGGAACCGCGGCCTCGTCCGATCTCAGCCGCACAGCCCATGCCGGCTGTCTTTCTTTCGAGATGTCGTCGGGCAAGACGCGCTTCATCATCAATTCCGGCGCGCCCGAATTTGCCGGTGATCGTTTCATGCAGGCGGCGCGGGCGACCGCGGCACATTCGACCGTCACACTCAACGACACCTCGTCCTGTCAGTTCTCCAAATCGAAATCGCTTGGGCCGATCATGGTCAGCGGCGTCAAGAAGGTCATCGTCGAGCGGGCCGAGACCGAAGATGGACGCGACTATGTCCGTGCCGCCCATGACGGCTACCTCCCCGCCTTCGGCTATGTCCATGAGCGCGAGATCAGTCTGAATGCCAGCGGCACGATCGTCGCCGGCCGCGACCGGTTCTTCGTGCCGGAGGGCAAGAAGCATCAGCCGAAGGGCGAAGGCATCGCTTCGGCCCGTTTTCACATTCACCCCTCCATCAGCTTGCTGCAGACCGAGACGGATGCCGCGCTGTTGATCGCTCCGGATGGAGAGACATGGGTCTTCTCCTCGCCCGGCAACGAGGTGCTTGTGGCGGAGGATATCTTCTTTGCCGATCCCTCAGGCATGCGTTCTTCCGATCAGCTCGAGATCGTCTTCCGGATCACGGAAAAGCCGGAAATCCGCTGGTTTTTATCGCATCGGCCATAGGCTAAGCGCCTGAGCTATGCTAACGGGGCGGCATTATCCGTCCCGCACCCTTTTTGCCGGACGCCACATCTCCCTATGCTAGACCGGAGAAAGCCCATGGCCGTCGTTTCCAAGAAAATTCCCGTTCCCGACAAGGTGAAGGTGAAAACCGCACTTCTGTCCGTTTTCGACAAGACTGGCATCGTCGAGCTGGCGCGTGCGCTGAGCGAGCAGGGCGTGCGCCTGCTGTCGACTGGTGGCACGCATAAGGCGATCGCCGCAGCAGGTCTTGCGGTGACCGACGTTTCGGAAGTGACGAATTTTCCGGAGATCATGGACGGCCGTGTCAAGACGCTGCATCCGAAGGTGCATGGCGGCCTGCTGGCCATCCGTGACGATGCCGAGCATCAGGCTGCGATGAAGGAGCACGGCATCGAAGGCATCGATCTTGCCGTCATCAACCTCTATCCCTTCGAGGACGTGCGCAAGGCCGGCGGCGACTATCCGACGACGGTGGAGAATATCGACATCGGCGGCCCGGCGATGATCCGTGCTTCGGCCAAGAACCATGCCTATGTGACGACGCTGACCGATCCCGCCGATTATGCCGAGCTGCTGGCCCAACTTTCCGCCGATACCGGCCAGACGACCTATGATTTCCGTAAGCGCATGGCCGCCAAAGCCTTTGCCCGCACGGCCGCCTATGACGCGATGATCTCCAACTGGTTTGCCGAAGCGCTCGATATCGCCACGCCGCGCCACCGTGTCATCGGCGGCGTTCTGCGCGAGGAGATGCGTTATGGCGAGAACCCGCACCAGAAGGCGGCTTTCTACCTGACCGGCGAAAACCGCCCCGGCGTCTCGACCGCAACACTCCTTCAGGGCAAGCAGCTGTCCTATAACAACATCAATGACACCGACGCCGCCTATGAGCTCGTCGCCGAGTTCCTGCCGGAAAAGGGGCCGGCCTGCGCGATCATCAAGCACGCAAATCCCTGCGGCGTTGCCACCGGCCCGAGCCTGGTGGAAGCCTATAAGCGCGCTCTCGCCTGCGATTCCACCTCCGCTTTCGGCGGCATCATTGCGCTGAACAGCCTGCTCGATGCCGAAACGGCGGAAGAGATCGTCAAGCTCTTCACCGAAGTGATCATCGCGCCTGACGTTACCGAGGAAGCCAAGGCGATCATCGCTCGCAAGCCGAACCTCCGCCTCCTGTCGGTCGGCGCCCTGCCCGATCCGCGCGCTGCCGGCCTGACTGCGAAGACTGTCTCCGGCGGCCTGCTCGTGCAGAACCGCGACAATGCGCTGGTAGAGGACATGGAGCTCAAGGTCGTCACCAAGCGCGCGCCGACGGCGCAGGAGCTTGAAGACATGAAGTTCGCCTTCCGCGTCGCCAAGCATGTGAAGTCGAATGCCGTTGTGTACGCCAAGGACGGCCAGACGGCCGGTATCGGCGCAGGGCAGATGAGCCGTGTCGATTCCGCCCGGATCGCCGCCATCAAGGCCGAGGAAGCCGCCAAGGCCATGGGGCTTGCCGAGCCCCTGACGCGCGGCTCCGCCGTCGCTTCCGAAGCCTTCCTGCCCTTTGCCGACGGGTTGCTCTCGGCAATTGCCGCAGGCGCCACGGCCGTCATCCAGCCCGGCGGCTCGATGCGGGACCAGGAAGTGATCGATGCGGCCAACGAGCATAATGTCGCGATGGTCTTCACGGGCGTTCGCCATTTCCGCCACTGATCGGCGGATATACCGCATCTATAAAACGTATATCCCGGTTGGTTTGCCAGCCGGGATTTTTTTGCCTACTTCGCCTTGTCGGCCGGATAGGGCGTCGGCAGCAGAAGCAACAGGCCACCGGCGAGAAAGATGACGAGCGTCGCCATGCCGAGGCGGGCAGAGCCGCTCCAATAGGTCACCAGCGAGAAGAACAGCGTCGCCATGAAGCTGGTGGCGCGGCCCGAGAGCGCATAGATGCCGAAATAGCGGCCGGCCTCCGAGAGGCTGACGCTGCGAGCGAGATAAGAGCGCGAGGAGGCCTGCACAGGCCCGAAGGCGATGCCGATCAGCAACCCGTAGCCGATATAGGCTTTTTCCGCTGCCGTGCCGAACAGGCCGCCGGCATCGGCGGTCGAAAGCGGCAGGAGGCCGAAGAGCGTGAAGCCTGGTCCGGTCGATATGATGCCGAACGTCGCGACGAGCAGCAAAGTCAGGCTGATGACCACTGTCGTCTTCGATCCCAGCCAGCGATCGACATAGCCGGCGGCAAAGCAGCCGAAGATGGCGATGACGTTGAGGATGATGCCATAGATGCCGATTTCGATCGTGGCCCAGCCGAACATGCCAGCCGCAAAGGTGCCGCCGAGGATCAGGAGGCCGTTGACACCATCCTGGTAGATCATCCGGGCGATGAGGAAGAGGCTGATGCCACGCCGGCGCTTCAGTTCGCCCAAGGTCGCCGATAGCTCGCGCAGGCCCGAGCGAACGGCAGCGCGAAGTGGCAGGCCACGGGCGGCATCCGGCGTGAAGAGGAACATCGGCAGGATGAAGACGAGATACCAGGCGGCCGAAATCGGCCCGGTGATGCGTGCATCCTCGCCGAGCATCGGATCGAGGCCGAAGAGCGGCGTCAGGCCGAGAATGGTCTTGCCAGTCTGCGGACTGCCAGCGAGCAAGGCCACCACGGCGATCAGCACGATCATGCCGCCGAGATAGCCGAGCCCCCAGGCGGCATTCGACAACCTGCCGACATCGTCCTTGCCCACCAGCCGTGGCATCATCGAATCGTTGAAGACGATCGAGAATTCGGCGGAGATCGACGCCAGGATCATGAAAATGACGGGATAGATAACGGGCGATCCGGGGGCTGCTTCCCAGAGGCAGAAAAGGCTTGCGATCTTGATGACGGCGAAGAAGGCGATCCAAGGTTTGCGGGCGCCGGATTGATCGGCGATCGAGCCGAGGACCGGCGAGAGGATGGCGATGATCACCGAGGAAATCGTCGCCATATTGCTCCATGTCGTCTGGGCGGAGACGGGATCGGCCGTCAGCCGCGCGACGAAATAGGGGCCGAAGATGAAGGTGGTAACGACCGTGAAGAACGGCTGGGCCGCCCAATCGAAAAACATCCAGCCCCAGATGCCGCGTGCCGGCACTTTGGCCGGCACGTCATTTTCAACAATTTCGGTTGCCACCAGATCCAGCCCTCATTCCCTTACCCGTTCGCAGGGTCGGGGCGGACTGTGTCACCTTGCCCGGCCGTTCGCAAGATCGCTGAGCAGGCCGGCGGCGACGGTGATGCGGGCGAGGTTGGGATCGCCGCTTTCGCTGAGGCCGCCGAGCTCTTCGGCGATACGATTGATGCGGATACGGTCTTCCGCATGCCATGCCTGAACCGGCTGCTTGTCCTTCGGATGGTTGGACAAAGCAGAGATGACGATATCGCGGCGGGCGCCGGCGATCTGGTCGAGGCTGCGCGCCAAAGCGAGGCTCTCATAGTGATCGCCGGTGACGATCCGGCTGCCGGCAAGCAGGAGGCGGCCGACGCGGAAGGTTTGCGAGACGGTGAAGTAGCTTTCGGCCGCCCGGTTCAGCGTATCGCCGGTGCGTTCGGCGATCTGCATGATCTCAGGCACGAGGACAAGCGCATAGATCGTGGCGATCTCCGAAGCGAGCTTCTCCGGCAGGCCGGCTGCCTGGTATTCCGCTTCGCGGGCTGCGATCTCGGCCGCGAAATCTGCCGGGATGTGGGTCAGGAAGACGGGTCGAAGCTTCTTCAGAGCTGCGCGAAGCCGGCTAACGGTTTCCTCGATTTCGCCCTTGGCCGCTCCGGTCTTCAGCAGCAGGCGCGTCAGCACGGTATAGACTTCGGTGATCTCGCCATAGACGCGGTTCTGCATCTGGCCGCCCACCTTACCGTCAAGCGCATCCGTCTCGTTCCAGAGCCGGTCGAGATCGAAGCCGTCGCGGGCGATGACGGCGGCCTTGACCACTTCGGCCGCTGATGCCGCCGTCGCATCCATCATGCTGACGGCAAAGCCTGGACCGCCCCGATTGATCGCTTCGTTGGCGAGCGCCGTGCCGATGATTTCACGGCGCAGGCGATGGCTTTCGATATCCGTGGCGTTCGAACGCTGCATCTTGGCCGGGAAGTAGCGGCTGAGCGTGGCTGCAAAATAGGGATCGTCAGGAAGGTCGCTGGCGACAAGCGCGTCGAAGAGCACGATCTTGGCATAGGAGAGCAGTACGCCGATTTCAGCGCGCGTCAGCGGCCGCCCATTGGCGTAACGCTCGGCGAAGGTCTGATCGTCGGGCAGGGTCTCGACCTTGCGATTGAGCTGCTTGGCCGCTTCCAGCACGCTCATGAAGCGGCTGAGTTCGAGAGCGTTGCCTGTGCCCTTGCGCTCCGTCAGCGAGATCGCCAGGGATTGCAGATAGTTGTTGCGCAGAACGAGCGCTGCCACCTCGTCGGTCATGGAGGCGAGCAGCGTATCGCGCTTGGCGCGTGTCAGCCGGTCGTCGAACATAGCGTTGGCAAGCGCGATCTTGATATTGACCTCGACGTCGGAGGTGTTGACCCCGGCGGAATTGTCGATGGCGTCGGAGTTGCAGCGCCCGCCCTTCAGGCCATAGGCGATGCGGCCCTTCTGGGTGACGCCGAGGTTGGCGCCCTCGCCGATCACCCTGGCGCGAACCTCGTCGGCCGTGATGCGGATCGGATCGTTGGCGCGGTCGCCGACTTCCGAATCCGTTTCGGAGGGAGCCTTGACGTAGGTGCCGATGCCGCCGAACCACAGGAGATCAACGGGTGCCTTGAGGATCGCCGTCATGATCTCGAAGGGGGTTGCGACCGCCTTGTCGATGCCGATCGCGGCGACGGCTTCCGGCGTCAGCGTGACCGATTTTGCCGAGCGGGAAATGATCATGGCGCCCTTCGACAGGACGGACTTGTCGAAATCCTGCCAGCTCGAACGCGGCAGGTTGAAGAGCCGCTGACGTTCTGCAAGCGTCTTGTCCATGTCCGGATCGGGATCGATGAAGATGTCGCGATGGTCGAAGGCGGCGAGCAAGCGGATTTTCGGCGACAGCAGCATGCCGTTGCCGAAGACGTCGCCGGACATGTCGCCGACGCCGACGACGTTGAAGGGCGTCGTCTGGATGTCAATGTCCATTTCGCGGAAGTGCCGCTTCACGGTTTCCCAGGCGCCGCGGGCGGTGATGCCCATCTTCTTGTGGTCGTAGCCGGCCGAGCCGCCCGAAGCGAAGGCGTCGTCCAGCCAGAAGCCTGCTTCCTGCGCCAGCGCATTGGCGGTGTCGGAGAAGGTGGCGGTGCCCTTGTCGGCGGCGACAACGAAATAGGGATCGTCGCCATCGAGCCGGACCGTATCGGCCGGCGGGATGATATCGGCGCCGGAAATGTTGTCGGTGATCGACAGCAATGTGCGGATATAGGTCTTGTAGGCCTCGCGGCCGGCATTGAAGATCTCGTCGCGGTTGCCGCCGACCGGAAGCTTCTTCGGATAGAAGCCGCCCTTGGCGCCGACGGGGACGATAACGGCGTTCTTCACCTGCTGTGCCTTCACAAGGCCTAGCACCTCGGTGCGATAGTCTTCAGCGCGATCCGACCAGCGCAAGCCGCCACGCGCCACCTTGCCGAAGCGCAGGTGTACGCCTTCCACCTCGACACCATAGACGAAGATTTCGCGGAAGGGGCGCGGTTCGGGCAGTCCATCGAGCAGCTTGGGATCGAGCTTGAAGGCGAGCATGGCCTTGGGGGTACCGTCCGCGTTCTTCTGAAAATAGTTGGTGCGCAGCGTCGCGTCGATGGCATTGACGTAGCGGCGCAGGATGCGGTCGTCGTCGAGGCTCGGAACGTCGGCAAGCTCGGCTTCGATGCTCGCATGCAGCTCGGAGAGCTTCTTCGTGCGGTTCTTGTCGCTGAGCTTCGGGTCGAGCGTATCGTGGAACAATCGGAAGAGCGATGCGGCGATACGCGGGTATTTGTCCAGCGTCGCAGAGATATAATCCTGCGAATAGGCGATGCCGGCCTGTCTGAGATAGCGGGAATAAGCGCGCAGCACATTGGTTTCGCGGGCGGAGAGATCGGCAGAGACGATCAGCCGGTTGAAAGCGTCGTTGTCGATCGTGCCGCCGAAGGCAGCAAGGAAAGCTTCCTCCAGGGCGGCGCCGTGGCGGGCGAGATCGATGGTCAGGCCATTGCGGGCCTCGAGCTCCATGTCGTGCAGCACGACATGGCCGGTCGATCCGTCCTTGGCCGTGACGTAGATATCGAAGGTGCGCTCGCTGATGACGTTGAAACCGAGATTTTCCAAGAGCGGTACGCGGCGCGACAGCGCCAGATTGCCGTCTCCATGGAAAATCTTCAGCGAGAGAATGTCGCCTGCCTCGTCCTTGCGGATATAGAAGCCGATGCGGATCGGTTCGGCACCGGTCGTGGCGATGATATCAGGCAGATCGGCAAAGGCGTCTTCCGGCGAGAAGGCCTCCTGGAAGGCCTGGCTGACGGAAATGCTCGGCGCTTTCGGGCCAGCCAGCATGGCGAAGCGCTCGTCCCAGCGGGCTGTTATGGCGCGGATCGCCTCTTCCAGCTTGGCCTGGGGAACATGCGGCGTCTTGCCGGCGCTGCGGCCGATGATGAAGTGCACGCGCGCCACGCCGCCTTCCGGGAAAGCCGGATAATAAGCGGAGACGCGCCCGTCATAGACCGACTTCAGGTAATTGCCGATCTTCTCGCGGACGACGGAATCATATTCCTCGCGCGGGACATAGACAATGACGGAGACGAAGCGGTCGAAATGATCGATGCGCGGCAATACGCGCACGCGCGGCCGGTCGGTCAGGTCGTTGATCTGCTCGGCGAAATTTGCCAGCAACGAGGTGTCGATCTGGAAGAGATCGTCGCGCGGATAGGATTCCAGCGTGTTTTCGAGCATTCGGCCGGAATGGCTTGTCGGATCGAAGCCGAAGTGATCCTTGACTTTCTGCACCTTCGAGCGCAGTAGCGGCACTTCCGCGGCAGCGCTGGTATAGGCCGTCGACGTGAAGAGGCCGACGATGCGTAGCTCGCCCGTTACGTTGCCATCAGCGTCAAAGCGCTTGACGCCGACATAATCCATATAGGCGCGGCGATGGACGATCGATTTGACATTGGCCTTGGTGACGATCAGGAAATCCGGGCCGTCAAGGAAGGCGAGGATTTCCGGCGTGGTCGTGACGGCGTCCTTGCCCTGCCGGAGAACGCGGACATCCGGATTGGAGAGGATGCCGAGGCCGGTGCCGCGATCGCGCTCGACCTTGGCATTGGCGCCCTTGCCGGAATAGACATATTCGCGCATGCCGAGGAAAGTGAAATTGCCGTCGCGTAGCCAGGCAAGGAAGGCAAGCGCTTCGTCACGGTCATTCTTGCGGCGGCCGGCAGCCTCGTAGGTCGATAGTTCCGATATCACCGTATCGAGGCGCGACAGCATCGGCTTCCAGTCGGAAACGGCAAGATGCGTCTGATCGAGCACGGTCTGGATCCGCTTGGTCAGATCCGTCGCCTGCGCTGTCGTCAAAGGTGAGAGATGAAGCTGGATATGGCTGACGCGATGGGCCGGATCGCTCGGCTGATCGGCGGAATAAAGGCTCGGTTGCTTGCCCTTCTCGACGACCAGGATCGGGTGGATGGCCATATAGAGATCGCGGTAGCTGCTGGTCACTTCACCCATGATCGATTCATAGAGGAAGGGCATGTTGTGGTCGGTGATCGAGAGGATCGACACCGCAACGCCATCGGGTTCGATACCGGCGACCTGCTCGATGCTGACTCGCGGAGAGGTGCCGCTCCAGGCTGCCAGTTCCTTGGCCGCGTGCGTTGCAGCAAGGGCCAGCATTTCCGGGCTGTAAAGCTCCATGTCGTCATTGCTCGCCCGGCCGAACAGGATTTCGGGATCGAGATGCGCCTCGCCCGCTGCCGCGGCTATTTTGCGTGCCGCTTCAATCTGTTTTTCCCGTTTCGGATTGGTCTTGGGCGCCATGGAATTCCTCCCGATTTTCGAATTATGACGACAGTAGCAGAAGGTTTAGCGAAAAAACTGGCAAAAAGAATGCGAATTTGGTTGCTTTCGGACTGATTTTGGCCGGTTTTTTTAAAAATCTTGCCGGAATGCGCGATCTCGGTGCAAAGCGGATATCAGTGGTGTGACATTGGCGGAATCAACTCGTCAACAGAGGTTTTCATGACTCTGTGAAGTGCGGTTGACAGAGTGCCGTCGAAGGGATCATCAACGGCGCCATGGCAGTTTGAAGCCCTGAACTTGAAAGCTAGCATCATGTCGCAAGTGTCCGCCGGCACCGTTATCGTCATCTCCAGCCACGTCGTCCGAGGGTCAGTCGGCAATCGCGCCGCCGTTTTCGCGTTGGAGACTCTTGGCCATCCGGTGTGGGCGCTGCCGACGATCGTTCTCCCTTGGCATCCCGGTCATGGGCGTTCGACGCGGTTGACCTTCAACGAGGCGGATTTCGACCATGCGATCGACGATCTCATCGCTGCACCCTGGCTTTCGGAGGTCAAGGCGGTTCTGTCGGGATATTTTGGCAATGCTGCGCAGGCGCATTCCGTTGCAAGGCTCGTAACGGCTTTGCGGGAGAAGAACCCCGATCTCCTCTATGCCTGCGATCCTGTCATCGGCGATGCCGGCGGGCTTTATGTGCCTGAGGCGACGGCGGAAGCGATCCGCGACCATCTGATCCCGCTGGCGTCGCTCGCAACGCCGAACCGCTATGAGCTTGCCTGGCTTGCGGGAGCGCCCCTCGAGGATAACAACGCCATCATGGAGGCGGCTCTCGCGCTTGGCCCGTCGCGCATGCTGGTGACGTCTGCCGTGCCGATGATGGCCGGCGGCATCGGCAATCTCTATCTCAGCGGCCGAAATGCGCTGCTTGCCGAACATCGCAGCGTGGAAGGTGCGCCGAACGGGCTCGGCGATCTCTTATCCGCCGTGTTCCTGTCGCGCCTGCTTTCCGGCATGGATGAGGAGCGGGCGCTGCAGCTGACGACGGCCAGCGTCTTTGAAGTGCTGGCGCGCGCCGTCAAGCGCGGCAGCAACGAGCTGACGCTTGCCGTCGATTCTGCAAGCCTGTCGACACCGATGGCCATGGTGCAGCTGAGGCATCTCGTCCACCCGGCGCAGCGGAAGAAAAGGTAACGGCTGGCAGCGACGGGAGCTTTTTGCAGCGCAGCAGTTGCCATCGGCCGAAGTGCATTGTAATCCAATATCATGCAAAGCTTTCCCGACACCCTTCTGAACGGTTATCGCAACTTCATGAGCGGGCGTTACGTCGATGAGCGCGAACGCTATCGCACTCTCGCCGAGCTTGGCCAAAGCCCATCGACCCTCGTGATAGCCTGTAGTGACTCCCGTTCGGCGCCGGAGATTATCTTTGACGCCGGGCCGGGCGAACTCTTCGTCATCCGTAACGTGGCCAACATGGTGCCGCCCTACGAACCGGACAGCAATTTCCATGCGACTTCGGCAGCGCTGGAGTTCGCTGTTCTGTCGCTCAAGGTTTCCGATATCGTCGTCATGGGCCACGGCCGCTGTGGCGGTATCCGAGCCGCGCTCGATCCCAATGCCGAACCTCTGTCGCCGGGCGACTTCATCGGTCGCTGGATGGCGCTGCTGAAGCCTGCGGCCGAACAGATCCAGAGCAACGACATCATGACGCAGACCGAGCGCCAGACGGCTCTGGAGCGCATCTCAATCCGCAATTCGCTCGACAATCTCCGCAGTTTTCCGGAGATCAGAGCGCGCGAGGAAGAAGGCAAGCTTAGCCTTCACGGCGCCTGGTTTGATATTTCGACCGGCGAACTTTGGGTCATGGACCCGGCAACGCGCGATTTCATCCGCCCTGAGATTTAAGGGGCCTGAGGTTTAAGAGTCAGGCGCCCCCTAGGGCGGCAGGTGGATCAACGAAAAAGGCGCTGCTGACCATCTGGTCGCGGCGCCTTTTTTGATTCACGAGATCAGGACTACTTGCCGTCGATCTGCTGGCCGATATAGGCGATTGCCTGCTGATAGACCTTTGCGTCGTTCCAGCCGGCAATGGCGGAGAAATTCGGCTCACCGGGCTGATAGCCGGCGCCGGGCTGCCAGCCGTGGCCGCGCAAGAAGTTGGCGGTCGAAGCGAGTGCGTCGGCGCGCGATCCCACAAGATCGACCCTGCCGTCGCCATCTTCATCGACGCCGAAGGCGACGACGTTTTTCGGCATGAACTGCGTCTGGCCGATTTCGCCATGAGCTGCGCCGCGTGCCGACGGGCTGAGATAACCTTCGCCGACGAGCTTCAGGGCGGCGTAGAGCTGCTCAGTAAAGAATGCGGAACGACGGCAATCATAAGCAAGGGTTGAGACGGCCGAAAGCGTATGCTGATCGCCCATATAGCTGCCGAAGCCGGTTTCCATGCCCCAGATGGCGATGATCGGGCCTGGGGGGACGCCGAAGCGCTTCTGGATCTTGGCGAAGAGCGCGGCATTGGCCTGCTTCATGCTCTTGCCGCGATTGATGATCGTCTGTCCCCCGCGCTTCTTCATGAACTCCTCGAAGGAAAGCTTGAAGCTCTTCTGGCCGCGGTCGGCGCGGATGGTGGGTTGGTTGTAATGGACGTTGGCGAAGGCCCTGTCGAGGGTGGAGGGGCTGACGCCCTGTGCCTGCGCTTCCCGCTTGAATTCCTGCACCCAGTTCTCGAATCCGGCGGAGGTGTTGCCGCAAGATGCGGCATTTGCCGCAAGCGGCATTCCCAGCAGCAATCCGCCCGCCACGAGAGCTGCCATTCCAGATTTTGTGAAGCGCATTCAGTGTCCCCGAATTCTTACCGCGGTGCGAACGCGGTAACCGTTTTCAATAGCGCGCAAACCCTTGAAAGCCAGGGGATCACGCGCGTTTAATCGCCAGCGGACCATGCCAGCATCCGACCATCATGTCATCATATTTTAGCGAGTGATGTTTTCGTTTCATGTGAAACATCGATGCCAAAATCATTCAAAAAAGCCCCGCCGTTCATCAAGATGGCGGGGCTTCCGTTCTATTCTGCATACCCAAGGAAGGTTGATAAACCGTAAATTGGTTTACAGATCCTTATGCAGCCTGCTTGCGCGGCTTGATGAGGCCACGGTTGACGAGCAATTCGGCGATCTGGATGGCATTCAGTGCGGCACCCTTGCGCAGGTTGTCGGAGACAACCCAAAGGTTGAGACCGTTCTCGACGGTCGCATCTTCGCGGATACGCGAAATATAGGTCGCATCTTCGCCAGCGGATTCGTAAGGCGTGATGTAACCGCCGTTTTCGCGCTTGTCGATCACGAGGCAGCCGGGGGCTTCGCGCAGGATGTCACGGGCCTGATCGGCAGTGATCTCGTTTTCGAACTCGATGTTGACCGATTCCGAATGGCCGATGAAGACGGGGACGCGGACAGCCGTGCAGGTGACCTTGATCTTCGGGTCGAGCATCTTCTTGGTTTCGGCCAGCACCTTCCACTCTTCCTTGGTGTAGCCGTCTTCCATGAAGACATCGATGTGCGGGATGACGTTGAAGGCGATGCGCTTGGTGAACTTCTTCGCTTCGATCGGGTCGGCGACGAAGACGGCGCGGGTCTGGTTGAACAGCTCGTCCATGCCGTCCTTGCCGGCGCCGGAAACCGACTGGTAGGTCGAGACGACGATGCGCTTGATCTTGGCGAAATCATGCAGCGGCTTCAGGGCCACGACGAGCTGCGCGGTCGAGCAATTCGGGTTGGCGATGATGTTGCGCTTGGTGAACTGCGTGACGGCATCCGGGTTTACTTCCGGAACGATCAGCGGCACGTCGGCGTCGTAGCGCCATGCTGAGGAGTTGTCGATGACGACACAGCCCTGGGCGCCGATCTTCGGCGAAACCCTCTTCGAGACGTCGCCGCCGGCCGACATCAGGCAGATGTCGGTGTCGGAGAAATCGTAATTCTCAAGGTTGGAAACCTTCAGCGTCCGGTCGCCGAAGGAAACTTCGGTTCCCTGCGAGCGAGCCGATGCGAGCGCCACGACCTCATCGGCCGGGAAGCCGCGTTCGGCCAGGATATTGAGCATTTCGCGGCCGACATTCCCGGTCGCGCCCGCTACTGCAACTTTGAAACCCATTTCACAAGCTCTCTTTCTCTTCTCTCCTCTTGGGCGAGGGGGAACCGCGGCCATAACGACCGGTTCCTGTCCCCGGCCGGGCCGGGGAGAGAGCGGCAGGCCAGAGACGTCAGACGGTTTTCGTCGTCGTTTTGGCCTTGGTTTTGGAAGAAACCGGAAAATAGACATCCCGCCCGGCACATTGCGCCAGGTGACTGAAGCTATCGAGCTGTTCGAAGCGAACCATGGAAGTCTTCCTTTTCCGTCGCCGGTTCTAAGATGTTTTCCACAGGAGTCAAGGATTTCCTCGCTAGCATCGGTACGGAAGCGAGGAAATCGAGTGCGCCGAAACCAGCCGTCAGCCTATCATGTTCGAAGGCGCGCCGGTTCGGCGTCAGCGATTGGACTTGCGGGTGGTTTCAAACAAGAACCAGGTGCGCCGCTCGGTCTCGTCAATCCAGTTTTCCAGAAGGCTGGCGGTGGCCACATCGCCGTACTCGTCGCAAACGTCGTGAACGGCGCGCATTTCGGCGGAAAGCTTCAGATTGTCGTCCGCCAATTCGGCGAGCATGTCCTGCGGATCGACATATTCGGCATCATTATCCGGGATGCGCTGCAGCTTGGCGATCTGGCCGATCGACCGCAAGGTCGTTCCGCCGATCTTCCGGGCGCGCTCGGCCATCGGATCGGTCATCGCAAAAATCTGCTCGCCCTGCTCATCGAGAAGCAGGTGATAATCACGGAAATGCGGGCCGCTCATGTGCCAGTGAAAATTCTTGGTCTTCAGATAGAGAGCAAAGACATCCGCCAGCAGGGCGGACAGCGCTGCGGAAATATCGCGTGTCGCGTCTTCGCTGAGATTGGTGCGAGTGCCCAATTTCGATTTGGTATTGGCGCTATTCATAAAGACGTCCTCCATTTATTGTTCACGACAGCGACCGCCGGCGGATCTTAGGGGAGTTCCATGACATCAGCCGCTGCGTGGGATCGCATTGAAGACAGGATCGTTTTGAAATCTCGCAGCCGAAATACCGCCTTGCGACATGGTGACTGCGTTGCTTAAGCGGAAAACCCGAACATATTCATTAAATAGGAAATTGGAGCGGTTTGGCAATTGCTTGCTAATGTATAGGCGCGGCGTGCAGTCATGCCGCGCCGCCGATGCCGCCTTCTTGTCGGAGGGCGGCATCGGCATGGGCGACTACTTCAGGCCACCGCCGACATAGATGGTTTCGCCGGTCACCCAGGCGGCGTCCTGCGATGCGAGGAAAACTGCGACCGGGGCGATATCCGTCGGCTGGCCGAGGCGGCCGAGGGGCGTCTGGGAGACGAGATGCTTCTCGAAGTCGCTGCCGATGACGCCTGCCGCAACGACACCCTCTGTTTCAACGCCGCCCGGCGCCAGGTTGTTGACCCGGATATTCCGCGGCCCGAGCTCTTTGGCGAGGATCTTGGTGATGGAATCGACGGCGGCCTTGGTTGCCGTATAGACGGAGGCAGTCGGCAAGTTCATGCTGACGGCGTTGGAGCCGATGTTGATCACATTTCCACCTTCCGGGCCGAAATACCTGACGGCTTCCCGCGTGGTCAGCAGCGTGCCCAGCACGTTGATATTGAATTCACGGTGGAATTCTTCCTCGGTGAACTCCTCAATTGTCGCGAATTGATAGACGCCGGCATTGTTGACGAGGATATCGACGCGGCCGAAGGCTTGCTTGGTTTCAGCGAAGAGGCGTTTGACGTCTTCGGCTTTGGAAACGTCGCCGTGCACGGCGAGCGCCTTGCCGCCCTTGGCGGTGATTTCGGCTACCACCCTGTCGGCGCCCTCGCGGCTCGAGGCATAGTTGACGACGACGGCTGCGCCCGCCTCGCCCATCGCCTTGGCGATGCCGGCGCCGATGCCCTTGGATGCTCCGGTCACGATCGCGACCTTGCCTGTCAGTTTGCTCATGTCATTTTCCTTCGAAAAACTTAGACAGTTTTACAATCATCAAATCGGTTGGCGCATGCGACCCGAAAACCGGTCGCACCGTCACTTTGATATTTAGATAATCATCTAACTGATACAAGAGCCGGAGCGAGAAATGCCGATGGTGTGGAATCGGATGGTCAGATCTTGGAAAGTTCCGCCATATAGGCGTTCAGCGTATCGCGTCGCAGCACGAGGTTGGCGAACTTGCCTTCGCGCTGGATCTCGATGAGGCCGGCATTCTCCAGTTCCTTGATGTGATGCGACATCGTTGCGGCGCTAACAGCGTGGCATTCATTCAGAAGGCTGCAGGGCGTAGGCACGGTTCGCGTGCCGATCTCTTTCAGAATCTGCACACGTCGCGGTTCGGCAAGTGCCCGGGAAATCAATCCCATCTGCCTTTCGCTTAAACGTATTGGCCCGGCATCCATGGTGTTCATCGCAAACGAAATCGGGTTGACCGTCTTCGGCCATCCCTACCCTGCCAGATATATGAATGCGGGAGGGGCTTGGCAACCTTTGCGTTGTAGCGCAGGCCGGCTCAGGAATCGGTCTCGCGCAGCTTGCTGCTTTTAAGGAGTGGCAAGCGCGGCGTCGGCCAACCGGCGGCATTGATGCGGAAGAGCAGGCCGTAGCGTGAATAGACGATCGCCATCATGAAGGAAAACCAGCCGCCGAGCACCAGACCGGCCACCACGTCGCTCGGATAATGGGCACCGACGATGACGCGGGTGATCGCCAGCCATAGGGCGCAGGCGGCGAAAACATAACGATAGCGCGGAAACAGGAAGGCAAGCGCCACGAACAGAGCGCCGATGGTCGTGGCATGGCCGGAGGGGAAGCTTTCGAAGCTGGCACGGCCATTGAAGGGCGAAAAACCGAAGGGTCCCCAATCGGCAAAATGCGTCGGGCGGGCGCGGCCGATGGCGCGCTTCAGCACGTTGGCAAGGATGCCTGAAAGCGCCACGGTCGTCAGGAGATAGGCGCCGATCTGGCAGATGCGCAGTGCCTGGCAGCGACAGCGCTGCGAATGCAGCAGTTTGCTGCCAGCCCAGCCTTCGAAAAACAGGAAGGCGCTGATGAGGAGGATCCATCCGGAATCGCCGAAATCCGTCAGCATTCCGCCGACGAAGCGAATGGAGGGCGACAGGCTTTTGAGGGTGGCGCCGACAGGCCAATCGAACAGGAGAGCTGAGAGAAGGACGATATTGGCGCTCAGAAAAAGGCAGATTTTCCAATGTGATGGTGCAAATGCGGCATCGCTTCGCCGCCAACGCCGGTCGAGAGACGTCAAGATCGCCTGCATAATCAGTGCCTATGTCGATTTCCAATCAGCTGTACGACTAGCAGGCTCCTGTAACAGTATTTTTAAGATCGCCGGTATCGGTCTGCCGATTCGGGCCTCGCTGTTGGCTCGTCGTATTCGATAAAAACCCCGCGCTGCTCTGCAGAACGGGGTTCCATGTTTCACGTGAAATATATCAGGCGACTTATGCCGAGAGAGCCTTGAATTCGGCAAGAATGGCGTCGCCCATTTCGGCAGTGCCGACCTGGCGGCTGCCTGCCGACATGATGTCGCCGGTGCGGATGCCGCTGTCGAGCACGTTGGCGATCGCCTTTTCCAGTGCATCGGCCTCGGCGACGAGGCCGAAGGAGTAACGCAAGCACATGGCGAAGGAAGCGATCATGGCGATCGGGTTGGCGATGCCCTTGCCGGCGATATCGGGGGCGGAACCGTGCACGGGTTCGTAAAGCGCCTTGCGCTTGCCGGTCTTGGCATCGGGGGCGCCGAGCGAAGCCGAGGGCAGCATGCCGAGCGAGCCGGTCAGCATGGCGGCGACGTCGGACAGCATGTCGCCGAACAGGTTGTCCGTCACAATAACGTCGAACTGCTTCGGCTGGCGAACGAGCTGCATACCGCCGGCGTCGGCCAGCATATGCTCGAGCTGCACGTCGGAATATTTTTCCTTATGCGTGGCGGTGACGACCTGGTTCCAGAGCACGCCCGACTTCATGACGTTGCGCTTTTCCATCGAGCAGACGCGGTTATTGCGGGTGCGCGCCAGTTCGAAGGCGACGCCGGCAATGCGCTCGATCTCATAGGTGTCGTAGACCTGGGTGTCGATGCCGCGCTTCTGGCCGTTGCCGAGGTCGATGATTTCCTTCGGCTCGCCGAAATAGACACCGCCCGTGAGTTCGCGCACGATCAGGATGTCGAGACCCTCGACCAGTTCCGGCTTCAGCGACGAAGCCGATGCCAGCGCCGGGTAGCAGATGGCCGGGCGCAGGTTGGCGAAGAGCTGCAGATCCTTGCGCAGGCGCAGCAGGCCGGCTTCCGGGCGCACTTCATAGGGAACGCTGTCCCACTTCGGGCCGCCGACGGCGCCGAAGAGCACGGCGTCGGCAGCAAGCGCCTTTGCCATGTCTCCTTCGGAAATGGCGGCGCCATGCGCATCATAAGCGCTGCCGCCGACAAGGCCTTCGTCCGTGACAAAGCCGGCATTCTTCGCCTCGTTCATATAGGCGATGATCTTGCGAACTTCGCCCATGGCCTCTGGGCCGATGCCGTCGCCCGGCAGGAGGAAAAGATTGCGAACTGTCATGGGAAAGCCTCCGCGAAAGAAAAAGTTGCGGGGTTTTTAGACCTGCAAATGCGGCTTTTCAAGCGAGGAAGGGACCGAAACGGTACGGTTTTCGGGCTTTTGAGACTAGTCACCCGCCCTTGAACCACGAGGGTGGGTGACTTGCGTTGTTTATCCTTACTCAGCCAGCCCGAGCGAAGCGAGATAGGCGGCAGATGCCGGGATCTTGGATTTGTCCTTGATCTCGATGATCAGGCGCGGATTGCTGTTAAGCTTGGCAAGAGCAGCAAAGACGGCGCGCCAGTGGATATTGCCTTCGCCGAGGCTCCAGTGGCGGTCGGCATAGCCGTCAGCATCCTGCAAGTGGACATGCTGCAGACGGTTACCGGCGGCGTGGACGTAGTAGTCGACCGGCGGAGCGCCGGTATAGCCATGGGCGTAATGGGCGTGGCCGGTGTCGATCGAAACGGCGACGGCGGGCGAATTGAAGCTGTCGGCGAGGCCGACGCGGATATGGGGATCCTTGTCCTCGATATTCTCGATGACCATGGTGAGCCCGATGTCTTCGGCGCGCTTGACGACCTCTTTCAGCGTCAGATGCGTGTACTCGATGATCTTCTCGCGCTCGCCCTTGTTGTTGTCGAGGTTGTTGTAGGACCACGACGTATAGGGGCTATGGATGACCATCTGCGTGGCGCCGATATTGGCGCAGACGTCGAGTGCCTGCAGCAAGCGCTTGGTGATGACGGTGCGGACGTCCGGGTCCTGCGAGGCGATGACAAAGCCCCAGAACGGGCCGTGGATGCCGAGCCGGCCCTGATGGCCGTCGAGCAGCTTGCGGGCGCGCTCGGCCAGCGGAGCCCAGTCGCCGTTGAGGACTTCGGCTTCGACGAAGCTCTGCAACTCCAAGTCACGCGGCTTTTCGAGCAACCAGTTACGATGGATTTCGACGTCGTCGAGCGTCATGGCTGCGCCGACAATGGGAAGGGAGGTCATGGAGGCTCCGTTGCGTGGAGGAAATTTAAGGGCGGGAGAGAGGCCGCAAGGGTCTCGGCGGCCTGTATGGACCTGCTTTTTGTCGATCATATTACAGCGGGTGGAAAAGATGTGTCTCGTTTCCGGGATTTGCGTTTTCGCTTCTGGGTGTCGCAGCCGCGGATAGTTCCCTCTTCTCTCCGCAGGCGGCGGGCGTTTTGGCATGAAAAAAGCCGGGCGCAAGGCCCGGCTTCGAAACGTGAAATAGAGATAAAGCCGATCAGGCGGCCCAGGGACGCGACGCCGCGTTCGTCTTTTCGAAATTGTCGATCGCAGAGGATTTTTCCAGCGTCAGGCCGATATCGTCGAGGCCGTTCAGCAGGCAGTGACGCTTGAACTCGTCGAGTTCGAACTTCAGTGAGCCGCCGTCCGGGCCGGTGACTTCGAGGTTTTCCAGATCGACCGTCAGGATGGCGTTGGAGCCGCGCGAGGCGTCGTCCATCAGCTTGTCGAGATCTTCCTGGCTGACCTTGATCGGCAGGATGCCGTTCTTGAAGCAGTTGTTGTAGAAGATGTCGGCGAAGCTCGTCGAGATGACGCAGCGGATGCCGAAATCGAGAAGCGCCCATGGAGCGTGTTCGCGCGAGGAGCCGCAGCCGAAATTGTCGCCGGCAACGAGGATCTTGGCGTTCTGATAGGCCGGCTTGTTCAGCACGAAATCCGGGTTCGGAGAACCATCTTCATTGTAACGGGCTTCCGCAAAGAGTCCCTTGCCAAGACCCGTGCGCTTGATGGTCTTCAGATAATCCTTCGGGATGATCATGTCGGTATCGACATTGACGACCGGGAGGGGTGCTGCGACACCGGTCAACTTCACGAACTTGTCCATGGGTCCTGCCTTCATTCTCGTCTAAGCACGAATTATCCTGCCAATAGAGCAAATCCGGCCCGAAATGAAGGAGAATCTTGGGAATGCCCTAAAATGCGGCGTCTTTGTTGCCATACCCTTCAAGAGATGGCCTGAAATGGACACGTCAGCGGCGAATGGGCCACCTGCCCTGCTTTCAATTTCAGAGATCGATGATGGTGCCGCGACCGTCGTTCCAGATGCGCATTTCGCGCTGGCCGTTCGTCTTCGCCTTGGCGCGCACCGGTGCCGGCTTCATACGCAGCGAAATCGCGCGGGCCGCCATCAGCACAGTCAGGATAGCGCCGACTGCAAGTGTGACCGAAACGGTCAGCAGGGCCATGGCTGCAAACACGGTGATACCGGCAAGCGCAATGAACAGGGAACGAATATTCTGCATGGTCGAGACCTCTCTACACCAAGCAATGTGGTCTTCATCTCTGTCATCTGCAAGAGGAGCATGGCTTTTTGTTGACTTGCTTGTCGATTAAAAGCGCGGCAAAACGGCACAATGAGCCAATCTGCGAGCCCAAACCCCCCTTCCCGTCCCGCCCGTCTGCGCCGATCGGTCTTGAGCGTTCCCGCCATCAATCGACGCGCGCTGGACAAGCTTTCGAGCCTCGATTGCGACGCGGTCATCTTCGATCTCGAGGATTCGGTTTCGCCGGAGAAAAAGGCCGAGGCGCGGGAGATCCTACGAGCCTTCTTTGCGGCCTCACCGCTACCGGGTAAGGAGCGGATCATCCGCATCAATGCGCTTTCCTCGAACTTCGGTGCCGATGATCTGGCGCTGGTCGTGGAGCTGGAGCCGGATGCGGTCTTGCTGCCGAAGGTAGGCGAGCCTCAGGACGTGACTGCTGTCAGTGACCGGCTTGCGGAAGCCGACGCGCCTGAGGATTTGCGTATCTGGGCCATGATCGAGACGCCGCGCGGCATCCTGAATGCGGCCGCGATCGCCGAGGCCGGGCGCACCGCCGGCAGCCCGCTCGATTGTTTTGTCGTCGGTCTCAACGACCTCAGGAAGGAAACGGGCGTCCTGCCGCAGCCCGGTCGCCCCTATCTCGTACCCTGGCTGATGCAGGTGATATTGGCTGTCAGTGCTTATGGCCTCGAGGCGATCGACAGCGTCTTCAACGATTTCAAGGATACCGAAGAATTCGCGGCAGAATGCGGCCAGGGGGTCGCCATGGGCTTTGCTGGCAAGATGCTGATCCATCCGAGCCAGATCGAAGCCGCCAACCGGCATTTTGGCCCTGACAAGGCCGCCGTTGCCGAGGCGGAGTCTATTATCGCCGCCTTCGCCGCACCGGATGCCGCCACTCTCAATGTCGTCAATCTCGGCGGACGGATGGTGGAGCGGCTGCACCTTGTCCAGGCGGAGAGACTCGTTCATAAAGCTCGCCTGATTGCGCGACGCTCCTCAGGCGTCGCCGCAACGCCCCGCAGCGATGTCTGATGGCAAATACACGAAAGATGCCTTGATGAAACTCTACCGCTTACTGACCGGTCCCGATGACGCTTCCTTCTGCCACAAAGTGAGTGCGGCGCTGAACAAGGGCTGGGAGCTATACGGCTCGCCGACCTATGGCTTCAATTCTGCAAGCGGGCGGATGGAATGCGGCCAGGCCGTCGTCAAGGACGTGGCCGGTAGGGATTACGATCCGGATATGAAGCTTTCCGAGCAGTAAGCGCCGGCTGAAATTCTCATTCTTCCCGACCGTCTTGCGGCCGGAACCGATATCAGCGATCCGTCGCTTCCTCGGCGCTCGCCTCGATGCGCTCCATATCCTCGTCGCTCAGGCCGAAATGGTGGCCGATCTCATGGATCAGGACATGGGTGATGATGTCGCCGAGGGTTTCTTCGTTCTCAGCCCAGTAATCGATGATCGGCCGGCGATAGAGGCGGATCTTGTTGGGCATGTCGCCCGTCTGGGCGGTAAAGCGCTCCGAGATGCCGCGGCCTTCGAAGAGGCCGAGCAGGTCGAAGGGGGTTTCCAGCGCCATGTCCTCGAATACCTCGTCATCCGGGAAATCCTCGATGAGGATGACGAGATCACCGGTGAGCGAACGGAATTCGTCCGGCAGGTGGCTGTAAGCCTCCATTGCCAGGGATTCGAATGTGCTGATGGAGGGCGAGTGGCGATCCCGCCAATCTTCGCTCTGGTCGACGCGAGCCATGAATATTCCTTCCTTGGCTGGTCATATAGAGACTTTGCGCCGCTTTTACGAGTGTAGATTGCGGCAGAGGAATATTTTCTCATGAAATGGTGTTGACTCTTTTCGCAAGCTCTGGAATCCATAAGAACATAACAGGAACATTATCGATCTGGAGTGAACGTCATGGCCGAGGCTGCCGTGGCGCGGGAAACGCTTTTTGCCCTGCGTGAAACCATTGCCCGACTGGAAGGCAGGCCGATCCCGGCACTGGCGGCCGCGGCGCATGAGACGCTGGCAGACAAGCCGGCGAGGCAGGCGGTTGGTATTGCGAAGTCCCTTCCGGAGCAAACTGGGTTCCTTCCGATCGGTGTCGGCGAGCTCGATACGGCGCTGCAAGGCGGCCTGCCGCTCGATGCGCTGACGGAAATCCGTTCGCTTGGCCTGCGCGATGCCGGGGCCGCAAGCGGTTTTGCCCTGGCGCTTGCCGCGCGGCTGCATGCGCAAGCGTCGGATACGGTCGCGGCCAAGTCTCCGGTTCTGTGGATCGGCGATACGGTCGCGACGATGGAGGCGGGTCTGCCCTATGCCATCGGCATCAGCGATTTCGGGCTGGAGCCCCAGGCTTTCCTGCAGGCGTCACCGCGCAAGCTGGATGATGCGCTCTGGGTGGCGGAAGCAGCTCTTGGCAGTGCTGCCTTTGCCGTCGTCATTCTGGAAGTACGCGGCAACCCCGCTCGTTTCGGCCTGACCGAAAGCCGGCGGCTTGCGCTGAGGGCCAAGGCGGCGGGACGGCCCTTGTTTCTGTTGCGACAGGGAGGCGAGGAGGAAGCAAGCAGCGCTCTCTTCCGCTTTTCCGTCGAACCCGCGCCGGCGCCGGCGCGGCCCCTGCCGGACGGATCGGTGCTTGGCGGCAGTATCGGTCATCCGGCCTTTCGTCTGACCTTGGAAAAGAGCCGAAACCCGGCGCCCCTTTCCATAACCCTGGAGTGGAATGCCCATGACCGCCGCTTTGCCCCTGTCCTCGACACTCAACGCCCTGCCTTTCCCGGCGCACACGCAGCGCATTCTGGCGCTGACCTTCCCGCATCTGCCGACCGACCGCATCACGCGCAAGCGCTGGGGTCTGTCCTGGCGTTCGACAGGCAGGCTTGAAGCGCCGCCGCTCGCCTGCGCCGGGAAGCTCAACAATGCCATGCGGCTGACCGCCCTCAACGAGCGCGCGGAGATGATCGGCCTGAAGCAGGGACAGGGCGTGGCCGAGGCAAAGGCGATCTGTCCCGAGCTCGATGTCATTGAGGAGGACCCAGCAGCGGATCGCAAGCTTCTGGAAGCGATCGCCGACTGGTGCGACCGCTATACGCCATTGGTGGCGATCGACGGCAAGGACGGTCTGTTTCTCGATATTACCGGCTGCGCTCATCTCTTCGGCGGCGAGGAGGCGTTGCTTGAGGACATCCTGATCCGGATTTCCCGGTTGGGCTTCGATGTGCGCGGCGCCATTTCCTCCGCACCCGGCCTCTCCTGGGCCGTTGCCCGCTTTGATGAGAGCCGCATCGTTCCTCCGGAAGCCATGGAAGAGGCTTTGGCATCGCTGCCGGTCGCATGTCTTCGGCTTGGCGAGGAGACTGTTGCAGCCTTGCGGAAGATGGGCCTGAAGCAGGTGGGAGATCTTCTGGCCGCACCACGCGCGCCGCTTGCCCGGCGGTTCGGCGCGCAGCTGCTGCTGCGGCTTGATCAGGCCGTCGGTCTGGTCGAAGAGCCGATTTCGCCGCGCCGCCCGGTCGCGCAATTGTCGGCCGAGCGACGGCTGGCCGAGCCGGTGCAGGCCGAAGAGGATATTCTTCAGCTTGCCCGCCAGCTCGCCGAAAGCCTGAAGCTGGGGCTAGAAGCCCGCGGCATCGGCGGCCGATCCTTCGAGCTCCTGCTCTTCCGTGTGGATGGTGCGGTCTTCCGCATCGCGGCCGGCGCGTCGCAGCCGCTGCGGGAGCCGAGCCGGATCGCCAGCCTGTTCGCGGAACGCTTCGGCGCCATTCATGACGATCTCGATGTCGGCTACGGTTTCGAAATTATCCGCCTCAATGTGCTTCAGCATGCGCCTTTTGATGCAATGCAAGGCGATTTTGTCGGAGAAGACCGTCAGGAAGGCTCGCTTGCCGCCTTTGTCGATCGCGTGGCCGCGCGCCTGGGGCCGGACTGTCTGCAAGGATTCGAGCTGCGGCAGAGCCATATCCCCGAACGGGCTGTGCGGCCGATACCAGCCATGGGCCTTCTCGCTTTTCGGCGGCGGACAGGTCAGGAAGATGCCGGGTCTGGCTTTTTCCGCAGCGAACGGCCGCTACGGCTGTTTCGCATGCCGGAGCTGGTCGAAACCATCGCTGCTGAAGTACCTGAAGGTCCGCCCCGGCAATTCCGCTGGCGACGGGTCATGCATCGGGTCAGCCGGGCCGAAGGGCCTGAGCGGCTTTCGGCGGAATGGTGGGTCGAGGAAAAGGAAGAGCCTGTCCGCGATTACTTCCAGATCGAAGATGAAGAAGGCCATCGTTTCTGGTTGTTCCGCAAGGGGCTCTATGGCCGAGGCGGTACGACACCAGACTGGTACATGCATGGGGTCTTCGCATGAACGCGCGCCCGAGCTTCCACGAATCCGTGCCCTTCTTCGAGATCGGGGTCAGAACGAATTTCTCCTTTCTCGAAGGCGCCTCGCATCCGGAGGAAATGGTGATGCAGGCCGCCCTCCTGAAATTGTCCGGATTTGGGATTGCCGATCGCAATTCGGTTGCCGGCGTCGTCAAGGCACATGCGCATACCAAGCTTCTCTGGGAAAAATACAAGGAGGGCATTGAGAAGAACCTGGAGCTTCAAGCGAAGGGCAAGTCAGAAAAGCCGCTTCTGAAGCCGGTCCCTTTCCAGCCAGGCGCGCGCCTGGTGTTTTCGGACGGCACGCCTGACATTCTTGCCTATCCGGAAAACCGAAAGGGCTGGGCGCATCTCTGCCGGCTGCTGAGCGCCGGTAATCTGCGCGGCGAAAAAGGCGTATGCATTCTCAATGAAAGCGACCTCATGGAATGGGGCGACGAGATGATGCTGGCGCTTATTCCCGATGCTGAAAGTGTCGAGACGCAAGAAGCGCAGGAAAAGTTGGAGCAATGCCTGAAGCGGTTGTGGATGCGCTTCGGGCGAAAGTTCCACATGGTCCTGTCGCCGGCCTATGACGGGCGGGACCGAATGGTCTTCTCCACGCTTTCCATCCTGGCGCAGCGCAATGGCGTGCGGTTGATCGCCAGCAATCAGCCGCTCTATCATGCGACCGAACGCAAGCCGCTTGCCGATATCGTCGTTTCGATCCGCGAGCATGTGCCGATCGCCGAGGCTGGCTTCAGGCTGGCGGCGAATGCCGAGCGCTACATGAAGGACGCTGCCGAGATGGCGCGCCTCTTCAGGGATTATCCGAAGGCTATCGCCAATACTCAGAGGTTTTTTAGCCGGCTTTCTTTTTCGCTGGACGAGCTGAAACATAATTATCCCGACGAAAGCGTTCCTGGAGAGACCGTTGCGGAAACGCTGAAGCGGCTGACGTGGGAGGGCGCGAACTGGCGCTTTCCTGAAGGGATCCCGCCAAAGGTCTCGATGCAGATCGAGCACGAGCTCAAACTCATCCGGGAGCGGCAATATGAGCCTTATTTCCTGACGGTGCACCGCATCATGGAGTTTGCCCGCAGTGCGAATATCCTATGCCAGGGACGCGGATCGGCAGCCAATTCGACCGTCTGTTATTGCCTCAGGATTACTGAGGTCAATCCTGAAATAACAAGCTTGCTTTTCGAGCGTTTCATCTCGACAGAACGCGAGGAGCCACCTGACATCGATGTCGATTTCGAGCATGAGAAGCGTGAAGAGGTTATCCAGTTCATCTACAGGCATTACAAAAAGGAGCATGCGGGGCTGACGGCGGCAGTCACCAGCTATCGGGCGCGCTCGGCTGGCCGCGAAGTGGCGAAAGCCTTCGGTCTGTCGGAGGATGTGCAGTCCGCTCTTGCGAGCGGCGTCTGGGGCTGGTCAACGGAGGAGCTGTCCGAGCGAGAGGCGAAGATTGCCGGCCTCGATCTCAAGAACAAGACGACACGCAACGTCCTTTCTTATGCCTCGACGCTGATGGGCTTTCCGAGGCACCTGACCCAGCATGTCGGCGGCTTCGTCATCACCCGGGATCGGCTGGATGAGGTCGTGCCGATCATGCATACGGCAATGGACGATCGCTATATGATCGAGTGGAACAAGGACGATCTCGACAACCTCAACATCTTGAAGATCGACGTGCTCGCGCTCGGCATGCTGACCTGCCTTGCCAAGGCCTTCGACCTACTGCTGCTGCATTACGATGTGAAGAAGCAGCTCTCCGACCTTGGCAGTGGTGAATACCCCGACCGGTTCCCGGTCTATGACATGATCTGCCGTGCCGATACGATCGGCGTCTTTCAGATCGAAAGCCGGGCGCAGATGAGCATGCTGCCGCGTCTTCGGCCCCGCAAATTCTATGATCTGGTCATCGAAGTAGCGATCGTCCGTCCCGGCCCCATTCAAGGAGACATGGTTCATCCTTACCTTAAGCGGCGGGATGACGATCTTCACAAGCGGCCGATCGAATATCATCGTCCGGAGTTGAAGGCTGTTCTGGAGCGAACTTTGGGGGTGCCGCTGTTTCAGGAACAGGCGATGCAGATCGCCATCACCGCAGCTGGATTTTCGCCCGCCAAGGCCGATCGGCTGCGCCGATCCATGGCGACGTTCAAGCGAACGGGGAGGGTCGATGAATTCAAGACGGATCTGGTTTCGGGCATGGTCGCGAATGGCTATCCTCAGGACTTTGCCGAACGCTGTTTCAGCCAGATCGAAGGTTTCGGCGAGTATGGTTTTCCCGAAAGCCATGCGGCCTCCTTCGCTCTGCTCGTCTACGCCTCCTCATGGCTCAAGGCCTATTATCCCGATGTCTTCTGTGCGGCGATCCTCAACGCCCAGCCGATGGGCTTCTATGCCCCGGCACAGCTGGTGCGTGACGCACGCGAGCATGGCGTCGAGGTGCGGCCGGTGGATATCAATCGTTCCGGCTGGAATTGCCTGCTGGAGAAGGCGTCTTTCGATCGGGGTGCAGTCGAGCCGCGCCACGCATCGATGCGCGGGATTATCAAGACGCAATGCGCCGTCCGTCTCGGCTTCCGGCAGGTCAAGGGTTTGTCCGAAGACGAGATGAGGCAGCTCGTCGAGCGTCGGGGCGACGGCTATCGGTCGGTGCGTGATCTCTGGCTGCGCTCCGGTCTTGCCAAGGCGCAGATCGAGCGCCTGGCGGATGCGGATGCGTTCGGCTCCATCGGCTTGAGCCGGCGGGAAGCGCTATGGGCCGTGCGGGCGCTCGATGCCAGCAGCGCTGCCGAAAAGCTTCCTCTCTTCGATCTCGGCGATTATGCGGAGCTGCAGGTCGAACCGGCGGTTGCGTTGCCGGAAATGCTGCCCGGAGAGCAGGTCATCGAGGATTACCGCTATCTGTCGCTATCCTTGAAGGCGCATCCGGTTTCCTTCCTGCGCGCCGATTTCGCCCGGCAGGGCATCGTGCAAAGCCGGGATTTGCCCGGTATCGCCAGCGGCCGCATGGTGACGATCGCCGGCTTGGTGCTGGTACGCCAGCGGCCGGGTTCGGCCAAGGGAGTGATCTTCATGACCCTGGAGGATGAAACCGGCGTCGCCAATGCGATCGTCTGGCGGAAAAAATTCGAGAAATACCGCGCCATCGTCATGGGTGCGCGGCTGGTGAAGATCCGTGGCCGGCTGCAGAGCGAGAGCGGCGTCATCCATGTGGTGGTCGATCATATCGAGGACATGACGCCGGCGCTTGGCATTCTTCAGCGCGAGGCACGGCGTTTTGGCGTCAGCGATCGAGCGGATGAGGCGCTGCGGCCGACCATGGATGTCAGACAGAAGAAGGAGAAGTCCCCTCTGTTGCCGCGTGGAACCGCTGCCGGGGCAGCGGCGGAAGGCCGCAGCAATGGTGCCGAAACGGCCAGAGTCATGCCGCGAGGTCGCAATTTCCATTGAAATTCCGGCCTCCGCATCCCCGGCGGAGGCCAATGACCTCATCGGCGGACGAGATTCGAATCGTTTCTTTCTTGACAAAGAGCGTCTTCTTTAGCAGATAACAAGACAGCGGATGTCATGTTTGACGGGCTGAGCGAAGAATGCTGGTTTGCAGTTGTAATTACATCACCGACAAAGAAATCCGGGACGTCATCAACGAACTCCTTGATCAGGACTGTTGGCAGCTCATCGTTCCCGCCAAGGTTTATCACGCGATGGAAAAGCGCGGCCGTTGCTGTGGCTGCTTCCCGAATGTCGTTGATATCATTATACAGACAACCCAAGATTATCATGCCCGTCGCCACTCGACGGAAGCGGAAATATTTGATTTCATGTCCCGCCTGAAAAAATTCCATGAAGACAACAGGAGAGCGGACATTGAAAGGCGACAAAAAAGTCATCGAGCGGCTTAACGAGGCACTGTTCCTCGAACTTGGCGCAGTCAACCAATATTGGGTTCACTACAGACTTCTCGAAGACTGGGGCTACACCAAGCTTGCGAAGAAGGAGCGCGCAGAATCCATCGAGGAAATGCAGCACGCCGATCGCCTCGTTGCTCGCATTATTTTCCTCGAAGGTCATCCCAACCTGCAGACGCTGGCGCCTCTGCGCATTGGCCAGAATGTCAAGGAAGTGCTGGAAGCCGATCTCGCCGGCGAATACGATGCCCGCACCGCCTACAAGAAATCCCGCGATATCTGTCACGATGCCGGCGATTATGTTTCCATGAAGCTGTTCGAAGAGCTCTTGGCGGACGAGGAAGGTCATATCGACTTCCTCGAAACCCAGCTCGAACTGCTCGGAAAAATCGGCGAAGCCAAATACGGCCAGCTCAACGCTGATTCCGCCGATTCTGCAGAATAATCGATGCCAAAGCGGTTTAGCGTTTCACGGAAACTCTGAACCGCTCTATCTTTTTGTTTTCCGGCAATTCCGGGCGGAAAACCGCTACGCAATTTTCCTGGAATTGCTCTAGAAAACCGGCCGCTCTGCGGCCGGTTCTTTCGTTCAGTCTTCGGCCTTTAGGCCGGCCAGATGGCTGAACTCCGAAACCACCTGCTCGTAGACCGATCGCTTGAATGCAACGATCAGGCCGGGAAGCTCGGCCATTGGCTTCCACTCCCAAGCATTGAATTCCGGTTCATGGCCGCCCGGCGGAGGATTGATGGCAATCTCGCTCTCGTCGCCCTCGAAGCGGAAGGCGAACCAGCGCTGCGTCTGGCCGCGGTATTTTCCCCTGAGGCCGATGCCGATCAGCTGTGGCGGCAGGTCGTAATTGATCCAATCCTTCGCTTCCGCGAGCAAGGTCACGGTTTTCATGCCTGTTTCCTCATAAAGTTCGCGATAGGCGGCCTTCAGCGGATCTTCGCCCTCATCTATGCCGCCCTGCGGCATCTGCCAAAGCTGGGGCGAGCCATCATACTCGGAATTGCCGTCCGGAATGCGGCGGCCGGCCCAAACCAGGCCGTCACGGTTCAGGATCATGATGCCGACACAAGGGCGGTAGGGCAGGTCTTCGGCTCTTACGGGCGCGTGGGGCGTGCTCATTTCTCTCTCCAGGGGTCAGCCCGGGCAGCCGGGCCAGAGGTCAGGGATGTTTCGGGTCGTCGGCAAGCGCCGAGACGGCGACGATTTCAATGCCGCGCATGGCGGCCTCCTCGGTCCATTTGCTGATGGCATCGACACTCTCGTCGAACGCCGAGGCCACGCCGATCGCGGAGCCATTGCGGCGGGCAATGCGCTCGAGTTCATCGAGTTTCTTGAGGATCGCGTCCTGCTGCAGTTCTCCGTCGAGCTGGATATCGGCGAAAGCATGCGGCAC
Source organism: Rhizobium sp. 11515TR (assembly GCF_002277895.1). Classification (NCBI taxonomy): domain Bacteria; kingdom Pseudomonadati; phylum Pseudomonadota; class Alphaproteobacteria; order Hyphomicrobiales; family Rhizobiaceae; genus Rhizobium; species Rhizobium sp. 11515TR. The sequence goes on along the minus strand of NZ_CP022998.1, from coordinate 539,545 downwards.
TTCCAGTGTCTTGGCGAGCATTCCGGATTTGGATTGCGCCGAAGAGCCGTCATCCAGGAATAGCAGGCCGCGCTTTCCAATATCGCGCAGGACCGGTTCTATGGCATCGGGATTGGCGAGGAAGCGGCCGCCGAGATAGTTCATGACACCGGTATAATTGGTGATCTTGCCCATCGCCTTGTGCAGGTTATCGATGTTCTTTGCAGCCGAAAGCGAGGTCAGCAGCGTATCCGGGCCGGGATTGTTGCTGGGATAGTCGAAGGGTTCGAACGGTACTTGGATGAGGATCTCATGGCCGCCGCGCCGCGCCTCCTGCATCCAGCGCTGCAGGCTGTTGCCGCTGACGGCAAAAGCAAGGGTGATTTCTTCCGGCAGCTTCTCGATGGCGCGCTGGGTACCGGTCTGGCTCAATCCAAGGCCGCTGACGACGATAGCGATGCGGGTACCGCGCGCGCCGGACCAGGGCCGCGCATATTGATCCATCGGTCGCAGGCCGCTCGGCGAGGTGATCGGCAGCTTGCCGAAAGGAGAGTCCTCCAGCAGGCTGTCATTCGGCGTTGCCGCCATGCGCGGGTCTTGGCCCACCTGATTGGCGTTGATCAGGACCGGGCCGCTACCATCACGGTTGTTCGGGCTGAACATGGTGACGACCGAACCGTCGCCGGTAACGATGCGTGTGGTATTGGCGCCGGATTGCGGATCGACCTGGGTTAGCCCGGTCTGTCCGGTTTGCCCGGCCGCGGCCGCCTTGGTCTCGGCTGGAGGAGCCGGATCTTCCTTCTTTGCCGTCTCGACCGGCTGGGTCTTTTGTAGGTGATCGCGCAAAAGCGCCGAATAGAGAGAAAAGCCGGCGATCGCGATCAGGCAGAAGCCGCCGAGAATGCGTCCAAAAGGTATGGAGCGCCGCTGGCGGCCGGGGCGGCGGTTCTGTCCCAACGGTGCATGCAAATCCGTTCCCAAGTTCCAATCCACCCCAAGCGGAAAACTCTATCGGCCTCGAGCATATCGCTCACGGCGAAGCGGAAAAATGCCCGCGGCACTCAAAGCGCTAAAACATGAACAAAATTGTTTCTGAGAGACGCCGGATTCATACGGAATTGAGGCCGGCGGAGACGATCGGAACGATACACTTTGTCCCGCTCCCTCATCATGAAAGCGCCGGGTCTGTTTCCAGCCCGGCGCCAATCCTTACTTGGAGGAAACCGCCTTTTCGGGGTTCGGCGGGAAGGCCGGATCGGTCTTCGCGCCACGCAGCAGGTCGAGCGCGTAGTTGAGCTGGATATCGTCCTTCGGATCCGGCGGCACGTAGGCCGAAGAGCCGGAGCCCTTGTCGGTCTCGCTCTGGCCCTTGATGTGGCCCGGCAGGCTGGATTCGCCTTCCGTCGTCAGCTTGCCCTTCAAATCGTCGGGCAGCGGCTGGTCGACCTTAACATCGGGCGTGATGCCCGTGCCCTGGATCGAACGGCCCGACGGCGTGTAATAGAGCGCCGTCGTCAGACGTAGGGCGCCATTGCCATCACCGAGCGGAATGATCGTCTGGACGGAGCCCTTGCCGAAGGACTGGGTGCCGAGCACCGTGGCGCGACGCAGATCCTGCAGGGCACCGGCGACGATTTCCGAAGCCGAGGCCGAGCCGCCATTGATGAGCACGATGATCGGCTTGCCGTCGGTCAGATCGCCTGGAGTGGCGTTGAAGCGGCGGGTCTCGTCCGGATTGCGGCCTCGGGTCGAAACGATCTCGCCGCGCTCCAGCACGTCGTCGGCAACGTTGATCGCCTGGTCGAGCAGGCCGCCCGGGTTGAGGCGCAGGTCGAGGACGTAGCCCTTCAGCTTCTCGGCCGGGATATCCTTCTTGATCTTAGCGATCGCGGCTTCGAGATCCGGCGTGGTCTTTTCTGTGAAGGAGATGATGCGGATATAGCCGACATCGCCACCTTCCTCGCGCGACTTGACGGCGGCAACGGCGATGACATCACGAATGACCGTGAGCTCGATCGGCTTGTCGACGCCCTTGCGTATCAGGGTGAGCTTGATCGGTGTCTTGACCGGGCCGCGCATCTTTTCGACGGCGTCTTCCAGCTTCAGCCCGCGGACCGACTGGCCGTCGATGGCTGTGATATAATCGCCGGCAAGGACACCGGCCTTGGCAGCGGGCGTATCGTCGATCGGGGTGATGACCTTGACGAGATCGTTGTCCATCGTCACTTCGATACCGAGACCGCCGAACTCACCCTTGGTCTGGGTGCGCATGTCTTCCGCATCCTTGGCGTTCATGTAGCTCGAATGCGGGTCCAGCGACGATAACATGCCGTTGATGGCGGCTTCGACGAGCTTGTCTTCCTGGGGAGGGGTCACATACTGCGCGCGGACGCGCTCAAAGACATCGCCGAAAATCGACAACTCCTTATAGGTGGAAGTGCCAGCGGCTTCCGCCGGCGCTACCGCCGAGTAGATAACGCCCATCGCGGTCGCACCCATCAATGCGCCGACGAGAACAAGAGAAGCCCTACGTATCATTGCGTGCCTTTCCAGTGTCTTTGGAGGTCCACCAGGGCCGAGAATCGACTGGTTTTCCATCTTTTCGGAATTCAATGTAAAGCGTTGGCCGATCCGTTTCCAGCGCCAATGCGGTCGCGCTCGCGACTCTTTTCTGGCCCATCGTGGCAAGCGGTTCGCCAGCGAAGACGAATCTGCCAGGGCGCGTCTTGATCGCGTCCATGCCCGACAGCACCATGTGATAGCCGTCGCCCGTATCCAGGATGATCATCTGTCCGTAGCTGCGAAACGCGCCGGCGTAGACGACCGTGCCGTCGGCGGGAGCCGTGACCAGTGCTTCCGGGCCGGTCGCGACGGTCAGTCCCATCGCGGTGTGGCCGGTGCCATCGTCGTCGCCGAACTGGCGGAGAATATCGCCCGCCACGGGCAGCTCCAACTTTTTCTTCAGGTCTGAAAATGGATATGCGGGCGTAATGCGGTTTTTATCGGGCACGCCGTTCTCGGCAAGGGCTTTCGCCTGCTCGCGCTGCTGTTCGGTCATCTGCGCGCGGCGCGCTTCTTCCGCGCGGGCAGCAGCGGCAGCGTCCCGCACTGAGCCGATCTGACTTTCCAGCGAGGCGACGAGCCCTTCCAGGCTGGTTGCCTGACCGGCCAGCTCCTCCGCGCGCTTGCGCTCCGCCTCAAGCTGAGTGGCGTTTTCCTTGCTGTGCTTGTCATTTTCCGCAATCAGCAGATCCATGCGCCGCTCCTCCTCCAGACTGTTGGTCATGGTGGTGGTGAAGCTCGCCTTTTCGGCGGCGGTATCGGCTTGCAACTTGCTGAGATCGGTCAGATCGGCGATGAGCTTGTCCGTCTCCTTGCGCATTCCGGGCACGACGGCGCCAAGAAGAATGGCGCTGCGCACCGAGGCGAGCGCATCGTCCGGCGTGACCAGCAAAGCGGGTGGCGGATTGCGTCCCATGCGCTCCAGGGCGCCGAGAACCTCGGCTAGCAGCGCGCGGCGTTGGTGCAGCGAGGCACGGATCTTGTCTTGCCTGACGGCTAGGTTTGTCAGCGTCTTCTCGCTTTGCTGGATCTTGCGGTCCAAATCCTTGCGGCGGGCGGCACTGTCGATCAGCGCCTGGCGTAGGCTTTCGGTGCTCTTGTCGAGAGAGGCGATGCTGTCTTCCAGTTCCTTCGTCTTGCCGGACGAAAGGCTGATCGTCTTTGAAAGCGCATCGAGCTGCGCGCGGGTCTCATCGCGCTTGCGCGCAAGGTCTGCCGCCGGGTCAGGGGTTTCCTGTCCAGGTGCCGATGCCGTCGCGGAAGGGCGATCGTCAGGCGCTTGCGGCGCGATGGCATCCGCTTCCTGCGCGACGGCGACGTCCTCCCGAGAGAAAGGGCCTGCGATATAGGCGCCCACGCCGAGCATTGCCGCCAAAGCTGGCAGCACGATACGCGAGAGCATGGGCGGGGCTTTTCTCATCCAGTCGGTTCAGCCTGGTCCCTTCGGATCGCGCGAAAATAAGCTGATTTGCCGCAATCATCCAGGAAGCATCGTCATTTTCAGGGCGGGAATCAAAACACGCCTGTGTGAGCGTTTCGTTAACGCAAAAACGGGGAAAGCCAAACTGTTTTCAAAAACGGATGGAGCAATCACACCCGGTGGTAGGGGTGTCCGGAGAGGATGGTCACGGCTCGGTAGAGCTGTTCGGCAATCAGGATGCGCACGAGCTGGTGCGGCCAGGTCAGCTTTCCCAGGCAAATGGTCATGTCGGCCTTGTCGTAGAGGGCGGGGTCGAGGCCATCGGCGCCGCCGATGGCAATCGTCAGGTCGCGCTTGCCCTGATCGCGGTATGTTCCGAGCATGGCGGCGAAGGCTTCACTGTCGAGCGCCTTACCACGTTCATCGAGAAGAATGAGGACACCGCCTTCAGGGTGCGCCTTTTGCAAGAGGCCCGCTTCCTCACGCTTGCGGGTCTCGCTGTTGGAGGCGCGGCTTTCGGCAACCTCGGTCATGCGCGCCATTTCCAGGCCGATGGCCGGCCCGGCCTTGGCGAAACGGTCAAGATAGCGAGCTGCAAGATCCTTTTCCGGGCCGGCTTTCAGCCGTCCCACCGCAAAAAGACCTATCCGCATCCCCGCTCCCACGCATATCCGCCGTCATGGCGGCACAAAACGAAACTCTTGCCGGGAGTTCATCTCCGGCGATGTAAACCTGCACACGGGGGGCCTGAAAGGCGCCCTTGGATCCTTGCGCATTCCGGGCGGAAAACCGCTGCGCAGTTTTCCTGGAAATGCGGTCGCTCCGCTAGTGCAGCGTGCCTTCGTCGAGATCGGGTGCTGCCCACATCTTTTCGATGTTGTAGAACTCGCGGATCTCAGGTCTGAAGACGTGAACGATGATGTCGCCGGTGTCGATCAACACCCAATCGCCGCCATCGAGACCCTCGACGCGGGCATTGCCGAAGCCCTCGTCCTTGAGATCGGTCATGAGATGGTCGGCAATCGCCAGGACATGGCGGTTCGATCGGCCGGAGACGACGACCATGTAGTCTCCAAGCGCAGACTTGCCAGCAATGTCGATGGTGACGATATTTTCGGCCTTGGAATCCTCGAGGCTTGCGAGGACGGCTTGCAGGGCGCGGGCAGCGGCATCGGCGCCACGTTCCGAGCTCTTCGGGATAACGACAGGCGTTCTTCCCTTGGCGTGTACTGTTGTCAGTGCTCTTCCTTCCTTGAGTAACAGAACATGCACGTGAGTGATCTGAGTCGATCACGTTATAAAGATAGGCATCAAAGCATTAAGGTTTCAAGACGCAGGCCTGCAACTTCGGCCATTCGGGACAAGGATTTGCGTCTGAACGGGGCTCTTTTGCACCAGATATGGGTGAACATCCGCGGCAGATGCCAAAAATCAGCTTTCCGGGGTCACTCCGTCGACAAGAATGAGGTTGCGGCTGAGCGCTTGGTCGCGAACTTCAAGGGCATGGGCATATTCCGGTGAGCGATACCAGGCTCTGGCTCGCTCGATGTCGGGAAACTCGACGATCACGATTGCCTGCGGCGACCAGTCGCCTTCCAGCTTTTCGATCGGGCCGCCGCGGACAAGATAATGCCCTCCATACCGGGTTATGGAGGCGGCTGCGCGGGTCCGGTAGATCTGGAAGGCCTCGGCATCGCTTACCGTGACATCGGAGATGATATAAGCCGACATTGTTTTTCCCATTCGTGCGACGATGAAGAACTCGCGGCACTTCTGTTTGGAAGTGCGCCGTTGTATTGGAAATCAGATAGGCCGCTACCGTCTTCCGTCCATTCTCCCCGGCATGTACAGGCGCGCGAAAGCCGCCTATAAACCATTGAGACCAAACCGTTACAGGCGCCATGACCGACGCTCCGCAGTCATCGTTGAAGCCCATTCTCCGCATCAGCTTTTCGGGGCAGGATCGGCTTGGGCGCGGCAAGATGGAGCTTCTCGAGCATATTCAGGAGACCGGCTCGATCTCGGCCGCCGGCCGCGCTGGCGGCCCCAAGACCTTCAGAAATCGACCTGTCGCGCGCTCTTCGACGCGGCGAACCATTACCTTCTGGCCGAAATACGGATGCCAGCGATAATCAACCTCGACTTCATCGCCGACATGGGCAGAATGAACGGGGAATGGAATCGGAAGGAAGAACTCTTATGACCATTATCAAGGTTTGAGGCGCACTTTAAAACACCACCTGCGTGGCAGGCAGCGCATAGCATGGTGTCACGGTCGGGATGGGTCAGAGCGCCGGGAATACTCGACGGTTGCTCAAACTCTTGTCCTGGGATTGGCTACCCAATGGTGACGATGCGTCGGAAGGCTGCCTCGATCTGGCTGCGGACATAGGATAAACCCGTCCAAATTTTTGCCCGAGGATTCCTTCTCCGCTCCCGACGCTCTGACCATTCCCGATCGTTGATGATGGGTTAGCTCTCAAGCAGCAGATGACATTGTTTCGCTTTCAGTTTTGCGAGCAACATCCCATAGGAAGCCGACAAGCTCGCGAGCAACCGCGGTGATGGCCACGTTGCTCTTTTTACCTGATCCGACTAATTTGCGATATCGAGCGCTCAGCCGCACTTGGGCTTTCCAGGCGATGTCATTAATGGCCTGCGGGACGTCCGGGCGTCGCTTATGCATCCAGTTTCCAACCTTGGCCTGAACGCGGTAGGACCAGGCAGCCTCGAAGAGCAAGGCGCGAAGGGCCGAGTTGCCTGTCTTCGTTATCCCGCGTGATCGAACGGAACCGCCGCTTGAGTGCTCTCCAGGGATCAGTCCAAGGTATGCCATCAGCTTCCGGGGGCTGTCGAAGCGAGAAAATATTCCGACCTCGGCGACCAGTGTTGCAGCGATGACCAAGCCTATGCCTTTGAAGGCCTGCAGGTTCATCACCGTAGGTGCCAGGGACCACGATTGAGAAATGACAGCGATCTGATCCTCCAACTCTTTTTTGCGGGCCTCGGCCTGTTCCAGTCGGTTCAGATAGCTTTGAAACGCGATCTGCTGCGCATGATGTTGGAAATGTCGGTTGCGTAGCCAGGTTCTATGCCTTGACGTCCATGACTTGGCTGAATGCCGGAGGTCATGCTTTAACAAAAATAGTTGGATCAATGTTCGCGCTTTCCGCGCATCGTGAGACGCGACGGACCGGGCTCGCACTAGGTCACGCATCGCCTCGTGTACGACATCAGGAACCCAAACGAAGGTCAGTTCTCCGGCGCGCAACAGCCTTGCAAGCATCACGGCGTCGCGAGTGTCGTTCTTCTGCCGATTGCCTGGTCGGACAGGGGTATGGCTTGGCGCGACTACCCGGCAAACGAACCCCAACGCCTCAATTTGCCGAAAGACATTGTATCCACACGGCCCTGCCTCGTAAACAAACTCTACCCGTCCGTGCCTGCTCGAAAGTTTCTTTACAAGTTTAGCGATCGCATCTGGCTCGTTCGGAATTGCTCCGAATAGACGGACCTCGCCAGAACGGCCAGCGTCTGCAATGGCAACGGAGATCGAGTCTTTGTGGACGTCCAACCCAATATATGCATCGTGGTCAGGCATGACGAATAATCCTCCTATCGGCCGAAATGGCACCAGCCTACGCTGCGCTCAACGAGCGACATCGCAATGAGGAATGGTCATAGCATCTGGCTGTTTGCCGGCTCGGATAAGGGCGGCCAGCGCATCGCCAACATCCTGACCATCATCGAGACGGTCAAACTGCAAGGCCATAATCCGGAGGTCTACCTGACAGATGTCCTGACCCGGATCCAGGATCACCCCAAAGACCGAGTTGAAGACCTGCTGCCTTGGAACTGGACGCCGGAAAACGCTCGGTGCGAGGCTGCCTGATGGCACGCTCGAGGTTCATTTACACACTCAGGCAAGTCGCCGGCATGATCGGCGAGAACCTCGAACTGATCGAAGAGGTGACGGCCAACTCGGACAACATCTCCGAAGGCGAACTGGTTTACGTTAGCGATGGCACTGAAGATGGCACGAAGGGTCTGACCGAGAATGGGATCGAAGAACTTCAAAGCCTACTCGCCGACATCAGGACGTGGGACGGCGGTATCCGCGAGTTCCTCATCGACACACAGTGCGATCCTGAAATAATCGACCGCATCATGGCCGATGAGATGAAACGCGGCCTATAGCTTCCATCTCTCGACACCCGAAAAATGAGTTCGCCGGACGCTCACCTTCTTCTCGAGGCCGGAATCGGTGCCGCCGAAATTAGACTCGCAGGTTTGCAAGAAACCGAAGCCTTCTAATCGTCATTCAACAATCTCGTAAGCCATCCAAGTCAAAGCAACGTAGTTAATCGTTGTGTCGGCCCAAGTCCTTATTTCCATATCGAAGCCAAAAGGTGTTATATTGTGAGGGCCCAAGACTAATCTTAGATTGGAGTCCTTCGAAGCATCTAGGCCAGAAAGCGACACGGTTACAAAAGGAGCGTGCATGAATTCTCGTTCGAATACGAGCCGCTTCCAGTAAGATCTATCGCCACTTCCTTCGGAAAGAGTCCAACCTTCCTCTGAAGAAAAAACTTCAATTCTCCCGCCTTGAATACTGTTCTTGAATAGCATCTCACTCTCCCGGCCGGCCTTGCCGGCCTTCATTCCGGCCATATTTCAAATAGTGCCATGCAGCGTCCATTCCCGCTGCCGCCACATCGGGATTGTTCTCTAGATACCAAACTGGGTCCAACTCACCACTTTTTATCAGCTCACGGATCGATCTTTGCAGCTTGGCCTTGCGATACCAGCGCGCAACCAGCCAGGGCGAAGAGTGGCGCGGCCCCGCAAGCTTTGACTGCTGATTGGAGCTTGTTGCGTTGTTATTTGCCACTTCGCCAGATCGCCACGCGTCGACAATATCTTGCACTGTCGAGAGCTTTGTATTCGCGTCCCTCAGAAGTATCTCTTGATGAGCTACCCGGGCCCGAAGCATCCGAATATATTGGTCTTTTTGATCGGCATTGCCGTTCATTTGCGCCGTGCCGATTATTGATAGTTTGTCGAGCTCAGCTTGGTACGAGGCTTCCGAGTCGGTCATGATGTTGAGATCCACGCATGCGTGGCCGGCGGCAAACCGCTGCTTGGACCTGATAATTGACAAGTTTCGGATATGGCGAGCGCGTGTATTCTCGGCGATCATGGAGCCGGCTCGACGTCTGTAGTAAAAATAGATATCACTTGAGACGATAAATCTTTTGCCAGCCCTAACCGCCCTAGCATAAAAGTCCCAATCTTCATATGAATTCAGGTATTCGTCATAAGGGAACTCAAGATAAAGTTCGCGCCGCCCAAGGCTTGTGGCCGTTGAGAAACGGTTAGCCATTGCTCCTCCACGTACGGCTTCTCCAACGAAAAGTGCATAGTCTATTACCGACATTTCTGCGTTTGACGAGGTGTCTGATACGAATGCAGTTTGTGGTACAACCAATGAATGTTTTGGATTCCTAAGAAGTGCATTCACCGCAAGTTCGATAAAGTCACTTCGAATGAGATCGTCTGAATCAAGCGTAAGAATGAATTCGCCTTGTGCTTCGCGAATTCCGAGATTACGTGCAGCAGATAGGCCAACATTTGTGGGCGCCGAAACAACTCTCACACAGTCAAACTGCTCAGCCTGACGAATTTTCTCAAGAACCATTCGGCTATGTGCGTCGGTTGAACAATCGTCAACGAGAACAATCTCTATATTTGTATATGTCGAGGCGAGTGCCGACTCCAATGTTCTATGAATGTACCTCCCCATATTGAAATAGGGGACAACTATTGACACCAACGGCCTTTTCTTGTGGGCGAATCCGCGAACCTCGCGCGTCCGGCGAACCGGCCAAGTCATCCAATACGGTCGGTTCGCTGATTTATGTGCTACCGGATGGAGCTGGGTTTTGTGGCGATCAAGCCAGGCTCTCTCTAGGCGCTCGGCCAAGCCGAGTGAAGTGCCGTCAAACTTCAGGCAGTTCGTGCCATCTTTCCAAATAGTCTCGTTCGAAAATGCTGGATTAGCACCGTTCAGCGCAACCCAGCCTCCCTGCATCGATGCTTCATAGGCGGCAAGACAAAAGCTCTCAAATGGCGACGGAAAAACCGAAATTGACTTTTCCAGAATGGAAATTCTAACAGAAGTTGGGGCGTTCAATAGGAACGAAACTCTTTCCGCGAATTCCGGGGGTATCCTGCTGGCGAGTTGGTGTCTTAGGCCTTCATCCGAAGGATGTGCAACGAAGAGAATGTTACCCTTGTAGTCGCTATGTGAGCGTATGAAAGCCAATGCTCCATTAAGGAATACATCGGGACGCTTCAGGGCCTGGATTTTACTGGGAAAGCATATATTTGTAGTCGCCTCAAAGGTTATCGATTTCGACGCAGGCTTCAGCGGGATTGGCGGCGAGTCGACATGAACGCTGGCTAGCCACTCTTGAGATAATCCGAAGTGTTTTTGAGTGGCCTCAGCAATTGATGAGAGATGCGCGACGACAATATCTGCGTCAAGCAGCGACTTCCTTTCTAAGTCTGACAGATTTGCCGCGCCGTGGCCCCCGGTTACCGGTTCCCCCGCACGCAGAATCGAATCCGTGCTATGCAGCCTGACTGAGATCAAGGTGGATCCGAGATTGCCGAGAAGTTTCTCCTGTGTGGCGCAAAACCCTAAGCCGCCCCAGTCCGGAAACTCGACAATATCGAAGACGATTCCTCTTGCTGCTAAATCCTTTAGTGCCTGTGCGGCTTGGTATGATTTAAAATGCCACGGATGAGTCGTGAAAGCCCAATCTGGGGGAGCTAGGGCAGCGTCTGAGGTCATCGGAAGGACATCCGCCGACCTCCATAGCGTTGCCTTCGGAAAAATGTGCGCAAAAACATTGTTGTCGATGGATGAGTCGCTGAGGGCGAGAACGTGGTACTCAACCTTTTCATCTTCGTATTCGATGAGGAGATTATGGATCAGCACGCCAATCCCACCTGCGGAAAAAGGCGCAAGCTCCGGAGCGACGAAGCAAATCTTTCTCATCAGTCAAGTACCTTAGATAAACGACAAATATTAAGCTTATGACCTTAGGTCATCACACGTTCAAGGATGCCCGTGCCTCATCGGCGACGTAAATAGAGGTGTACACTGCGCGGGCCTCCATGCGGTAACCGCGAGCGCTAAGAAACATATGGATAGATGAATTTTCGGGCTGATTAAGCCGAAATCCTAAATCTTCGATCGCAATTACTTTGGGGCGAAAGATTTGCCAGTCATTTCCGCTTAATGCGTCGTAATCGACATTTTCAATGTCAATATTGAGAAAGTCTATCTCTCGGCCTTCTGAGTGAGTCTCGAATAAGGACTTCAGGGTGATCATCTCCACGTCCACGGTTTCTGTCACTTCCACCTTTTGGCTTTGTACGATATTATCGCGGAAGTTTGCATCAATTGTATTGCTTGAACCCCAGTCGTTAAATTTATAAAGGGTCGCCATTCCATTTTCACCTCCGATCGCCCTATTTAACGCAACATCTTCCGGCCGCTCCTCATGGCAGAGGTTGATCATAAAGGGATTGGCATCTACTAGGATGCCGCGCCAACCGCGCTCATAGAAAAGGTAGGTGTTAGAAAAGAGTGATGGATGATAGCAGCCGACATCGAAATAAAGACCTGCTGTCTTTTGTTCACCAAATAGAAAACTTACAATTTGATCTTCACCGAAATGCGAATAGCAAGTCTTATGCCCAAGTGCCATTATATTGTCCTTCTTATGTAAATCTTAGAGCCGCAGAAATTCACGATATCGAGACAGGCTTGTCTTAGTGATATTTGAGGAATAGTCAGACATCATCGCTGCTAGTTCTGAATGTGGAACTTCCGCAACTTTTGAGGCGGTCCTCGCCACAGCGTCAGCATCTAAGGGATTGTCGACTTCTGTGAGGCGGGCATAGGGGTGATTTTCAATCTCATCTAGAAAAAGACGAGCGGTTATAGAAGGCGTTCCGCATGCGATAGCTTCCAAATCAACCATTGGATGACAGTCGATCAGAGTGACATTGAATATCACGTCCACAGAGGCGACAACGTCAAGATGTGTTGCGATATCAAACTTGATTTTCTCCACTGGCTTTTCAAGCGCGAACAGGGGTCTCGTGTCGGCGTAATAAAAAATTTTCTTCACTGCTGGCGTCTTAGACGCTGCCAACATATTGGCGTGCCAGTTTTTTCGAATATCTGACCAACTCGGTAGAAACGCCGTGGTGGTGGCCTTAGTCGAAAATGGCGCGGATATCCTTTGGCGATTCCATTTGGGCGGCAGGTTCAGCAGCAGAGGGGTAAAGCCTTTGGTGAGGAATTCACTTGCATTCTGCTTCAAAATATGAGCTCGGGAAACTAGTCCGTCGTTTTGCAATTTCAGCCATCGTTGAAAAGCAGCACGCTCATCTTTATATGCGAGTTGAGCAAAGTTGCCGTGCCATACACAGAACAAGTCCGGCCCGTCAGAGCCTCCTATGCGCCTGGCTAGCAAATCCATGTTTGCTGAATAACCATGCAATACTAGGCGATCATATCCTATTCGTTGGATGGTATCGATGATTTTTGCGGTCGCATGTTGTGATAGAGGCTTCTCAGCGCGGATAGCAAGCTTAGCGCCGGGAAGATTTCCAGCTGCCGCTCTGATGCCGAAATATTCCATATGGAATATGTGCAGAGTGGAGTTGAACGAGACGTCTTTGTGGGAAAGGGCAGTATCGCGATTGTCGTCAAAAGCGTATTCGGCATTAAACGATAGGGCGTGATTGGTCGCGGTCACTTCATCCTGCTGCTCTTCCGGTTGAGACCCCAGAAAGGCGAGTGCCGCTAGTCGTGATTTAAGATGTCGATTTTCGATTTCCAGCTCTTGAATACGCTGAACGCTAGATGCGTCGTCGGAGGAAATGAAAGCCACTGTCGCTGACCCAGGCTGTTTTGGTTGCATCAGGTAGACGCCTTATATTAGCCGATCGCCTAATGTAAAAATCCACCAGATTACAATATTTTAGTTGTGTTCTTCTTGCCACAACACAAGGAGAAATATATAAGTTGTGCGTCATGCGTGTATCCTTTTTGAATTCGCCTGTCTATATAAAACTTACATTTGTTTTTCGGCGTGAATGCTCGCGTTTGGGTAACCTATAGCCCCGGGCAAAGCGCGATTTGGATGCAATATTTTTTGAGGTCACATGGCAGTTCTTGTCACTGGAGGGGCTGGATATATTGGCAGTCACATGGTCTGGTCCTTGATTGAAGCAGGCGAAACAGTGGTCGTGTTAGATAGGCTCTCGACCGGATTTTATTGGGCTGTCGCCCCTGAGGCGCGGTTTTATAAAGGCGATATTGCTGACAGAGGTCTGCTCCGTACGATCTTTTCCGAAAACAGCGTCGATGCCATCATTCATTTCGCCGGTTCGGTTGTAGTGCCGGAGTCCGTTGCCGATCCGCTTTCATACTACGAGAACAACACAGTAAAATCGCAAGCGTTAATAGCCGCGGCCGTCGAGGCGGGAGTGCGGTATTTTGTGTTCTCCTCGACTGCTGCGGTCTATGGCACACAAGAGAGTAATGATCCCGTCGTTGAGACGGCCGCCTTACGTCCGGAATCGCCCTACGGTACATCGAAACTAATGACTGAAATCATGCTGCGTGATGCATCGAGGGCTTATGATTTCACTTATACTGCCTTGAGGTATTTCAACGTGGCTGGCGCGGACCCGAGGGGACGAACCGGCCAATCGACTGTAGGTGCGACACATCTCATAAAGGTCGCAACCGAGACCGCATTAGGGAAGCGTGACAGGATTGAAATCTATGGCACGGATTACCCGACCCACGACGGAACGTGTGTGCGCGACTTCATCCATGTCAGCGATCTCACCGAGGCTCACCTTAGGGCGCTAAAGCGAATGCGTGAGGGGGGCAGCTCGATAATTGCGAATTGCGGTTATGGTCGCGGGTTTTCGGTTTTAGAAGTACTCAATTGCGTCAGGAGAGTAGCTGGTCGTGATATCAATGTCAGTTATTCCCCAAGACGAGAAGGTGATGCTGTCTCAATTGTGTCAAATCCAACTGTAGCGTTTACAGAGCTCGGATGGGTACCTAAGCATGACAGCCTTGAGTTTATCGTCAAAACGGCTCTTTCTTGGGAGGAGAATCTGGACCGGATGAATTCCAAGATTGGTCTTGAAGGTCTGGCAAGCTAAAAAAATTAGGTCACGTCTAGCAAAATTCGCCGCGAGAGCCTTTCAGAGGTCAAGCCGACAAACAATGCGCCTAAAGCAAAAGACAAAACATACTCTCGATTCAGAAGCCTATCGCTATATCCTTCATAAAATGCAACTCGCATCCATTCCACGCATTGCAACACGGGGTTGTATGAAAGCGGAATCGCGATTTGATCAGGAAGGTTTGGCGCGACAAATAACGCTCCGCTGGATATATAGAAAACAATACCCATCAGCCCGTAGCCTGTGGCCACAATTGGCAGAAATTGGGTTATGGTGCCAACAATGGTTCCTATTCCAACAGCTAGGAAAATCAGCGCCAGAAAAGCAAATGTCGCTTGAAGCGGATCGTTGGGATATGGGTCAATCCCGAGCGCCGCGAAAATAATCCATACCAGCGCAATGTTTATCATCGCCGCTATGACTTCAAGAATCGCCCTTCCAAACAAAATGTCTGTAACCTTCACAATTGGGAATGAGAGCATTGAGCTATTCATCAATAGGGAAACGGACATAAACCGGGAGATGTATATGAAGGTCAAAGTCGGGATAAGGCCAGTGGCGAAATAAAGCATTGGGCTTTCGCCGTATGGGGCAGTTCGACCCGAAGCGATATTTATCACAATCACTATGAAAATATGAACGAGGGGCCACAAAGGCACAAGAGCAAAACCTAGCCCATGGTTGAAAAACCTTGTGCGCATGTCGCGAAGCATAACTGCCTTCATGACGTTTAGCTTTTTTGTCACGATTTCCGCGGCGTTCATGTGCTTCTTGTGCTAGGTCCGAATATTGAGGCGTAAACCGCCGGAGGGTGTGGGAGTCCCAAAGATTAATTTGAATTAGCGTCTGGTCTCAATGTCAGTGGAGGCAGCGCTCAGGGTTCCGATGAGCGATGAATCTGATGGAAAATAATCTGACATCATCATGCTGCAGAGAATAATACCGAGAGTGCTGATTATTTTCCTTCCCTCCTTCATACCATACAGCAGATAATGCGTCTCTGCGACCATTCCGGTATTCTTTACGTCCGGGTTCGCATCTAGATATTTTCGCTCGTCAAATCCAAGTTTTCGGAGCTGCTTTGCTTCGAATCTCAGAGCGCACAAGCGTCCCAACTTATCGATAAGACTCAGTTTCCCAGTCGTATATCGTTGAGCCATAAATGTAGATAGGAGATTGAGCCTGGCATTTTGCGATCTAAGATCGGAAACTTCCGAGCCGAGGAGTTCAATCGCTTTCTCTTGCGAGGCGATAATCTCATTCTTTCCCGCCAGCTCTTTTTCAAGTGCATCACACCTAGACTGGCTTTGCTCAGCATTCTGACTAACCTGTTGAAGGAGACTTTGAAGCCGGTCGAGCTCGCTCTCCAACGAAGCGCATGAATATCTGGCTTTACTTAAGTTCCTATCCGCGTCAGCAATCCAACTTGCAAGGTATTTTTCGCCCTTTCCTGTGGCCGGCACCAACGCTTCCATAAATTTGGAGCGCAGATCAGCATAGTATCCCTCATGTGGGTGAAATTCCCATGCGCCACCAATGGCGTGCTCGGATGTGTACAGGAGATCTGGTGATGATTTAATCATCACTATACCTTCATACTGAGAAACAAAATCCTCGATATCGTCCAATATAAGATTTCGTCTCGCGATCTCTCTTACGTTTGGAAGTGGAACAAATTCACCTTCCTTCAATTCGTTCAGGCATAATCTTCTAGAAAGAAATATAACTTGAACTCCTCGTTGGATTCGCTCTTGCAGTAGATCCTTGTACATTAGATCAAAATAATATTTCCAGACCTCCCAATAATAATCCGAATCTGGAGAAATTATCTCAGCGTTAGCAAGCTCTGAATCTTCCTTAAACTCAACGTTCTCAAACTCTGAGCCAAACACGCTGCTTCGTATATCCGGTAAGAAAGAATCCCCTATCTTTAGAAATTTGTTTGTAAAATCGGCTGCTGCCTCAAAAATAATTGAGCTATCGGGCGCTGCCTTCACTCGTTGATACACTACTTTCGTTGCGTCTCGCTCTAGGAGCCTTATGACTGTTTCATCACTGAATTGTCCATAATCTATGGAAACTGTTCTCGATGCGGTAATCGGAATCGCGGCGCGCCAGAAATGAGTGAAATCAAATATATCTCTCAGCGGAACAAATGACTGAAAAAGGTTGCAGCCACCCAAAGTAATGACTGAAGGTTTCGATGGAACGATATCTCGCTCCAAGATTTTCTGTCCTCCTAACGACGATATATTCGTCATTTTATTCATAAATACTGCTCCCGGAAATAAATTCAACTTACACGAAGAAAATTACGTGGTCCCAACCATAATACTGTAATTGCCTTCATAAAGAGTAAGAGTCAACAAGCCGCCACCATCCTGCATGTAACCGAGAGGGAACTTATGCACTCAAAAAGCCGCGATCAAAACGGAACGGCGCAGCGTCAGTGAGTAATTGATCGCCAGGGCATTTTGCGGTCAAAGCCGGCATTGTTTTTCCCATCCGTGCGACGATGAAGAACTCGCGGCACTTCTGTTTGGAAGTGCGCCGTTGTATTGGAAATCAGATAGGCCGCTACCGTCTTCCGTCCATTCTCCCCGGCATGTACAGGCGCGCGAAAGCCGCCTATAAACCATTGAGACCAAACCGTTACAGGCGCCATGACCGACGCTCCGCAGTCATCGTTGAAGCCCATTCTCCGCATCAGCTTTTCGGGGCAGGATCGGCTTGGGCGCGGCAAGATGGAGCTTCTCGAGCATATTCAGGAGACCGGCTCGATCTCGGCCGCCGGCCGCGCCATGGACATGTCCTATCGCCGGGCCTGGCTGCTTATCAGCGAACTCAATCATATGTTCCGCGAACCGGTCGTCGAATCGCAACGCGGCGGCCAGAAGGGTGGCGGCGCCGCCCTGACGCCGTTTGGCGAGGAGTTGCTGCGGCGGTTCCGCGGCATGGAAACGACGCTGCGCGCGGCAATAGCCGATGACCTGAACTGGCTCGAAGCCAATCGCAGCTCGACGGACGCTTCTTCGAAAAAATCCTGACTAATGTTCGAGCGCCACTGTCTTGATGACCGCATGGACCGGCAGCCCGATGCGCAGCCCCAGCCGTTCGGCCGAGAATTGCGTGATGCGGGCAGTGACGATGTCGCCGCCGCAATCGACCCTGATCTCAGCCGTCCCGTCAGCCGCCGTGCCGATTCCCAGCACTTCGCCGCCGAGGATATTGAGGGCGCTGAGACCCTCCGGCCGCGTCGTCGCCAGCATGACGTCACGGGCGGGAATATGGACACGCACCGTCTTGCCGACCACGGCTACCTGTCCCGGCACGATCAATCTTGCCGCCTTCAGGGCGACGACGGTGAGATGATTGTTATCGTCGATCGCTTCGACGCGGCCTTCCAGCAGCACACCAGCTTCGCGTCGGTCTTCCGCCAGCGGGCCGGAGAGCTGGCTGAAGATGTCGACGGCGGCGCCGATCGCCTCGACCTTGCCGTCGCGCATGACGACGACACGGTTGGCGAGGCGCGCCACTTCGGAGATCGAATGGCTGACATAAATGATCGGTATATTGGTCTCGTCGCGAAGCCGCTCGAGATAGGGAAGGATTTCCGCCTTGCGGGCCTCGTCGAGTGCTGCCAGCGGTTCGTCCATCAGCAGGAGCCGCGGAGAGGAGAGCAGGGCGCGCCCGATCGCGACGCGCTGCTTTTCGCCGCCCGAGAGCTTTGCCGGGCGCCGGTCGAGCAGTGCGCCGATGCCGAGGAGATCGACGACACCATCGAAGCTTTCGCTGCGCTCGCTTTTGGATGCGAACCAGCGGCCGTAATTGAGGTTCTGCCGCACGGATAGATGCGGAAACAGGCGTGCTTCCTGGAAGACATAGCCGAAGCGGCGGCGGTGACGCGGCACGAAGATTTGTCTGTCGGTGTCCGCGAGCACCGTATCGTCCAGGCTGACGCTGCCGTAATCAGGGCGTGTCAGGCCGGCAATGATACGGACGATCGACGTCTTGCCGGAGCCGGAGCGGCCGAAAAGGGCCGTCACGCCGCCATCGGACGTGAATGCGGCTTCCAGGGAAAAGGCGCCAAGGCGGTGGCGGATATCGACTGAAAGCGTCATTCGAAATCTACCCTGCGGCCTGCGAGATAGGCGAGGAATTCCGAGGCGAGCAGCGCCGCCATGGAAATGACGATGGCGACGATGGTCAGGCGCATGGCGCCGGCATCGCCGCCTGGAACCTGCGTGAAGGTGTAGATCGCCGAAGATAGCGTCTGGGTCTCGCCGGGAATGTTGGAGACGAAGGTGATGGTGGCGCCGAATTCGCCCATGGCCTTGGCGAAGGAGAGGATCATGCCGGCGATGATCCCGGGCAGGATCAAGGGCAGCGTGATCGTCAGAAAGGTCCAGATGGGGCTGGCGCCCAGCGTGCCGGCGGCTTCCTCCAGCTTGCGGTCAACGGCTTCGATCGACAGGCGGATGCTTCTGACCATCAGCGGAAAGCCCATGACGCCGCAGGCAAGTGCGGCACCCGTCCAGCGGAAGGAGAAGACGAGGCCGAGATATTGATCAAGTAAAGATCCGATCGGCCCCTTTCGGCCGAAGAGGATCAGGAGGATGAAGCCGGTGACGACGGGCGGCAGGATCAGCGGCAGATGGATGACGCCATTGAGGACCGATTTACCCCAGAACCGGCCGCGTGCGAGCAGGAGGGCAACGACAATGCCGAAGGGTAGGCTGACCAGCA
This sequence comes from Rhizobium sp. 11515TR, assembly GCF_002277895.1. NCBI lineage: Bacteria > Pseudomonadati > Pseudomonadota > Alphaproteobacteria > Hyphomicrobiales > Rhizobiaceae > Rhizobium > Rhizobium sp. 11515TR. The sequence goes on along the minus strand of NZ_CP022998.1, from coordinate 520,551 downwards.
TGGCGACAATGGAAACGCGCAGGCTCAGCTCTATTGCAGTCCATTCGTCGCTGCTCAGACCCAACGCTTCCAAATACCCGCCCCTTAAAACATCTCAGGCTCGCCACGAGTCAGCGAGCCTGATGGCTTGAACTTTTCATACCTGACTTGCGGTGATGACGCTCACTGCTTCAGGATCGTGAAGCCCTCATGCTCGAAGAACGGAACAGCCTTAGCCGATTTCAGAAAGTCGAAATAGGCTTGTACGTCCGGGTTCTTGCTGCTGCTGGTGATGGCGATCGGGTAGACGATCGGCGGATGGCTATCTGCCGGGAAGGTGCCGACGACGGCAACGCCCGGATCGGCCGAGACATCGGTCTCATAGACGATGCCGTAAGGCGCTTCGCCGCGCGAAACGAGCGCGAGGGCGGCACGCACGCTTTCAGCGCCGGCGACCTTCTTTTCGACTGAAGCCCAGACGCCGAGCTTTTCGAGCGCCGTCTTGCCGTATTTGCCTGCTGGCACCGATTCCGGCTGGCCTATCGCCAGCCGGCCGTCGCCGAGCAGGTTAGCCAGATCGAAGCCCTGCTTGATCTCGACCGGCTTCGCCTTGTCCTTGGCGGCGACGAGAACGAGCTTGTTACCCAACAGGTTGATGCGGCTATCATCCTTGATCAGCTTCTTGCTGGCGACATAATCCATCCAATTGGTATCGGCGGAGATGAAAACATCAGCCGGCGCGCCGTTTTCAAGCTGCTTTGCAAGCGGTCCGCTCGCCGCGTAGGAGACGGTGACCTCCTTGCCGGTTTCCTTGGTGAAGGCGGCATCGGCGTTGTCGAGCGCGTTCTTCATGCTGGCGGCAGCAAAGACGACGATCTTGTCGGCGGCGAAGGCCGGCGCCGGAATCACCGAAAGGCCGAGCCATGCGGCTGATACTGCGGCGGTTGCAAGCTTGATCCATTGGCGTCGGCTGATTGTCATCCTTAATTCTCCAAAGATGTCGACATATTTGGACAGATATAACGCTATGTGAGGCTTGGCTAGGGACGTATTTGCAAAAATACATCGCGATACGGAGCGCGTAAGCCTACGAATTCTATGGATTTTCCGTAGCGCAGTGCATATGAGCGGTTTTGGGCATTACAAAAATGCATGACTGAATTTGCTCAGTGAATTGGCGAACGCTCACGAAGCAAGACGTAACGTTACGAAACGTGGGATCTCGCGCCATTCTTTCGCCGAATTAAGTCTCACACTTAAAATCAAGCTGCGGGAAATCTCCAAAAGAAGCGTTTTTTGGGCAGAAAATTTTAGCAGCCATGCTGCCTATGCATTGCTGCATTGCGCAATCGCCCATTTATCAATCGGTAGAATCTGGTAAAACATAATCATCGAGACGGCGATCTCCTCCTCCCAATGCCGTCCGATATGGATCAGCAACTCTCCTCCTCCCAGTTGCTGATCAGGTTCAAAAGCCCGACGCACCTCCTCCCGCGTCGGGCTTTTTATTTTTCAGGCTTCCCAAAAAATTGGCGGAATTATTGAGCGGCGCGCAAGGCGGTCGAGCTCAGTGCCGAACGCGGTCCATGGATAAAGGTCCAAGCCGGCGCACGCTTCTTCCAGAGTACGCGTGCGTCATCTTCATCCACGCGTGCGTAGTGGAAGGTCTTGGCCATCTTGGCCGAGAGATAGGAGAGCGTCGATCCCGGCCGGTCGATGACAGCGATCGGAAAGGTTTGCGCGATTTCCTGCCATTTCTGCCAGCGATGGAACGTGTTCAGGCTGTCGGCGCCCATGATCCAGATGAAGTGGACGTGACGGTTGCGCGCCTTCACATGCGCCAGCGTATTGGCCGTGTAGCTCATGCCCAGCGTCTGCTCGAAAGCTGTCACCTTGATGCGCGGATTGTGGAGGATCTGCTCGCTGAGCGCGATGCGTTCGGCAAGCGGCGCCAGATGATTGCGGCTCTTCAGCGGGTTGCCCGGCGTTACCATCCACCAGAGCTGATCGAGGCTAAGCCGGCGGATGGCGATCTCGGCAACCAGTGCATGCCCTTCATGCGGCGGATTGAAGGACCCGCCGAAAAGACCGACCACCATGCCGCGCTCGGCATGGGGCATGCGCAGATAGCGTTGATCGATCTCTTCTGTCAGCACGTCAGGGCCGTATCTGTCCGGTGCCGCGAACGCGATATTTGAAGGAAGTGAGCTGTTCGACGCCGACAGGCCCGCGCGCATGCATCTTGCCGGTGGCGATGCCGATTTCCGCACCCATGCCGAATTCGCCGCCATCGGCAAATTGTGTCGAGGCATTGTGCAGCAGGATCGCCGAGTCGATCTCGGTGAAAAAGCGTTCGACAACATCAGGGTCTTCGGCAATCACGGCTTCGGTATGGTTCGACGAATATTTGCCGATATGGCCAACTGCCCCGGAAATGCCGTCGACCAGCGCGACCGAGATGATCGCGGCCAGATATTCGGTCGTCCAATCCTCTTCCGTGGCCGCCTTGAGGCCGGGAACGAGCTGCAGGACATCGGCGGAGCCACGGATTTCGCAGCCTGCCGCGGCAAGGCCGTCAAGCAGCGGCCTCAGATGGGTGGAAGCGACCTTCTTGTCGACCAGCAGTGTTTCAGCGGCACCGCAAATGCCGGTGCGGCGCATCTTGGCGTTGACGACGATGGATTTCGCCATGTCGAGATCGGCCGAGGCATCGATATAGATGTGGCAGAGGCCTTCTAGATGGGCAAAGACCGGCACGCGCGCCTCGGTCTGCACGCGTCCGACGAGGCTCTTGCCGCCGCGCGGCACGATGACGTCGATATTGCCTTCGAGGCCGCGCAGCATGGCGCCGACGGCGGCGCGATCGCTGACGGGCACAAGCTGGATGGCATGTTCCGGCAAGCCTGCTGCCTTCAATCCTTCGACCAGGCACTCATGGATCGCCTGCGAGGAGCGGCGCGAGTCGCTGCCGCAACGCAGGATCACGGCGTTGCCAGCCTTCAGGCACAGCGCGCCGGCGTCGGCCGTCACGTTCGGCCGGCTTTCGAATATGACGCCGATGACGCCAAGCGGCGTGCGGACGCGTTCGATCTTCAGGCCATTCGGACGATCCCAGGCGGCGATGACTTCGCCGACGGGATCGGCGAGGGCAGCAATGGCGCGGATGCCGTCTGCCATCTCGGCGATGCGCTTGTCATTCAACGTCAGGCGGTCGACGAAGGAGGCGAGCATGTCGGTACCCTCGACGTCTTTCAGGTCTTTTGCGTTTTCAGCGAGGATATGATCCTTACGAGCCAGAATGGCATCCGCCATGGCGTTCAGTGCCTTGTTCTTGCTCTCCGTCGACGCGAAAGCCAACGGTCGCGACGCAGCCCGGGCCTTGCGGCCGATATCGTTCATCAGCGCGTCGATGTCGGGGCTTTGTGCGACAGTATCAAGCATGAGCTTCATCCTTCTTCGATTTCTCGGCCTTCGTCTTGACGGATGCCGTCATGACGAGGTCGTCGCGATGTACCATGGCAGCGCGGCCGGCATAGCCAAGGATCGCCTCGATCTCAGCCGATTTGCGGCCGGTAATCTGGCGGGCCTCTTCCGCATCATAGCCGACAAGGCCGCGGGCGATTTCGCGGCCGGAGGGGCCGATGACGGCGACGGTGTCACCGCGGCCGAAATGACCGACGACTTTACAGACACCAGCGGGCAGCAGGCTCTTGCCGGCGCCAAGCGCGGTCACTGCGCCATCGTCGACATGCAATTCGCCGGCAGGCTGCAGCTGCCCGGCAATCCAGGTCTTGCGGGCGGTGACGGGCGTGCCAGACGGCGCGAACCAGGAGGAGCGGGTACCGCTCCCGATCGCATTCAGCGGCCGATCAGTCTTGCCCGATGCGATAATCATGGCGCAGCCGGCGCCGGTTGCGATCTTGCCGGCATCGATCTTCGTGCGCATGCCGCCGCGCGACAGTTCTGAGGCGGCGCCGCCGGCCATGGCTTCGATCTCGGGCGTGATCTCGGCGATGGTATCGAGGAATTTGGCTTGCGGATCGAGATGCGGAGGGGCGGTATAGAGGCCGTCGATGTCGGACAGCAGTACCAGCAGATCGGCGCCGGTCATGGTGGCGACGCGGGCGGCGAGGCGATCATTGTCGCCATAGCGGATTTCGCTTGTCGCGACCGTATCGTTCTCGTTGATGATCGGCACGGCGCCGATCTTCAGGAGCTGGTTGATGGTGGCGCGCGCATTGAGATAGCGCCGGCGCTCTTCCGTGTCACCGAGGGTCAGCAGGATTTGGCCGGCGACGATATCGTCATGCGACAGGCTTTCCGACCAGGCGCGGGCGAGCGAAATCTGGCCGACGGCCGCTGCCGCTTGGCTTTCCTCCAGCTTCAGTGCGCCCGAGGGCAGGTCGAGCACGGAGCGGCCGAGCGCGATCGCGCCCGAGGAAACCACCAGCACATCGATGCCCTTGGCCTTCAGAGCGGCGATATCCGCGCACATGCCGTCAAGCCAGGATTTCTTCAAGCCCGTCTTGCGATCGACGAGAAGGGCTGAGCCGATCTTGATGACGATGCGGCGGTAGCGATCGAGCGGCTTGCGGGCAGTCATCCCCGATGATCCCCGTCGTCACCACGGCGTTCGTAGTCGTCTTCGCCCGCATCGTCGGAAAGCTGCATGTCTCGGTGCCGCAGCTTCGGCGTTTTCGCGGGCTTATCCGCTTCGCCGGCATTGGCTTCGACGATCACGTCGCGCAGCGCGCGCAGCACTTCCGTCATACCGCGGCCGGTGGCGGCCGAAATCTGGAAGGGCGTCTTACCGCAGGCCCGCGCCAGCTCGCGCGTCTTCTTCTTCAGCGTTTCCTCATCCAGCACGTCGATCTGCGAGAGGGCGACGATCTCCGGCTTGTCCGTGATGTCATTGCCATAGGCTTCGAGCTCGTGCTTCACGGTCTTGTAGGCTTTACCGACCTTTTCTTCCTGGGCGGAGACCAGATGCAGCAGTACGCGGGTGCGCTCGACATGGCCAAGGAAGCGGTCGCCGATGCCCACACCTTCGTGGGCGCCTTCGATCAGACCGGGAATATCGGCCAGAATGAATTCCTGACCGTCGATGGTGGCGACGCCGAGATTAGGATGCAGCGTCGTGAAGGGATAGTTGGCGATTTTCGGCCGGGCGCGGCTGACCGCGGCAAGAAAGGTCGATTTTCCAGCATTCGGCAGGCCAACGAGGCCGGCATCGGCGATCAGCTTCAGCCGTAGCCAGATGGCCTTTTCTTCGCCTGGGAGGCCCGGATTGGCCCAGTCCGGCGCCTGATTGACCGAGGATTTGAAATAGGCATTGCCGAAGCCGCCATTACCGCCGGCGGCCAGCCGGAAGCGCTGGCCTTCTTCGGTCAAATCGCAGATTAGCGTTTCCTGGTCTTCTTCGAAGATCTGCGTTCCCACGGGCACTTTCAGCGTCACGTCGTCGCCCTTGGCGCCGGCGCGGTTCTTGCCCATGCCATGCATGCCGACCTTCGCCTTGAAGTGCTGCTGGTAACGGAAATCGATCAACGTATTCAGGCCGTTGACGGCCTCGACCCATACGTCTCCGCCACGGCCGCCATCGCCACCATCCGGACCGCCGAACTCGATGAACTTCTCGCGGCGGAAGGAGACGCTGCCCGCGCCGCCATCGCCTGAGCGAATATAGACTTTTGCTTCATCGAGAAATTTCATCTTACGTCCGTCACCCGGTGTCGGCGCATATCCCTCGGATCGAATGGGATTCACAAAAGCCTATGCGCTCTTTTCAATATCTGCCGCTTCCTCTGCATCCAAAAGATACATAGGGCGGCCGTTTGCCCGTCATGTCGCCTTCGATATAGGCGCTTCGGGCTGAGGTCAAAGAATATCGTGCGGTTCCAGCACCATAAAGGGCGGAACTGTACGATTGGCATGATGGTCATCGCCGGGCGGGCCAGCGATGACCGATTTTCAGGGCCTCAGGCCGTATGCGAGAGCCGCAGCGCGCCCGGCTTCAGCACGGTTTCGATATGCGGAACCATGGTGTTGCGGGCAAAGCTGTAGATCTCCGAGCAGCCTGTGATCTCGAAGCCGAGCTTCTGCTGCAGCTTCAAGGATGCCGGATTGTCGGCGAAGACGCCGGAATGAACGGCGACTTCGGGCATGCGGCGGGCAAAACGTTCGAGCGAAGCCTTGACCGCTTCGGTCATGATGCCTTGCCGCCAGTAGAAGCGGTTCAGCCAATAACCGAGGTGCCAGCGGCCGTGGCGAAGCTCGATGCCGACGGAGCCGATATGGGCGTCATCCCGCTCCGTGATGGCCAGCTGCCAATCCATGCCCAGGCCGGAGGTGTGCTCGACCAGCCAGTCGAGCGCATCCTGCCGGTCATAGGGCGCGGGAACGCGGGCCAGCATGCGGGTGACGGCGAAATCCGAAAGCGATTCCGCAATCATATCGGCGTCGCTGAGCCGGTGCGGGCGCAGCGTCAGTCGGCCGGTCTGGATGACCGGCGTTGGCCCAGGCGTCAAAATCCGGGCATCGCGGCGGGTGAGGGCGAGAGCGTTCATCTCATGCCTCCCCAGCTGCGCAGCGAGATCCAGGTCTTGCGGTCGAGCCGGTACCATTCGACGGGTACCGTGCTGCCGAGTGCCAGCGAAGCGGCAAGGCCGGATCCCTGGAACTGGAAGCCGCACTTCTGCACGACCCGCCGCGATGCGACGTTCGTCACCCGGCAGCGGGCATCGATCTGCGCGACGTTCTCACGCGTGCGGAAGACCATGTCGATGAGGGCATGGGCCGCTTCCGTGGTATAGCCCTGGTTCCAGTAGGGTTCGCCCAGCCAGTAGCCGATCTCGACCGTGTTCGGATCACCCGTGGGCTCTACCCCGCAGCAACCGAGAAAGGCGCCGTTGTCGGCTTTGGTAATGGCATAGACGCACTTGCCAATCTCGCCAAGCTTCGTGCGTCGCACGAAATCGGCGGCATCGGCGGTCGTATACGGGTGCGGCATACGCGATACCATTGTGGCGACATTGGCGTTGTTGGCGAGATGGGCAAGGGCGTCGATGTCTTCTTCGTGGGGCGCGCGCAGAACGAGCCTTTCCGACAGTAAGACGGGGCAATCGGTCCTTAACCTATCCGGCCTCAGCCGTTCTTCGGGAGACCTTGATTGGTCTTCCCTTAACAATTCGCCTTGCATGGTTCAGTCCTCCTTGGTTGAGGGTAAAGAAAAAGGGGAGATGGCGCCCCATCTCCCCTGTTTTCTTGACTGAACCTTGTAGCGTCAGCCGGGTCGATGAGACGCCGGCTGTTTTAGAGCGCTACCGGCTTATTCCGCTGCTTCCGCTTTCGGCATTACAGATACGTACACGCGGCCATTGGCCTTCGTACGGTAGTTCACGTTGCCCGCCGTAAGCGCAAAAATCGTGTGATCCTTGCCGAGGCCAACGTTGGAACCCGGGTGCCACTGCGTGCCGCGCTGACGCACGATAATGTTGCCTGCGATGACGGCTTCGCCGCCGAACTTCTTCACGCCAAGGCGCTTGGATTCGGAATCGCGACCGTTGCGCGAGGAACCGCCAGCTTTTTTGTGTGCCATTGGAGTTCTCCTTTAAACCTTGATCCCGTTACTTACTTGGCAGCCACGATGTCCGTGATGCGGACAACCGTGTGATGCTGGCGATGGCCGCGCGAACGCTTCGAGTTCTGACGACGGCGCTTCTTGAAGGCGATGACCTTCTTGCCGCGGTTGTGCTCGACCACTTCGGCCTTGACGGAAGCGCCCTTGACGAAGGGAGCACCAATCGCAGCGTCGGCGCCTTCGCCGATAACGAGGACTTCGGTGAATTCTACGGTGTCGCCGGCGGTGACTTCGAGCTTCTCGATGGTCAGCACGTCGTTGGCTGCCACACGGTACTGCTTACCGCCGGTCTTGATGACTGCGAACATTTTTTATCCTTTCATGTTCGTTCCGGCTCTCTCGCCTCGGGGACGAGCGGCCGTCTTTTTATCAGTCGAAACTTAGCAGGGATTCCAAAGGTTTGAGCCTTCAAAAAGTTCTGCCGGTGAAACCCTGCGCGAAGCAGGGCTGGCAAGGCGCGGACTTATCCACACCTATTGCGTCGCACGGGATATATAAGCGCCTCTGATCTGTCAAGGCAAAAGGATGAAAAGCTTTCATATTCACCCTTGCCATCCCTCTCTTCTGTCGCTATGAGACAGCCCGCGCCGAACAAGCGCCGACCAGCATAACCGGAGAGGTGGCAGAGTGGTCGAATGCACCGCACTCGAAATGCGGCATACCTGCAAGGGTATCGTGGGTTCAAATCCCACCCTCTCCGCCATTTTGGCTTTCGCTACCCGTCACTTTCAAGTGAACTGAACAAGCAGCCGCAATAGCCTAAAACGCCTCAACTCCCCGGAAACCGATAGACTACCTCCGCAAACGATCCCGTCGGAAACACATAGAATCTCTTTCTCGCATTCAACTCAGATCTTGGATTGACTCGCATGGGCAACCATAGAGGCAGATTTAACAGATTGCGATGGATATGTTAAAGAAATAGGATTTTTTTAACATATCGAGTCGCACATGTTAAATCCATCCTATCAGCTTCCTGATCTGACATCGCTTCATGGCTTAGAAACCATCGAAGTTTTCAAGGCACTCGCGGCCGCGAACAGATCACTCGCTGAGTTGAAGGGGCGAGCCGCGGCAATACCCAATCAGGGAATTCTGATCGACACGCTTGCATTGCAAGAGGCAAAAGCAAGCTCGGAGATCGAAAACATCGTCACCACCCAGGACGAATTGTTTCAGGCGGACCTGTTTCCAGAGGGGTTGGAGTCTCCTGCAGCAAAAGAAGTCGCTCTGTATCGAGATGCCCTCAAATTCGGCTTTGACAATCTTCGGCAAACTGAAGGTCTGATTACGAATGCGACTATCATCGGTATGTTTCAGCTTCTCAAACGGCGCACGGATGGTTTTCGCCAGACGCCAGGCACAGCGCTCCGAAACGATCGCTCGGGTGAGATCGTCTATGTGCCTCCCCAGGACCAGCGCGACATTAACCTAGCAATGAGCGGGCTTGAGCGTTTCGTAAATGATGATGCGCTCTCAACGCTCGACCCGCTTATCAAAATGGCATTGATCCACCATCAATTCGAAAGCATTCATCCGTTCCCGGATGGCAATGGCCGCATAGGGCGTATCCTGAACGTTCTCTATCTTACACGAGTGGGTCTCCTCGAAATTCCCATTCTCTATCTCAGCCGCGCCATAAACAACTCGAAGGGTGAGTATTATCGCCTGCTGCAACATGTGCGCGATACCGGTGAATGGAAGGATTGGCTTATCTACATGCTGAGAGCGGTCGATGAGACCGCTAAAACGACGCTGGACCTGGTCGAGAATATTCGCCAGCAGATGGCGACAGCAAAAAAGCGACTCCGAACGGAATTTCCGAAAATCTACTCGCAGGATCTGCTCAACAACTTATTCCGGCATCCTTACACGCGGATCGATTACGTGCAGAAAGAGCTGAATGTTACGCGCCAGACGGCGGCTCGCTATCTCGATGCGCTCGCCGATGCCGGAATTTTGAGCAAACAACAGAGTGGGCGCAACAATTACTACATCAATGAGCCGCTAATTGCCCTATTTTTAAAGGTATCTGAGTGATGAGGATCTGCCGGGATAATTCTTGGCATCCTCTCCGCCATTTCGCCCTTTGTTTCAGACCGCTGTCGATCACGGTGATCTGCTGAAAGTCAGCCAGGCGTGTCTCGATTCTCCGGAAACCGATAAACCACGTCGGCAAACGACCCCGTCGGGAAGACGTAGAAGAACTTCAAATTGGCTGACGATTCGTTGCGGATACCATGTTCGGCGCTGCCGGGGATGAAAACGGTTGTGCCTGATTTGACCGTTGTTTCCTGACCGTCGATCCGGACGATGCCGGTTCCTTCGAAGATGAAGTAGATTTCCGATGGGTCGTGGCGATGCGGCTTGAGTTCGCCGCCGGGGGCTAGTTCGGCTATGCCGGCGCTCATGCTGTCGGTGGGGGTGATGTCGTTGCTGAGCAGTGTGTGCCAGGAGATGGAGCCGTGGACGGGATCGTTCCATCCGTCGCGCGGGCGTTCGTCGGCTGCGGTGATAACGGCTTGCGATCGCTTTGTCATTTTACCTCGGTACGGTGAGTCGGCAATCACGCGGAACGGTGTCACAACGATACGGAATGTCAATCGACGGCTGCCAAGTTCCGATCGCCGGCTTGTGGTTGGGCGAGACCCGCCATGATGAAAGAGGCTGTGCCGATACGGCATTGCCGGCTGCCGGAGCGGATGGCCCTCCGCTCTTAGTTTCGATTTTTGAGATAGTGCCGTCCAGCTCCGCCGCAGGACGTCCGCAATCAGGCTCGAGGTGGTTTCCGGGGCATCTTCGAAGCAACAACGGCCCACGCCTAGGAGGCGCTCGATAGGCGCCGGCGTAAAAAGGGCGGAAAAGAGCGGCAGGAAATGCCCCGCATACAGCGTCCTGTCCGCCTCGCCTCAAATGGGGAGCGCCAGCGTGCTCCTGACGATGCATTCGGCGGCCGGATTGGATATTTCGAATTCATGGGCGCCGATCGCCAAGCCTTTGACCCAGCCAAGCGCGCCAAGGCACTCAGAAGCAACGCTATCGCGACCCGTCAAATCTTTTTATCCAAATGGGCCTATCAGGCGGCGAGACAAGGGGTAACGCTCGTATTAATGTGGAAACTATATTTCCGCCTCACGAGCCGTAATGTGAGGGATACTGCGTGTATGCTGAGACTATTCTCCTATTCACAAAGCGGCTACAGGGTGATACTTTCACTTTGCGCAGGTTACTGAACTCCAGTTCGGCCCCGACTCGCGCAGCAGTGCTACGTAGCCGCCCTGCCTGGCCCCACCGGGCAGGGCATTCATTTCAGACCATTATAGCCCTGATAGGCGATACAGTTTGATACTTTCCCACCAAGCTTAGCCCGACTTAACATCGGGCTTTTTTTGCGAAAGCGGCGGTTCAGAGGACCCGGCCGATACCCTCGTTCGGTCCGCCTTCGGCCGGGCCCTTTGCACTGGGGGACTGCAGCATAGGTGTAGATCCGGGACACCTCGACATTTGTGATTCGAGGAATTCAAATCTCATATCCGAGATTTACATCCGGTGTGTTGGTCTAAACGATAATACAGCCAAGCCACCCTGAACACGATTCCAAATTCTGTTGTCTTCTCATTTAAAAAGAGAGATTTTAGGGCGCTTCAAACGAAATTTTGATAGGGAGGCGCCAATTTCGCGCAATTATCCTGCACGCCGAATTCTTTAATGGGCATTAAAGCTCCGCATCTCACTCTCATGCGGGTGCGAAATTCAAAGGCATGGATATGCGGGTGAGACGGCGCGTCAGAGCCAAAAGGGACCGGCAATCAGAAATATACAGACAAGCGCCAGAGCAAAAATTGCTAAGGCACTTTTCCATTCCGGTTCAATATGATGGAAATCCTCGTCATCGCGTCTGTCATCCCTTCGAGGCCCCCCGACCGGATTAATTGTTGAATCCGCGCGAATGCCTAGAGCGAGATTTCGCCATATAGCTGCATCCCTATATCTTTTTCTTTTTTGCTAAAGGGCATTGGATATGGTTGGCGACTACGCTACTGAATACTGTGCTTCTTTACGGGCAGGAATGACATCGCCTCGTCTGCAAGCTTTTCGAGCTTTTCCAACTCCGGCAGGTCCTGCTCGGTCAACCGCTCCCGGATCGCAGCCATCATCCACCTGGCTGCGGCAAAATCATTCGCATCCCTGAGGGTAGCGAACTCTCTAAGGCATGCCTCTAGGACCGGTTGAGCTCTAGGTTCGTCCCTATACTTCGTGGCTATTAATTGCTTCGCATCCAGAAAGCCTTGGGTGATCCGGTGCCGGTGTTCCTCATTGTCGAGGATCACATTGAACGTGAACGGTAACGTCTCAAGCAGCTATTGGGCTTCATCGTCACGGCGATACATTCATATCTACCGTCAGTTTGGCCCGCCCGTAAGAAATAGCTCCCTACGGGCTAATCCGGTATCAATTGAGGGGCGCGTCGACGATGCGGCGCTGATGCTTCGGTTGCGGATGATGCCGCTGACGAGCAGCGTGTACGAGCAGATGGAGCCGTTGACGGGATCGTTTCATCCGTCGCGCGGGCGGTCCTCGGCTGTCGTGACAATGGCTTGCGATCGTGTGGTCATTTGCCTCAAGCGCCTGATGAACCACGTGGAACGGCGTCGCAAACACCGAGAATGCCAATTGGATAGGTATCTAGTTAAGGTGTCAATTGTTGGGCTTTGTGTCCTGTCTGGGCGCGCCATGGGCAAGGAAGAGGCAAGTTCGACGAAGTGCAAGCGGGAAGGTTTCCCGCTCTCTTGTTTTCGGTTGCGATTGCCTTGACCTGATGGCCTCATGTCCGTTGCAGGAAATCCGCGATCAGACCTGAGATCGTCTCCGGCGCATCTTCGAAGCAATAATGGCCGACGCCTGGAAGGTGCTTGATTGGCGCCGACGGGAAGAGGGCGGAAAAGAGCGGCAGAAAATGCTCGGCACGCAGCGTCCGGTCCGCCTCGCCCCAAATGGCGAGCGCCGGTTTGCTGCGGATGATGCGCTCGGCGGCCAGATCGGGTATCTCGAATTGGTGGGCGCCGGTCGCAAAGCCCTTGGCCCAGCCGAGCGCGCCAAGGCACTCGGCCGCGGTGGCAAAAGGCGTGCCGTAGGCTTCGAGCCAAGTGCCGTCGATGATGGTGTTGTTTTCGAAGCCGTTGAGCTTGAGCGTGCTGAGAATGTTGTAGCTGAGATTGTTGAGCACCGGTTCGAGCGTGCCATCGGCTTCGGCCTTGAGAATCCACTGAAACCATGGAGATACGGTGGCGTTCGCCACCGCCCGATCGATAGCATCCGGCTGGCCAAAGGATGTCGGGCCGTTTGCCGAGATGATGCCGGAGCATGTCCGGTCCAAAGCCTTGATCGCACCCCCGGCGTTCGCGCCACCTCAAAAGCCACGCGGTCGGCCACCGAAAAATCCCCAAATCTCCTTGGCGACCACGTCGGCATAATTGGGGAATTTTACTTCGGCACTTCTGGGGAAAATTCACGCGGCATTGACAATGAGGTGGCGGAACAGATAGCCCCAGGTCGGCTCGCCATGGAGGCAGAGGATGATCTCGCCGTCACGAGGTCCTTCGTCGACATAATGCATCCGGAAGCCGGGTGCCTCGGTGATATGTGGTGCGAAGGGGAATGTGCCGGCGAATGTTTCATTGGCGGGAATCACAGATATTCTCCTAATGTGGTTTTAATTTGAAACCATGATTTCAATATCTCTTGTAGTTTTAGTTTGCAACCGATACATTAAGCTGGTGATACGGGCGCTTAATCGCGGTCCTGACGGCAGACATGAACACAGGCGAGGGCAGTGCAGTATGGCCAAGAGAGTGAGCCACAAGGATTCGATGTGTGGGGTGGCGCGGCCGCTGGATGCGATCGGCGACTGGTGGTCGCTCTTGATCATCCGCGATGCCTTCGATGGGCTGCGCCGATTCGGCGAATTTCAAAAGAGCCTCGGACTTGCGAAGAACATCCTCTCGGCCCGGCTGCGCAATCTCGTCGCTCACGGCATTATGGATACCGTGCCAGCCTCCGATGGCAGCCCCTATCAGGAATATGTGCTCACGCAGAAGGGGCAGGGGCTGTTTCCGCTGCTGGTCGCGCTTCGCCAATGGGGCGAAGATTTCTTCTTCGAGCCCAATGAGCCGCATGTGACGCTGGTCGACAGAGCGACAAGGTTGCCGGTGCGACGGCTGGAACTGCGAGCGCAGGATGGGCGGATGCTTATGGCGGAGGATACAGTGATCGTAGTGCCGCCGCCTGAGGAATGAGGCAGGCACCCCATCGTCGAGCGATAGTTCGGCCGCGACCGAACTATTTCAGGCGGCATGTCGGCTACACTGAAACTCTCAAAGGAGAGTTGCGATGTTGACGAACACAGCCAAATTCAACGCCGCCGAGAGCGATCGCGAGCATATCGAAATCAAGCCCAGCGTGCTTTATGTTGGCACTCCCGTTGTGCTGATTACGAGCCTCAATCCTGATGGCACGACGAATATTTCGCCGATGTCCTCGATTTGGGCCTTATACGATCGTGTTGTTCTGGGCCTGACATCCACCAGCAAGGGCCGGGAAAATCTCCTGCGCGAGCGTCAGCTGGTGCTGAATTTTCCGTCGCCGGAGCTGTGGCCGAAGGTCGAGGCGATCGCGCCGACGACCGGCCGCGATCCCGTTCCCCCGCACAAGGAGAAGATCGGTTATCGTTTCAAGGCCGATAAATTCGATGTGGCCGGCTTCACGCCGCAGCCCGCCGATCGCGTGCGGCCTCTGCGCATCGCCGAATGTCCGATCCAGTTCGAGGCGGAGGTGGCGGCGGCGCATCCTCCCGGCGGTGAATGGCCCTCGGAGCGCGCCGAGGCGTTCTCCATCATCGAGGCGAAGGTCCTTCGCGTTCACGCACACAAGGATATCGTCATCGCCGGCACCCATCATATCGATACCAGCAGGTGGAGCCCGCTGCTTTATGTGTTTCGACATTATTTCGGCACCGGGCCTGATCTCGGCCGCACCTTCAAAGCGGAGAGATGATGCATTTTCCGCGGAGGTGCGCATGCGATCACAGAGTTCACTTGCCGGCTTTGGCCCCGCCTATCAGCAGTTCCAAGCCAGCCTCGAATAGGGCTTCATGGCCGTTGGCGCGGTAAAGCGACAGAGCTTTGGCAAGGTTCGGACGGCTTTCCGCCGCGGCGTCGAGGGCTGCGCGGTCCGGCGGACCGGCCGCATCCGCCTGCTCCTCCAGTACACATCCGACCACATAGCGGCTGATCGCGATCTGCAGCTCCAGCGCTTTTCGCGGATCGAAGCCGGCGGCGAGCAGGCATTCCAGCTGGGCTTCGATCGCGGCGAGATCCAAGGGATCGACCTCGGTTCCCGCATGAACGCGGGCGCCGTCACGCCATGCCAGCAGGGCGGAGCGGAAGCTGCGGGCATTGGCGTGCAGGAATTCTTGCCAGGTCTCCCCAGCCAGAGGCCTGTTGCGGGTGTGTTTTCGTCTTAGGATCTCGGTGTTCATCGCAGTCAGCAGGGCTCGTTTGCCCTTGAAGTGCCAATAGAGCGCCGGCTGCTGGACGCCGAGGCGCTGAGCGATCAGCCGCGTCGACAAGCCATCGATGCCGACTTCGTTGAGGATGGCCAGTGCTGCATCGACGATCTGGTTCCTGTCGATTTTCATCTTCTTTCCGATTGACAGTCTGATCATCATAATTTATCGGCGATAAAATTCCTTATCAATGATAAGTTTTGCATTATGAACAAGATGCTTTTGACGATCCTTTCCGTCGTCGTTCTCGATGCGGCCGGAACCGGTCTCGTGATGCCGATCCTGCCGGAGCTTCTGCAGAGCGTGGCCCATTCGCCCGAGCTCGGCTGGCGCTATGGCGCCTTCCTGTCGCTCTACGCGGCGCTGCAGTTTCTGGCCTCTCCCATTCTCGGAACGCTGAGCGATCGTTACGGCCGCCGGCCGGTGCTGCTCGCCTCGCTGGCGGGCGGCATGATCGACTATGCCTTCATGGCGTGGGCACCAGGTTTCTGGTGGCTATTCCTCGGCCGCGCCGTCGCCGGCCTGACGGCCGCCAACGCCGCGGTTGCGAGCGCCTGCCTTGCCGACATTACGCCGGAGGAGCGCCGGACACGCGCTTTCGGGCTGCTCAGCGCCTGTTTTGGCGTCGGTTTCATTCTCGGACCGGTCATAGGAGGGGTGTTGGGCGCGATCTCGCTACGCGCGCCTTTCGTCGCTGCCGCGTTTCTGGTGATGGTGAATTTCATTGTCGCGCTTGTCGTGCTGCCGGAGACACGTACTGTACGGCCTGAACGGATCAATCTGGCCGCCTTTCATCCGCTGGCGCCACTGCGTTGGATCGGTGCGTTTCCGGCGCTGGTGCCGTTGCTCTTCATGTCCATCCTCCTTGCAATCGTCGGAGAAGTCGGCGGTACCGTCTGGGTGCTCTATGGTCAGGACAAGTTCGGCTGGGATACGGTGACCGTCGGCCTGTCTCTGGCTGGCTTCGGCCTGTTCCATGCGCTCGCCCAGGCTTTCGTCGCCGGCCCTTTGAGCGAGCGCTGGGGCGAACGCTGCGCACTCGTCGTCGCGATCGTCTGTGACGGCGCTGCCTATGTCGCCATCGCCTTCGTCACGCAGGGTTTTCTCGTCTTTTTTCTGTTTCCGCTTTTCTGCCTCGGTGGGATCGGCCAGCCGGCCCTTCTGTCCTTGATGACCCAACGCGTGGGCACCGACGAACAGGGGCGCTTGCAAGGCGTGCTGACCAGCCTGACGAGCCTTGCCTCCATGATCGCGCCCCTGGCGATCAGCGAGATCTATTTCGCATCAAGGCATGACTTTCCCGGACTGGTCTGGATACTTGGCGCCTCGCTCTATTTCCTCTGCATGCCGATGCTCTTCGCGAAGCAGCAGCGGACAGATGAGCCACTCGAAGGCGCGGCGCATCGACAAAGCGAGCAATCCTGAAGGGCATATGGTGGAACGACATAGAGGGATTACGCGGTTAGCAGCTCCAGCAATATGGTACGGTCCAAGATGACTGGTGCAGCCGTTCGGTGCGATCAGTTGACGGAATCGTCCGGATCGGGGTCCTTGACCTTGGTGAAGAGGCTCTTCAGCGCACTGGTCTTTGCCTTCGCCGCCTTGTTGGCCTTGATCGCCCGGGTCGCCGCCTTGGCCTGTTCCAGCATCATCTCGATCTGGATCTGCTGAATTTCGGTCAGACGCTCCCATTGGCGATTGAGGAGGTGGTCGACCTTTTCATGCAAGTGGCGAATTTCCAGCTCGGCCTTCAGGTTGACCTTATAGTCGTTGAGGGCGCGCAGGCGATCCTTCTCTTCCTGGCGGCGCTGGCTCATCATGATGATCGGCGCCTGCAGTGCTGCGATGGTCGACAGAACCAGGTTCAGCAGGATGAACGGATAGGCATCGAAGGCCTGTTTTTCGCCCATGACGAGATTGATGCCCATCCAGACTGCGAGAAACAGGCAGAAGGAGATGATGAAGGTCCAGCTGCCGCCGAAGGACGCGACGCCATCCGCCATGCGGTCGCCGATCGAACGGTGGTCCTCGTAGTCCTCTTCGATGTTTTCGGCCAGCGTATCATGCGTCTTCAGGCTTTCGACGACCTCGTCTTCGAGGTTGGAAAGCTCGCCGCGCTCCACCGTCAGTAGCTCGGCGATATACTGGGCGCGATAATCGTCCATGACCTTGCGGCTGATATAGTCGTCGGCACGAAGCTCCGGGTGCTTCAGCCGCATGAAGTCCGCCAGCGACGGGCGAAGATCGTCGACATGCACGGCATCTTTTTTCTTGAGCACCTGACCGGTGATGGCGTCGATCAGCTTGACGGACTTGGCCTTCGCCTGCGCTAGACTTTTGGTATAATCGTCCATCTCCACAACGGTTGGGCTTTCGCCCTCGCCCGCGTCGAAATCGACGATACCTTCCGCCGGCTCAAAGGTCTTCGTTTCTGTCATCTAAGGGGACCCTCTTTGACGCTTTTTCGCTCATGTAGCCAATAATGCGAACAGGAATATGACTGTTAAAAGACAATGGAAATGGTCGCCGAGATAGACCGCAGCTGCCTATCCGCAACTTCCTCTTCTATTTGCTCCTATCGAACTTCTAGCGCCATTATCCTAAGCAACGGCAAACACGGTGCGCCGCTCCTGCAATCCTTTGCGTCTGTCTCGCCCGCCACCCCGGAAAAGCAACCCTTCCGGGCGAATTCGTCATCGGCTTCGAAAGCGTTGCGTGTTTCTGCGGAAATTTCTACCGATTCGATCAGGTTTTAGTTTTTTGCCCCCTTGACCAAGGCCGGCCGACTTCTATTTGCCGCGGTGCAGCAGACATTCGCGAGAGCGAATAAATGTTAAGGTTTCAATGAATTATCGTCAGCGGGTTGGGGGCTTGCTGTCACGGATCTTTTAAATGCGTGGAAAGGATCGCTATGCACAATCCCCCGGCAGAAGACTTGGAGTCTATCGCCCGACAGGGCGGCCGATTCAAGCGAATGGCCGTCAGGATACCCACCTACCTGACCGATCTTAAGGAAAATCCGGCCTGGCTGCCGATGTTTCTCCTGGCCAGGACCCTGCCGTTTCGGCGCATCCATTGGCTGGCCACCAAGCAGCCCGTCAGGCTTCCCGTTTCCGGCTCCTCGATGTTTGCCGGCACTGAACGCAGCGCCATCGTCAACGCTCTACGGACCGATGGCATCTATCCGAGCCTGATGCTGCCGGATCATATTCATCGGGAAATCGCCGAATTCGCTGCCAACACCGCCTGCTTCGGCAATTTCAACCGGAAGCTCGAATTTGTCGCAGGCGAACATAAGGAAGCGGAGGCTCGCTTCGGACGGCCGATTCTGAGCGGACATTTTTTTGAGCGCTCGCTCGATTGCGAAGCCGTCATGGCGGTCCAGCGCGATCCGCTGCTGATCGACGTCGCCCGCCAATATCTCGGCGGCCAGGCCAAGGTGATCACCACCCGCATCTGGTGGAGCTTCCCAACCCAGGCTTCCGAAGCCGACCGGAGCCTTGCCTCGCTCGACAAATACCACTTCGATCTCGATGATTGGCGGATGCTGAAATTCTTCTTCAATCTCGTCGATGTGGATGAGGGCACTGGTCCACATGTCTTCGTCAAGGGAAGCCACAGGCGCCGCCGGGTCCGTCATCAGCTGACCTTGCTGGTTGGGCATCCGGCCAATGAAGTGCTCGACTATTATGGCCAGGCGAATGCACTGACACTGACCGGTAAAGCCGGCTCGGGCTTCGTCGAAGACCCCTTCGGTTTCCATATGGGCACCGTGCCGACGCAGAAGCCGCGACTGATGATGGAGGTGGGTTTCGGGGTCTCGAAGCCGTCACGTCGCCGCTTCCACGGAGAACCCGTCCTGCGTTAAGGCATGTCGCGTAGAAGCGCACAGCGGTTTTGCGGCAACGACATGCGCAGAAGATACACATTTGGCTAGCATCACGGAGCGCCACTCGTAATTGGCGCTCCCGTCTGGCCGATCTCAGGCCGAGCGGCTGAACCGCCTGGCAATCAGGTGGTCGAGCGCGATGCGCCCGGGCCCGCCCGCGATGATCACCAGAAAGCAGGTTGCCCATGTGCCATGCGTCGGCCAGGCATCGGGATAGACGAAGATTTCGATGACTAGGGTCATGCCGAGCAGCGCCAGCGCCGAGAGCCGGCTCGCCAATCCGATGACCAGCAAAAAAGGAAAGAAATGCTCGCTGAAGGCGGCGATATGGGCGGCGATCCAGGGATCGACCAGCGGCAGCTTGTATTCCGTCTGGAAGAGATAGACGGCATTGTCGGTCACGTGCCAGCCATCCACCTTGGTCTGGCCGGATTGCCAGAAGATGGCGGCGATCGACAACCGCGCAATGAGTGCGATCAGGTTATAGGGGATACGGTCGAGAAGCTTTAGGACACTATAGAGCCTTTTGGGCA
The DNA here is from genome assembly GCF_002277895.1 of Rhizobium sp. 11515TR. Taxonomy (NCBI): domain Bacteria; kingdom Pseudomonadati; phylum Pseudomonadota; class Alphaproteobacteria; order Hyphomicrobiales; family Rhizobiaceae; genus Rhizobium; species Rhizobium sp. 11515TR. The sequence continues at coordinate 500,947 of NZ_CP022998.1, read as the reverse complement.
TGGTTTCGCGTTCGGCCGGAGTGGCCGTCATCATCTGGTTCTGCATCTTCGTTCCTCTTGGCGTTCAGCGAATGGCCATGAAAGCGCCTGCCGTGAACGCACCGGCGAGGTTGGCGGAAAGATCGAAATTGGCGGCTTCAGCGAGAGCCGTCTCATAGGCCTGGCCAAGGGCGGTGCCCGAAAACAGCTCTTCCAGAAATGTTGCGCCGCCCGGCGGCAGGCGATGCACTTCGACGATCATCTGCGGACGGATGACTAGGGCATCCTCGCCCGTCCAATCGTTTATATCTGCAAGCTCGATTTCGCCGGTGTTCATCGCCCAGATGGTGATGGCCGGATAGGCGGAACGTGCGACCGAGGCTGAAGGGTGCGGTACGAAAGTCAGCTCCGCAAGTCCTGCCGGCTCGATGGTCGCCATGAGTGCTGCATCAAGCGGTATAGCGTCGGCTGCGTGATAGGCTCGACCCCGCAGCGCCTCCAGCCGCATCACATCGGCCAGATAGGGAATTTCCTGCGCCGGTCCGAAACTCCCGGCGAAATCGGGGAAGTCATCGCCATAGGCAAGCAGCAGCGGCGAGCGCGGCGGATGCAGGCGGATGAACTCATGCGCCATGGCGGCGAAGAATTCCTCGCCGACGATCCTTTCCGCAGCCGGAAAGCGCGAGGCGAGCGCACCGATCAGGCCGATGGCGACATTGTTGCGATAGACGCCGAAACGCCGCGCTGGGTGTGGGCCGTTCCAGGCAGTCAATCCATCGGGCACCGCGAGATCGGGATTGACGAGCGCTGCGGCGAATTCGCTTTGCGTAGCGAGAGACATCGATCCCTCCTCAGGCTGCCCGACGCGCGGCGGCGCGCTTCAGGACGGCTTCGGCCGCTTCGGCCTCGGCCCTCAAAATCGGCCATGCCGGCACGTCGTTATCCCACTCGACCAGGCTGGCAATCGGTCCGGTGCAGCCGATCAGCTCCTCGTAAAGCGCCCAGACGGGATCTTTCACCGGCGTATCGTGGCTGTCGATCAAAAGCGGCGCGCCGAAATCGTCGACGGTCTCCGAATGACCGCTCAGATGGATCTCGCGCACCCATTGCACCGGGAAGCGCTTGAGATAGGCGCGTGCGTCCATGTGGTGATTGGTGGCGGCGACGAAGACATTGTTGACGTCGAGCAGCAGGCCGCAGCCGGTGCGTCTGGCAACCTCGGCCAGAAATTCCGTTTCCTCGATCGTGCTTTCCTCAAAGAGCAGATAGGTAGCCGGATTCTCGAGCAGCATCTGTCGACCGAGCAAAGTCTGTACTTCGTCGATGTGAGCGCAGACCTGCTCAAGCGTTCCCTCGGTGTAGGGCAGGGGCAGAAGATCGTTGAGAAAGGTCGTGTCGTGCGTCGACCAGGCGAGGTGCTCCGAAAAGCTCTCCGGCTCATAGCGATCGCAGACGATCTTCAGGCGAGCAAGATGTTGGTTATCTAAAGGCTGCATCGAGCCGATAGAGAGGCCGACGCCATGGATGGATAAGGCATAATCCTGGCGCAGCCTGCCGAGCTGGGCATGTGGCGGACCACCAGCACCCATATAGTTTTCCGCATGGACTTCGAAAAAGCCAATCGGCTGTGTAGAGCCATGGATTTCGGCAAAATGCTCCGGCTTGAAGCCGACGCCGGCGCGACGGGGGAGTTGTGACGGTTTCATTGCGGGCCTCCGTATGAGAGTAATTCCAGCAAAGTTGTGAAGCAGTTTGTGTTCGAGAGGCAGGCGGCGTCGGATTAAACGATGCGCCGCCCACGTTTGCATTGCCTTGTCTGATAGGGTCAAACCGGGGCTGGACCCTGCATCAGGGTGCCGTGGCCGTTCGGCGTCTTGATCGTCTCGCAGGTTCCCGCGGGAACCAGCTTCCACGAGTTGCGCTGATAATCGACCTTCGACGTGCCGGCGCAGGTCGTGCCGGGACCGGCGGCGCAATCGTTCTGGCCCTTGAGGGCGACGCCGTAGCATTTTTCCTTGGCATCGGCGGCAGATGCTGTCGTCACACCGGCAACCAGCGTCACCGCCGTTGCGACCGATGCGGCCAGGGCGAGTGCGGACATCTTGCTCATGACAAACTCCTTACGAGAGATGGTTGACGATCAATCCGGTTTCGGATCAGGCCGGGGTCAGCGAGCCGTGGCCCTTCGGGGTCTTCATCGAGGTGCAGGTGCCTGTGGGAACGAGCTTGAAGGACATCTTGTCGTAGCTCATGGTCGACTTGCCGGCACAATCATGCTTGCCGGCGGCGCAATCGTTCTGGCCCTTAAGGGCGACGCCGTAGCATTTTTCCTTGGTATCGGCGGCCGAAGCCGGGACGGCGACGGATGCAAGTGCCGATGCGATCGAGCCAGCAATGGCCAGGGTGAGGATGCTGTTCTTCATGGATTTGTCTCCTAGATGGATGCGAGCCGTCATTGGCTTGCATCGAGGTCTACGGAGCGTCTCGAGCGGATGTTACAGCCGCATCGGAATTTTTTTCGAGATGCGTCACTTATCTTGTGCCGGCTATCTGCTGCGGCGGGCGATAGCTGGGCAAGTATGGTGGTGAGGCTGACATGCGCATGGGTAGCAGACGCATCTTGCGAAGAACCTGCCATGGAGACGAAAGAGCTTGAAAAATAGTTGCTGTTGCCGGTAACGAAAGCCTGCGGTGCCGCGTAGAGGAGATGTCGGATGAATCATTCGGCGCGCGAAGAGGAATGGGCAGTCTGGATGCGCGCGGCGATCGGCGGCGATGCGCAGGCCTATCACCGTTTCCTCAGCGCCGTGACGCCGCATCTGCGCGCCATGGCGCGGCGGCGCTGCGATCAGCTGGGCGCGCCGGTAAGCGAGGCTGAGGATGTGGTGCAGGAAGTGCTGCTCGCCATCCATCTGAAGCGCGGCACGTGGGATTCATCCCGCCCGATCGGACCTTGGCTGTCGACGATCGTGCGCAACAAGCTGATCGACAGCCTGAGACGGCGCGGGCGGCATATGAGCGTACCGATCGACGATGTGATCGATTTCCTGGAGGCGGAAGAGCATACCGACGCCTTGGACCGGTTCGATGTCGATCGTATGCTGGAGCTGCTGAAAGACCCGCAGAAGACGATCGTGCGCTCGATTTCTGTCGAGGGAACCAGCGTCCGGGAAACGGCGGACCGGCTGAAGATGACGGAAGGGGCGGTGCGCGTGGCGCTGCACCGCGCGTTGAAGATGCTTGCGGCATTGTATCGGAGTGAGACCAGTGAAAACCGATGACCTCATCAATCTTCTGGCGCAGGACGCGCCGGTCCGCATGCGGATCGGCAAGGTCCTCACCCTGTCGGTCGTCGCGGGCATCCTGATCAGCGGCGGTATCTTCTTTGCCATGATCGGTTTTCGAGCCGATATCGATACAGCGATGGAGACCGTCCGTTTCCTGTTCAAGTTCGTCGTGACCATCGCGCTTGCCGCAACAGCCTGCGCTGTCGTCTTCCGTATCGGACGGCCGGGCGCTTCGCTGCGCCTATGGGGCTGGACACTGCTCTTGGCGCCCATCCTGCTCCTTGCCGCTGCTGCTGTTGAAATGGCCGTCATGCCGGCTGACAGCTGGAGTGCGCGGATGATCGGGCACAATGCCCGCTTCTGCCTGACGCTCATCCCGCTGCTGTCGATCGGCCCGCTCGCCTGCTTTCTTTTCGCCCTGCGCCAGGGCGCGCCGGAAAAACCGGGCGCGGCCGGTGCCGTCGCCGGATTGGCCGCCGGCGGCATCGCCGCGACCTTCTATGCCTCCAACTGCACGGACGACAGCCCGCTTTTCGTCCTGCTCTGGTACCCGATCGCGATCGCCATGGTGACCGCTGTCGGATATATCCTCGGCAGGCGCCTGTTGCGCTGGTGAAATAATCGATCCTGAACTTCCACCAGGGGCCATCTTCTGGCGCATCGACGGCGCTCCGTCAAAAAAATGCATTTGCCTGCGTTAAACTATTTGCATCTGCGACGAATTCTATTATAGAGGCCCAGCCTTCACCGCGAAGGGTTTTATCGCCTGGCGGTCGTTGGGGAATAGTTCAATGGTAGAACGACGGACTCTGACTCCGTTAATCTTGGTTCGAGTCCAGGTTCCCCAGCCATTTTCAAGCTTCCTGATTTCAACAGTATTTTGAGTTGTCTCTGTGCACGGGGCGGATATCAATCTTCCGATGATTGAAATCTTTTCGAAGGAGAAACGCCTCCTTGTCGTAAGATTTGATTTGTCGCTGATTCGTGCCAGCAATATAGCTGTGCCCAAAACGGAATAGGCTTTCGATGACGATATTGGTTTCTGGTGGAGCTGGGTTCATAGGGGGGAATTTTGTCCTGGACTGGCTTGAGAGACATGACGAGACGGTCGTCAATCTGGACAAGCTGACCTATGCCGGCAATTTGGATACGCTGAAGGGGTTGAAGGGTGATGATCGCCATGTGTTCGTGCGTGGCGATATCGGCGATCGCGAGCTGGTGAGCGATTTGCTGTCGCTTCACAAGCCGCGTGCGGTGATCAATTTCGCAGCCGAGAGCCATGTCGACCGCTCCATTCATGGGCCTGGGGACTTCATCCAGACGAATATCGTCGGTACCTTCAATCTGCTGGAAGCCGTGCGCGGCTATTGGGATGGCTTGCCGGCGGGAGAGAAGCAAGGCTTCCGCTTTCTGCATGTCTCGACGGACGAGGTCTATGGCACGCTGTCGAAGGATGATGCGCCGTTCAATGAGCTCAATCGCTATGAACCGAACAGCCCCTATTCGGCCAGCAAGGCGGCATCGGATCATCTCGTGCGGGCATGGCACCATACTTACGGCCTGCCTGTCTTGACGACGAACTGCAGCAACAATTACGGGCCATACCATTTTCCGGAAAAACTGATCCCACTGGTGATCCTGAACGCGCTTTCGGGAAAGAGCCTGCCGATCTATGGCGATGGCCAGCAGATCCGCGACTGGCTGTACGTCCGGGATCATTGCAGTGCCATTCGCCGCGTCCTGGAAGCCGGCAAGCTTGGCGAGACCTATAATGTCGGAGGCTGGAACGAGAAACCCAATCTCGATGTTGTGCAGACGATCTGTGCCATCCTCGATGAGCTCAGACCGAAGCCCGATGGCAGCCGCTACAGCGATCAGATCACCTTCGTTAGGGATCGGCCCGGTCACGATCGCCGTTATGCGATCGATGCGCGCAAGCTCGAGCGCGAACTCGGCTGGAAGCCCGCGGAAACCTTCGAGACCGGCATTCGCAAGACGATCACATGGTATCTCGAAAACCAGGATTGGGTCGGTAACGTCACGAGCGGCGCATATCGTGAATGGGTCGGCAAGCAGTACGAGGTTGAGTTGTGAGCGCCATTCTGATCACCGGCGCCAACGGCCAGGTCGGCTTCGAGCTGCAACGTTCGCTTAGGGCTTTGGGGAATGTCGTTGCCTTGACGCGTGCGGACATGGATCTGGCCACCGAAGCAAGCATCCTCGCCGCTCTCGACGAACACAAGCCCGGTATCATCGTTAACCCGGCCGCCTATACGGCGGTGGATCGGGCCGAGAGCGATAAAGAGCTGGCGATGGCGGTCAATGCCACTGCTCCGGGGATACTGGCGCGCTGGGCCGCCGATCATGGCGCCGTGCTTATTCACTACTCGACCGACTACGTCTTCGACGGCGCCAAAGCCGATCCCTATCGGGAGGACGATGCGGTCAATCCGCAGTCGGTCTATGGCGAAAGCAAATGGCGGGGAGAGGAGGCGGTACGTGCCTCTGGCGCCCGGCATGCCATCTTGCGCACGAGCTGGGTCTATGGTCATCACGGCAGCAATTTCCTGAAGACCATTCTTCGGCTGGCCGGTGAAAGAAGCGCGCTGAACATCGTTGCCGACCAGGTTGGAGCACCGACGTCGGCGGCCTTGATCGCGGATGTCACGCGCACGGTGATCGAGTGCATGACGGCTTCGCGAGCCGCCGACGATCTCTCGGGAACCTATCACCTTACCGCACAAGGCAGCACCTCCTGGTATGGGTATGCCGCGCATATCGTTCGTGAGCCCTTGGCAGCAAACGTCAAGCTTGCGCTGTCTCTCGATGCGCTGAAGCCGATATCGACGGCAGAATATCCGACCCCTGCCAAGCGGCCGGCCAATTCGCGGCTGGATTGTCGAAAGCTGATGGATCGCTTCGATATCGCTCTTCCTCTCTGGCAGGAGGGCGTCGATGACGTCCTGGCGAGATTGCGGGCCACGGGGAATTGAAAACCGTAATTTTGCCGATGGTTTCCGGCCGGGTCCTCCCGCCGGTGAGATAGAGGCAGATGGACAAAGGACGAGACGCAGGATCATGACGAAGGCACGCAAGGGGATCATACTAGCCGGCGGATCTGGAACACGCCTTTATCCGCTGACACTCGCAGTTAGTAAGCAGCTTCTGCCGATCTACGACAAGCCGATGATCTACTATCCGCTGACGACGCTGATGCTGGCGGGTATGCGCGAGATCCTGATCATCTCGACGCCGCAGGATACGCCTCGTTTCGAACAGCTGCTTGGCGATGGCAGCCAATGGGGCATCAAGCTCGACTATGCCGTCCAGCCCAGCCCGGACGGTCTGGCCCAAGCCTTCCTGATCGGCGCGACGTTCCTGGATGGCGCGCCCTCTGCCCTGGTGCTTGGAGACAATATCTTCTACGGGCATGATTTTACCCGATTGTTGCACGAAGCGAGCACCAAGGACGTGGGTGCGACTGTCTTTGCCTATCACGTGCAGGACCCGCACCGCTATGGTGTGGTCGAGTTTGACGCAAGCGGCCGCGCCATCAGCCTGGAGGAAAAGCCGAAGGCGCCGAAGAGCAATTATGCGGTCACGGGCCTTTATTTCTACGACGAGAGCGTCGTCGAGGTCGCGAAGTCCATCCGTCCGTCGCCACGCGGCGAGTTGGAGATCACTGACGTCAACACGCATTATTTGCAGGCCGGACAACTGGACGTGCAGACGATGGGCCGGGGCTATGCCTGGCTCGACACAGGCACGCACGAGTCCATGCTGGAGGCCAGTCATTACATCGCGACCATTGAAAATCGGCAAGGCCTGAAGGTTGCATGCCCTGAGGAGATTGCTTATCGCAGCGGCTGGATCAGTGCCCCCGAGGTCGAGGCATTGGCGCATCCGCTGAAGAAGAATGCTTATGGGCAATATCTTCTTGGGATCTTGCGCGAGCAGATATTCTAAGTCGTTGCGGAGTGCCCGCAGCCCATCCCTAAAAACGCGTTGAGCAAGAACACCAATGAAAGCTATCGATACCGCTATTCCGGACGTCAAGATCATCGAGCCGAGGGTATTTGCCGACGACCGCGGCTTCTTCTTCGAAAGCTTCAGTAAGGTGAAATTCGAAGCGGCGATCGGACGAAGCGCCGACTTCGTGCAGGACAATCACAGCCGGTCGGGCAGGGGCGTCCTGCGCGGTCTGCACTATCAGCTGCCGCCGCATGCTCAGGCGAAGCTCGTGCGGGTCGTCGTTGGCGAAGTCTATGATGTCGCCGTTGACATCCGGAAATCATCTCCGACATTCGGGCGATGGGTCGGCGTTCTTCTGTCTGCCGAAAACAAGCGCCAGCTATGGATCCCGGAAGGCTTTGCCCATGGCTTCCTGACATTGAGCGACCATGTGGAGTTTCTTTACAAGACCACCAACTATTACGCGCCGGAGAGCGATCGCGGCATCCGCTGGGACGATCCGCAGATCGCTATTGAGTGGAAGCTCAATGATCAACCAATGCTTTCGTCGAAAGATCAACGCCAGCCACTTCTGGTAGACGCCGAAACTTTTGCGTGAGATTCGGATCACATCTGATTTTCAGATTTTGGGAAGTTGGTTTAAATATGGTCGTGTTTCTGGCAAAAGAGCTCGCTGGCGCGGTATGGTTACGCGTTAACGAACCGGGTTTTTGGTTTCCACGCTTGGCATTCGCCGCGATGTCGGCGAGCAGGAAGAACTTACGTCTCGAATGTGATCAGCAAAACGCCTGTCTTAGCGTAAGCATACGGTGAGGGCCGCTGGTCACGCCGCTTGAGCGTCGATGGTCGGCGGTGTCCAGTTCCACGGAAGCAATTGCTCCAACCGGATGATCGGAGTGTCGGCTATTCGGGCGAGGATGTCGGCAAGCCACGCCTGCGGATCGATGTCGTTGAGCTTTGCCGTCATGATCAGCGTAGCCATAAAGGCGGCACGGTCAGCGCCACGATCCGATCCGGCGAATAGCCATGATTTCCTGCGAAGTGCGAAGCCTCTGAGCGCTCGCTCGGCGGCATTGTTCGTCAGGCAAATCCTGCCGTCGTCCAGGAATGACGTGAAGCCATCCCAACGCTTGAGCATGTAGTCGATCGCCTCTGCGATCGGAGAACTGCGCGACAGTTTTGCACGCTCGGTTTGAAGCCAAGCCTGCAGATCGTCGACGAGCGGCAGGCTGTCTCTGCGGCGTCGCTCCAGGCGTTGACCGGCGGCAAGCCCGTTTATGTCCCGCTCAATATCAAACAAGGCGTCGATCCGTTTGACGGCTTCCAGCGCCATGGGCGAGATCGGCGCACCGTTCTTTCCACGCTTGGCATTCGCCGCGATGTCGGCGAGCACGAAGAACTTACGTCTCGAATGCGACCAGCAAAACGCCTGCTTTAGCGGATTTGGATCGCGATCAACCTTGAACAGCGGATTGTAGCCGCCATAGGCATCCGCCTGCAAAATGCCGGTGAAGGTCTTCAGGTGGCGTTCCGGATGCTCCTGTCGCCGGTCCCGCGATGCGTAATACAGCGCAGCCGGCGGTGAGAGCCCGCCGAATGGTCGGTCGTAAGCGCGATTTTCCCCGCACCTTCTGCAATTGAGTGAGCTTTGGCATGAGGTGTCCACCAAAATAGGTGGACACCTCATGATGGAAGAAGGTCAAAAACTTGCCGTGCGGCTGGTCGGTCGGAATGGGAGACGCCGTTTCGATCAAAGTTCGAAAGACCGCCTTATTATGGCCTGCCTTGAACCTGGCGCATCGGTATCGAAACTCGCGCGCGAACACGGGGTCAACGCGAACCTCGTTTGGAAATGGATACGCAAGCACACCCAGCCGCTTGCGTCGCCGCCGTCTTCGACATCGTCTTTTATTCCGGTGCAAATCACCGCGGCCAGCGACGAGTTTGAAGAGCTGCCTCGGAAAGCAGAGAGGAACCGGCCGCTGCCCTCTCCAGCGAAGGTGAGCGCGTCACTGCCGAACGGGGTGAAGCTGACGTTGGAATGCAGTGACGTAGATGCATTGACGGCAATCATCGGAGCGCTGGGTCATGTTCAGACTTGGCGCTGATCTCAAGGTTTACCTGCATCGCGAGCCGATCGACTTTCGGGCCGGCATCAACAGCCTTGCTGTCCTGGTCCAGGAGACGATGGCGCTGGATCCCTTTGCTCCTGCGGTTTTTGCCTTTTGCAATCGCCGTCGTGACCGGATGAAGCTATTGTTCTTTGACCGATCCGGTTTTGTGATGGTCTTGAAGCGGTTGACCGAAGACAAGTTCAGATGGCCCCGCCGCGAAGTGCCGGTCGTTGTGCTGACGACAGAACAGCTTCACTGGATTCTCGACGGCATTGATATCGATGCGATGATCCGTCATCCGGTGCGGCAATATCAGATCGCCGGTTGACGGTGGCGAATTGAACTGTTGACGCGAAGGGGCGGTTCAGATTCAAGAATCTGATGACTCGCACCGGCGAACCGAGCATTGCAGAACTGATGGCGCAATTGGCAGCCAATGCTGCCGAAATCGCTGCGCTCAAAGCCGAGAAGGAAGCGCTCTCGCAGCGGGTCGTCAAGCTTGAGGAGGAGCTGGCGCTTGCAAAGCTGCATCGCTTTGCACCCCGCAGCGAAAAGCACGTTGATCGCCTCTTCAACGAAGCCGAAGAGGCTGCCGACGAAGATGACAGCGGCGACGGTGATGACGTTGTCGATCTCCCGGACACGGGCCTGCCGGCGGTCGCGAGCGTCGTGGGAAAAAAGCGGGGACGCAGACCTCTGCCGGAAGACCTGCCACGCGAGCGTGTCGAGTATGACCTTCCCGACGATCAAAAAACTTGTCCGTGCTGCGATAGTCAAATGCATCGCATGGGCGAGGCCGTTACCGAGCAGCTTCATATCGAAGTCAAGGCAAAGGTTCTGCAGAACGTCCGGTTCAAATATGCCTGCCGCCATTGCGACCGCACCGGGATCAACACACCCGTCGTGATCGCACCGATGCCGACGCAGCCCCTGCCGGGCAGCATCGCTACCGCTTCGACGCTAGCCTTCGCGCTCGTCCACAAATACGTCGATGGCACCCCACTCTACCGCGTGGCTCAGACATTCGAGCGGGCCGGCGTTCCGATCAGCCGTGGCGCTCTTGCTCACTGGGTAATCGGCTCGAGCGAGAGGCATCTGCGTCGCATCTATGATGCGCTGAGGCAGAGGCTTCAGTCGCAGCCTCTCATCCATGGCGATGAGACGACGGTTCAGGTGCTGAAGGAAAAGGACAAGGAGGCCACCAGCACGTCGTACATGTGGGCGTACCGCAGCAGCGAGGACAGTGACGAGCCGATCGTGCTTCTCGACTACCAGCCCGGCCGCGGCCAGATCCATCCGCAGACCTTTCTCGGCGATTACCGCGGCATATTGATGAGCGACGGCTACACCGCCTGGCGCGCATTGCATGGCGCAACCCATGTCGGATGCATGGCTCATTCCCGGCGACGCTTCGTCGAAGCCCTCAAGACGAGAAAGAATGGTGGCGGTCCGCCGGAGCAAGCTCTCAGGTTCTTTGAGCAGCTTTACCGGATCGAAAAGCAGGCAAGAGACAAAGTCCCAGATGCTGGGGAGACGAAGGCCGACTGCATTCACCGCTTCCGCCAACAGCACAGCTTGCCTATCCTGTGCGCTCTAAAGACGTGGCTCGATAACATCACCCCGAAAGTTGTGCCGGATACCAAGCTCGGCGACGCCGTGTCCTACACATTGAACCAATGGGATTACCTGACGCGCTATACCAGCGACGGCAGGATGCCGATCGATAACAACATTCTGGAACGCGAAATCAGAGTTTTTGCCACCGGCAGGAAATCCTGGCTGTTCAGCGACACCGCTGACGGAGCCAAGGCCAGCGCCGTGATCTACAGTCTCATGCTGACTTGCCGAGCCTGCGGCGTCGATCCACTCTCTTGGCTGCGCCACGTGCTCACTGAGTTGCCCCAGCGGGACGAAAGGGCCGACATCGTCGACCTGCTGCCGTTCAACTTCGCCACAACCGAAGCCGCCTGACACAATAAGCTTCCAAACGTTGATCCGATGCCAACCAACGGGTTGGCGTCAACGTGCAGCGAAAATCGCGCTTACGGTCGGTCATCCCGGACATAGGTCCATATGCGACCGGTATCGGTCTTTCCCTTCGCCAGGATCGGCACTGTCGTGTCGTCGCCATGAATTCGCTCGGCGGCCAGAACATGTGCTTCGATCAGTGAATGGATAGGCTTCAGCGCCGCGGCGCATGCTGGTTATGGATTAAATCAATTTGAAACCGAACTTTCGATAGAAAAAACAACCGGAACGAATAAATTGCTTGACGTGCCAGAGCCCTTTGCGAGCCGCGTCTCCACCGCCGTGAACGATCTTTACTGTTGGCAGGAAGGCGATGCGAGTAACCTGCGCCGCACGTATGGAAAGATCAAAATCTTCGAAATAAAGAAAATAACTCGGATCAAACCCGCCAAGATTTCGAAAAATCTCGCCTCTGAAGAGCATAAAGCATCCACTGACGATTGGCGGGTCCCAGAAAACTTCATTATCGGGCATATCCGCCATCTGATAGCGGTCTAGTCGTTTATGGAAAAGCTCTCTGAGCCGCTTTGGTGCAAAGCCTCTTAATGCAAGATCAAAGACTGTGGGATAGCGCTTGCACAGATACTGGCGTGTGCCATCTGTTCCCAAAGCTGAGGGTGTTAATAGACCGCATTCGGAGTGCAGCTTCAGAAACTGCACGGCATTTGCTAAGCTATCTGGCCTCAAAACAACGTCTGGGTTGAGTACTAGGTGCAGGTCGCCGATATTATCCAGTACCATATTGTTTGCGCGAGCAAAGCCAACGTTGCCGTGTCCGGTAAGCAGGCGAATGGAGAGATCGCCAAAGTTCTCCCTCAGCCAATCGGAAAGAGAGCCACTCGGAGAGTTGTCGACTATCGTTATGTCGGTCTTAGTATCCCTTAGATGAGCAATCGCGGCTCGCAGGCTTTCGAGAGTTGCCTGGAGGACAGCAAGATCCTGCCGATAGGTGACAATGCAAATAGAGAGCAGTGTCGTCAATTTGGTCGATGGTTCTGAAGGAAATGGGTCATTCTTCACTGTCTTCAGCCGGCGACGACGCTATAACTGCGCTATCATAGCTCTTCATTGGGAGCTTTGCGCTATCGAATCGCCTAGGCCACCCATTTTCCATAATGAACGACTGAGCGAACTCAGGGGAATCCCGATGCAACAAGGCCTCCCGCGCCAGCTGATCAATATCCTCTAGGGATCGACTTATAAATGTCCCTTGGGATCCTCGCCGCAGTGACATCTCACCAAAATCCGTTGAGATCACAGGAAGCGCCATTGCCCGATACTCGTAGAATTTGATGGGATCGACCGAGGCGGTTAAAGGATTATTCTTGAACGGGATAATGCCGACATCGAAATTCACCATAGCGTTGATGGCTTCCTCATGTACACATGGAGGCAGAAGTTCGATATTGGCCGGAAGCGATCCGGGCGCAGGAGTAAATTTCGGTCCGATCAATCTTATGATATCATTCGGTCGAATATTTGCCAACTTAACAACCCACTCCCAGTCAAACCACTTAGCAATGGTACCGATGTAGCCAAATATCTTCCTATCCTCGGCATTCCTAATCTTTCTCAGGTTCGTATACAAAGCTGGCTCAAGCCCGTTGGGGACGAAGCTGAGATTGGATCGCAGTTTGCTCCATTGTTCGTGCAACCGCGTGCTACTTACCCACATATGGCTGGATTTCAACGCGATAACCCTCTCCCGCCTTTTCATAACCGCTTTTGAGAGGCCGCTATAGAATGCGGGAAATTCGTCCATGGCGTCATACAAGGATGGTATATCTGGATGCTCTGAAATCAGAAGGCTCGCCAGAAGGCTCGGCTTTCCTGCCGCAATTAGCGTGTCGTGCCCTTCCACAAAGTGCTTCACCTGGGAAAATATCGGAGCCCACATGAGCCTATTGATCGATGATAACATCGGTACGGGCTCGATCGGTATAGCCGTCGGCTTAATGACATCTATCCACGCGTGTAGATTCGTGTATTTGCCCTCAGAAGGTGCGTTTCGGCGTTTGAAGTCAACCATTCCTGGAAGTCTAGTCGGATATGGGTCGATCCAAAGGACCTGGCCGCCGGTACGCGAATGAAACCATTCCGCAAACTTGTGAGGTCGCTGTGCAAAGCTGGCCCATGGTACAGGCGAGAGGTAAACTAGGCGCGTCAAGAAAAGAACTCTCGCAAGGTTTCGGTTATGCGCTTTGAGGCGAGACCATCCCCATAGGGCGAGACGCCTCGTGCCATTTCCTTATATGCTCCCGCATCGTCCAGAAGCCGCTGCGCTTCACGAACGATATTCTCGTAGTTCGGCCCGACAAGCTTCACCACCCCCTGTTCGACCGCTTCTGGCCGCTCGGTTTCGTCGCGCAAGACCAGAACCGGTTTTCCGAGTGCCGGCGCCTCTTCCTGGACGCCGCCGGAATCCGTCAGAATAAGGTACGCGCGCTTCATCGCAGCCACAAAAGGCGCATAGTCCAACGGTTCGCACAGGATGAAATTGGAAATGGGTTCCAAAATCTCGTGCGCGACATCCTTGACGTTGGGATTTGGATGAACGGGATAGAGAAATTGTACATCCGGGTTGCGCTCTGCCAGAGTCTTCAACGCTTCGCAAATGTCTCGGAAAGGTTTCCCGAAGTTCTCGCGCCGATGGGACGTCACCATCACCAACCGTTTGCTGTCGTCGAGGGGGACCGTGGTCTTGAGCGGCCTTGATGCCGTCATGAGCAGCGCGTCTATCACCGTGTTGCCGGTGACAAGCACATCGCTTTCAGCAATGCCTTCCTTGAGAAGATTTTGCCGTGCTACTTCTGTCGGTGCGAAATGCCACTTAGCGAGTTTGCCCGCGATCACACGATTTGCCTCCTCGGGAAAAGGATTCTGGATATCCCAGGTGCGCAAACCTGCTTCGACGTGTCCAATCGGAATACGGCGATAGAAACACGCCAAAGCAACAGTCATCACGGTCGTCGTATCACCCTGAACGAGGACGACATCGGGCTTTTCTGCTTCCAAAACCTCGTCGATGGCTAGAAGCAGGCGAGCGGTCAAACCAGCCAGAGTTTGGTTTGGGCGCATGATGTCCAAATCAATATCCGGCTTGATATGGAAGAACTCCAGAACTTGATCGAGCATTTGGCGGTGTTGCGCCGTTGCCAGAACTTTTACATCGGACCAAGCCTCTTGCTTCAGCGCCAGAATGACTGGAGCCATCTTGATAGCTTCAGGTCGCGTGCCGACAACGCAGATGACTTTTTTCTTCATAGGAACCTCAGAGAACAGGATCGGCACTTGCGATCAGGGATTCTATCTTAGAAACGTAAGTTTCTGCCCGAATATCCCATTTGTTCGCATCAGCAAGATCACGCAAGCGCTGCTTAAATGAGGGATCATTCCGGACTTTCAATGCATTTTCAATGGCTCGGGCAAACTGCACCGCATCGTTGCCAGAGAAAACCTCCTCATACACAACGCACTCCTGCATGTCACCCGTTACCACGACTGGTTTCTCGAGAGCAAAATATTCGAAGAGCTTAAGCGGCGACGTGGAGCGCGCTATGTCACCCATCACGAAGGGTATGAAACAGACATCGAAAAGGCGTGCATGGGACGGGAGATTTTTGTAGTCGACAGGCCCCAAGTAAAGTACGTTTTCCTTGCGCGGAAGTTGCGGCACACAACCGCTGTAATCGGGCCCGATGAAGACGAATCCGATATCGGGCATCAGTTCGCTGACGTCCTCCATCAGTTCATACCACAGCCATGGGGCTATCGCTCCGAAATAGCCGACGACATGGCGATGGTTTTCTTTGAACGCTCGCAACGCGTGTGGGATGTCGTGTGAAGCATTTGCTTCGTTTCGATAGTGTGAAACATCGACACCGTTGGGAATGAAAACACAGCGGGATGCGCCTCTCGCTTGAACAGCCTCGTCCTGCAGCAATTTCGCGGAGGAAACGACAAGATCAGCATACGCGAACGCCCCTTGTTTCAACTTTAGAAGGCGTTTGAGGCTATGCGTGCCTCCAGAAATAGAGGCGTCGATGTGGTCAATGTATTCGTAGATCACGAATCCATTTCTCTTCGCGGACAAGAGCTCTTGATCATCAGCGAACAAGGTAGTGCTATAAAAACAACGAATTGCGCCGTCAATTGATTCTACGTTCGGATCGTTCGTAAGCCAGACGTTCTTCTCAATGGGGCGAAAGCCGACAACGCCATCTCCTGTCGTCCGATACAATACCAGACAGTCAAGCCTCCCCAGCGCAAGCGCCATATGGTGTGGTCGTTGATACAGAGTTACTTTCCAGTCGATACTGGCTTCCAGAATGAAGACAAGGCGATAGCCCCTGTTGGAGAGCGGTCCGTCGCGAAAACTCTCCCAGCCGATATCATCGGCCTGTGGCTGCCCCTGGCTTCCTCCTTTGCGAAGCCACCGCACGAGAGAATGCCGAAAGCCATGCAGATGATGGCGCAACGGCGCCGGCAGCGCCCAGAATATTTTCCGGGAGCTAGCATAAGCAAAATTTCGAACGATCCCACGCCAATAAGACATCATGCTATCCGAATTTGAAATTCAGTTGCGCATTCCTTGTCTTGTGTTAGCTGCGCTTTCATGAGCGCGCTATATTTTTGATAACTCGTACTTCTTTCAAGCTTGTTTAGTTCGTCGTCGCTGAAATTCGGGCGAACGGGATTTGTCCAGATGCGGATCATTGCATCCGCCATTCGGCTTTCGAACTCTTCGGTAGATTTCAACTCCCAAATCGCCCCTCGATACTGCGCAATGTCTTGAGGGGGCGGAACAACTTCGATTCCGGGACGTCCCTCAAACGAAGAAGAGAAGCCAACTCTGCTGGTTGCGATAGGCAGATTTGAGCGGATAGCCTCAAGCAGAATAAGCTGACCACCTTCAAAGAAGGCGCCGCTGACAAATGCGTCAGCCATGGCGAAATGTTCGTGGGACCGCGGCGCAGCTCCGCAGTATATGACTTTCTTTTCGAGGCCTTTGGCGGCAATGTACGCATTGAGCTCATCCATCAGAACGGGCTCGTAGACTGGCCCCAATATAGCGAGCTTGGCATTCTCGCATGCGCGCGCGGCGATCTCGAATGCCTTCAGCGTGCCCAAATGATTTTTCTGATGATTTACGGCACCGATGTCGACAAACACGAAATCGTCTTTTCTGATTCCGTATTTCTCGCGAAGGCTCTCGCGCGCTTCGGAGGGTACAAAATCATGGAATGGCGCAAAATCTATACCGTTCGGAATGACGACGCATTTCTCCTCGGGAACCCCGAGGCGGGAAATGCTGTAATCTCGAACATAGTCGGAAACGGCAATAAATTTGGTCGTAAGCTTGGCGTTGTCGGAAAACTCCTGCCGCTGCTGCTCATTAAACCACATGTAGACATTGTGGATGACTTGCAGGAACGGAATATCCCTGTCGTTGCAAGCCTGCAATCCGTGCGTCGAATAATGAGCGAGGATCAATTTCGGCTTGAGATGGTCGATGACCCTTTCATAGGCCACCGGGCTATAGGTTTGGCAAATTATCTTTTGACCGCGGCGGCGTGCCTGATCCACTGCGGCTCCGCGATTACCGAGCACAAGAAGGACGATTTTATAATTTGCCTTCGCAAGCGTATCGTTGAGATCAAGGACGACGTTCTCCAACCCGCCGGCTTCAAAATTGTCGACCTGAACGAGAATATCGCATTCGCGTGGGACGCTGATCAGATCTGTCAAAGGGACACTGGCGGTCGCCTCGACAATAGGTCTGCGGACAGTAGGGGAGATTTTCCGCCAGAAACGGCGCGCGAACCGTCCGCCAATTGTTTCAGGGGGAAGAGAGCGGTGTAATCTCGTTGCGACGCGAGAACGGATGGTAGCCGCGCGTTGCGGAGAGAAAAATTGGTAGATCTGCTCTGCGCCTGATTGGCGGACCTCTTGGAGCCTTTCGTAAACGGCCAGATTTTCATGCGCCATCCGGGCACGGGTGCTTTCATCTGGTAATTCGGACGCGAGGAAGTCAGGTAGCGTAATGTACTGCATGCCGAGCGATTTAAAATCGCCGATATTTTCGGAATCGATAATGGGAACGATCCCCATCGCCAGATATTCGACGAGCTTGGTGGGGCAGGCGACCTTATTGACGATACTGTCCTCGCGCAGGATGAAGCCGTAGTGGCAATGCGGATAGATCTCCATCAATTCGGCATGCGTCTTCGATTCCACCACAACGGAATCCACCAGATTTGCCGATAGCATCGCCTTCACCACGTCCGGTTGCGGAGTGTAGAAGCGGTGCTGGCAATGGTCCGCAGTTTTCGCGATTGCATCGATCATCTTCGGCACCTGTTGCCAGCGATGTAGCCCCCCGGCGTATACGACGATCGGTTTTCCGTTTTCCAGCGGTCGCGTCGCTATCGATGGCTCAAAGGTCGGGAACATCGGGAACGAAATGCTTCGAGCCTTTAGCGCATCGCGAAACTTCTGCCGGAGGTAATTCTCCATTGCCTTCGTGACGACAATCACGATGCCGGCCTTTTGAACTGCCAGGCGCTCCTGCTTGTCATAGATGAGTGCGCTGTAAAAATCGTCATGCATCCGGAATTCTTCCGGCACCACGCCATGGATGTCGACAGCCTTGCGTATGAAGGGCAGATGCAGAAACTTGCCGAAGCGATTGTCGTACATCCGCAATACACTATGGAAATAAATCTTGCGCGTGCGAAGAACCGCTGCGGCGGCTAGCAGCCGCACCAGCATTTTCAGCTTTCTGTTGCCCATCACTCTCAGTACGAGAACATTCGCTTCCGGGCGATCAAACCATACATTGCGGCCGGTCAGCTCTTCGCTCTCGACATAAATGCGCCAACGATCCCGGAAGAGCCGATCAACAATCTGAATTCGCTGAAAATAGCCATCGCTCTGGCGCTCGGGGTAAAAATAGCCCCCGAAAAACACGATACCATCCAGCTGCCGCAGAAACCCGATGCCTCTTCTCGCAAGCCAGATGAGCCTGGAAATTTTTCCGGTGGGACTGCCCGTTGGCGCCACGCTTGAGGGGCGACGCAGTCTTGCTGTGGCGCCTTTGCCATCACGTTCGAGGGTCGAGACAAAGTCATGGACGGCAAAATTGCATTCGACGCGATTGTGGACCGCCTCCGCTATACTGTTCAGGTCGGCCGTAATCGTAGCGATGCTTTCCTCAGCGATCGAAGCGGTCTTCACGAGCTTGACGATTGTCGTTTTTGTACGCGTCCATGCGGCAACTACGTCTCCAAATGTCCCTGCCGCCGACACCCGCTTTGCCAGATCCTCCGAAGCGAGGTCGCGATAGGCTTCGAAGGCCCCCGAGAGATTTTGGAACTCGGTTTCAAAATAGTCTATCTGATGGTCGAGATTGCGCATGTATGCCGCCAAATCGGAGCGGCATGCGGAATCGCCGGGTTTGCCAAGGGCAAATGCCGCATCCATGCAAAAGGAGACGATCGGTTTTTCCGGTCGCCTACTCCAGCAGAAGCCGTGCTTTTCCTCCAGATAGCGCTTGTTCTTTTCGGCCCGGGCGCTGAAATATTCATATTGCAGCTTGCCGAACGAAGCTGATCCCCAATGATGGATGAACGTATCGCGCGCCAGAAAGATATCGTAGCCAAGCTTTCGGGCGCGAAGGCAATAATCGTCATCCTCGAAGCCGCCGGGAAAGAATGTTTCATCCAAAAGACCGATGTTCTGACAAGCGTCCCTGGTCAGAAGGACGCAGAAAAACGTGACGTCAGCCTCAACCAGATTGCCTTGCCAGGCTTCGTGTCGGCGGTCGGCGAAATTCTTCACGCGCTGATAGGGCGCCTCAGAAATTTTCGTTGTGCCAGCCCCGATGAATTCGCTCAACTCTGCGCTGTAATCGATCGGTATGCATTGCTCGCTATCGGCTTTGTTGGTGACGGAACTGATGATATCTTTCCCATGCGCCAGCATTCTGTCCAGCCAATGATCCGTCACGATCACATCGCTATTTAGTAGACAGATGTGGGTTATCGTATCGTCAGCAAGAAATTCTCGGATGCCGACATTGTTGCCGCCTGAAAAGCCGAGGTTTTCCGGTTCCTCGATGTAACGCCAGCCACTACCTACTTCCGAAATATGGGCCGTAATTGCCTCTCGTATCTTACACCGGTCGTCTGAATTGGACGCGTTGTCCACCAATATGAGCTTGGTCGAATTGTCATTATGCGCGCGTCTTATACTGGCCAGCGTCGCAATCAGCGCGTCGGGAGCGTTGTAAGAAACAATAACGATGCCAGTAGTTGTGGCTTTGGTCATGACTTGTTCTTCGAGATCAGCTTAGAAATTCGGTGCGAAATAAGACGAACGCCTCGCGCCATGTGTGAACGCAATGAACCCTGATTGCTCGCAGTATTGCCGGCAAGCCTCTGAGCGTTCAATGCTACGACTTGCCGCGCGAATTCTTGCGCGCGCGCTTCTACTTCGGCGACTTGATGCCCCAGCTCTTGTGCACGAGCTTCGGTCTCGGCAACTTGCTGTCCGAGCTCCCGCCTTGATGCTTCCATGTTGATGAGCTCGTGGGCAAGTGAGCTGACCGTCGCCTCCAATTCTTGTGTTCTGGCGGCAGCTGCTCTTAATTGCCTTTCGAAAAAGCCTTGGCTTTCATAGTGGAAAAGCCCCGGTTTTGTCCGGTAATCATCTAGCGAATTCAGCATGTAGGCGGCTCGTGCCGCCCTATCCATCAGCTGGGATACTTCCGGAAAGCCGAAAGGCAGCGGCTTTGTCGGAGTTCCGATGATGTTCAGCCAGGAGGCGGACATCAGGCGCTGCGCTTCTCCGATACTTTTTTCCAGATGTGCCCGTGCCTGTTGGACATCACCTTTGGCGAGCGCAAAGATGCTTAGCCAATGAAGGGCATCAAGCGTCTTGTTTCCGAGCAGCGGACTATAGGGCACAACGTCGATTGCGGCGCATCTGGAATAAAAATCTGCCGCGACGTCGGCTTTGCCATGTTTTCTTGCTGCTTCCCCGATAGAAAACAGCAGGGAGACCTGCCATCGCAGCTGATGAGGTGATGGTGTTGCAATGGCAGCGTAACGGAGAGCGGCTTCCTGTAGTTCCTGGAGGCGCGCTTCCGAGCCTCCGTCTTGTTGCGCCGCGGCATAGATTTGGCCGCAAAGGGCACTTCCGAAGTCGGCCGAGGTGGGGTTGGCTGTTTTCAGCACCTGCTCTTGCATGCTCGACAGCAGCGTCTCGGAACGGGCGCGCATACCGATCGCGACCATGCCTCTCACCAACCAGGGATTTTCGTAGTCTCGTGCAAAAGCCGATACATGAAAGTCCGATGAGTCAGGCTGACTCCAGGCCGTCTCCTGATATGCTATGCCCTTGCCCGCCATCGGATCGGCCATGCACAAAAGCAGGACCCATTCGCCATCCTGTTCGCGTTCTTTCTGCGGCGGCACTTCGACCCAACTGCGGGGCGAATGATGATAGCGCATACCGCCGCCCGCCGTCTGGAAAAAGCCCTTCTCCAGCAGGAAATACAATCCGCACTCGTCGATAAGGCGTTCCCAGGTATAGACGTGGAGATGATAGGGATTGGGATCTTTGCCGGTTTCATCAACCCAGTTATTCGGGGCACAAACCATCAAGCGTCCGGAGGGCTTGAGGACGCGCTTCAGCTGGATCAGATAGGCATCGGGGTCCGGAACGTGCTCTATGGTCTCGAACGCGGTAATGAAATCGATGCTGTTATCAGGTATCTGCGAGAGAGCCTGGGCATCTCCAACCTCAAATCTGACGGCGTCCGAACGGCCGTAATGGGCATTTGCATAATCGATGCTGAAATCGCTAAGGTCTATCCCGATCACCGATCGGGCTTTCGATAGGCTATAGAGGATGTGGCTCCCATAGCCCTGCCCACACGCGACATCGAGCACACGGTCGCCTGGGCGAATATATTCAGCCGCCTTGTGATAGCGAATGCAATGTGCGTCACTTCGTCTGCCTGTTTCGCGAAGCATGTCCGTATGCAGCAGACGCTCCTCGACGAGAACGGTCAAATCATAGTGCTGCAGCGCTGCCCGAGGAACCTTTTCGAGCGGGATCAGGATATGGGCACCGTCGCTGTTCAACGATTCATATGGGTTGATCTGGTAGAATAACGGATGCTTGCGGAAGCCAGCTTCAAAGCAATGGGTTTCCCACCATGTTCGGTCTTGAGACGCATGCGGCAAAGGGGCTTCTGCACTCTGTCCGGTCGCTACCTGCAAAAAGACATAGCGGGATGAGACACGATACATCTCGCCCAGCGCTGTCGTGATATCCTCGGCGGCCAGCTTTTCGAGACAGCCGATTGAGACGATGGTTTCAAAACTCTCATCGGGAAACGATAGCTTTAAAGGCGAACCTTCAATGCAGCGGCCGGGAAAGTTCGCATTCATCCGTTTGACGTCTGTTTGGGATTGCCCGATGACATAGCCATCGACGCCAACTTCCAGCAATTTCGGTAGCAGCGAATCTGTGCCCTGGTTGCACTCCAGGACCTTGCCATAGCCGCAGGACTGAACGATCAGATCCACAATTCTGGAGTTGGATGAGCGAGCTTGCATATTGTTCTCTGGCCGGCCTCAACGTTTAAATGATGACTAAGGTGTACCTCGGGGTCACCATGTCGCTTTCATGCGCAAATCGGTCATGCCGCCAAACGTATATTCGTTTTGGCGTATTAATGTCTGGAAAAATGCTGCTTCATCCTTCCAATGCAGAATGCGTTGCTCGGTGTAATCCGGCTTCCCTTCATAGGAAACGGCGGCCTGGACCTCATATAAATTGGGACCGAGCGTACAACTGCATTCGAGCCATACATCAAAATCTTCGTTCTCCTGAATTTCGCGTATCCAGAATACTTCGCCATCAAGGGCGCCGTTGAGAACCTGCATGTCTTGGTTCAGCGTTCCCCAAGAGTATATCTTGATGCCTTCCCGGCTTCTGATCCGTATCGAAACGTTGATGTGATCAGTTGTGATTGTGGAATGGCAGCTAACTCGTATTCTGACCGGATCTCCCGGATAGAAGACCGCACAAGGTTCACCGTCCGCATCGAAAGTCTGAACCGTCGTCACCTCGATGCCGCCGTCCCCGAAAGACAGGCTGTCGCTGCGTCCCGGCAGGGAAGTGCCCTTGTTCGGGCTGTTCGACGCCGCCGGCGTCTTCGAGCCGACGGAGGCCGTGGCCTGTTTGGGCGACAGGCGTGAAAAATACGCCGATTCTTCTTCATGCAGAAGCTTTCGGTAGGAAAGCAGGACTTCCGATGAGCTGCCGGTCAGAACTTCATGTCCATTCTTCAGAAGGATGGCGCGATGTGTGAGAGTCCGAACGGACTCCTGGTCATGAGATACGAAAAGTAACGTCACCCCATCCGAGAGTAATTTCTCGATCCGAGCAAAACAGCGTTTTTGAAAGAGGGCATCGCCAACCGCGAGAGCTTCATCCACGATCAGGATGTCGGGGTCGATCTGCACTTGAACGGCAAATGCGAGACGAACCAGCATTCCGCTCGAATAGGTTTTGACCGGCTGCTCCAGATAGTCGCCAATATCGGCAAATGCGGCGATCTTGTCAAAGCGCTCGTCGACTTGTTCGCGGGTCATGCCGAGCAACATGGCATTGAGATATACGTTCTCTCGCCCGGAAAATTCCGGGTTGAAGCCGGAGCCCAGTTCAAGAAGTGCGGCGATGCGACCCTTCGTCGTCACATTCCCGATGGTCGGGGCGAGAGTTCCGGTGATGATTTGCAGCAGCGTGCTCTTGCCGCTTCCGTTCCGGCCGACGATGCCAAAGGCCTCGCCTTTTTTGATCTCGAACGAGATGTCCCGCAATGCCCAATGTTCTTTGTAGTGGGCTACGACATCCCTTCCGATCACGCGTTGGATCGACGGCAGAATAAACTGTTTCAGCCGTTCACGCGGCGATGAATAGATCTCGTAACGCTTTCCGAGACCCTGGACGCTGATGGAGATTTCGTCAGAGGACATCAGCAAAACCTCTTCGCGTCTTCTGAAACCAGACGTAGCCCAACCATGCGAATATGCCGGAAAGAACCGTTTGGATAAGCCAGTGACCCCAATGCAGGTCCTGTTTCCAGATCAAGACCCCTCGGGCTTCCTCAATGAGGAAAGTCAGTGGATTGAGTTGGAAGATGATGTGGAGCTGTTCCGGCAGAGCGCTTATGGGAAAGAAAACCGGCGAAAGGAACATCAATGCGGGAATGACCGCGGTAACGATCTGGCTCACGTCGCGGAGATAGACGCCCAGTGAGGAAAGGAACCAGGCAGATCCCATGGCCAAAAGAATCAGCGGAATCAGGATGAACGGGAAATATATGGCCTGCACGGACGGCAGACCGAAAAAGATGAAGTAGAACAATAGCCAAATGACCATGCTGGCCAAAAAATGGAATCCTGCTGAGGCCACCAAGACAAATCCCATTATCTCCAGTGGGAACACAACTTTCTTGACGTAATTGGCGTTACCGACGATCAAGGACGGCGCTCGTCCGAGACTTTCTGAGAAGAAATTAAAGATCAGCAGGCCTGAAAAGAGAATTAAAGCAAATTCGGTTTTCGACTCGCTTCCGCCGGGCCAGCGCGCCTTGAACACCGTGCTGAAGAAGAATGTGTAGATTGTCAGCATCAGAAGCGGATTGAACAGCGACCACATGATGCCGAGGAACGATCCTTTGTAACGTCCGATCACTTCGCGCTCGGTCAGGGCCAAAATGAGGCCGCGATTGTTCCAAAAGCTTGTAAGCATTCCCGCAGGAGATAGAGGATAACGTTGCATCACCGAACGACCTTAAAAAGCTTTAAAGGCTGAGCAAGCGCTCTGGCTGCGAATTGTGAGGGCATCCACTCGGCCATTTTGGATTGATGCAGATCTAAAATGGAGCGTTTGAAAGCACGAAGCTGATCCAGTGCTTTCTGTACCCACAACAACTCCATTCGTTTTATAAGCACTTTCCGCGCGGTTTCGCGACCGCCCAAATTGGGCTACATGCCTCTTAGATAAGGATAAAGTTTCAAAGGCACCGCGCGATTCTCCATTTGCGAGGCGTAAGGTGATTTCTGGACCGAGATTGTATTCGATCCGCTTACTCGCGTTCCATAAAATCAACTGTGCCCCTTTAAAGATGATTTTTTCGCGACCACCCAAGTTGGAATGGCGAGGTCCAAGTCTTGGGCGCGTATAGCTTAGGCCTCCGGCAGAATCAAGAATGCGATCAGCGCGCGGCAGATGGCGATGGTCGTTCATGAGCAATACGATTTCCTTACGACATTAGATTTTGCTTAACGGACACACATGCTACTTACACGCGGTAACCCAAGTCTCTCCGTCCATGTTGTTCGCTTTATCCGAATCTATCTGCTTCAAATTTCTTTCGTTAGTTACCAAGACGTTTGGATTTCCTCGGCACGTTTGCCGGATTAGGGCCAACGGGGCAGTGCATGTGGTGGATTAATAACAAATAACTGTCGTATGACGGTATGTGGCTCAAGCACCAACAACTGCGTCTTGCTGCACTACGACCCTCCCCATCGTCAAATACTCCCCCTTCAGCCGCATATGGCACCAGCAGGCAAAGGCGGAGCTTGCGAAGGCCAGGCTTTCGCCGATCGCCAGGCGGTTGTTGGAGTTGCTGAGGAGCGTCAATGAGAAAAAGAAAAGGCAGGCGATGTAGGCGTGCCATGCGGCGCGCGGAATAATGCCGGCCTTGCGGGCGCGCCAGATGGCGCGGATGAAGGTGGCCAGCATGAAGCCCATGATTGCCGCGCCGAACAGGCCGTAGCGCACCAGGATTTCCAGATAGCCGTTGTGCAGCAGCGTGTACTGGACATGCGAGTAACGCGTCTCGGCCCAGCGTTCGAGCCACCTGTTACCCCAGCCGAAGATCGGCGCCGAGGAAAAGACCTCCCAGCTGTTCGACCAGAGCTGCAGGCGTTCGTCCATCGACACCGGCGTATTGCTCGAGCTGATGGCGTTTGAAACCACCCCGCCCATCTCATGGCCGTTGGCCACATTTTCGACCATGGAAATGGCTGCCGACAAAGTCGGGCCAGCCGTCTTGTCGAGATTGTGCCTGACGCCATAGATACCGGCGATCAACAGGGCTGCGACAGCGATGATAGTGATGACACCGCTCTTCAGGCGCAGGTAGGTCAGCGTAATGAGCGCAAGGACAGGTAGTGTGATGCCGAGTGCCAGCCAGACGCCTTTTGACTTGGCACCGTAAATGGCGATGAAACAGAGCGCGAAGATGAAGGGCGAAACGATATAGGAGAAGCGGGCGATCCGGCGGTCACTGGATTTGTCCGTGAGGTAGTGCAGCAGCCAGAACAGGGTGAAGATCACGATCATGCCGCAGGCGACGGCGCCGTGGATCTGATTGTTCATGATCAGCGGGCGGATGGTTGCGCCGGCAAAGACTTCGCGCAGGTGCTGTGTTGCCACAAGCATGATGAGGACCACCGCGAAATAGGCCGCGACGATCTTTTCCATCAGCTCCTCATAGAGCAGGAAGGCGACGCCCATGATGGGGAAGAAGAAGGGGAAGGCATAGAGCCAATCCGAGGCGCCGATATCGTGCTGCGGCGTCAGCCAGAAGGTGATGAAGAAACGCGCCATGACATAGAAGGCCCAGCCCATGCAGAGCCAGCCGATCCAGTCGGTGCGCGGCCGTATGGGCGCCTTCATGTAATAATAGAGGGCGATCAGAGAGAGGAGCGCGGTGGCATAGCGATAGGCGTCGCTCTCAACGACGGTCGGCGAAGCGACAAGCAGCCAGAGAATGCCGCCGATGATGGCGAGCGGTTTCGTCATGTTGCTTCCTGCCTTCGTGACACCGATCGGTTCGGCTGCAAGGTCAGCATGCGGTTTGTTGATGCGCGAGTCGTCCAATGTCGTCATCCGCCTTCGTCCAGAATCGGTTCATCATCCGGCATTCCTCGCCCCGTGATGGGCCGTATGGTCGCAAAGGGGCAGGAATACGGCAATTTTCCCACGCCGTTGTGTCACTGATGCCGATTTCGCCAGATACTTGTTAATGGGCAACTCCGTCGCGGCCGCGACAATCAACTACGAGCTATCCATCTGCGCAAGCGGGTGGCCGGCTTCGTTGGCGGGCCTGCCATCCCTGTTTGTCACGCCGCGACACGGAAAAATCCGCTCGGCTGACGCGCCGGGACAATCACAAAAAAGCGCTTGCACTCCGACAAAGCCACGTGCATCCTCCCTCCATCGCGACCTCACTCGCCTTCCTGTTTGTCGCGCTCCCCATCCAAATTGACGCGCTACAGAACGGCTATTTTCGGTTGCGCGAGGCCCGTGATGGAGTAAGCCTGAGATTTAGGTCTGGAGCCGATAGATGGGAAAAAATAGAGACATTCAAGCTCTGCGAGGCGTTGCAGTGCTCATGGTATTTTTGCAGCACTATCGGAGCCGGCTTCCCACTCCGGAGTGGTATCACGGCATCTTTAGTTATGCCGGCTTTTGGTCCGGTGTTGATTTATTTTTTGTCATATCCGGCCTTGTGATCGGTCGATCGCTCATCAGTAGAGGCGACTGGGAAATCGGTCACAAATTAAGCGGACCGGCACTTAAAGACTTTTGGATACGGCGTTTTAATAGGCTTGCGCCGGCCGCATGGTTTTGGATTGCATTTTCGACCATACTATCGCTGAGCACAATTAGCATGTCGTACGCCGGGACGCTCAAGACAGCGTTGACGAGCGCAGCAACTGCCCTAACCGCGACGTCGAATTTCTATTGGTCGCACTGTGTCGTCACGCACAGCATCGGCGCTAGCTGCATGAATCCAGATTTTAATGGCGTATTTTGGAGCTTATCTCTGGAGGAGCAGTTCTATTTCGTCTTCGCCATCCTCGCATTCTTTTTCACATATTTGCGTTTGGCGAGAATTTATCTGGCATTTCTTATTATCTCGAGCGCCGCCAACTATTTTCTTATTGAGGGGCCATTTTCTCTCGCCTGGGTATTACGCCCTCAAGGCTTAATCGTCGGAGTACTGTTGGCGATCCACCATGACCAAGTTGCTTCCCTCATCGCGCGGTTTTCCTCTCGGACAAGGGTTTTGGTTTGCGTGCTGACAATCGCGCTAATTTGCACATTCCCGGCAATGATGGATCTCACCTGCTCAATACCGATATTGGCGGTTATCTCGGCCGTCGCGGTTTCCATTTCCTTACCTGACGGAGGAATCTCCAGGGGGAATCTTGGATCGCTTCTTCAATGGGTCGGAAACAGATCCTATTCTTTGTATCTCTGCCATTTGCCGATTATCATCGTCATCCGCGAGGCATCTTTTCGGCTGTTTGGAGAGCAATTCATAAGCTCTCCGTCGACTGCAGCTTTCGCGGTGGCGTTCTCTACGTCTCTGGCCGCAACTCTTTTCGCCGCCAATCTAAGCTTCAGATACATAGAAAATAACCAAAGCTTCAAAATTGGAAGGATTCCTTTCCAAGCGGCCGCGTAGCTTTTCCAGCGAACGCGTCACGTGTAGATGCCGCCGTAACCTAGCACTATTTTGGTAGATTTTTAGCGAAGAAGGCTCTCCTGCAGTGCGGGCAGTAATTTGGTGGGGGCTCTTGGGGCGTGTGCAGGATTGCCAGCTGGACCGCGGGAAGGCTTGGCTGTGGCGGGGGCTGGGATTCTCTTTTCCCCTGCCGCCTGTTTGAGGCGGCGAGATTGTAGGAAGAATAGGCGATCATGGTCATCAGCGCGTGCCGTTGAAGGCCGATCCAGGAGCGCCCTTCGAAATGATCAAGACCGAGTTCTTCCTTGAGTTGCTGATGCGCCTGTTTGCGTACCCAGCGCGCCTTGATTAGCGCCGGCGAGCTGCTTGAGCGGGGGTGTTGGTAGGAAGATTGGAGAGATAATATTTGCGCTCGCCGGTGGAGCGATGCTCGCCGATGGCCCAGACCTCCTCACCAGGCAAGTCTCAGGCGCAAGGGCCGATTTTTATTTCACGGTTAAGCGAGAGACTTTCTCAGCCAGGACGAGTTTCGGTTTCATTAGATATCCTTAGGAAGCGGAGCACGGGGAAAATGACCTGGCCCCATTCGCTCCGATGAAAAAAGCGACACCCGTCGCGCTGATTTAGTGAGCTGAAATCGCGCGCTATAAGCCGGGAAGCCGTTTAAACGGGGGATTCATGAGTAACGAAGACGGTCAACCCATTGTTGATATGTTTGGTAAGTTCGGCGTACGCGTCATTAGAGGATTAATCTTTTGGGCCGCATTTTTCTTCCTGTCGCTTTGCTTACCCTACGAGTACCCGTCCAGTTTTTTCATATCGATGGGGATCGGCCTACTAGCTAGCGTGAACATGGGTGCTCGCGCGGCTGCGGTGGCAATTTTTCTCATTTTTGCTCTCGCGGTCTTGCCGCCGCAGTTTTTG
Organism: Rhizobium sp. 11515TR; assembly: GCF_002277895.1. Classification (NCBI taxonomy): domain Bacteria; kingdom Pseudomonadati; phylum Pseudomonadota; class Alphaproteobacteria; order Hyphomicrobiales; family Rhizobiaceae; genus Rhizobium; species Rhizobium sp. 11515TR. The sequence goes on along the minus strand of NZ_CP022998.1, from coordinate 472,079 downwards.
GCTGCAATTCATTAGTTGCTCCGATGAAGAAGGCGCCCCGAAGGACGCTCGTTGAATTTCCGCGATGAGATTGACAATCGAGGGTCGACGGTTCTTGCCTTTCACGTAAAAGGACGTCATCGCACCATTCGAATAGCCTAAATTGCACGCATCAATGTTGGGAGATGACCGTGCATCGCAATGAAGTAGCAGATATCCTGCGAGGATTCGGCATTATCGCCGTTGTTGCAGGGCATGCTGGAACCGATGTCGGCATCAAGATTTTGCCGGTCTACTCCTATCATATGCCCTTGTTTTTCTTCATTTCAGGCATCTTTTACCGCGATGACAGAATTGAAAGCATCCTTCATATCGCTGGAAAACTCATGTCCAGGCTGATGCTTCCGGCTCTGGCTGCGGTAATCGTTTACGATTTTCTGACGCTCGCCATTTTTCACGAACTCGGACTGCCATTTGGCGCGCCCGATCTCAGCCTTTCGGTAATGCTGCATACCTTTTTGTTTGGCGGATATTTGGCAGCCGCCTACTGGTTCATCGGCGCCTACATCATGATCTATGTCTATTTCGACGTTGCGCACGCATGGATGCATAGGACGGCAAGCCGTCTGATCGGGTCAACAGCCACGAGATCGGCTTTCTGTGTGCTTTATGTAGGCGCTGCGGCGGTAAGCATTTACGCCGCTACGCTCCTCTATGGTGGCGTCCAGGAACAAGATCGGCATATCGTTGTTGCCGCCCATAAAACCGAGATCCTCTTGCTACGCTTCCTCTTGGGATGCGGCTTTTACTGTCTCGGTTCTCTTTTCGGGAGATTTCAGGATCGCTTGCCGTCATCCCCCGCGCTCCCGATCGCTGTGGGAGCGATCTGCTTCGTGATCGAGGGCTTTATTTTCAGCAACTACAACGTCTTTTTCTCAACGCAGATCATGTCGTTTCCCAATTTTGTGACGCCCATAATCACAAGCATATTCGGGATTGTCATCTTCTATGCGATCTCATTTGCGATCGCGAAGAGTTGGGCCGCCAAGGCGCTCGCTTACATCGGGCAAAACTCCTATGCGATCTTGCTCAATCATATGTTCGGATTCTTTCTGTTAAATCTTCTACTGGTCGCCTTGGGCCGTATCGGTCTGTCAGATATCACCGGTCCTTATTACCGCTTCAAAGAATATGAGACGTTTCCACTCTATATTCTGTCTGGTTTGGCCGTTTCGATCGCAATTCCGATCCTGCTAAAAAAAGCACTCCACTCCTTGAAGGGTTCGATATCCAGAATCGCGTGAGATAAGTAAATGGCTCCTGCTATTGATCTCCAAACGGCCGTGACGCTTTCAGGCGGCTAAGTTCGAACCTTTCATATGGCGCGAGGCTCGTTCGCGCGAGTGACTCGACTTCTGCGCGAATTATATGGCATACTCCTCAAAGCCCACAAGCAGCGGCGGACGCGATGAAAGAGGAGCTTCCCTATATCGAGCCGGAATGGAAAAGCGCCTTAGCAGTTGTTGCCGTGGTGCTTGCCTGTATCCTTCTGATCGTCGCAGCATTTATGCTATGAGGCGGCAAAGGCGCGATCGGCGTGGCCGCGAGATGGCCATACAAGAGGCACAATGATTGGCGTTCTGTCATCTTGGGTGAAACACCCCGGGCGACGATTTTCCGGTCATCATGTCCACCTTCGATCCGACGACCTCGACCTTTGTCGAGATCGATGACATATCCTTCCGGAAAAGATCGAAGCCGGTTTGCATCGTCTGCTGCATCGCATCCTGCCTGGTGATCATGAGATCGGCCGGCCGGTCCATGCGAGCGTTGGGCGCCTCCTCGACGATAACCTTCGGCGCACTGACGACATCAGCAAGCGCCGTCTTGGTTTCGGCCTGGAAGGTATCGGAGATCTGCATCCGCGCAAGGCCGCGATTTTCGATCACCTGAACCTTCGTCTCTAGAGCTGCGTAACGATCCCACCCCGCTAAGTAGCGCAGGAAGGCACGTACCACCACGCACATTGTTTTGCCATTGTCGGCGGAGCCATCGAGCGCATGTCGCTCAATACATAACCGATGACGCTCTCCGCGGTGAGCGCTGCAAATCCATCTGCGCCGGCAGGACAGGCCTCCCGCAGAGATCGATATGACAGGAGCTCGCGGCTTTCCGCCGTCCGGGCGGCGAACCCTCTCTCATTCGAGATATGCCGCGCATACGTCGCCGATCTGCTCATGCTCCATACGGGCGGCTGGTATTAGGCCCTCTTCCCGTCGCGCAAAAAGCAAGCGTCGGAGTGCCGATCGGTCGCCCGTGGCGGGGCTCCAGTGTTTCGAAGCGCTCGTCAATGTCCAGACCTACTTCATGCCAAACCGGGCAAAGCTGAAGCTCTGAAAGAAAGCGCTAGTGCGATTCCGTCAACGCCGAAAGCCGTGACTGTTCCTCGCGCTCACGTTTGCTCAGCTTTGGGAATCCAAAGAGTCCACACGGCCTAGAACTTCGCAAATCGATTGACCTTCGCAGCTTCACCCATCTCCTCGCGACGGAAATAGATCGCTCGCCCGCAGCGAATGGGACTGTGGCCCTGTACAATGATGATCTGTTCGTCCTTGCGCATCGACTGAGTGATTTCGTGCGGCATAATCAGCGACCGGCGCTGGAAACTGATGCTTTCGGATTTGCGGGCGCTGCCGTTGGAATTGCTCCAGCCGACATTGCGCGAACGTCCCCGCACTTCAACGGTCATCTCTCCGCATTGGGCGGAGACATCGCGCGCCGTGTCGAGTGCCTTGATCGCGGCGTACGACGTGAAGGCGCAGCCTTCGATCCAAGAGGTTGCTCCGTCCTTTCCGAAATGACGCTCGAGCTGGCCGACGGATTGGTACATCAACATCAGTGTGATGCCATACTTACGTCCGCGGTCGCGCGCTTCTTCAAGAATACGCATGAAGCCTAGCAGATCGACCTCGTCGAGCATGAAGAGCGCCCGGTGGCGGAAGTCGCCGTCGGCTCGGACCATGGCATTGATCAGCGAGCCGGTGATCACTCGACCAATGCCGGGATAGGAGCGCAGGATCGATGCAGGGATGTTGAGGAAGACATCCTTCCGTCCGGAAGCGATGTCGCTCGATTGGAACGCGTTACCGCAGACCAATGCGGCATAATTGTCGAGCGACAACCATTGAGTATCCTTGGATGCGGTCGAATATACCCCGGAGAAGGTCTGCTCCGTCATGTTGGTGAAGACGCCGAGAGTCTCGCGGATAAAGGCGGACGTAGAATTTTCCTGGATGTCGCGCAACATGGCAAGCACCGACGGTTCCGGCTCAGATACGATCAGCCGCAGGCTACGCAGGTTCCGGCGACCGGCATAGTCGGGAGATAGCAGCACATGCGCCAGAAGCCCAGTTAAGAGATTGTGCGCTTGATTTTGGAAATATGAGCCAGTCGAGGTGTCGAAGCGTAGGCTTTCCGACAAAAGCATATGGGCGATCCCAACGATGTCCTCTTCTTTACGCGTCGATCGCTCGATCCCATCAAGAACGTTGAAGCCTATGACTGGATTGGCCGGGTCGAGTACCATGACTTCGCGGCCGAGCGCATGGGCGCGATGCTCGAGAACCATCGGCGCGACCTCAGTCGATGGATCGAGACAGATCAGTGGGCCCCTATAGCGCAGTGCGGTCGGAATGACATTGCTGGTCGTCTTGAAGCCACCAGAGCCCGCGAAGAACAACATATGCGTAGAATCGAAATTCTGATTGAATGTCATGAGTGGCGCCCTGCCACCTTGCCCCCAAGTCCCGCGATCGTTCGGATCAAAAGGCAACGTATGCACGCGATCACGATCGACGCGGTACCGTTCGCCGATAACGATCTCTCCGTCCGAGGGGAAGAGTGTAGCCACCTCCGGCATAGGCAGCCAATCGGCATCGCCGAAAACTCCGCGCTTGGCGCGCTTGATCGGATCGGAAACTACGATTGAGATGCGCGCGGAGATTGCGACAATACCAAATCCGAGAATGGTCCCGGCAACAGCGAAGGCGTCGAGATAAGTGAGAGCCTCGTTCCATGTGATGACACCATTCTCCACCCACGGAGCGAGACGGGCATATTCCCGCAGGGCGTAAAAGCCTGCCACGCATAAAAAGCAAAGAAGGCTCGCAAAAGCGATCGGCCGACGGCGATGCAGTGGCAATGCCCAAACCGTCAGAAGTGAAGCTATAGGTCCGAGGACGAGATTGGGAAGAGGAACCGTTCGCAGGAACCAATAGGCGATCCGTGCTGGCATCCCGATCGCCAAATCCTGCCACCGCCATCCAGTGATATAGAGTGTCAGCGTTGTCACTGCGATCGGCACCAGAATGGGAACCAAACTCGGATGCATTCTGTGCCTTAGCATCATCAGGAGGCCTTCTTGGGCGGTAGTGTTTCCCGTTCGTGCGCCGAACGGCTCGGGTGCCCTGCGTGGTTCAAATCTTCTGCTCGACGGCCTGGCAGCGCGCTAAGCGCGCAACATTGCGGCCGCGTTTTTGACGGAGTTGATACAGCTGGTTCACGTCCGAGCCGGCGGGCAGCAATGGCACAACCAACCCAATTGCCAATCTCCAACCGATATCCCTGAACTAATGCTTCCTACCACGTGACGGCAAGTGAGATGGTTCAGGACCTTCAGTGAACCACTCGATTGCCTCGTTGGAGATGACCGCGACTTTCGACAGACTACCTTCCAGAAGCGTTCGAATTCCGAAAAAAATGACGAGGTCTCGGGCAAAAATACGAACAAATAGACCGTTGTTGGTTGGTCGTATGATGACACAAGCGTCCCCGAAGTTGAGAAACCTGTCAGCTCCGCCGGCGACGGCAGATCTGCTGCCATCCCGAATTTGCGTGCACGCTCTGTCATCAGTCATATCCGTCATGCTGCTAACGGGGTGTTCTTCCTCGCAGTGGAACCTTTTTTCTGGCTCCTTGAAGATTATGGAAGGGCATAGCTCGGCAGCTTGATGGCAAATCTGCTCAAGCCATATCTCGGAATCGGGTAGGGCGAGGTAGGCGTGCGCGATATAGTTCAGCATTTCGATCCCATCTGCCTTTAATTTGGCGTTGGGGCTAATTTCCCGGGCTCATTCACATTGATGCTGATTAAGTCGGTCATGGATCTGTTCCCCGTTCGGCGAGCGCCTCGTTGATCGCACGTCCCAACCCTTCAATTTCCCGAACGTCGTGTCTGGCGGTAGGGCAGACCCGCAAGCCGGCCTTTCCCTTCGCGACCGTGGGAAAGAAGATCGCCGAGGTATAGTAACCTTTGTTGAGAATATAGGCCGCGGCACGAATGGATTGTCTTTCGTCGCCAAACTCTATGGTGCGGATTGGTAGCTTTGAGCCGGCTTGCTCGCTGGCAACCATCCCGTCGAAAACAGCTAACCGATCCGCTAGCGCATCCTGGCGTAATTTGAGCTCATCGGTGCGATGCAGCGCCTGAGATGCCATGGCTGCGCCAATTGCTGCTAAATTAAGCGACGCGGAAAAGGCGTAAGCGATCGAGAAGCGCCGGAACAATTCTTCCTGCCGACGAGTGCCGAGCATCAGCAAACCGCCCGACGCTCCAAAGCCTTTGCCGAGCGATGCGGCAATGATTGTGCGCTCGCCAAGGGCTGCGCCGACTTGGGATCGTGCAAAGCCCTCCCCAGATTTTCCGAACAAGGAAATGCCATGGGCGTCGTCGATATAAAGAAACAGGCCGTATCGATCCTGTAGTGTGAGGAGGTCTGTAATAGGCGCACTGCCGCCCATGGAATAGACGCCATCGCACACATAGGCTACGCGATCGTTGCGCCTGCAAATATCCTCGAGTGCGTTCAGGTCGTTATGAGCAATCGTTTCAATCGGGGTTTCACTTGCGACGACCGGCTTGTGAAACGCAAGCGTCGCATGCGCTAGCCTGTCGAAAACGATCGTCGGTCTTTTATTCTCAGTGAGGTATCCGGAGGCGAGGAGCGGTAGGGCTCCCATATTGGCGGCGAGGACGGTCGTGTAGGTTATGACCCGTGCTGCAAACAAATCAGAGAGCGCTTCTTCCAGTTCGCCTAACAGGCTGAAATTAAGCCTCGTTCTTGCACACGACCAATGGAGCGCCTTGTATCGCTGCATCGCCTCTATGGCGCCCTCGATGATGCGTGGATGATTGTCGAGGCCGAGATAAGAGCAACGCACGAAGTCAGTCACTTGTTTCTTCTGAGGCGCCGTGGGCAACATGACGGAGCGATCCTTATCCGGGTCCACGTAAAGCGCCATGACTCCTTCCTGCTCGGCCGCAGCAAGGTTTTGATCGGCGGAAACGATCACGCTGAGTGTATTGCGGTAGGATCGCGGCACAGCTGTAGCGGTGGGCGAATGATGATCATCGCTCATGGGCATATCCAAATTGTTGGTAGCGGAACAGTGACGCAGCAGAAAATGGACATCTGCCGCAGCACATCGCATCTCATTGGCGACGCGATGCTATTTTATTGCCGGGGAATGGGTCTGCGAACAACGATCGTTTCGGTAATATTGTCTGAAGGTTCTGTGACGCCAATATTTCGAAAGTGAAAGGCTTGATAAACATAGCAGGCGGAATGTCACATTGATGCTCAACGGAGTTTCTCCGTGATCTCAGTGCTTATGAAGCCCGCTCTGCACTCTGACGCTCATCGAGCGCATAACCGGTGGCCCGCACCGTGCGGATAATATCGCGACCTAACACCCGTCTCATGCCCCGCCGAAGGCGCCCAACATGAACGTCGACGGTGCGGGGCTCCACAAAGGTACCTTGCGGCCATGCAGCCTCGATGAGAGCGTCTCGGCTGAAGACGTAGCCTGGTTTTTGTAGAAAATGCTGAAGAAGGCGAAATTCGATCGGACTGAGTTGGACGTCCAGGCCATCGCAATCGACGCGCATGCTGTCGAGGTGCATCGTGATTTCCGCATATATAAGCGTATTGCCGAGGGTTCTTTTCATGCAAGATTTCCCACTCGCGTCTGGCGACAAGTCTGACAGATAAGATAGAAAACGCTCTGGGTTGAAGGGGCGCATGAAAATCTCGCTCACTCCAGTTTTGAGCACTTCGAGATAAAGTTGCTGATTGCCTGCTCCCACGAAGACCGCGATCGGTGGTGTTTTGTCGGCCAGCGCCTCCTTGATCTGGCTAACAAGATCGCTAATGTGGAAGGCGTCGCTATGATAGTCTACTATCAAGGCCACCAAATCATGGGATTTCACACCAGCGAGAGCTTCCTCCGCTCCTTCCACCAGTGAAGGTTCAAAACCTGTCATGTTGAGGATCTGGGCGAGCAGAAGGTAGAATTCGTAATCCCTGGAACAAATGAGGATGAGTGGCTTCATTGATAACAACCTTTCGATCAGTGGGCCGCAGCACGCGGAAGAGGTGACGGTCGGAGATTCCGCATAACCTCGCAGCATTTGGTGCAACAAAAATACCCGCATCAATTGCGATTTCGTCTGATTTCACTGAAAATCGCTGTATTTTACCTGTCATAATTTTGTATTGCACGTAAAGAGAGAAAATGATATTTTTTCAATCACAATTTTGTTGCATCAAAAAGGGAGGCGCTTCGCGAGCGAGTTCGGTCGGCTCACCCAAGATTCAAGGTTGGTGTATGTTGAGATAAAATAGGAAGTGGCCAGGGATCACACGACATATGCGGCATCCGCGGTCGTGACTCACTTGTGAGAACAAAGTCCGGCCAAACTTTCGTCCCGTGCCGGACGTTCACGGAGAGCTTCCTATGATTTTCGCGGATACATCAAAATTTCGCCAGGCGTCGTCCTCGGATGATGACATCTCTATTTGGTCTGGCACGGACATGGCGGCCGCGGTCTTAGCCGCCAAGGCGGCCTATGGTCCTGATGCCACGCTTGCTGTGGCTTGGTGCGCTTTAGCCGCGAGGGTGGATGGACGTGCCGCCGACAGCCATTTTTGGTTCGAAGTTTTTTGCCTGCTGAGCGCTAGTGAAACGCAAACGTGGGCTCTTCGACCGGCGCGGCGCGGATTCGGTAACGCGGACGGCAAACTGAACTAGGTTTCCTGTGGCAAAAATGGCCGGGCGGGACCGATAATCTTTGCACTTCTCGGTAACGCCCCACCGCTCTGGTATCGGCCGACGCTAAGCGATGAGAGTGCGCATAGAGGGGAGTTTCCGAAGTGGCGGAGCGACGGCGGATGGTGATTCGATAAGTGCCAACTGACTGGAGGTAGGCCGCGACCTGGCGGTCGGAGCAAAGAACGCCGATAAGCGATTGCCTGCAGCACTCAGAGCTTTTTCCGCAGCTTTTCGATATGCTCCTCACAAATCGCTTTGACCAGCTGCTGCAGTGCGTCCGCACGTTCGCCAAGCCAGACGAGCGCTTCTTCGGTGATCTTGAAATGCTCGGAATAGCGAGCTTTCACGTAGGCTTGGTTGATAATGTTGAACCAGGCAGCATGGCGGCGTTGCCGATCTTGTGGCCAGATCTCAGCAAGCCGTTGATCGCGGCCTTCGGCAAGTGTCCTTAAATGGTTAAGGTTATGTGAGGCAAGGCTGTAATTCGTCAATGTTAGCAGTAAGGTCGAATAGGCCTGTTCAATCGCTTGATGGAGGAGAAATGCTGCTTCATCCGTGTCGCCTTCGCTTGCGGAAAAGCGGGCAACTTTAAGAAATTTCTGACTTTTGTGAAATCTCTTAAAATGCTGTTGAGCCGCACGATATTCTTCCGCTGGTGTGAGCGGCTTTGGCTCGGCAAGGTCCTCGTCGTCGAGTTCGTAAAGAACGATGCCGTCGCGACGGATCTCGCTGAAGAAATAATTGCCGAGTTTCAGTGCCGTGTTGACCTCACGCAGCGAATGCACGGCAAGGCTGACTGGCGGCTTGACGATACGGGGAAAGCGGTCGGCCGCCTTGCGCCAGTATGAACCGAAGTCGGTCAGCTTGCGATTGTTGACGATTACCAGCAGATCGTAGTCGGACTTATAGCCTTTGCCGGTGTGCTCTTCATCGACCCAATCGCCACGAGCATAGGAGCCAAAAAGAATGATCTTGAGGATACGCCCCTTCTTCTTGAAATCGGCCGTGCCTTCCTTCAGCGCATCCTCGAATTCTTCATGCACGATCTCGACAATTCGTGACAGCTCGAGGCGTTTGCGTTCCGGCAGATGATCGAGGCTGAACTTCATGGAGAGTGGGACCCTTCTGATGATTCCAGTTCTAGGTACGATCCGTTTACATTGCCAGTCCGATATTGACTCTATGCCAGCCGGATAAAGTAGCAGAAGAGATCTTTCAACCTTCGATCCAATTCGGGTTTTGAAAATCCCTGTTTAATAGCTTGCTCTGAGTGGGTCGCGATACGCTCCAGATGTTCTCTTTATGTTCTTGGATTGCAGGTCAAAAGTCAAGTCCAACTTCTGCGTATTCAATAGTGGCTCGTGGAGTTGCCCCTTAAAAACCGGACCGGATCAGGTTTCTGTTTGACGGTTTAAGAACTCACGAGGCGAGCAATACCCCAATGCCTTATGCGGGTGAAGGGTGTTGTAGTGTTCGAACCATGAGGGCAGTTTCGCGATGACGGTTATGGCGTCCGGCAAGGGGTTGACCGAGACGTAATCGCGCTTGAAGGTTTTGACGAAGGCTTCGGCCATCCCGTTGGACTGGGGGCTGCGAACAGGCGTTGAACATGGCTCCATGCCGATATCGACGAGCAGCGACCTGGTATCCTTTGCGATGAAGCAGGAGCCGTTGTCGGTCAACCATTCGATTGGCTTTGGAAGGGTGTTGACGAGACCGAAGCGGTTCTCAACAGCCGTGATGACAAGGTCCTGGACGTCCTCGCTCTTGATGCCCTCGGTTGTCGCTACATGGGCAATGGCCTCGCGATCACAGCAATCGAGAGCGAAGGCAACGCGCACCTTCTCTTTATTGTCGCAGCCGATTTCGAAGCCGTCTGAACACCAGCGTAAATTCGACTGCTCGACAGCAACACGGCCATCGTGGCGACGGGTGTCGATTGCACCGGTGTGGCGCTGAAGGAGCATGCCGTGAACCTTCATCACCCGATAGACGCGCTTGGCATTCGGCCATGGACGGCTTTCGCTGCTGGCTTTACGGCGCAGGATCGCGTGAACCCGGCGATATCCGTAGGTCGGCATGTCGTCGATGATCGTCTTGATCTCATCCAGCAGTGCCTGATCGGCGAGCGGCGGCCGCCCTCTGGCTCTGGAAGGACGTTGCTTCACACGTTCCGCAATGTTGGATCGGGCGACACCAAGGGTCTCGCACACCGCCGTCATCGCGAACCATCCTTCGGCAACGAGAGCGAGCGCAACAGGTGTTTTTTTGACCCTGATGCTATCTCAAGCGCTTCTTTGAGGATTTCGCCTTCCATCGTCTGCGGGTTTCGGCAAAGTCCGGACAGGATTTCCGGTAATCTCCGGACACAGTTTTCAGTAATTCCCGGACAGTGATTCCGCTAAATCCCGGACAGTTTCCGGCGGCGGTTTGAGGGTTGGTTCGAGCAGCGCCGTTTTGAGCATTAGGCTTCTCACGACAACGTTGAGAGGGGCCGATGCCGAGACGGAAGCAAGCAAGACGAACGACCGTGAGGGATATCCGGACAATTCTGCGCCTGACTCATGAAGAGGGTCTTTCGGTGCGCGAGATTGCCGAGCGGCTGAAGATCGGCAAGAGCTCGGTATCGACCTATTTGCTGCGAGCTCGGGAAGCCGGGCTTTCGTGGCCCTTGCCGATCGGCTCGGACGAGGATGCAAAGCTGGAGCGGCGGCTGTTCGGCCGCGCCGGTCGACCACCGCGTGATCTCAGTGAGCCGGACTGGGCGCTGGTGGTTCGGGAGTTGAAGCGCAAAGGCGTGACGCTGACGCTTCTATGGCAGGAATACCGCGCCAGTCATCCCGATGGTTACGGCTTCACGTGGTTCTGCGAGAAGGTCGCCACCTTTCGGCAGCGCGCGAGTGTAGCGTTCCGCAATCGGCACGCGGCGGGTGCCGTGATGCAGACCGACTATGCCGGGCCGGCGGTGCCGGTGATCGATCCGGCGACCGGCATCATCCATCCGGCCCAAATCTTTGTGGCCGTGCTGGGCGCCTCCAACCTGACCTTCGCCCATGCCAGCTTTAGCCAGCAGTTGCCGGACTGGATTGACGGCCAGGTGCGTGCTCTGACTTTCTATGGCGGGGTCACCAAGGCAATCGTGTGCGACAACCTCAAATCAGGGGTGGCCAAGGCCCTTTGGTTCGAGCCGACGTTGACTGCGACGTTCGCCGCCATGGCCGAGCATTACGACACCACGATCCTGCCGACACGCAGCAGGAAACCGCGCGACAAAGGCCGGGTCGAAGGAGCGGTGCTGATCGTGGAACGCTGGATTCTGGCCCGGCTCAGGAACCGCACCTTCTTCTCGCTTGCCGCCCTCAACACGGCGATTGCCGAATTGCTCGAGGACCTGAACAACCGGACGATGCGCCATGTCGGCAAAAGCCGCCGCGAACTGTTCGAGGAGATCGAGCGGCCAGCCTTGAAGCCCTTGCCGGCGATACCGTTCGAATATGCGGAATGGAAGTCGGCGAAGGTCCATCCGGACTATCATGTCGAGGTCGACAAGACCTTCTACTCGGTGCCGCACCGGCTGATCGGATGCACACTCCAGGTGCGGCTCACCCACCGGGTGGTCGAGATCTTCCACGATCACCAGCGTGTCGCCAGCCACGTTCGCCGCTCCCAGCGTTCCGGCCACGTTACCATCAACGACCATATGCCCAAGGCGCATCAGCGCTATGCCAACACCACGCCGGCCAATCTGATCGGCCGTGCGACCCAGATCGGCCCCAATGCCGCCATCCTGGTCGAACGCATGATGCGCGACAGGCCGCATCCGGAACAGGGATACCGCTCGGCCATGGGCATTCTGTCGCTGGCGCCGCGCTATGGATCGCAGCGCCTCGATGCGGCCTGTGAGCGGGCGCTCACCATCAATGCAATCACCTATTCCTCCGTTGCCTCCATCCTCAAATCCGGCCTCGACCGGGAAAGACCGCAGGCTGAACACTCGGCCCCCACGCCTGCGCATACCAATATCCGTGGCCGATCCTACTATCAGTGAAGGAAGCAAGAATGCTGACAAACCCCACCCTCGACCAGATGCAGGCCCTCGGGCTCACCGGCATGGCCGCCGCCTGGCGCGAATTGGCCGAGCAGTCCAGCACCAATGAGCTCAGCCGCGATGAGTGGCTCGGCCTCATGCTCGATCGCGAAGTTACCCTGCGTACCGACAAGCGCATCCGCAACCGGCTCGCCTCCGCCAAGCTACGCTTCGCCCAGGCCTGCATTGAAGATATCGACTTCGCCGCCGCCCGTGGTCTCGACCGGCGCAACACCATGGCACTGGCCCAAGGGCAATGGCTCACCGCCCATGAGGGCCTGATCATCACCGGCCACACCGGCACCGGCAAATCATGGCTGGCCTGTGCCTTCGGCAGGCAAGCGGCAAGGCTCGGGCACTCCGTGCTCTATGTGCGCGTGCCGCGCATGTTCGAGGATCTCGCACTTGCCCGCCTCGATGGCTCCTTTCCCCGCCTCATCGACAAGCTCACTCGCGTCCAACTCCTCATCCTCGACGACTTTGGAACCCATGCGCTCTCCGATCAGCAGCGCTTCCATCTCTTCGAAATCGTCGAGGAGCGCTATCAGCGAAAATCCACCCTGATTACAGCCCAAGTCCCCGTGGCAAGCTGGCACGACCTTATTGCCGATAGCACCGTCGCCGACGCCATACTCGACCGCATCGTGCACAATGCCCATCGCATTACGCTGCGGGGCGAGAGCATGCGAAAGCAAAAGAACGCACCCCTCTTGACGGCTGCTGAAAACGGCGAAATCAATCAGCCCTGATGGTAACCAGGCTGCCGAGGGCCAACCTCGTCAAACTGTCCGGACTTTAGTGAAACTGTTGTCCGGGAATTGGCGGAATAACTGTCCAGCTTTAGCGAAGCGCGCACATCGTCTTCTTGCCGAGGAGGCGCTGCAGCTCTTTCACCTGGTTCTGAAGCGCTCTGTATTCGGATGCTGGGACGACCTCTTCCTGCGATGCAGTGGCCGTCAGTGCACCCTGCGCCGCAAGTTTGCGCCAGGCGAACAACTGGTTCGGCTGAATCCCATGCCGTCGCGCAACGATGCTGACCGTGACGTCAGGCTCGTAGGTCTCCTGGACTATCGCGAGCTTCTCCGCTGTCGACCAGCGGCGGCGGCGCTCAGGGCCGGACAGCACTTCTATCTTAGGTATGTGATTGGTCATAATGGGCACATTACTCCTAACACTTAACAAGTGGGAGATCGTGTCCGGGGATTTAGGGGGCCACTACAGCTCGTCCCACTATATGGCGCCGACAAAGACCAATTAGGCTGCGAACATTTTCCCGTCAGAGACTGCAGCCCCCAATGTTTTGCGAAATGACCTTTTGCCGGAGTCTTTCGGCATCCACCCATGGATTGTCTCGACGCTTGATGGGCCGAGGTATTTAGTCGTGGGATTCGGGATCGCAGGCGCCGCCACTGCGATCGAGCAAGCCATCGGCGAAATTCCAATCTTCAATACCCTTATGCGTCTTGTTCTGACACTCTCCAGATCGCAAGCCACGCACTCTTGGATAAACGCAAATGCCAAACGAGAAGGTAGCAGCGCGACAAGAAGGGCAATTTCCGCATCCTGGGAGGCGTCATTAGGCTAGGAAGCCCGCCGTGCTTCGAGCATTTCTGCTCGCGGGCGGACCTCCTGCAGAGGGGTATTGGGGTGCGTCGGCCTCATGCGTTCATTGAATGAACAAGCGCTGAACACTTATCTTTCAAACGTCGTGGCATCCCATGATCACGTCCAATGTTTTTCACGTCGTCATCCTGCCTTAGCGAACCCAATTGTTCCAGCGCTCCAATAGTTCTGAGGCATGCTCGTTGATCCATTTGGCATCTGGAATGACGATACTGTCGCGCACATCCTCGGCGCTCGGCATCTGGTCGCGAACTGCTTGCGGCATCATCATAATCGCCGCGCTGCTCGGTGGGGTGCACAATAATGCCTCGCAAACCTTGGCCTGGATGTCCGGGGAATCCAACCAGAAGGCGATGAGCTTCAGAGCATTGTCCCGATTGGGCGCCCCTTTGATAACCGTAAGACGATCGCCCACCAGAAATGCTGCCTTGTTCGACCAAGCGATTGAACGTCCTTCTGCCTTGAGCGCGCTTGCCCTCGTTAGCCAGATCTGTCCGATGCTGTAATCGTTCTCACGGAACCCCTGGACGCTCTGATCCCCGGTTTTCCACCAGAGTGAGATGGACGGCCGCAATGTGTCAAGCTTCTTGAGGGCGCGATCGACGTCGAGCGGAAATAGGTTCTCGCGTTTGACCCCATCTGCCAAAAGGGCAGCCGCCATGACGCGCCACGGATCATCGAAATTCGGAAACGAGCGTCCGCCCGGGAACTTTGAAGTATCCCACATATCCGCCCAGGTCACGGGCTGGTTGCCTTTGAAGGCCTGCGGATCGTAGGCCATCAATGTGGCTGTCGAAAACAGCCGCACGCCGGCCGGGATGCAGGCATCGGGAACAAGATCCTGGCGGTCCTTAAACTGTGTGCAAAAATCGTCAAGCGGTTCGGAAATCGCGAGATGATCCTTTGAGCTCACCTGGATTTCTCCATCGGGATAAACATCCCAGCTGACATTGCCGGTTTTCACCATCGCGGTCGCCTTGGCGCGCATCTCCGCGTTGGTTGCCGCTACGGAAACGACCTGGATACCAGTCTTAGCGGTGAACGGCTCGAACCACCATTTGCGTAGCGCCGCATCATAGGCGCCGCCAGTCGTGGCGATCACGACCTGCTCACTGGCAAGTGCTGGATTGCGCATTTCTCCCAGAAGAATGGCTGCGCAAAGCATAGCGATGCCGCTCAGCCGGATGGCTGCTCTTATTGTCATCAATGTTGCCCTCTTATGATCCCGCCTGCAGCGGGTGTTTTTGCCGCTAGTGTTGCTCCCGGCGGCTGTTCAGGAGATGTATAGAACCCATCAGAAGCAGCGAAACGGCAACAATGATGACCGAGACGGCTGCTATGACAGGTGTCAGGTTGAAATCGATGTCCTCGAACATTTTCCGGCTGATCGTCTTCCCGCCGGTATCCGAGATGAAGAATGCCACGGTCGCTTCGTCAAAGGAGGTCAGGAAAGCAAAGACCGCAGCCGTCGCGACGGCCGGCGCCAGATTTGGAAGTGTCACGGCAAAGAAGGCTCTGAGCCGCCCTGCTCCGCAGCTCAAGGCCGCCAGTTCCAGCAACGGGTCCATTCTTTCCAACGCTGCGGAAACGATGATGACGACAAAAGGTACCGCCAGCACCGAATGGGCAAGGACGAATCCGGTCAGATTTCCTGTCAGTTGTAAAGGTGAGAAGACCAGATAGAGCGCCACGCCGAAGACGATTGCCGGCACGATCATCGGCCCTAGGCAGAGGGCCTGCAGCAGTGCCTTGCCCGGTAGTTTGCCACGTACAAGAGCAACCGCCGCCATCGTCCCGATGGTCGTCGCTACCACAGTGGTTAGTGCGGCGATCTGCAGGCTGAAAATCGTCGAGCGCAGCCAGTCGGGATCGGACAGATACGCCTCGAACCAGCGTAGGGTCAGTCCCTGCGGCGGGAACGTGATATACGAGGCGTCGCTGAGTGCCAGTGGTATCACCAGCAGCGTCGGAAGGACAAGAAAGAACAGCACCGCCGCAATCACTAAATTGGATGCATATTGCGCCATCCATGGCCAGACTGAACGATACCGGCGAGCCTTGGACGACGGTGTTGCCAATCGCTGCGTCAAGGGTTGAGATTCAATGGACACTGTTCAAACCTTTGCTGAAAGAGAGTGCGCGGCGGAAGAGCAGCACCAGCAGTAATGTCGCGGTGAGCAGGATGACTGACAGGGCGGCCGCAAATGGCCAATCCAGAAGGACGATTGTCTGCTGGCCGATCAGGGTCGCCATCATCAGCGCGCCGGGTCCACCGACTAGGGCGGGGGTGATGTAAAACCCGATGGCGAGAATGAAGCAGATCACACAGCCGGCGAAGACGCCGGATAGGCTGAGTGGAAAGGTCACGCGCCAAAAGGCGACGATCCGGCTCGCGCCGAGATTTCGTGCCGCCTGCTCATACGCGCTCGGCACCGAACGCAAGGCCGAATGGATCGGCAGGATCATGAAGGGCATCAGCACATGCGTCATCGCGAGAATGACAGCGCCCTCCGTATAGAGCATTTTCAACGGCGTCGAGATAATACCGAGCTGGATCAGCCCGTCGTTGATGATGCCGTTTCGACCTAGCAGCACGATCCAGGCATAGGAGCGGACAAGCACCGAGGTCCATAGCGGAATGAATAAGCATGCCGTTCCCAGCTTTACCAACTTGCCGCGCATGCGCGCGATCGCATAGGCGGTCGGATATCCGATTGCAAAACAGGCAACGGTCACGATCGCTGCGATGCGGAAGGTTCTGAGCAGGACCTGAATATAAAGTGGACTGTCGAAGACACGTTGGTAGGGAGCAAGCGGGGCTTCCCCGGAAAAGCTGATGCCGATGAGCCTGACCACTGGATAGACGAAGCCTCCCGCCAAAAGGAGGAGGAGCGGCAGGATTAGCAAGATGGCCAGTAGTGGCGAATAATGTTGGCTCGATCCTGTGAGGATCCAGTTGCGGAAACTGCCGGCCGATTGTCTCGCGAAGGATGATGCCATGGATTAGACCTCCGCTTTTGCAAACAGCCGCAAGGCGTTAGCTTCTGGGATGACGTCAACCAAGTCTCCCTGATGAAGGCCTGCCGCTACATTTCCGACGGGCATCTGGATCTGGAGGAGGCGGTCATCGCTGTTCTGGATTCGCACGAAGAAGAGGAAAAACGAACCGGCGAAAACAGTCGCATCTATGGTGCCCGTCAGAATGGCGCCGCGGTCGCGACCATGGGGCGCTAGCGACAACCGTTCGGGGCGAACCGCGATAGTGACAGCTTGACGAGAGGTAAAGGGACTGGCCCCGTCTTCGGCAGCCGCCGTTGCAACGACGTTGCCGCCTTTTGGCCGCACCATGTACTTCCCATTATCTTGACCAAGATATTCGCCGTCGAGAAAGTTCATGCGTCCAATGAAGTCTCCGACAAAGGCTGAGGTAGGCGAACGGTAAAGGTCGAGCGGCGATCCCACTTGAGCCAGCCGGCCTTCTGCCACCACTGCAACGCGATCAGACATGGTGAGCGCTTCCTCCTGGTCATGCGTCACATAGACGACGGTCGCCCCAAGGCGTTGCTGCAAGCTCTTGATTTCCAATTGCAGCGCCTCGCGCAGTTTCTTGTCGAGGGCCCCGAGTGGCTCGTCCATCAAGAGAACGGGCGGCTCGAAGACGATTGCCCGAGCGACGGCGACGCGTTGCTGCTGGCCTCCGGAGAGTTGATGGGGATATCGATCGCCGTAGCCGTCGAGATGTACCTGCGCCAATACCGCCTCTACCTTGCGGCTGATGAGATCTTTGTCCATTCGGCGCATGCGCAACGGAAAAGCGATGTTGGCCGCCACCGTCAGATGCGGAAAAAGGGCATAGCGCTGAAACACCATACCTATGTTGCGTCTGTTTGGCGCCACATAGGTAACATCGCGACGGCCAATCATGATCTGGCCGTTACTCGGGCTCTCGAAGCCGGCGATCATCGTCAGTAGCGTCGTCTTGCCGGAGCCCGAAGGACCAAGGATCGACAGGAATTCACCCGCCCGGATGGCCAGTGAAATGCCATCCACAGCAAGCGATGTGTCATATCGCTTTTCAAGCCCTTGCAGCGTAAGTGCTTCACCAATCAAAGTTCCTCTCCTTATTGTTGTCTTGTGAAACGTGTTCGTTTGCGACGGCCCAGCAAGTCGTTCACCGCGATCGCTGGCTTCTGGTCCGGTTCCCAGGTTGAACTTTGGGAAGACGGAAAATTGCGAACGTGTTATGATTTTTAATGTCACATAATGTTTGCAAGCACGTCGCTTTTCATTTTTGTTGCAACAAAATGAACGTTTGTCAAAGGAAATTGGAGAAATTTTCAATGGAAATCGCCTCGGAAGACGAAGGATACCACCGACATCAGCCCAATCGCTTGGGCGAAATGGCGTATGGCAATATGAAGGAGCGACTGATCCGGGGCGCTTTTTCCCCTGGAGATAAGCTCACGATCCGTGCGGTTTCGGAAATGCTGGATGTCAGCACGACGCCCGCTCGTGATGCCATCAACCGCTTAGTGATTGATGGGGCGCTCATTTACTCCGGCCCGAAAACCGTTATCGTTCCTCACTTAAGATTGTCGGATCTCGAGGAGATCACGCAAATGCGCCTGGCCCTGGAAGGGCTTGCGGCGGCGCTGTCCGTCAAGGCCACAAGCGAGGCGACGATCGAAGAACTGGAGCTACTTCAGGCGAAAATTGACGCTGCACTGGATGAAAAGCGTTATTTTGACGCCCTCTGGCATAATAAGGAGTTCCATTTTGCGATCTACCGTTTGAGCGGTATGCCCTATCTTTTGCAGACGATCGAGACCCTGTGGCTGCGGGTTGGTGCGTCATTTAATGGCCTCTACCCAGAATTTTCCGAGACCCGTCACGGTGCTCGCAACCATCGTGCCGCGATAGAGGCGCTCGTTGAAAAGGATGCCGCCGCTGCCCGCGCTGCCATCGAGAACGACATTCGTGATGGATTTCGCCAGATGAAAAAAATCACCGCTGACCAGGATCAAAGGAATCTCTCTCGCCGCTGAATAATTATGTTGCACTTTCCTTCTCTCCGTGTTTTTTTGTTGCAACAAAAATGTGAACGGGATGCGAACGCGCATCTGTCCATCGAGAGGGCAAGGCATGCTACATCAGGATTTTCCATCATTTCGGCGCGTAGCGCTCAGATCGCGCTCGCAATATTTCTTCGAGCGAGGGCAGATCGTGTTTCCCGATGGAACCACGCGTGTCACCATCGAGCGCGATCCTCTGCCGACGTATATTTCCCGTGGCGAGGGTGCCTATCTGATTGATGTCGACGGCAATCGGCTCCTCGACCTCAATAACAATTTCACGACGCTGATCCATGGTCACGGTTACCTGCCCGTCGCCGACGCGATCGCAGATCTGCTGCAGAAAGGAACCTGTTTTTCCAATCCAACGGAACACGAGTTGGGATTAGCGGAATTGCTCGTGCAGCGCATTCCCGCGATCGAGCAGATCCGCTTCGTCAATAGCGGCACCGAGGCCGTCATGTTCGCTATCAAGGCGGCCCGCGCCTTCACCGGGCGGTCGCGCATTGCCCGCGTCGAAGGAGCTTATCACGGAGCCTATGATTGGGCCGAGGTAAGCCAAGGCGCGTCGCCCGCATCGTGGGGCCTCGCGGACGCCCCCGCATCCACGACCTCTTATATCGGTGCGCCGCAAAGTGTGGCCGAAGAGGTCGATGTGATCCGTTTCAATGATGTCGAAGGCCTGGAGCGAAGGATGGCCGCGTCTGGTGGCGACCTTGCTTGTATCCTGATGGATCCCATGCCGAGCAGGGCAGGTTTGCTCGCTCCTGAGCCAGCCTTCCTCGAAGCCATTTCCGATCTGGCCCGACAATATGGCGTTCTCGTGGTAGCCGATGAAGTGCTGAATCTGCGTCAGGGATATCGCGGTGCATCGGCGCGTTTCGGGCTGGTGCCGGATCTTATCGCCGCCGGGAAGATTATCGGCGGCGGCTTCCCAGTCGGCGCGGTTGGTGGTCGCAAGGAGGTGATGGCAGTGTTCGCAAGCTCAGGCGCGAGGCCAGCGGTCCCACAGGGCGGTACCTTTTCGGCCAATCCGGTGTCAATGGTCGCAGGAAGGGTGGCGATGGAGGCACTGACTTCGGCAAGCTTCGAGCGTCTTGATGAAATGGGTGCGCGTGTGCGCGACGGTCTTTCTGCCGCGATCGTGCGTCACGACGCCCCATTTATCGTCACCGGTTCGGCTTCGCTTTTTCGCATCCACCCGAAGCGGCAGCTTCCCCGTGACTATCGGCAGGCTTTTCCGACACCGGAACAGAACAGTTGGATGACCAATCTGACAAGCCACTTCCGTCAGCACGATATACTCCTGCCCTTTGGAGCCGCCGCGTGCCTCTCCACGGCAATGACAAATACCGATCTCGATTTGATCGTCGAAGTCTTCGGCGATTTCCTCGAAACCCACGAAGCCGATTTTGCTGGAGCAATCGCATGACCACGAATTCCTTGGAAACTGTCGCCGAATGCCTGGCTCGCTCGCTGGTGCGCCATGACGTCACCCATATATTTGCCCAAAGCCTACCATCAGCGCTCATCCTGGCTGCCGAAGCGGCAGGCATTCGCCAGGTCGCCTACCGCCAGGAGAATATGGGCGGTGCCATGGCCGACGGCTATGCTCGACGATCCGGAAAGATCGGCGTGGTGGCCGCCCAGAATGGTCCAGCCGCCACGCTGCTCGTGCCCCCCATGGCCGAAGCGCTGAAGGCGAGCGTTCCGATCGTAGCATTCGTGCAGGAAGTCGAGCGCGATCAGATGGATCGGAACGCGTTCCAGGAGCTCGACCATATCGCGCTCTTCCAATCCTGCACGAAATGGGTGCGCAGGGTCATGGTTCCGGAGCGAATCGAGGACTATGTTGATGCCGCCTTCACTGCTGCTGCCTCCGGTCGACCCGGGCCGGTTGCGTTGCTGTTGCCTGCCGATCTGTTGCGCTCGGAGCTTGGTCTCACAACGCCTTCACGATCTCTGAATCTTGGCCATTGGCCGCTTGATCGGTCGTGCCCCGATCGCGCGAGTTTGCAAAGGGCAGCGGAGTTGATCGCGAATGCTCACAATCCCGTAGTCATCGCGGGTGGGGGTGTCCTCGGCAGCGATGCGTGCCATGAACTGGCCATGTTGCGGGATCTGGCTGTACTCCCAATTTTGACCACCAACATGGGCAAGGGTGCCGTTAATGAATATCATCCGCTTTCTGCTGGCGTCTTAGGATCACTCGTGGGTCCCAGGTCACTTGGGCGCCATACGGCTGCCCTCGTCGGCGAGGCAGACCTTGTCATTCTAATTGGAACGCGAACCAATCAAAATGGCACGGATAGCTGGCGACAAATTCCTGCTGGGACTCAGGTGATCCACATCGATGTCGACCCTCAGGAGATCGGCCGTAATTATCAAGCGCTGCGCCTAGTCGGGGATGCGCGCGAGACGCTCAGAGAGCTTGTTCATGCCCTGAACGAGCAAGATCTATCCCAACGTCGAGACCAACGGACCGCCGTTACCACCCGCATAGCCGAGTGCTGGCGGCTGTTCGATGAGGATCGGCATCAGCTCGTGCATGCTACTGCCTCGCCGATCCGCCCGGAACGCATCATGGCAGAACTGCAGGCGTCATTGACACCGCAGACGACCGTCGTTGCGGATGCAAGCTATTCATCGATGTGGGTCGTCGGCCAATTGCGATCGCTTGACTCAGGAATGCGGTTCCTGACGCCGCGCGGTCTTGCGGGGCTGGGATGGGGCCTGCCTCTGGCTCTTGGCGCAAAGGCAGCTAGACCCGAGCATCCGGTGGTCGCCATCATTGGCGACGGCGGGTTCGCCCATAGCTGGGCGGAGATGGAAACCATGGTTCGCTCCGAACTTCCGGTAACCATCATCCTTCTCAATAACGGTATCCTCGGTTTCCAGCGGGATGCCGAGACCGTGAAGTTCGGGCGCTTCACGTCGGCGTGCCATTTTGCGCCTGTCGATCATATGAAGATCGCTCAAGCCTGCGGATGCCCGGCGGTTCGCGTTGAGGATCCAGCCGAGCTCACGGCTCATCTACAGGGGGGCCTGGCAGGCAAGGGGCCGCTGTTTATCGAGGTCATGACAGATCCTGAAGCTCATCCCGCTTTGTCCTTGTTTGCCGGCTTGGATGAGGCAGCATGATGCCAGAGCCGTCTCGCATCGCCGTCGTGACAGGAGGCACGAGCGGTATTGGATTGGCGACGGCGCGAAAGCTATTGGCGGCGGGGCATTGCGTCGCCGTCTTCAGTCACAGCGCTAAAACTGTGGCTGACGCAACTGCGGCGCTGTCCGCGGAGTTTGGATCTGGACGGGTCTTGGGCCGAGTTGTCGATCTGTCGGATCCTCCGGCTGTTGCCAATTTCTTCGATGAGCTCTCATCCAACTGGGGAGACGCCGAAATTCTCGTCTGCAACGCCGGGATATCGCCCAAGGGCCTTGCTGGTCCACGGCGGTTCGAGGATATCGGGCTGGAGGAATGGAACGAAGTGCTGGCCGTGAATCTGACCGGCACCATGTTATGTTGTCAGGCAGTCGTCAGGGGAATGCGAGACGCGGGATTTGGACGCATCATTTTGATCGGATCGCTCGCTGGGCGCACGCGCCCTCGCATCGCCGGTGGCGCTTACGCCGCCAGCAAGGCAGCACTGGCCGGCCTGATGCGCGCGCTTGTCGGGTCGTGTGGTCCTTTCGGCATAACCATTAATCTCGTGGCGCCCGGCAGGATCTTGACGCCCTTGACTGGCGATCCCGATACGCCAACCAATCGGGACGCGGTTGCACGCATTCCCTCTGCCAGATTGGGAACGCCGGAGGATATCGCCGCTGCCGTTGCCTTCCTGGCGTCAGAGGAAGCCGGCTTCGTTAATGGGGCAATCCTCGATATCAACGGGGGCGAATATGCGCCAGCCTAGAGCCGTAACACGGACCGGCGCGCCCAACTTCAAGCGCTCCGATGCGGCGGCGAAGCTCGAAGTGGCGGCCTGCAACGAAGTCATTATCTGGACCTCCGATGCAGAGCTGTTTCTGCCGTTTAGTTATATTCTGAAGACGGAAGGCTTTATTCCCTCTTTGGCTTGCAGTGCCAACGATGTTCTGGCTTCCTGCGCGAAACGCTTACCGTGTGCCGTCCTTTTCGATTGCACCCACGAAACCCAGGATGCCGTTTCCATATGTGACGAAATCAGGCGATCCACAACACACGACAACGAGGTCCGTCTTATTGCGATCTTGCGAAGCGAAGCGCAGCCGCTTCATCTGGCCTTGCTGCAAGCCGGTGTTGATGACTGCCTGTTCAGGCCGCTTTCACCGGAGAAGTTGCTGACATCTCTCAGGCAGGCGACGGAAGAGGCCATGGAAACGGTCAACTCGAAAATAGTTGCGTCACCGGCTCTTGCTGACCTGGAAGTCGATGTCGACAGTCGCCGAATACACTGCAACGGTCGCGACGTTGCGCTGCCACCCATCGAGTTCAATATTCTACGTCACCTGATGAACAGGGAGGGACAGCTCTGCAGCCGTTCCGAACTGATTGCTTCGGCTTGGCCGGCTTCCGCCGAAGTCACGCCGCGAACGGTAGATGTTCACATTGGTCGCTTGCGCAAGGCGCTGGGAGAGTTGCCCGGATGTGGTGCGGCCATTCGCACCGTCCATGCAGCCGGCTATGTGTTCAAGCCACGGGACTTGCGAAAGAGCGGGTCAGGCAGATCAGCATAGCCGCTTTGTTTGGACGTTTTCGGGTCTTTATTGATTATTTTGATTCAGTTTGATTTGGCCGCGAAGGTGATCAATCACCGCGCCTGAAAGCTCCGTAACTTCTCGAAAATCTCTGGCGCGATCTCAAACTGACGGGCCTTACCGCGCCCCATGGAATTCTTCACGAACGTCTCCGTCAGGATCCCGCGCTTTACCAGCGGCTCAATTGTCTCCGTCACACCCATGCGCGTGAGCTTGGTAATTTCGACTATATTTGAGATAGTTAGCGCCTGGTGAGCTTGGTTCATGATGTAGAGAACACTCATCATGCCGACCTGTTTCAGCCGCGATTGCGGTGTCTCGTCCTCCTGCGGATTATCCATGATCTCGTGCAGGATGAAGGCTGCGAACGAAAGACTGTGCCACTGCGTGGTTAGGGTACTTGTCATCTTTTTAACTGCATCATATAAGTAAGTATAAATTATCAACGACGCCTGATTCGTCGTCGGACGGATCGTTTGATATCGCCACATCGAAGGATCATGCTGATGAAACGCCTTCTGGTTGGAACAATCTTCGCCGTTGCCGGCTGCAGCCCTTTATACCTCATTTCCGAGCGGCATGCGCGCGCCGATGATTGGGGATGTCAGGTTATCCTGTGCCTTTCCAATCCGGGTGGACCGACACAATATGCCGCCTGCCGTCCGCCGATCAGCAAGCTCTGGCAGGAGCTTGCCAAGGGGCATACCTTTCCCACCTGCAGCAGTGTCGGCTTCAGGGCATCGCGTCCTGGTTACGAGCGTTATTTCTGCAGTGACAGCTATCGCCTGACGACACGCTATGGCGAACGCGGCCAACAGGAGACCTGCGTTTCGCGAACCCTTTCCAAGGTTGACGGCGGCTATTGCGCCTCCGGTCGTAATAGTGGCGCTAGAGACGATGGGTTGGTGATATCGGCGCGTTGGCAGCGGGATGGCCGGCACGTTCAGTGCATGGGCTATCCGACGGCGCGGCCGAATGTGCGATCCGAGCCTCATTATGTCGATGTGACCATCGACGGCGTTGGAAGCCAGCGGGTGTGGTACTGATCATGGCCGCCTCCTTCACCGATCTTGCCCAGACCTGCGCGCCGGCGATTGCGAGCGAAACGCTTGCAGCGGTTGTCAGTCTCGAAAGCCAATTCCAGCCTTTTGATATTCGCGTGCGAGGAAGTTCATCTCTCCATGAACAGCCAAAGAACAAAGCCGAAGCGGTCGAAACCGCAACGGTGCTGATGGCGGAACATAAAGATGTCCAGCTAGGGCTTGGCGGCATTGGTATCGCCGAATTGCAGAAATTTGATCTCAGTATCGCGGATGCCTTCGATCCGTGCCTCAACCTCAAGGCAACGGCGACACTGCTCGATGGTTATTATCGTTTGGCCGTGCGCGCCGGCGCGACATTGCAACAGGCTGAGCGCGTGATGCTGCAATCCTACTACGGGCGCACCGATCCTTCGGTCGGAAAGATGGCCCAGTATGACAATCAGGTCCAAAGCGAGGCCAAACGGCTTTCGAAGACGCTGTCCGCCATAGCGATAGGGCAGAGTGTTGGGCAGTCGATAGTTCCAGAATCCCAGGCCAGTGATCCGCCCTTGAACGGTGAGGAAGGGTCTTTGCCCGAACGGTCGGTGAAACCACCGTCTTGGGATGTCTTCCATGTAGCGCGGCAATCATCTGCGCTGGTCTTCCAAAATGATCAACCGGAGCAGTCTGAATGATGTCGAGGATCAATATTCGTGCATTTGGCGCCACCGTTGCGATGGCAACCGTTCTTTCGATCGCCATGATCGAGCCAGCCTTCGCGCAGAGCGCCGGCGGGATCGAGACGGTTCTGCAGAATATCGTCACCTTGCTCACCGGCAACGTCGCCAAGCTCTTGGCAACGATCGCCGTCATCATCGTCGGTATCGCCTGGATGTTCGGCTATCTCGATCTTCGCAAGGCCGCCTATGTCGTGCTTGGTATCGGCATTCTCTTTGGCGCCTCGCAGATCGTCAGCACGATTTCCGGAGGCTGAGATCATGGTGGAGAGGGTTTCGCTTGAGGAAGATACCCTGTTCCTGGCCTGCACTCGGCCGGCGATGATTGCCGGGGTGACGATGGAGGCTATGGGCGTCAACATTATACTGACGACGATCCTCTACATTGTAGCTGGCTCGATTGCCTATGGGCTCGTCGGTGTGGTTTTTCATTTCATTTTTCGCTCGCTCGTCAAGCATGACCACAACATGTTCCGCATTCTGCTGGCCTGGATCGAAACCCGTGGTCGTTCGCGCAACGGCGCCTATTGGCGTGGTGCTTCGCTGACGCCGTTGAGGCTAGTGCGACACTATGACGAAAGGGACCTTGGCCATGCCTAATGTGTCCCGTCTCAAATCCCGTGAACTCGAGCCGGAAACCTTCATCCCTTATGTCCGGCACGTGGACGAGACCGTGATCGCACTCGATTCCAGGGCGTTGCTAACGATGATCGCCGTGGAGGGCGTATCGTTCGAGACGATCGATCCTATCGATTTGAACAGCCTGCAGCGCGATCTCAACACGCTCTACCGCAACATTGCGGACGAGCGTCTGGCAATCTGGACCCATCTCATCCGCCGGCGCGATAACACCTATCCCGATGGCGAATTCACCAATCCCTTCTCGGCAACGTTGAACGGCAAATATCGCGAGCGGATGATAAGAGAAGACCTGTTTCGCAACGATCTCTATCTCACCCTGCTTTGGCATCCCGGGCACGATCCGGCCGAGCGGCTTGCAAATTTGCTGTCACGGCTTCGCAAGGCCCAACGAGCTGCGGTCGAGCTCGATGAGGACAGCCTGAAGCATCTGCGGGACAAGGTCACCGATGTCACCGCGGGACTGAGACGCTTCGGCCCCCGTGTGCTGTCATTCTACGATCGGAACGGCATCCTGTTTTCCGAACCGAGCGAGGTGCTGCATCAGTTGATCGGCGGCCGCCGAGAACCGATCCCATTGACGGAAGGGAGGATATCCTCGGCGATCTATTCCGATCGCCTGATCTTCGGGCGCGAGACCGTCGAGATCCGCGATGAAGGGACAAGCCGTTATGCGGGCATGTTCGGTTTCAAGGAATATCCGGCGAGAACCCGTGTCGGTATGCTGGACGGCATCCTGACAGCACCTTTCGAACTGATCCTCACTCAGTCCTTCGCGTTCAGGTCCAAAACCGATGCCCGCACCATCATGGGCCGCAAGCAGAACCAAATGGTGAGTGCGGCCGACAAGGCAGCCTCCCAGATTGAAGAGCTTGATGCGGCAATGGACGAGCTGGAATCGAACCGTTTCGTGCTCGGCGAACACCATCTCACCCTCGGGGTCTTCGCTTCGTCTGTCAAAGACCTTGCTGACAATCTTGCGAAGGCGCGCTCGCATCTGACCAATGGCGGCGCTGTCGTGGCCCGCGAGGATCTAGGGCTCGAAGCTGCATGGTGGGCACAACTGCCCGGTAATTTTCGGTATCGGGCTCGTTCCGGTGCGATCACTTCGCGGAATTTTGCAGCGCTTTCTCCGTTTCATTCCTATCCCATGGGTAGGGAGGATGGCAACGAATGGGGGCCGGCCGTCGCCATGCTGAAGACGGCGTCGGGCTCGCCGTTCTATTTCAATTTCCACTATGGCGATCTCGGCAACACCTTCGTCTGCGGTCCGTCGGGTGCTGGCAAGACCGTACTTCTCAATTTCATGCTATCGCAACTCGAAAAGCATGACCCCCACATGGTCTTCTTCGACAAGGATCGTGGCGCCGACCTCTTCGTCCGGGCTGCTGGTGGTACCTATTTGCCGCTGAAGAACGGGCTGCCGACCGGATGCGCACCGCTGAAAGCCTTAGAGCTGACACCGGAGAACAAGATATTCCTGGCACGTTTTATCGCCAAGCTAGCCGGTGCGGCGGTGCGTGATTTTTCGGTCGGCGATGTCAGCGATATCGCGCTCGCGATCGATGGTCTTGCTGATCTGCCGAAAAATCAGCGCACGATCGGCGCTTTGCGCACCTTTCTCAACAATACTGATCCGGAAGGGATCGCCGCGCGCCTGCGTCGGTGGGAAAAAGGCGGGCCGCTGGGTTGGGTCTTTGACAACGAGGCCGATCAGATCGGTATCGGCGCCAAATTTCTCGGCTACGACATGACCGATTTTCTCGACAACGAGGAAATCCGTAATCCCTTGATGGCTTATCTTTTCTATCGGGTCGAGCAATTGATCGATGGCCGACGGATCATCATCGTTATCGACGAGTTCTGGAAGGCGCTGCAGGACGAGAGCTTTCTTGATCTTGCCCAGAATAAGCTCAAGACCATTCGCAAGCAGAACGGCTTGATGCTCTTTGCCACGCAAAGCCCGCGAGACGCCATCAACTCGCCGATCGCGCACACAATCATCGAACAGTGCCCAACACAGGTTTTCCTGCCGAATTCCCGCGGTGATCGAGACGACTACGTCAATGGCTTCAAGCTCACCGAACGCGAATTCGAGCTGGTTGCCCGCGAGCTCACCGCCGAAAGCCGGCGCTTTATCGTTAAACAGGGTCACAACAGCGTTGTCGCCGAGCTCAATCTCAACGGTTTCGGCGATGAGCTCGCAATCCTCTCTGGGCGAACGGCAAACGTCGAACTTGCCGACGCGATCCGGGCGGAACTTGGCGATGACCGGGACGAATGGCTGCGGATATTCCAACAGACAAGGAGTGCAAGCTGATGGCGCAGAGCAGAACGATTCCCATGACAGCGATAGTACTGTTCCTTTCTCTCCACGTCGCCGACGCGCAGGGTATCCCGGTGATCGACCAAACGGCGATCGCCAAGCAGATCGAAAGCATAACCCAGCTGAAATCGCAGCTTGATGCGCTGAACCAGCAACTCCAGCAGGCCCAACAGCTCTACAGTTCGTTAAACAAGCTGACCAATATGGCCGACGTCGCCAGCCTGCTGAACGATCCGGCGATCCGCAAGGCATTGCCAGGGGACTTTTCTACCGTCGAAAGCCTGCTCAAGGGCTCGGGTTCAGGCACGCTTGGCGATGCCGCCTCCAAGTTCTTGACCGACAATTCGACCTACAAAACGAGCGCCAATGACTTTTATGCTCAAGAACTTTCGCGTCTTCAGAACAAGAATGCAGGGCAGATGAGCCTAGCCCAGCAAATCTACGATACCGCGACCAAGCGGATCGACGGGATCGATCAATTACGCCGGCAAATCTCTTCGGCGAGCGACGCCAAGGACATCGCCGATCTGCAGGCGCGGCTGCAGGCCGAAACGGCCTTTCTCCAGACCGATATGCTCAGGATGCAGGGATTGCAAATGGTGCAGCAGGCCCAGGTTCAGGTCGATGAACAGCGCAGGGCCGAGGATTGGCGCAAGCGCATGGATACAATGGGAGCGGCCCTTCAATGAAGTTTCTTGTTCTCCTCACACTCGGTGTCTCTTTGTTCGGCTGCTCGAAGCAGCCCGAGCGCACTTATTCGGTCGATGAGTTGATGGCCAACCAGACGCTGCTGTCGGATCTCATCGCCAAATGCAAAAGCAATCCCGGCGAATTGCGAGCGACGCCGAATTGCGTGAATGCCGAGGCGGCTGATTGGAAATCCCGCATGGAACGCATGGGCAAAGCACTCGGAGGCTGAGGCATGTATCAGATCTTTGCCTTCGTCGATGGGCAGTTCAAGGCACCGCTGGAGAATTTCATATCGTCAGGTACGTCGAATATCGCCAGCTGGGTCACCGGGCCATTGACAGCGGCATTGACCCTTTATGTCATTCTCTACGGCTTCCTGATTCTGCGTGGATCAGTCCACGAACCGATCATGGACTTCGCCTTTCGGGCAATGAAGCTCGCCATCATCCTGATGCTGGTCACGAATGCTGGTGAGTACCAGACTTATGTCGGCGGCATCTTCTTCGACACATTGCCCAAGGAGATTTCACAGGCGTTGAACTCTGGCACGATACCAAGCGCCTCGACCTTCGACAGCCTATTGGATAAAGGTCAGAAATGCGCACACGAGATCTGGGCGCGCGCCTCATGGGGAGTCGACATCGTCACTGGCTTCGGTGGCATGCTGGTCATCTTGGCAAGTTTCGTGGTTGCCGCGATCGGTTACATTGTCTCGCTCTATGCCCGTCTCGCACTGGCAATCGTGCTCGCTATCGGCCCGATTTTCGTGGCGCTCGCCATGTTTCGCTCGACCCGCCGCTTTACCGAAGCCTGGATCGGGCAACTCGCCAACTTCGTGATCCTGCAGGTACTGGTCGTGGCGGTTGGCTCGCTACTCATTACTTGTATCGACTCCACCTTCACGATGATCGAGAGCTACAGCGACGTGCTCATGCGACCCGTTGCGCTCGGCGCCATTTGCCTGGCCTCCCTCTACGTCTTTTACCAGCTTCCGGGCATCGCCTCGGCACTCGCCGCGGGCGGAGCGTCGCTCACCTACGGCTATGGCGCGGCACGCGACGCGCATGAAGGCACGCTCGCCCGAGGTGCTACCTACATGGCGCGAGCGACTGGTCGGGGCGCACGTGCCGTTCGCCGCAGCTTTCGTTCCGAAAGAGCCGGCTGATGTGGAACTTCAAGCAAGCAACAAGATGGTTCACGATGATCCGAATATTCGTGCTTTTTTGTGTGGCATCGACGCTCGGCGGTTGCGCGTCACATTCCTATCCCTTGCCCAAATGCGACGGCTATTCGCGCCGGCCGCTCAATCGCGCCATGTGGCAATGGGACAGCGATAGTCGGTCCACGCCGCAACCTCGTCACTCTCCGCCGGCACAGTCCGGTGGCAAGCCACCCGCCTATGTCGAGGAAAAGCCAGGTATCGTTCCCGCCGCCTTCGCGCATTTTGATGTCGGCCACTCCTATCGCCGATGCGGAGGGCCGCAGTGATGGTGACGACGGACAGTCTCAAGGATTATTTCGATAAGGCCCGGCGTTTCGACCAGGACCGCATGATCCAGATGGAACGTTCGGCCCGGATTGCCTGGTTCGTAGCCACCGGGGCGGGCATTATCGCGGCGATTTCGACCCTCGCCGTCGCGGGTTTGACACCGCTCAAGACAGTCGAGCCTTTTGTCGTGAGAGTCGACAATTCCACCGGTATCGTCGATGTCGTTTCGGCACTCAAGTCGACCGCTGGCACCTACGACGAAGCGGTGACCAAATATTTCGCCGCCCGCTATGTTCGTGCCCGCGAAGGTTATGTCTGGAGCGAGGCGGAGGAGAATTTTCGCACGGTCTCGCTGCTCTCAACGGCGCCGGAACAGACCCGCTTTGCCGCGATTTATCGCGGCGGCAATCCAGATTCACCGCAAAATATCTACGGTCGCGGCGCCACATCGCGGATCAACATCGTTTCCATCTCGCTGATCAACGCCAATGTCCTGTCTGTTCGCTATATGCGTACCATCACCCGCGGTGACGAGACCCATACGACCCATTGGGTGGCAACGCTTACCTTCTCCTATGTGAATGCTCCAATGTCCTCGACCGACCGGTTGATAAATCCGCTCGGCTTCGCCGTCAGCGACTATCGATCCGATCCGGAGGCCATCAATTGAAACATCTGAAACATCATTGTTTGATTGCACTGCTCCTGACCGCTAGCTGGCCATCGGCAGCCCTTGCGCTGGAAACGCCGCGCGGCGCCTCCCAGGACAGTCGGGTCCGCTTCGTCGACTATCAGCCTTACAATATTACCAGGATCGTGGGCTCATTGCGCTCTTCCGTCCAGGTGGAGTTTGCCGCCGACGAGGAAATTGCCCATGTGGCGCTTGGCAACACGGTCGCTTGGGAGGTGGCGCCGGCCGGCAATATCCTCTTCCTGAAGGCGCGAGAGAACCAGCCGGTCACCAACATATCCGTGGTCACGACACGTCGTGACGGTTCGACGCGCAGTTACCAGATGGAGTTGACGGTCCGAGACGGTTCGGTTGCCGCCGGTCAGGACACTTACTTCTATGTCAAATATCGCTATCCAGCCGATGATGCCGAACGCCGTCGTCAGGAGGCGCTCGCGCGAAACCAGGCAGCACAAGCCGGACAAGCCGACACAGTGCTGGCTTTGCACGAGCAATATGGACCGCGCAATTGGCGCTATTCGGCGCAGGGATCAGGCGCCTTGGAACCGAACGCTGTTTATGACAACGGCAAGATCACGACCATCGCCTTCACCGGCAATCAGGAAATCCCGGCAATCTATATGGAAAACTCCGACGGCACCGAGAGCCTGGTACCTAAGTCCGTGGCCGGTGATCTCGTGCTCGTTCATGCGATCGGCCGCAAATTCATTCTGCGGCGGGGAGGAGACGTGCTCTGCATCTTCAACGAAGCCTACGATCCGACGGGCATCGATCCCAACACCAATACGACATCGCCTTCGGTCGAGCGCGTCGTGAAAGCGCAGACGGCTGGTGCCGCAACAGGAGGAGCCCATGGTGGATGAGGCGGAAGACCGTATCCCAGGTGAGCGCGCCGAGACGGATGTCAACCAGCGAACTGAGGGCCGTCCATTCCTGAAGCGCGGTGGCGTGGCTCTAGCGATGGTCGCCTTTGTTGCGTTTTCGCTGTGGTCGATGCGTGAGCGGCAAAAGACTGAGACGAAAGAGCCCGACCATGTCGTTATTCGTCAGACGGCTGACTTCGAGCCAGCGAAGGAAGAAGCAAGGCCGGCTTCACCACTTCCCGAGGCGCTGCTACCGACGCCCGTGCCAAAGGAGCAGATCACACCCGCTGCGGACCCCTTGTTGGACTCCGCCCGCCGTGCGCCTGTCATGGCCTATAATGGACAGCAATCCTCATCGCAACGCCGCGACACAGCAGCCGCCATGTCGCAAGACCCCGGTTCCAATTACCTTCCTGTTCCTGGCAGCCTCGGTGGCCCTCAATCTGAAGCCGAGGACCAGCGTTTCAATAGGATGTTGACGCCGACTCATCTGGAAGGATCACGCGCCGGCACGCTCGGCAACCGCGACTTCATTGTCGCTATGGGAACTTCCATTCCGTGCGTGCTGGAGACGGCGCTTGCCTCCGACCAGCCGGGCTTCGCCAGCTGCGTCATCAATCGCGATGTGCTTTCCGACAACGGCCGCGTGGTCCTGATGGAGAAAGGAACTCAGATCGTCGGAGAATATCGAGGCGGCTTGAACCGGGGCCAGAAGCGTCTGTTCGTGCTTTGGAACCGGGCAAAGACGCCAAAAGGTGTGATTATTACACTCGCCTCGCCCGCGACCGACGCACTCGGGCGGGCGGGCATGGATGGCTATGTCGACACGCATTGGTGGGAGCGCTTCGGCAGCGCCATCCTGCTCTCCATCGTTGGCGATGCGACGACCTATGCCGGCAGCCGGTTGCAGGATAGTGACGTTCAAGCGCAGAATACGACGACGGCTGGCCAGCAGGCAGCAGCGATCGCCGTCGAGCAATCCATCAATATTGTGCCGACATTGACAAAGCATCAGGGCGAGCTCGTCTCAATTTTTGTCGCCCGCGATCTCGATTTTTCCGACGTCTATAGCCTGCGTGTCACCGAACCCCGCAACAGGATTCTCGATCGGGCGGTATCGGGGGATTTCAGGCCTCGATCAAGGCTCGTGACGAAGTAGGGCGGAAGATGGCGGAAGCTTCAGACGCCGGGGTCGTGCGTGAATTGCTTTTGCCACTGTCTCGCTTCCTGAAGGATACCTCGCTCTATGAGATCGTCGTCAACCGCCCGGGTGAAGTCCTGACCGAGGGAACGGAAGGATGGCGGCATCATGCACTGCCGGATCTTAGCTTCGAGAAGCTCATGCGTCTGGCCCGGGCCATTGCAAGCTATGCGAACCAGGCAATCGACGAGGCTCGGCCGATCCTGTCGGCCACCTTGCCAGATGAAGAGCGGATCCAGATCGTTGTTCCGCCGGCAACGACTAAAGGCACGGTCAGCATCACGATCAGAAAGCCGTCGCGGGTGACGCTGACGTTGGATGATCTCGAAGCGGGTGGATTATTTTCCAATGTCTCCTCGCCGAACCGTCATAGCGAATCCTCCAATACGAGGTTGGGCAACATCCTCAAGGCGGGCAATTACGCGACGTTTCTGCGTGCGGCGGTTCTTGCGCGCAAGAATATCATCATCTCGGGCGCGACCGGATCGGGCAAGACCACCCTGTCGAAGGCATTGATCCGGCATATTCCGGAGCATGAGCGGATAATCTCGATCGAGGATACGCCGGAGCTGGTCATCTCGCAGCCCAATCATGTCAGGCTCTTCTACTCGAAAGGAGGGCAGGGGCTGGCGAAAATCAGCGCGAAAGATTTGCTCGAATCGGGTCTCAGGATGCGACCCGATCGCATTCTTCTACAGGAGCTGCGCGACGGCTCAGCCCTCTACTACATCCGTAATGTCAATTCAGGACACCCTGGATCGATCACAACGGTGCATGCCGATTCCGCGGCCCTGGCATTCGAGCAACTGACGTTGCTCGTCAAAGAGTCGGAAGGAGGTCGTGACCTTGAGCGCGGCGATGTTCGTAGTTTGCTCAAGGTCGCGATCGATATCATTGTCCAGTGCAAGCGGATCGATGGGCGATTTCGGGTGAGCGAGATTTATTTCAAGCCGTGATCGAGCGGAGAAATGATTGGTTCCTGCATTTTGGTTTGTTCGCTTCAGCCGAGGTCCCTTGTAAACGGAAAACAGGCCTAACCAGATTTAATCCAGTGCCTTGTCTTCCTCGGCTTCGGCGAACGGCCTCGTTCATCGGAAGACTGGACCGGAAAAAGGCCGATGTGCTGCGAAATTCGGGGTACGTGAGCGCTCTCCAAGGCCGCATGCCATCTTTGGTCACACGGCCTCGTAGTTGCCCGCGGATTATGCAACGAAAATAGAGAGCATTGGGGTACAAATATTTGAATTTCGTGGTGGTGATCCGGTTGGGTCGCAGCATCACCAACTTGGTATGACGCTTTGCGTGCGTTGTTGAGCGAAAAGCCGAGTTCCTCAGTCGCGAAGGGATTCTAATTGGATTTCTATAGCGCGCCCCTGGTTTTTTAATCGATTTTCGATGCGAAACTTGCGGTTTCGATGAGGCGCAATGTTCGGCATAATCAATTTTCGATATGATCAATCGAATCTAAGCGTTTTTCGATAAGGATAATTGATTTCCGATGTAAGCGATTTTCGATATCATATCTCGAAAATAATCATTCTTCGATGATGTAACTTGTTTTTCGATGAGGAAGGAGGTCGGCATGACAGCCAATCCCGCAAATCTGGCGGTCTTCCAAGAGCGTATTGTGCCAACGGATACGGTTCCCGTTGGGTATGCAGCTCTTGTGCAGAAATACGGGATTGCCGCCCCTGTTCGTCTCCCCTCGTGCGTCGCGAAGGGCTTCGTCTATGGCTCGAGGAGAGCACATGAGGATTGGACGATCTTCGACAAGCGCTTCGCTCCAGAGGACAGCTTACTTGGACATCTGTCTTTCGCACTGAGACACGAGACGATCGATCTGTTGATCCTAAAAAAGCTATTTCACATCGTCCCGGTCGGTCAGATCGCAGCGCTGATCGAAGCCGAACCGACGAGCAGCGTGACACGCCGGATTTGGTTTTTCTATGAATGGCTGACAGGTACACGCCTTGACATTCCGGACGCGGAACGGGGGAACTATGTTGAAGCGCTTGACACCGCGAGCTACTTCACATCGTCCCCCGTGAATTCGCCCCGTCACCGCGTGCGAGACAATCTCCTTGGCACACCAGCATTCTGCCCCGTATTAAGGCGCACCGAATATCTCGTCGACACGGTCGCCCACCGCTGGGATGCTGAAGCCAAAGAGCTCATTGGAAAGATCGGGAAGGGGATCATTACGCGCGCGGCAAGCTTTCTGCTTCTGTCAGATAGCCAGGCATCTTACCAGATCGAAGGCGAACGCCCGCCGCGAAGCCGCCTCGAGCGTTGGATGAGGGCTGTTGCTCAAGCGGGAAAGCGGCCGATCACAGTGGACGAACTCGTGCGCCTCCAGTACATTGTCATCGAGGAGAACCGGTTCATCAAGCGCGGGCTGCGAGACTCCGGCGGCTTTATCGGCGATCGCGACTGGAACGACGATCCTCTCCCCGAATTCGTTTCAGCCCGGCACGAAGACATTAGCGATCTTCTCGGAGGGATCATAGCCGCAGGAAGCAGGATGGCGGAGAGCGGGTTGGATGCCGTACTTCAAGCCTCGGTCATGGCCTTCGCCTTCGTGTTCGTCCATCCCTTCGAAGACGGAAACGGTCGCCTGCATCGGTACCTCATACATCATGTTCTGTCTGAGCGCGGATATACGCCCGCCGGCATGATCTTTCCCATTTCTTCCGTACTTCTTGAACGCCAGGAGGAGTATGGCGCGCGCCTGCGCGGTTACACCGGACCGCTGTTGCCCTTTATCGAATGGGTGCCGACACCGGAGAAAAACGTGCGGGTCGTCAACGACACCGCCGATCTCTACAGGTTCGGGGATTATACGGAGTTGACGGAATTTCTCTATGCTTGCGTGGTACAGACGATCAGGCATGATCTGCCAAATGAGATCGATCACCTCTCGCGTTTCGATGAGGCGAAGCGACGCATTCAGGATTTCCTTGAGATGCCGGACGGGATGATCTCCAGTCTCATTAAATTCATCCATCAGAACGAAGGTACGCTTTCCAAGAAGCGGCGCAGTCGTGAATTCGAAAAGATGACGGACGAGGAGGTAAAGTCAGCGGAAGCTGTGGTTCGCGACGCCTTCGACATCAGCCTATCGAATGAGGATGGCGCGCCCAGCGGCCCGCTCGGCTAGGCTCAGCCTTTTCAGCAGGGCCAACACGTCGATCGACGGTTCAGGCGGTAAGGGGGGCGGCACGAAGGCGCGCACGATCTCGCCCCGCCATAGGGCTCTCGACGAAGCGGCCTAGCCGAAGGTTAGAAGCTGATTCGGACATGCCCAATTATGAGGCTGCAGTTTTATTTAAGCAACTGGCTCTTGGCTTAAATAGGGGCTGAGCTAAGTTAAGCGCCCTTCGCTCATCCCCGTTGCACCTATTACCAGTCGCATCGATATTCCTTCTTGCCTTTGGAACTCCGGCGCGTCTTGTTGCTTGTGAGGTGACCCGCTCTGGGTCTGAGCGCTCCAACAGCGCCAGATCAATATTGAGGATTTCGGCTGTTTCTTCTGGTGTGATCTCTCGTGCTGCGAATCCCGGTGGTGGCGCCGTAGGTTGAGCAAACACGGTGACACCCTTGCATCGATTCTACCCGCGGCGGTGGATTTAACTACTCGAGCTGCTAATATTTACGGTTGAACTTTAACCAATCATTTACCATGGTTTCGCTACTCATTGGTTAACGATTTGCAACCGCCGCATGTGAGCGTTAATCCTATGACAAGCATCTTGACGAACACTGCCGCAGTCAACGCGGTCGCAATTTTGCGCACAATCGATACCTCCCTGACGGAAACCCAGTCCCGTGTGTCAAGCGGATTACGCGTGCGCGTAGCCAAAGATGACGCGGCTTATTGGTCGATCGCAACATCCATGAAGTCGGACAACTCGGCCTTATCCTCGGTCAGCGATGCGCTTGGATTGAGCAAGGCTGTCGTCGATACGCAATATAGCGCGATGTCTTCCACGATCGACGTTTTGGCTGAGTTCAAGAACAAGCTCGTGGCCGCGAAAGAAAGCAGCGTCGACAGGCCTCAAATTCAAACCGAGCTGGATCAACTTAAAACCAGTCTCCAGGCCATTGCTGCGGGCGCGACGTTCAACGGCGTGTCCCGGCTTCAAACCGATATTCCTGGATTAGCCTACGCGAGCAGTGTTAATCAGTCGCTCCCAGCTTCAATTATTCGATCAGGAAGCTCATTTTCCGTACAGAACCTAAATTTCGATGTGGCCGGGCTCAGCCTGTTCAACTCGGACGGCGGTGGAATACTTCAGAAGGATCAAAACAGCCTTGGCACAATTGATGGACTTCGATCCAACAACGGCATTGGCTACGGTTATCTGAATCAGGCCAATTATAAATTCACCGGCCCGATAACTTTTGCAGCGAGTGACAGTATTTCATTCGATGTTCTGATTGATGACGGCCCTTACGCAGCTGGAATTCCAGGTTCTGTCACCCTTGACAAAGCAACCGTCGACGCAGCTCTCGGCACTACTGACGGCATCATCAATAACAGAGCCCAAATGGTCGCTGTTCTCAATAAGGCGTTCTCGGATGCCGGCCTTAGCAGTCTTGTTGGTGCCTGGACCAGCAGTGTGCCTAATCAATTTGAGCTGTCGTCGAGGGAAACCAGCGGACTCCCCGGTTCGAGCCTTTCGTTGTCAAATCTCAACTCAACCCTTCCGTCTGGCGCGGCGGGCGGCCTCGAAAACCTTCTTAGCTCAGTCGAGAACAATTACGCTGCCCTGGGCTTCTGGGAAACGCAAAGCTTCCGTTTAAAGAAAGACGATATGTTTTCCTTCGACATATCCATCCAGGGAAATCCGAAGACGACGATAACGGTGACGCGCTCCATGGTTGATGCCGCCCTCGGAACGGATGATGGGATCGTCAATCCGGGACATGACATGGGCGTTTTGATGAACTATGCGCTAAGTGGTTTGGGGATTATCGGAACCGACGACGGTTTTGCAACACAGCTCGAGATTGATCCGGATGTTTGGCACAAAGCCGGCATGCAGTCGCATTTTGTCATAAGCAATATCCAAGATAACGTTGGATCAGGCCCAGACTTCGACATTGTGGATGTCGATGTGACCAATCCTTCCGCGGATCTCGACAATTACATCAGCGGCGTCGAGCAAATGTATCAAAAAGCCGTTCGAGCCGGTTCCGCGCTGGGCTCGATGGGCGAGCGATTGGAAATGCAGAGCAATTTCGTCGCAAATCTGCAGGACTCACTATCGAAAGGGATTGGCAGGCTGATTGACGCGGATATGGAAAAAGAGAGTGCAAAGCTCGCCGCCATTCAAGTGCAACAACAGCTTAGTACGGTATCCCTCAACATCGCAAACCAGTCACCCCAAATCCTTCTGGCATTGTTTCGAACGGCCAATTAGTCGTTTTTATCCGCACTTCGCCAAGGTGCCGCTCCCCGGCCGTTTTCTTTCCGCAATGGGTCCCTATCGGGTACGTATTTTCTGATTGAATCAAGGGTGCGTCTTTTCTTAAAAAACAGCGGGAAGTTGGCGGAGATTAAAGGCTAATGTCAACCCAAACCCGCCGGTCGCTGGTTCAGCTCTCTTCAAGAGCGTAAGCACCATATGATCGCGTGCGATCGCTGAGAGCCAAATGCTGCAAAGAGTAGCCGCGATCATGCGATCCCCTTTTCGATCTCGGATAAGGGCCCCGGTAACGTGCGATCGCTGTAGCCGATCGTGGAGAAGCTGATCCATCTCCGGTTGCTAACCTGCCATTGAGATACAGCCGCTGTGGCGTATCTCAATCTTCTGGTATTGTCATCCCATTTCTAGCTTGGGATGATTCGTGTAGGGGGGAGTACAGCGCTTGCGTGTCGATCGTTCGAAGACGAACATTGATTTTCCCAGCCTCAGTGCTCGGATAGGAACACCGTGGAAGAAGGCGTTAATGAGCTCCATCAGTTGCCGTCCTGCTACCGTGGCGGCCCTGCTGACGGCGCTCTTGCCCTCGGCTCAGGCGTTGGCGCAATGTGCCCCGGCCGCGCCGGCCGCAGTCAACATTTCCTCCGGCGGTTGCTCGGATCCTGCGTTCACCACACGAGAAAGTGCTGGCCCTGTGCCTGTCGTCGATGTCTCCGGCACAGGGAGCTATAGCGGTGCCTCCGTCAACCTCACCGCAACCGGAAACGGCTATGGCATCCGCGCAACCGACGCGGGGACGATTACCTTGACCGGCACGTCCGTGGATGGCGCGTCGATCAACACCTATGGCACCGGCGGCCATGGTCTCTATGCCGCTGGCGGGGGGCTGATCACCGGTAGTTATACGTCCATTTACACGAATGACGCGGGCGCCTATGGCGTCGGGGCGGTTGGGACGGGCAGCAGCGTCACGCTGACCGATAGCGGGGTGAACACTTACGGCGACGACTCGTATGGGGCCTATGCTGCCAACGGCGGGGCGATCACGCTGACCCGCACCGATGTCACGACCTACGGCGTCGGCGCCTCTGCCGTCTTCGCGGATGTCGGGGGCTCGATCACTCTCAACAACTTGAACACGTTCAGTTTCGGCGACAACGCCCCGGGCGCGGTTGCCTCGGGGGCCGGCAGCAGTCTTACCCTGAACAACACGTACGTGAACATCTTAAGCAACGGCAGCACCGGGCTGTTCGCCACCGGCGGGGGAATGATCACCGTCAACGGCGGCGCGATCGCAACAGGCGATTATTACGGAGGCACCGTCATCGCCAATTCCCCGGGCATGCTCGCCCGAGGCGTCGGCAGCAGCATCCAGGTCAGCAACGGTGCGAGTTCCGCCACTTATGGTGCGAACAGCCCGGGCATATGGGCTGATGCCGGGGGCAGGATCGACTTCTCGGGCTACGGCATTTTCACCTATCAACCCAATTCCGCCGGCGCGGTGGCGAGTGGGTCGGGCAGCACGGTCACCCTGACCGACACCATAAATCGCACAACCGGCCCTTCCAGCACAGGCGTCCTCGTCAACGGCGCCGGCACGGTCATTGTGACCGGCAGCGAGATCACCACCGGATACCGGGTGACCGGGAGCAGCCCTCCCGTCCTCGAGTACCCGGATGACGAGATAGGCATAGAGGCCCACGGCGTCGATGTGGACGGAGCCGGCAGCCGGCTGCAGGCCGAGAACGACACGATCACCACCAATGGCGGCGGCGCGATCGGTGTGAGAGTCGGTCAGGGCGCTACGGCCTCGATCATTGGCGGCGCCATCACGACCAATGGCGCCGATACCGCCACTGTTGGCGGTGCCGACGGTGTCCGGGCGTCCGACGCCGGTAGCAGCATCACCCTCTCCGGCACCTCGGTCACCACCAACAACGCCAACGCCATAGGCGTGCACGCGATGGCGGGCGGCGCGATCGCTGCGACGGATGTGACGGTCGCCACGCAGGGGCAGAACGCCCTTGGCGCATCTGCGCAGGATGCCGGCAGCACAATTACTCTGACTCGTACTGCAATTGCTACTGCCGGCGGCGGCGCTTCCGGCGTCCAGGCCAGCGATGCGGGCGTCGTGCAGATTGCAGGCGGCTCGGTGGATACCACTGGCAGCACCGCACATGGTATCGCCGCCATCAATGGCGGCACGCTCGCCGCCTCTGGCACCACGGTCGCGGTGAGCGGCACAGGATCGTCGGCGATCTATCTCGCCGGCAATGCACCGAGTAGCATATCGGTCACAGGCGGCAGCTTGAGCGCCGCCAATGGGGCGATCGTCCTCGCCCAGGGCGGCACCGGCACTGTCTCGATCAGCGGCGGTACAGCGATCACCCCTGCCACGATAAACGGCCGGCCCTTACTGGCGAAGGTAACTGAGGACGCTGCAGGCATTCCGGCTAATCTGACGCTGGACATTGCTGACATACCATCGCTCGTTGGCGACGTCGTCGTCGACCCTTCGACCCTGACGTACAAGCTCAGCAACAGTAATTGGACCGGCAATCTGGTCCTGACTGGCCCGGGCAATACTGCCACTGCCAACCTGACTACGTCGCAATGGACAGGGGACCTCCTAGCAGACGCAGGGAACACCGCTGACGTAGCGCTAACGCAGGGCAGCCTCTGGACCGGCCTGGCACAGAACGCGACCAATGTTGCAATCGATGCCAGCAGTGCCTGGAATGTCACCGGAGATTCCAATGCAACCGGCACGGTTGCGAATGCCGGCTTCATACAGTTCCTGTCGCGGCCAGCAGCCTACAGCACGCTGACCGTTGGCGAGTACACTGGCGGCACGGGCAGCCGCATCGGCTTCAATACCTATCTTGGTGCCGACAACTCGCCGAGTAACCTCTTGGTCATCGATGGTGGCCAGGCGAGCGGCACAACTTCGGTACTTGTCAACAATACTGGCGGTTCGGGAGCGCAGACGGTGGCGGACGGTATTCCGCTGATTAAGGTGACCAATGGCGGCACCACTACGGCCGACGCCTTCACGCTCGGTCAGCGTGTGGCCGCCGGCGCTTATGAGTACCAGCTTTTCCGCGGCGGCAGCACGGATCCAAACGAATGGTTCCTCCGGTCCCATCTTAGCGGTACATCCTCCGACCCAACAACGCCGGAGGGTCCAGAGATCCCGCTCTACCGTCCGGAAGTAGCGCTTTATGCGCCGATACCTTCGATCGCGCGGCAGATGGGCCTTTCGACTTTGGGAACACTGCACGAGCGCGTCGGTGAAGAGGAGAACCTGCGCGGCCTGCTGGAGCCGCGTGCTTATGCGAACGGCGCTTGGGGTCGGGTGTTTGGGCAGCGAGTGAACAATCATTGGAACGGAACCGTCGACGCGAAGGGGGATGGCGATCTGACTGGGTTCCAGACAGGTTTCGACGTCCTACGCCGGACGACCGATAGCGGTCACCGTGACCACGCGGGCGTGTATTTCGCCTACTCGGACTATGACTCTCCTTCGCTGCGCAGCTTCACGCCGGGGGAGCAAAACCTGGCGGTCGGCCGCTTGCGGATGAATGGGAAGTCGATAGGCACCTATTGGACGCATTTCGGCCCAACAGGTTGGTATGTTGACGCCGTGCTCCAGGGGAGCTGGTACGACGCGACAGCCACATCCCTCTATGGTGCTGGAATCTCGACCAATGCGACGGCATACACCGCGTCGCTCGAGGCAGGCTACCCAATCCGCTTCGGACAAGGCGATGGTTGGCTAATCGAGCCACAAGCGCAAATAATCTACCAGGATCTGTCGGTGGATCGGTCTCGAGACCAGTATTCGAGTGTGGACTGGAGTGCGGGTACGGCCTTCAATGGGAGGCTTGGGGCGCGGCTGCAATACACAGAGCGCGACGAAGCGGGGACGCTGTGGCAACCCTATGCGCGCGTTAACTTCTGGCATACCTTCTCCGGCAATGACAGCACGCTCTTTGGACAATCCTCGCCAGTCATCGAGACGCGCTTCGGCGATACGGCGCTGGAGGTCGGCGGTGGCCTGACAGCGCGCGTGAGTCAGAATGTAAGCTTCTATGGCCAAGCCAGCCATCGCTGGTCGCTCGATGATAGCCGAAGCCAAAAGACCGCAACTGCCGGTACCGTCGGCATCCGAGTCAACTGGTGATTGTCGAGAGCCTCACTCCGTATATCGTCAACAACGTATTCATGCGATTGATATTATATTCTATACACGTTAGGGCGTATGCAACGTGTGCGATCGTATCTTCCAAAGATAAACTGTCAGTGCTGTTATCAGTGGTCTCAAACACGGCACGACTTGCCTCGCGCCTTTTCCGTCCAATGCACTGACACCGGGGCGATCTTGCCGCGGGGCCGAAGCGCTGGAATGGCCGTGTCACAGCTTTGCAGATAGCGGCGGTGTCGTTCTTTTGTCGCCGCAGATAGGATTTGATATAGCTGAGCGGAATCAGCCGGACTTCGGGGCCGGCTATAATCAACGTTCACGTCCAGTTATAGACCATTGCGCAAGCTTCCATGCCGATCGGGGAAGGGCAAGTTGGTAGCGGCGGATCGGGAAGAGCTGTCAAACTGGTTTGGGCAAGGCGGCTTAAACGCCGGGGAAGGGTCAATGAATGGTCCGCACACTGAAGTGTTCTTGGCAACGCGCTTTTATGGTTCGTACCAACCTGACGGCATTGTCGATGATCAGATTGCTAGAACTGCAATCCGCTGCCTGATCCTCACGCATGACCTTCAGCATCCAGCCGATATCAAGAAGCGATCTTACTGTGACAGAATCGCCTATTTCGGCAACATCGAAGGCTAGCCTTGAGATCGTAGCTGCAAGAAGATCGACGCGGTGGAGACGTTCGCCGTGATTTAACTGCGCATAGGGGCCTATTGAGAATTCGTCTTGCGCCAACATCTCTGTCTTCTCCCAAGACGTTGAAGATAGACTGCCGCCTGACGAGGTCAATAGAGGCGAGGCCCAAACTTCACCCGTGTTGAGGTAATCGCGACAAGTTGCTGATACTCTGCTGGCACCTGGAAGCCCGAAGCGGCCGCCGCGATCTGCGCAAGGATTAAAGTCGCGGCGATGAGTTCATCCAGGCGACGTTCGGGGCGCCGTATCCGAGGGAGCGGATCGTAATGAAGCTGCCGGAGATCTATGAGCCTGCTTATATATCGCTACACCGAAGGTGAAGTCTCGGAATTTCGCTAGGTGGGACCGCCGTTTGACCGAAAATTCTGGCTCCTACGTTGACGTTTGCGATTCAAGCGTCTTTGTCGATTGATGAGGTGGCCAAAATCCTGCAAGGCGGGTCCATTGCCATCGCGGGGAGTCGATTATATCCTCCAAGCCTATAGCCAATAGGAGGAATTTCAAGCGCGCGACTCATCTTAATACGGTCGTCGATTTAACTCCCATTAAGATCGTCGCTCCAGATTCAACCGTTTAAAGATTCTTCTGGCACGGAAGTATCTCCCGCCGTGGCGCATTCGACAGTGATCT
Organism: Rhizobium sp. 11515TR; assembly: GCF_002277895.1. NCBI lineage: Bacteria > Pseudomonadati > Pseudomonadota > Alphaproteobacteria > Hyphomicrobiales > Rhizobiaceae > Rhizobium > Rhizobium sp. 11515TR. The sequence goes on along the minus strand of NZ_CP022998.1, from coordinate 427,858 downwards.
CAATGGCATCTTGCAGAACCGGACTGAGGCGTCGGCCCTTTTGCCAGAAGATGATGTAGTGATAGAGGGCACTGGGCTCAAAGGGGCGGATCTCGACAGGGAAGGCGGCAAACTGGCGGGCGGCGAAAGTGTTGCTACTTGTTATGCCCAGCGCCGCGGCTACGAAGTTGACTTCCTGCCCGATGACATCGACCTGGATCGCCAGGTTGGGCTCTGCACCCATGTAGCGCATCGCGTTTTCGTTCATATGATGCGACTGCATCTGAGGCTCTACATCGGCGAGAGGTTCGCCGATCAAGTCCTCAGGTCTAATGATATCCTTCTGCGCGAGCCGGTGCCCACGATGGAAGATGTAGACATTGGTCGCCGTTGCCACCGGGCGCCACTCGAAGATCTTGTCGTCCAGCGGCAGCCGTCCCAGACCAATATCCGCACGTCCCTCTAGGACATGGTCGATGATTTCCCGATAGTTTCCCGACCTAAGCTGAACCGAAGTTATCGCCTGTCGTGATCGCAATGTCTTGATAACGTCGGGAAGCAGTCTCATTGAAAAGACGTAGGGTGCCGCGATGCTGATGGTGTCACTGTCAATGCCTCGAAGCGATGTCACCGTTTTGGCGATCCGCTCCATCTGGGCAAAAGTCGCATCGGTATCCCGAAACAGCGCCATCGCCTGGGCACTCGGGACCAGCCTGCCCCTGTCGCGTATGAAGAGTTGTACGCCAAGCAGCTTCTCAAGCAGTTTGACCTGCTGGCTGACCCCCGGTTGGGTGATGTCGAGCACCTTCGCCGCGGCTCTTTCCGATCCTGTGCGAACGACCTCCCGCAAAATTTGAAGCTGGCGTAGCGTAATGCCCGTCCCCGCGATTTCGACCATGGCTAAACTCCCCGTTCGTGCGGCCGATATTAAAACTTAAGCTTATATCGGCTCGCGGGAAGCGCCCCGAATTCAGCCGTCCTATAAGCTATACTTATCGAAAAGTATTTTTGCTTATAAATTGACCGCTGCATAGATCTCAGGCAATTCTCCCTTTCGAAGTTGACAGAGAGACGGTCAACGCAGCCGCGGCCAGCGCCGTATCCATGTCAAAAAGCCAATAGGATGGTGCCGCTCCATGCGCGCAGCAACGGTAAAGTTATATCCAATCGCAACTGTGATTTGCTCAAGCAGCATCGTCTCCTCGGTGCGGAGCGCGTGATGTCAATCGAGAGGATCGTGCCGGAAGTCGGCGTATCTGCGCAAGGCATCAAGAAACGCCTCGGCAATACTGAGGTCTTGCGCGGCGTCAATCTAAACGTGCGCACCGGCGAAATCGTCTCCATCCTCGGCAGCAGCGGGTCGGGCAAGAGCACTCTCCTTCGATGCCTCAATCTCCTGGCCATTCCCGATCAAGGCGAGATCTGGATACATGGCGAGCGGCTCCCGATCCGTCCTGCAATGCGGCCGGGCGACGTTCCCCGCATCCTCGATCATCGGCACGTACGACGAGTGAGGGCTTCGATCGGCATGGTGTTCCAGAACTTCAATCTCTGGCCCCACAAGACGGTGCTCGAGAACGTGACGGAAGGTCCGGTTCTCGTGAAGGGTCTTCGCCGCGCTACAGCCACCGATCACGGGCGCCGCTATCTTGCGAAGGTAGGGCTTTCGGAGAAGGCGGGGGCCTATCCTCACCATCTCTCGGGCGGCCAGCAGCAGCGCGTCGCTATCGCGCGGGCGCTGGCCATGGAGCCGGAGGTTCTTCTCTTCGACGAACCGACATCGGCACTTGATCCTGAACTCGTCGGAGAGGTCTTGCGCGTGATGGCAAAGCTTGCAGCCGAAAGGCGCACAATGGTGATCGTGACCCACGAATTGGCATTCGCGCGGGAAGTTTCGACGCGGGCGGCGTTCATGCATCGGGGGTTGATCGAGGAGGAAGCGCCTCCGTCGCAGTTCTTTTCTTCTCCGGCGTCAAGCCGCCTTCGCGGCTTCCTGGCTGCGCATAACTAGAAGGGTTTCCTATGGATGGCTTCCTGATCCAGTTCGTCGCGGGGCTCAAGACAACTGTGGAGCTGGCTGCTGTCAGCGCCATGCTAGGCACAGCACTTGGACTGCTGGCAGCCGCCGGCCGCCTTTCGAAGTTGAGGTGGTTGAGTGTTGCTATCGGATCCTACACGACGATCATTCGCGGTGTGCCGGAACTTCTGGTCATCCTGCTGATCTATTTCGGGGGACGGTGGCCGTCAGCAGCCTGTTCGGCCAATATGTCGAGATCAATGCCTTCCTGGCGGGCGTCGTGGCCCTCACCATCGTCTCCGGTGCCTACATGGCCGAGATCTTTCGCGGGGCGGTTCTCAGCATACCGACGGGACAGGTCGAGGCGGCACGGTCGCTCGGCCTGCATCCATGGCAGGTCTGGGGCCTCGTTATCCTTCCGCAGATGATGCGCATCGCGCTGCCCGCGCTCGCCAATCAGTGGATCTCCCTGATCAAGGAGACCTCGCTGATCTCAATCGTGGGGCTGACGGACATCATGCGGGTTGCGTCGATAGGCGCGGGTTCGATGCGGGCACCGCTGACATTCTATCTTGCGGCTGCGGCTCTCTATCTGTTGCTTACCACCATTGCGCTGATTGCTTTCAACTTGCTTGAGCGGCGCTTTGCCGTCCCCGGCCACTGAGGAGCGGCAAGATGGATATCACCCTTCTTATCAACAGCATTCTCACGCTTGGCCGGGGAATACCGCTGACACTGCTGCTGACATTCGCATCGCTTGTGATTGCGCTTGTCCTGGCGGTCCCGCTGGCCTTCCTGCGGGCATCCCCCGCAAAGTGGCTGTCCCTCCCGGTGTTGGCCTATACTTATGTGTTCCGCGGCACGCCGCTGCTCGTCCAGCTGTTTCTCATCTATTATGGCCTGGGACAGATAGGCTTCATCCGTTCGAGCGTGGCGTGGATCCTTCTGAGAGAACCGTTCTGGTGCTGCCTGCTGGCCTTGGCCCTCAACGGTGCTGCCTATGCCACGGAGATCTTTCGCGGCGGCATACAGGCCGTTTCCCCCGGGGTGGTCGAGGCGGGCGAGTCCATCGGCATGACGCCCTTGCAGATCAAACGCAGGATCGTCTTCCCTATCGCCTTCAGGAGCGTGCTGCCGTCCTATGCCAACGAGGTGATCGGCATGCTGAAGGCAAGCTCGCTGGCCAGCACCGTGACCCTCCTGGAAATAACCGGCCTCTCACGGAAACTGGTTGCGGAAACGTTTGCCCCCTACGAAATCTTCATCGCTGCGGGCCTGCTCTATCTCGCCCTTACGTTCGGCGTCACCAGCGCCTTCCATCGACTGGAAGGCCATTTGGCCGGTGCTCCGCGGGTCAAGACTCGTCCGGACAAGGTGTTTTTCAGGCAGGTGCGCCATGGACAATAGTCAGGACCGGATGATGATGGTGGGAGCGACCGCCTGGCGTGAGATCGACCTCTCGGCCATCGCCACCAACTATCGCGCCGTGAGGGCGGCCGTAGATCGGAACACAAGGATCTTTGCCTGCCTGAAACAGGATGCCTATGGATGCGGCGTCGGGAGGGCCGCCGCCATCCTGGCGGCTGAAGGTGTCGACGCATTTGGGGTCGTCTCCATCCGTGACGCGCTAGCCGTGCGCGAGGCAGCACCCGCTGTGCCGATCCTGATGTACCCTGGTATCGGCCCTGATGCAGCCGGCCTGGTGCGGGACCTCGACCTGACCATAACGGTATCGGGCGAAGAGGATCTTCAAAGATGGCTCTCGACTGGTATTCCGCTCAAGCTCTTCATCAAGATCGATCTCGGCTTCTGGCGTGCAGGCGAAACACCTTCCCGCCTTGAGCATCTTTTGGAGCTGTGCAGTCAGCAATCAGCGGTCACGGTCGAAGGCCTCTACGCCCATCTCAACGAATTCGGCAAGGCTGGTTCCTCCGCGCCCGGACAGGTGGCACGGCTCGCACCGCTGCTCGGCAGGCTAGCGGCGATCGGGCGACTGCCGGCAACCGTCATGGTCTCCAGTAGCGAGAGCATGCTTCGCCATCCCGAACTTGACATGAATGCCGTCGACCCCGGCGCGCTTCTCTTCGGCCTGGCCGGCTCGCCGTCAGGCGGACGCATTCGGACGATTCCGGCGCTATCGGCGATCAAGGCGCGGATCGTTTCGCTGAAGGATTGCGACGACAGCATGGGGCTTCCTCCCGCGCTGCCAGGATACCATTCCGGCATGCGCATGGCGGTGCTTGGCATCGGCTGGGGTCACGGGGTGCCGCGCGCCATCAGGTCCACGGCCACGGCTCTCGTCAGAGGGCAGCGCGTGCCGGTTGTGCCACCTATCCATCTCGAACATCTGCGCATCGATGTCACCGGTATTCCGGAGGCTGAACTGGGGGACGAAGTCGTGCTGCTCGGTCGTTCAGGCGATGCCCGCATCACGCTGGCGGATGTCGCATCCTCCTGGGAGACGGATGCGACAGGGTTGAACTGTGGGCTCCGAGACAACCTCCCACGACTTTATCGCACCCGTCCTTCATAGCATAACCAGAAACAAGGGGAATGAGCATGAAACGACAGCTTACCTTCATCTTTGCCGCAGTCTTGCTGGGCGCGGGGCTTGCCCATGCGGAGCAGCGAACGGCGATCACGATCGCATCCGAAGGCGCGTCTCCGCCATGGGATTTCATTGATGCGAGCGGGGCGCTGGTTGGCTTCGACATCGATGTCGGCCAGGAACTTTGCACGCGCATGCAGCTCAAATGCAAATTCGTCGCCCAGGATTGGGACGGCATCATTCCCGGCCTGCTCGTAAAGAAATATGATGCGATCATGGCCGGCATGTCGATTACGGAAAAGCGCAAGAAGTCGATAGCTTTTTCCGCGCCATATGCCGTTGGGCCGAACCAAATCGTCATGCGACGGGATGTCGGTTTGCAGCCAGGCGACACGAAGGCCAAGCTCAACCTGACGAATATGGATGCTTCGGCAAAAGAGACGGTTGCAAAATTGCGAGCGAGCCTGACCGGCCGGATACTCGGCGTGCTGCGATCGTCGAATTCGGAAGCCGTTGTCAAGGAGTTGTTCGGCGATGTCGCCGAGGTGCGCAGCTATGACAGCCAGGAGAACCTGAAGCTGGATCTCGTCGCCCAGCGCATCGACGGAGGCCTGGGGGATTATTTCGTCTGGCGAGACTTTCTCAAAACGCCTGATGGCGAGCAGGCGGATTTCTTCGGGCCGCAACTTTCCGGCGGCACCTGGGGGCCGGGTGTCGGTATCGGCCTTCGCAAGGAAGATACCGACCTGATTGCCGATTTCGACAGCGCGCTCGAAGCCAGCATTAAGGACGGGACCATTAGCAGGATCGCCGAGAAATGGTTCGGCATGGACATTGCGCCGCAACTGGCGAAGTAGCGTGCGCCTAAAAGCTGCGGCGGTCCGAGGAGGCCGCCGCCCATTCTCTTCTCTTCAGGGTTACCAAATGTCTTCACCGTTCACGCTTGTCCTGACTGGACAATCCCTCATCCATCGCGACATCCGCCAGGTCGCTGATAGCGGCTTTGCTGAGATCAGGGATTTGATCCACCAGGCCGATATCGCCTTTACCAATCTGGAGACCACGATCCTGGGGCGGCATGGCGGTTGGCCAATGAAAGGATCCTATTTCGGTTGTTCCGATCCCGTGGTTCTGGATGCGCTGAAGGATACCGGCTTCAACGTACTTTCCCTCTCCAATAATCATGCCTTCGATCTTGGGCCTTCAGGTGTTCTATCGACCCTGGAGGAGGTGGAGGCGCGAGGTTTTCTGCACGCCGGCACCGGTGTCGACGCGACCGACGCGCGGCGGGCCGGAACTAAAATGTTTGGCAACCGGTCGGTGGCGCTCGTCGCCGTTGATGCCGGGCCGGGACCGGCGAACATGTACGCGGCCGATGCGACCCCCAAACGTGCCGCGCGACCAGGCGTGAATCAACTCGGCGTTTCGCGATTGTTCGAAGTCGATGCCGCGGCCTTTGCTGGCCTTGCTTCCATTCAGGAAACCTTCCAGAGCAGCCCCATGGAACGGGCCAACTATGCTCAACCGGAAGATCCACGGGCTCTCGATTCCGCGGACGAGATTGATTTCTATGGAACGGTGTTTCGTCGTGCACCTGAAAACAGGCGCCGCATCCTCGTGGACGAGGCGAGCCTCGAACTCCATCTCTCGGAAATCCGCAAGGCTGCCGCCGAGGGCGCTTTCGTCATCGCCTATCTCCACCATCACCACTGGGAGCCCAGCTGGCGCGAGGTTCCGGCGTGGGTCCAGACCCTCGCTCATGCCTGCATCGACGCCGGCGCCGGCACATTCGTCAGCCACGGTGCGCCGGTGCTGCAGGCGCTGGAAATCTATCGCGATGCACCGATCTTCTTCGGGCTCGGGAATTTCCTGTTCCATTTGGACGCGGGCGAGGTTGTTTGGACCGATCCGGATGTTTGGAAAAGCGTGGTGGCAACATGTCACTTTGATGCCGATGCACGGCTGCAGACAATCGACCTGCTTCCTATTGTCATCGGTGGTGATCGGCTACACGAGCGCAATTACCATGAAAGGGTATCGCCGGAACCTGCGCCGGTCGATTTGGCGGCGCAGATGATTGAGGATCTCGCCAACCGTTCGCGAGCGCATGGGTCGTCCATAGTCCTGAAAGAGGGGCGTGGCCGGATTACACTCGGCCGTTAAGAATACTGCAGGGCCTGCTTCCCGAAATGATCGCCCTGTTCAAAACATCCCTGGGAATTTGAAGATCCGTCGTTGGCCTAAATCAAGTAAGCTGCCGATCTGTCGGAAGCCTTCTGAAGCTCGCGACGGTATTCAGCGTCAAAGTCCGGACGAAGTCATAACCTTGAGTGACGGGCGACCTCGTCAGTGCATGATCCCTATGGTCGAAGTTCGCCCTTGGCGTCAGAAGCGAGCTTGGCCGCCAAAGCCGTTCGAAGATCTGACCGTTCGGGTTCGCGATGTCCTTGATCGGTCGCCATAGCGGTGGCAGTTGGACAGGCTATGTTGACGCAACCATATGTCAACAAGGGCGCCGATAAAGAAGGCGAATCAGAGGGTGTCTTTCAGATGATATGCCGCCCGATCTGCGGAATCTCTGTCGGAACGATGGAGATTGACGATCCGAGCGGCATCAGTAGGGCTTATTCCGTGCTTCTTTGCGAAATAGGCTACGTCGTAGGGGTCTGAGACCTTTTTTCGGGTTTCTTGCGCAATAGGATTATCTCGGTTCATCGCGTTTCCTTAAGGCTGGTCGCCGCTTTGATGAACGGTGACTGCTTCGCTGCAGCTTGGCGAGTGAAATCTCGTGTCGTGCCCTTTGATCGAACACTTTAGGACAAGTTGTTGCTGAAGGGACTCAAAGTGGCGAACGGCGCCGAGCCGGATTGCAACGGCTGCTCATTCTTGGCGTGACATATGGGAATGGCGCGTATCGTTAGATCGCGCTGGGCCTTACGGTGCGATTTCCACCACGACACGCCCCCTGATTTTGCCCTCGACGATATCCTGAGCGAGGCTCGGAAGCTTGGAGAAGGGCTCGATCCTCGCCAATGTTCCGATCCTTTCCGCTTTCAGATGTTCGGCTAGGGTCTGCCATGCTCGGATGCGTTTGGGCATCGGCGCCATAACGGAATCAATGCCAAGCAGTGCCACGCCGCGCAGGATATGCGGGAGTACCGTTGCCGGCAGGTCTGCGCCCCCCGCAAGGCCGCAGGCAGCAACCGCCCCGCCGTAGACGGTCTGTGAAAGTGCGTTTGCGAGCGTCGTCGAGCCGACGGAATCAACCACGCCGGCCCAGCGCTCTTTTTGTAGAGGGCTGCCCTTTTCTGAAAGCGATGCCCGGTCAACGAAAGCGTTCGCGCCGAGCGATCCGAGATAGTCCCGCGTTTCCGGGCGGCCTGTCGATGCGATTACTTTATATCCCTTGTCCGCAAGCAGGCTGATCGCCACCGAGCCGACACCGCCCGCCGCACCGGTCACGAGAATTTCGCGATCATCGTTGGCGATCGTGCCCCAATCCTCAAGTGCATTGACGCAAAGCGCGGCCGTGTAGCCGGCCGTTCCAATTGCCATTGCCTGCGAAAGGCTGAAGGTTTCGGGCAGCGCGATCAGCCATTCCGCTTTCAGGCGCTGAAATCGCGAATATCCCCCCCATTCTGTTTCAGACAGACCCCAGCCGTTGACGATGACCTTGTCGCCGGGCGCCCATTTGTCGGATCGGGATTCAACCACGATTCCGGCAAGGTCGATACCTCCGACCATGGGGGTACGCCGGGCGATCCGTCCTTTGCCGGTGAGGGCCAGACCATCCTTGTAATTGACGGTCGAATAATGAACCTCGACGAGAACATCATGATCCGGCAGATCGGAGAGTGAAAGCTGGCGGAAGCCGGTCTGCGGCTTGCCATCGGCCATGTCGATGACCATTGCCTGGAATGTATCGGACATGCGTCCCCTTTCTTACACTTGAAATCGGCCGTTCGCCTTGTCAGGTCTAAGGCTGCGCCTTCAACCTGTCGCGTGCGTCCATCGCGGTTGCGTAGCTGTTGCGAATGTAGGCCAGCAGGTCCGCCAATGCCCTTGTCGCTGTCCCGGTATCGCGCTTGGCGACGGCCTCCATGATCTGCCGGTGAAAGCCAGCGACCTTGCGGCGCTCGCGAACCCGGAACACGATCATGTTGGTGATGGGGATGAAGGACTCGATCACCGTGTACATCATCAGCTTCAGCGGGCCATTGCAGGTGGAATCCACCAGAGCGCGATGAAAGCGCACGTCGGATGCACAGAAGTCCTCGTCACTGATCGTCTCGTCGCGCTGGATCTCGATCTCCGCCGCCATTCGCTCCAGATCGGCAGCGCCGTGATTTTCGCAGGCGAGCCTGCAACAGATCGTCTCCGTCTCAAGCCGGGCCGTAATGATCTCATCGATATCGAAGGCGCCGATGCCGACAAGCAGGGTTGCTGCTGCGGTGATCGCGTTGGAAAGACCTTCCGGATCCGGCCTCTTGACGAAGTTTCCGCCGAGTGGGCCACGCCTCGAATGGATGAGGTTTTGCGCTGCCAGGCGTTTCAGCGCCTCGCGCACGGTCGGCCGCGATATGCCGAAGCTTCTCGCGAGATCCTCTTCCGTGGGGAGCCGTTCGTCGATCTTCAGGCGGCCATCCATGATCGCGGACTTTATGTTCTCCGCAACCTGCTTGGCGATGCCAGCCCTCACGACCTCATCAAATTTCAACGTCATCGATTGTCGCCCTTACCTCGATTTCATAGATGCCACGGCCTTTTCGAAAACGCCACTGAAAATTGAATATAGGTTTGACAAATATCGGATAGACGATAACCTGCCCTCGATCCAGATAACCAAGGGGAACGAAATTGGGCGGATCGACTGGTCGGGCGGAGATCGCCCAAGGTGCCTGCGCGCCTATCGGCCGGCATGCAGAATTGCTGCGCCGTCTGAATGGAAGGATCGGTAGTAAGGCGGTTCTCGCTGGCGACGACGTCGGCGATGGCTACCGTGGTGACGCAACCGACGAGCGCGGTGAGCGCCCGATAATCGTTTTCCGGCCCGCGGATACGGCGGAAGTGTCCGCTATTCTTGAAGAATGCAATCGTCTGGGTCAGCCGGTCGTCGTCCAAGGCGGCAGGACGGGCCTTGCGGGCGGGGCGAAGCCCCATGTCGGCGAAGTGTCGCTTTCGCTTGAGCGAATGGTGAACCTGTCGCCTGTGGATGAGAATGCCGCCACCATCATCGCAGAGGCCGGCGTTACGCTTCAATCGGTGCAGGAGGCTGCGGCAGGCTGCGGGTTGTTTTTCGGTGTCGATATCGGCGCGCGCGGCACGTCCACGGTTGGAGGTAATGTTGCCACCAATGCGGGCGGTATTCGTGTCCTGCGCTATGGCATGTATCGGTCCCAGGTTCTGGGCCTTGAGGTTGTGCTGGCGGATGGCTCGGTCCTGACCAGCTTGAAGGGGTTGCACAAAGACAATTCAGGCTTCGATCTCAATCAGCTCTTCATCGGAAGTGAAGGTGTGCTTGGCGTGGTCACGCGGGCATGTTTGCGGCTGCATCCCGAGCCGCGGTCGCAAGCGAATGCCTTTTGCGGATTGCCGTCGCTAAGTGCCGCTATTGCCCTTCTAAAGCATTTGCGTTCTGCGCTCGGCTCGTCGCTGTCGGCCTTCGAAGTGATTTTTCCGAATGTTTATGACGGGGTTTTGTCGTTGACCGGTGCTCAGCCACCTGTCGCGGCAGGTGCGGGGATGTACGCCCTTGTGGAGATGCAGGGACAGGACGAGGTCGGCGATCAGGAGCGTTTTTCTGAGGCGCTTATGGCGTGCTACGAAAGCGGAATCGTGATGGACGTGGCTGTTTCGGGGTCGCTGCGCGAGTATCACGCAATCTGGAAACTTCGCGAGGCTGCCAGTGAATTCATTTTCTCGATGGACCACGTCTCCGGCTTCGATGTCAGCCTGCCCTTGTCCAACATGCAGGCCTTCCTTGATGCTGCCAGCGATGAGATCGCGGCCGCCGATCCGAACGCCGCGATCTATATTTTCGGCCATCTCGGCGACGGCAATTTGCATTTTCTTGTCCGCACTCATCATCATGAGCGGATCGCCGACATAACTCTTTCTGCCGTGATCCGTGTCGATGGCGCGATTTCCGCCGAGCACGGAATTGGCCTTGAGAAGAAGAAGTGGCTGCCTCTCGGGCGAAGTGCCGCCGAGATGAATGCCATGCGCCGCCTGAAGGCCGCCTTCGATCCCAACAATATTCTCAATCCCGGCCGAGTTTTCGACATGCCGTCGCCGGGCGTGCCGGAGCGTGCGTAGATGCTGAACCTGTCCGAGACGACCCGCGCATTGCCCAGTGAAAAAAGCCCGAGCCTTGACGACCGGTATACGGTCGATCATGGAAAAATCCTCGTGTCGGGCACACAGGCGCTGGTGCGTCTCCCGATGATCCAGCGGCAGCGCGATCTGGCAAGGGGCCTCAATACTGCCGGTTACGTCTCCGGTTATCGCGGTTCGCCGCTCGCAAGCTTCGACCGCGAGATGGCGCGCGCCAAGACCTATCTCGACCAGAACCATATCCGCTTTCAGCCCGGCCTCAATGAGGACATGGCGGCGACGGCTGTATGGGGAACGCAGCAAACGGCGATGTTCTCCGGCGTCCGTTACGACGGTGTCTTCTCGATGTGGTACGGCAAGGGCCCGGGCGTCGATCGCACCATGGATGTGATCCGGCATGCCAATGCCGTCGGCACCAACCCGAATGGTGGCGTGCTGCTGCTCGTTGGCGACGATCATGGCGCCGTCTCTTCGACCTTGCCGCATCAGAGCGAGCACAACCTGATATCGGCCATGGTGCCTCTGCTGTCGCCCGCCGGCGTCGCGGAATATATCGACTACGGTTTGCTGGGATTTGCGCTTAGCCGCTATTCGGGTGCATGGATCGGCTTCAAGTGCCAGACCGAGATTGTCGAATGCACGGCAACTGTCGATCTCGATCCGGCTCATCCCGCGATCGTCTATCCGGATGCGCAAGGCAATCTGTCGCTTCGCTGGCCTGACGGGCCGCATGCGATGGAGCGCCGGTTGGAAGACAAGCTTTCTGCCGTCCATAGATTTGCCCGTCAAAACGGGCTCGACCGCACCATCTGGCAGGGGCAACGCACCGAGGCGCGTCTTGGCATCCTCTCGACTGGCAAATCCTGGCTCGATCTGATGGGCGCGCTTTCGCGCCTCGGCATAGACGAGCGGCGCGCAGGAGAGCTCGGCATCCGGCTCTACAAGGTGGGACTTGTCTGGCCAATCGAGCCGGAGGGGATCGCACGGTTTGCCGCCGAGGTCGAGACGCTGCTGGTCATCGAAGAAAAGCGTCCGATCATGGAAGACCAGATCAAAGCTCTGCTCTTCAACATGCCGTCCGATGTGAGGCCGAGAGTATTCGGCAAACTCGGGCCGGCGGGCACGCCGCTCCTGTCCGCCGTCGGCGAGATCGATGCGGTGGCCGTCGCGAGGGCCATCCTTGCTGTGCTCGGGCCACAGGCCGACGATCTCGATAGCCGGTCGCGGGAAATGGAGGCAATTGTTGCAGCCAGCGTGACGGAAAGTCCGGCACTCAGGCGTGATCCTTATTTTTGCTCCGGCTGTCCGCACAGTGTCTCGACCCGACTGCCGGAAGGAAGCCGTGCCTCGACCGGTATCGGATGCCACATGATGGTCATCGGGCTTGAGGACAGGAACACCTCGACCTTTACCCAGATGGGGGGTGAGGGCGGTGCATGGATCGGGCTTTCTCAGTTCACCGATGAAAAGCATATCTTCGTCAATATGGGCGACGGCACCTATTTTCATTCGGGCCTGCTTGCGATCCGGGCCGCGATCGCCGCCAAAGTCAACGCCACTTACAAGATCCTCTACAACGATGCCGTCGCCATGACCGGCGGTCAAAAGCACGATGGTGAGGTCTCTGTTCCCGGTATCGTCGGCCAGATGCTGGCCGAAGGGGCTGCGAGAGTGGCTGTCGTCGCCGAGCGGCCGGAGGTCTGGCAGGGCCGCTTGCCTCGCAATGTCACGGTCAACCATCGCGACGAACTCGATCAGGTGCAGCGTGAGCTGCGCGAGATCGACGGGGTGACGGTGCTGGTTTACGATCAGGTCTGTGCGGCAGAGAAGCGCCGGCGTCGCAAGCGCGGGGCGCTGGCGGTCTCGGACAAGCGAGCCTTCATCAACGAACTGGTCTGCGAAGGATGCGGCGATTGCTCGGCCGTTTCCAACTGCATCTCGATCGAACCCCAGGAAACGGAGTTTGGCCGTAAGCGCAAGATCAACCAGTCGAGTTGCAATACCGACCTTTCCTGCATCAAGGGCTTTTGTCCGAGCTTCGTCACGGTAGAGGGCGGAAAGATCAGAAAGCCGGCTGCGAAAGCTCAGCAAGCGACATTCGATGACATGCCGCTACCCGTTCTGACGGATATCGGAGCACAGCCCTATAATATGCTGTTGGCCGGTATCGGCGGGACGGGGGTGATTACCGTCAGCGCCGTCCTCTCCATGGCGGCGCATCTCGATGGGCTTTTTGTGCAGACGCTGGATCAAACGGGGCTTGCGCAGAAGAACGGGGCCGTCATTTCGCATCTTCGCGTGGCGCGGACGGCTGGCGCTTTGTCGTCGGTCCGCATCGGCGTAGGGGAAAGCGATCTGGTACTTGGCTTCGACATCGTGGTGTCGGCCGGTCGCAGTGCGCTATCGACCTTTGGCGCTGGCCGTACGCACGCCGTTCTCGACAATCACTTCGCGCCGACGGCGTCTTTCGTCCAGAATACGGCGATCGATTTCCAGCAGGAAGCGACGCTCAAAACGTTGCGCCGCGCAGCCGGCGAAGATGCCGTTCACCTCGTCTCGGCGACCAAGCTTGGTGCGGCGCTGATGGGCGATGCGATTGCAGCCAACATGTTCCTGCTTGGTCATGCATGGCAGCGCGGCCTGGTGCCGGTCAGCCTCGCCTCCATCGATCAGGCGATTGCACTCAATGGGACCGGCGTTGCGATGAACCGTGCCGCCTTCGGCTGGGGCCGTCGCTCGGCGATCTCCCCCGATATCGTCGCCAGCGCTGCGGGAGCCGATCTAGCCGAGGTCAAGCCCGCAGAGACACTCGACACGATCATCAAGCGCCGTGAGGCTTTTCTCGTCGCGTATCAGAGCGCCGCCTATGCGCGCCGATACCGGGCACTGGTCGATGCTGCGCGGCAGGCCGAAAACAGGCTCACGGCCAGCGAGGAGTTTGCAATGGCCGTCGCCAAAAACGCCTTCAGGCTGATGGCCTACAAGGACGAATACGAGGTGGCGCGTCTGCACCGCGACCGAAGCTTCAAGGCTGCGATAGAAGCGCAGTTCGAAGGCGACTTCAGCATCAAGCATCATCTGGCGCCACCAATCCTGTCGCGGCGGATCGACAAACGCACCGGAAATCCGGCGAAGATCGCCATCCCGCAGAAAGTGATCGGCCCGGCCTTCGCGCTTCTGGAAAAGCTGCGCTTCCTGCGCGGCACGGCGCTGGATCCCTTCGGCTATACCGAAGAGCGCCGGATGGAGCGGCGCCTGATCGCTGACTATCAGGCGATGATCGAGGATCTCACGAGACAGCTTTCCGTCGAAACACACGGCCATGCCGTCGCGCTTGCCCGGCTGCCGGAAGAGATCAAGGGATTCGGCCCCGTCAAGATGGCGTCGATCGAGCGCTATGAAAAGAAGATGGCGGTCTTGCTTGCAGCACCAGCCAATGACGAGAAACGAACAACGATGCCGGATCAGGACGCGGCCAAGAGGAAAAGCATATGAGCACTTCCGAAACCTTCGAGACGATCCTTTACGAGAAGGACGGACACGATAAATTCGCGACGATCACCATCAATCGTCCTGAAAAGCTCAATGCCATGAACAAGACGACGGTGCGCGAAATCGATCGCGCTGTCGCCATGGCTGTCGCCGACAAGGATGTCAACGCGCTCATCATCACGGGGGCGGGCCGCGCATTCTCGTCCGGCTATGATCTTCAAGGCGCTGATTACGATGTCGATATCGAGGACTGGCATGCGGACATGTCGGAGAACGCCCAGGCGCTCCTCAACATCTGGAAGGCACCAATCCCGGTCATCGCTTCCGTGAACGGTTATGCGCTTGCGGGTGCGCTCGAGCTGATGATGGCCTGCGATCTGGCCATTGCCAGCGACAATGCGAAGTTCGGCGAGCCAGAGGTGCGGCACAATTCCGGCCCGCCGGCACTGTTCATGCCCTGGCTGCTGGCCACCCGTGACGTGCGCTGGCTGATGTACACAGGCGATTTGGTCGATGCCGAGGAGGCCTTGCGCATGCATCTCATCAACAAGATCGTGCCCGCCGATCAATTGAGGAAAAAGACCGAGAACCTGGCGCGCAAGCTGGCCCGCATGCCCGTGCCGGCCATCAAGTTCGCCAAGTCCTCCATCAACAACCAGCAGATCGCCGCTGGCCTGATGACATCCTTCGATTTCAACGTCCACGCCATCGCCGCTCTGCATGTCAGTCGCGATGGGCAGGAGTGGATGCGCAACCTGCAGAAGATGTCACTGAAGGAATATCTCGAGTTCCGCGATGCTCCGTTCAAGGGGCTCGACTGACCCCGTTTTACGATATCGCTCGGCGGCACC
Organism: Rhizobium sp. 11515TR; assembly: GCF_002277895.1. Taxonomy (NCBI): domain Bacteria; kingdom Pseudomonadati; phylum Pseudomonadota; class Alphaproteobacteria; order Hyphomicrobiales; family Rhizobiaceae; genus Rhizobium; species Rhizobium sp. 11515TR. The sequence goes on along the minus strand of NZ_CP022998.1, from coordinate 412,638 downwards.
CATTCAGTGCTGCCGCCACCGCCGATCAAGGAAGGAGGCAACCAGGATGCAGACGATCACAGCGCAGGATGAGGTGCAGGGCAGCATACCCGTCATCGATATTGCACCGTTCATCGCAGGCGCGGAAGCCGGCCGGAAGGTCGTCACTGCCATCGAGGATGCCTGCCGCCGAACCGGCTTCTTCCTCGTTACGGGGCACGGCGTCAGGGCTGATGTAACAACCCGTCTCTATAACCTCGCTCGCGATTTCTTCGATGAGCCGCAGGAGTGGAAGATCGGGCAGGGAAGAGGTACCTCGATAGAGGGTGGCGTTGCCTTTTCGCCGATCGCCGACGAGGCGCTTGCAGCGACGCTCGGCATCAAGACGCCGGGCGATTACAAGGAAAGCTTGAACTTTGGCCCGCGCCTGCCCGGCGATCTGTGGCCAACAAGGCCGGAAGGGCTGGAACAGGCCTTTGCGGACTATTTCAGAGAGATGGAAAAGCTTGCGGGCCATTTGCGCCGGGCATTCTGTGAGGCGATAGGCCTTGCCCCGGACTATTTCGAGCCGGCGTTTGAAAACCACCTCTCGGCGCTACGGGTGATCAATTATCCTGAGCAGAGGGAGAGCCCGCTTCCGGGGCAACTCCGCGCCGGCGTTCACACCGACTACGGCTTCATGACCATCCTGCGTTCGGAAGCCTCTCCGGGTGGACTGCAGGTGAAAAACCGGGCGGGTGACTGGCTGGATGCGCCGAATGTCGAAGGCGCCTATGTCATCAATATCGGTGATGCCTTCATGCGCTGGTCCAACGATGAATGGCTGTCCACACCGCATAGGGTCGCCAATCCTCCCGGTGCTTTCAAGGGGACGACGCGTCGCCAGTCCATCCCGTTCTTCCTCAATCCGTCCAGGGACACCGTGATTGAATGCCTCGCGCCCTTTGCGGCCAAGGGGACCGCCAAATACGAGCCGATCACCTACGGCGACTACATTTCACTGAAGACCAGCCAGGCCTTCGGCAAAATCTGACGGCAAGAAGCGGAATACCGCCTGCCCCGCAATGTATGACCAAGTCAGGACCAGTTTGAGGGAACGTCGATGATGAACATGAACAGGCGGCAGGTTCTTGCCGGAATGGGTGGAGTGACAGCGGCGGCCATGGTTGGCCTGCCGGCATGGGCGCAATCGAAGACACTTGTCGTGCCGACGCTCGGCGGCGCATGGGAGCAGTTCTGGCGCCAGACGCTGGCACCGGCCTTCACTCAGAAAAGCGGCGCCCAGGTGACGTTGGATGCGGGTAACGGGCGTGTCTGGAGCGCCAACCTGCGGGCGGCAGGGCCGCAGAAGCCACCGTATTCGATCTTGATGACCAATGAGGCATTCGCATCGAGCCTGCGCAAGGAAGGCTTCTTCGAAAAGCTCGATCTGGCGAAATTGCCAAACTATGCGGATCTCTATCCGCTTGCCAAGAAGACCGACGGCTGGGGTGCCGTGGCCATGGTGTCGCCGATCGGCCTGGCCTATCGCACGGACATGGTCCAGACGCCGCCGAAAGCCTGGAAGGATCTATGGGACAACCCGGAGTTCAAGGGGCGCATCGGCCTCTACAATTTTGCCAATACTGCCGGCAAGATGGAACTGATGCTGGCATCCAAGATCTTCGGCAAGGATCAATATGATGCAGATGCCGGCTTCAAGGCGCTGGAAAAGCTTGGCCCAGTCATCCAGGCCGATTTCAACCTTTCCACCGGCATCGCATCCGGCGAATTCGTCGTCGCTCCCTTCGATTTCGGCGAGGTGGCGCGTCTGCGCGGCCAAGGCCTTCCCATTGACGTCATCGTGCCGGAAGAGGGGCTTTTGATGTTCGATCAGACCCTCAACATTCTCGCAAACGGCCCCGAGAAGGATCTGGCCTACCAGTACGCCAACTTCCTTCTGTCACCTGACGGCCAGTTGCCGCTGATGAAGCAGTTCTTCGTCTCGCCAACCAATGCCAAGATTGTCGTCCCTGACGATCTGAAGAAGGACGTGCCGATTTCCGGGGAAGTGATGGACAAGATCCTCACCTGGGACTGGGACTTCATGAACGAGAAGCAGGCAGGCTTTGCCGAGACCTGGGCCAAGATCATGAAATGATCTCTGTCTTCTTCATGAGGCAACAAAGGATCGCCTTGTTCGGGCGATCCAGCATTCTCCCCTGACGCAGTGAGATTTGCGGTACGCCGCACAGACAATCCGGAAGATCGATCATGACCGAGGTGAGCATCGAAGGGCTGACCAAGCATTACGGAGCCTCGCGCGCCGTCAACGGTATTTCCGTCAAGATAAGGCAGGGCGAGTTCATCTCCCTGCTCGGGCCATCGGGGTGCGGTAAGACGACGACGCTGAAGATGATTGCCGGTTTCGAGGATGTCACATCCGGCGCCATTCGCTTCGACGGGCAGGATGTCTCGCATGTGCCGGCGGAAAAGCGCGATATCGGCATGGTATTCCAGAACTATGCGCTCTTCCCGCATATGACCGTGGCGCAAAACCTCGCCTTCGGGCTGGAAATGCGCAGGATTTCGCGGCCAGAAATCGAGATCCGCGCCGCCAAGGTTCTGGATATGGTGCAGCTATCCGGATATGCCGACCGCTATCCGCGCCAATTGTCCGGCGGGCAGCAGCAGCGGGTGGCGCTTGCCCGCGCGCTGGTCATCGAACCGCGTATCCTGTTGCTTGATGAGCCGCTTGCCAATCTCGATGCCAAGCTTCGGGACGAAATGCGGGTCTTCATACGCGACCTGCAGAAGCGCGTGGGCATCACCACCGTCTATGTGACCCATGATCAGGCCGAAGCAATGACGATGTCGGACCGGATCGTCGTGATGTTCGGCGGCCAGATTGCGCAGTATGGCGCCCCGTCAGATGTTTATGATCGACCGGCAAGCCTGGAAGTCGCGCAGTTCGTCGGGCAGGTGAATACATTGCCCGGCCGCCTGAAGAGGAATGATGACGGTACGTCGGTCGTCGAAACCGCGCTTGGAACGGCGAATCTCAAGGGTACCCTGCCGTCAAGCGACGGCTCCATCCCCGTATTGCTGCGGCCGGAGGCCATCGAACTTGCGGCTGCGGCGGATGGGGAGGCAGGCATCATCGCAACGGTTTCGCAGAGCTATTATTCCGGCAGTCTGATCGATTATCGGCTGGTGCTCGAAGGCGGCGAAACGCTGAGCGTTCAGACCTTTCCGCGAAGCCGCTTCCAGCCGGGTGATCGCGTGGCGGTAAAGGTCGACAGCGAGCGTTTCTGGGTGCCGGGAACGATCGCATGATACGCCGCACCAGATCCGCCTATCCGCTTCTCCTGATCGCGCCCTCGGCATTGCTCCTCGGGCTATTTCTTGTTCTGCCCTATCTTAATATCGTTCTAATGAGCCTACGCAACCCGGCCAACGGCTCACCTTATGCGCCCGGATTTACGGTCGGCAATTACCTCAGGTTGGCGACCGATACGTTCTACATGCAGCAGGTGGCGAACACGCTCTTGATCGGTCTGGTCACGACCCTTGCTTGCCTCATTCTCGGCTTTCCGGTTGCCTGGCAGCTGTCGCGCGAGAAGATGCGGTTTCGCGGCCTTGCCTATGGGCTCGTGCTGTCGCCGCTTCTCGTCGGCATTGTCATCCGCAGTTACGGGTGGACGATCCTTCTTGGGAATAACGGCATCATCAACAAGACGCTGATGAATTTGGGCCTGATCGATCGCCCGGTCGGGCTGATGTACAACGCCCTCGGCATCGTTATTGCGCTCGTCCACGTCTTCCTGCCCTTCATGATCCTGCCGTTGATGAGCGCGCTGCAAGGGATCGACCCATCGTTGAAGTCGGCCGCACGCTCGCTTGGTGCGGGAAAGCTGACGGTCTTCAGGCGCGTAATCCTGCCGCTGGCTATGCCGGGTATCCAGGCGGGCTGCATTCTGGTGTTCGTGCTTTCATTGAGCGCCTATGTGACCCCCGCCCTGATCGGTGGCCTGAGGGTGAAGACGATGGCAGTCAGCGTCGTTGACGCGCTGATCGACACATTCCAATGGCCGTTCGGCTCCGCCATGGCGCTGACACTTTCCCTCACCGGAGCGGTGATCGTCGTGATCTTCGCGCGGCTCACCCGCATGAAATGGAAGATGAGCTGATGTCCAAGCATATGTTGAATGGCTATTGCCTCATTATTTACGGCTTTCTCTTGCTGCCCATTCTCGTGGTCGTCGGTGCCTCCTTCAACGCGGGCGCATTTCTGACCTTTCCGCCCCAAGGGCTCTCATTTCGATGGTATGTCGTCTTCTTCCATAACGATGTCTTCTGGCGTGCCATCCGAACCTCGCTTTGGGTCGCAGCCGTCTCGACCCTGATTTCCGGTGTGATCGGCACGATGGCTGCAATGTTCTACGTGCAGCATGCGGGGCGATGGAAGGAGAGTGTCCGGCTTGCGATGCTGTTGCCGCTGCTCTTGCCGGAAGTTCTGACAGCGATCTCGCTTCTGTTCTTTGTTTATGCGATCGGAATCGGCACGGCGACAATGGCTGGCATGCTGATTGGGCATGTGCTCATGACGCTGCCCTTCGTCTTCATCAACGTGTCTGCGGCGATGGAAGCCTATGAACCGTCGTGGAGCCTTGCCGCCCGCAGTCTTGGTGCGGGACCATTCACGCGGTTCAGACGTATCATGCTGCCGTTGATCAAGCCCGGCGTGATCGGCGGCGGCCTGTTCGCGTTCATCATCTCCTTCGACCTCTTCACCATATCGTTCATGTTGAAGAATGTCGGAACGGCCACGCTTCCGATCCAGATATACGATTATCTCAGGACGAACTTTACTCCGGAGGCGGCGGCAGTATCGACATTGTCTATCGTGATGACGGTGGTCGTGGTCGTTGTCTCCGAAAAGCTGTTCGGCCTGCGAATACACCGTTTTTGAACGGTCCTTCGATCTTGCGAAATGGCGGTGGCGCGGGACCGACTTTATGTGGAATGAGAATGTACGCCTATCTCAAAGGCTTAGGTTTGGCGGATTGGTGCCGCGGGTTCTAATCTCCTCAAGAGCGGGTTGTTGAAAGTGGCGGTCTACTCCGTCGAGGGCGCATTATTACCGCGGTGGGGTGTATATGAAATCGCGCCTAGCCGAATTGCGTGCCTGATCTGCAATGATCGGTTTGACAAACTTTGCCAACATCGCATAACCTGCTCCTACTATGGAGGCTCGAATGGCGACGATGAATGTATCTCTTCCCGATCCGATGAAAGATTGGGTCGAGGCGCAAGCAAAGACTGGGCGATATTCGAATGCCAGTGATTATGTCCGCGACTTGATTCGCCGGGACCAAGCTCGCAGCGATAAGATTGCCGCCATGCAACGTTTTGTTGATGACGGTCTCAAAAGCGGCGTTGGTAGCCGGTCGAAGAATGAACTCTTTGCTGCGGCCGTCGAGCGCGGAGAAACAACGCGCGGCAACAGGTAATGCGTTTTAGCCTTTCAGTTGAAGCGGAAGAGGACATCATTGCGATCGCCGAACAAGGTATACGCATGTTCGGAACCGCCCAGGCTAGGCGTTACCACGATGACTTGTTCGCTGTGCTTGATCTGATGGCCGCTAACCCGCGAATGGCTCGTGAGCGAGAAGAGATTTCGCCGCCGGTCAGAATTCATCCCTCCAAAGCCCATCTTATTGTCTATCGGATTGAGGAGGACGGAGCAATTTTCGTGATCCGAATACGCCATGAACATGAGAATTGGGTGGGCGATTCCGTTTAGGCCTCGCTGAGCGGACGAATAAGCATCATTGTGTGAGAGAATTAAAGCGTGGCTGTGACGTGCAGCAGACTATCTGACATTCTCTGAATAGGCTTGTCCTATGGATCTAATTGCGCGGAGCGCAATTCTAATCCAATCAAGAGTAAACTGACGCCAAATCACGGCTCCTGCGTATTTGCTTCATAGTCTGGGTTGATTGCACTGTTACTCGAGATTGGCCGAATGCGCTCGATCTGAAAGGCACCGACCGCCGATGATCATTTTGGCAAAGTGACGCCTGAGATATCCTCGCAGATTGCGATGAAGCGGTCTTGAAGCGCAGGATCATGAGCCTGCGGGTTCGCGGTCCGACGCTTCAGATGATAGAAGTATTCTCCCGTGACATCCGCCTTCGGGTCGTCGCCCGCTGCCAGCCAGGCTTGAGTCAGATGAGCCTGCGCCATGTCATCAGGCGCGCCAGGGCCGCCCATTTTGGTCGGAACCCATCCAGGCTCCAATGAATTCGAGAACACGTCTCTCCAACGCCGCGCAATCGCGAACGCGAGCATTGCATCGTGCAGCTTGCTTTCGGCATAGGCCGCTGATCCGTTCCATCGGCGCTTTTTCCAGAGAATATCATCGAGATTGGCATCTGCATGATGGTGCATGCCGGACGACAGGTAGACCAGTCGCTTCGGTGGTTCGATGAGTGCGGTCAGGATGTAAGCCGATAGCGTGTTTATGGTGAAGACATGCGGCAGTCCATCGGAGGTGAGGCGATGAGCTTCGCGATAGCCGACGGCAGCATTGTGGATTACCGCATCGAAGCGGCCGAGCTTGTTGACTTCGGCGGCGACGTTCTTGGCGCCGGCGATGGTCTCGAGATCGCCGATCACGACCGTCTCCGCTTTCGGAAGGGCGTGGCGGGCGTCGCTGGCGCGAGCCGGGTTGCGCGCATGAAGCACGACCTGGTGACCCTGTTCGGCTAGATGTTCAGCCGCCATAAGGCCGAGACCTGTGGACGAGCCGGAAATGAAGATGCGGCACATGAGAATCTCCTTTGGGGCCGGTAAGTAAGTCTCACAGGCAATGTGGAACAAAGCTCAGGATTGTGAAGAGCGGGCTGTCTGGACAAGCGCGGCACCGGCAACCGCGCAGGTGGCGCCAAAGAGATAGACGGCTGCATATCCGAACTGTCCGGCGATGGTGCCTGCAATCGGACCGGAAATGCCGTAGGCGATATCGAGAAAAGCGACGAAGGCGCCCATGGCGCTGCCGCGATTGGCGGCAGGCACTCGCTTCAGCGTTTCGACGCCGAGAGCGGGAAAAATCAGCGCGCAACCGAGCCCGGTGACCAGGGCACCGGCAAGCGCCATCCATGCATTAGGCGCCACCCAGATCAGCGCCTGGCCGGCTGCCTCCATCACCGACGACCAGAATGCGATGCGATAGCCGCTCATTCTGTCGGGCAACGAACCGAAGACGATGCGCACGAAGATGAAGCCGATGCCGAAGGCAGTCATGACCAAACCGGCACTGTTCCAATGGCGGGCTGCGAAGTAGAGGGATGCAAAGGCGGTAAGACCCGACAGACCCACTCCTTGCAGCATCAGCCCAGCCCCTTCGCGCCAGATTTGGCCGATGACCTTGTAAAAGGGCAGACGCGGGCCTGCCGGGCTCGTATAAGAGGTCGTCCGAAATGCGATAGCGGCTGCGAGAAGTGGGGCAAGGATGCAGGCGATCATTGCGGTCTCCAGGCCATAAGACTGATACAGAGCCATGCCGACCGGCGCGCCGATGGCCAGTGCCGCGAACATGGCAATGCCGGTCCACGACATCGACATGCCTGCGCGCTGCGGTCCGACCGAGGCAATCGACCAGGAGACGCAACCGGTGACGAAGAGGCTCTCCCCAAGACCGGCAATCAGCCGGCCGACAACAAGAATTGCAAGGCTGACGTCTGGCGGGAGAATGGGCATGGCCGCCGCCAGATAGAGCAGGCCCGCGGTCATACTGATCGCGGCACCTTGCAGGGCGGAACGCTTCCCGCCCTTGAGATCGGTCAAGCGTCCCGCATAGCCACGGCTGAGCACGGTGGCGAGGAATTGGATGCCAATCGCCAAGCCGACGACCAGATTGTTGAAGCCGAGCTTGTCGTGGATGAAGAGCGGGATAACCGGAAGCGGAAGTCCGACCGCGAGATAACCACAAAACAGCGCGGCGATGATCCCTGGGGCAGGGCGGGAAAGATATGCGGGAGCGGCCTTCGCTTCGGCCGCATCATTGACGAGAGATGCTGACATGACAGCCTCCATTCTGAAAAGCTTGTGGGCTAGCAGCGCCGCCGAAAAGCGGCGGCACCGACTCAGGCTGCTTCTTCGGGGACGGGTGCGCCGAAGCGGCCGAGGCGATAGCCGCTCTTTTCCAGTAGGTGGTCGCGCGACGCGGTGATATCAGCTGACAGCTTGATGAGATCGGTGCCGACCAGTTTTCCGCCATACTTGCGGATCTTGCCGGCGACCATAACCGTATCGACATCCGAGCGCTCGACGGCTTGGACGATCGTGCCGGCAGCGTTGTTGACCGGCATGATGGCGACCCCGTTGGTGCGGACCATGATGATATCGGCCTGCTTGCCGGGCGCCAGCGAACCGACCTCTTTTTCAAGTCCGGCAGCGCCTGCACCGTTCACCGTCGCCGCCTCAAGGACGCGCTCGACGGTGATCGGGGCGGGTACATTATCTTCGCCGCGGAATTTGCGGTAACGCATGGCCGAGCGCTGCTGCAAGAACAGGGCGTGCATCTCGCCGAACATGTCGCTGCCGAAGGCGGTGTCGAGATCGATGCCGACAGCCGGCGTTAAGCCATGGTCGACAGCTTGCTGATAGGCGAAACTCTCGTCATCGAAGCCGAAAAGCGCGTCGGAACGCGGATTGATGGTGATGTTCACCCCGGCATTGGCAAAGAGGCGCCACGTCTCCTGCGGAATGCGGGTGCAATGATTGAAGATATTGTGTGGGCCGAGCACGCCCTCTTCGGCAAATTCCGGGCCGAGCTTGGCGAGATCGCCGATGAACTCGGTCAGAATACGCATATCAAGGCTGCGGGCGACCTTCCACCAATCGAGATTGAGCTGGCCGAACAGGCCGACACGCACAAGGCCATCGCCCCGGTTCCAGTTCTCTGCAAGCCGCTTTAGATCGCCCGGCAGGTGGGCGGCAGACGCCTTTTTGTCCATGGCGGCGCCGACCATATGCAAGGCGCGGATGCCGCTGCCGTCGAGGGCGTCGAGCGCGGCGTCCGTATGTTCCGGACTGCGGGAGGAATGACAGGCATCGATGACGGTCGTAATGCCGGCGTCGAGGCAGGCGAGCGCCGTGAGCCGGGTGGCGAGATACATGTCGAGCGGGCGATAATGGCAGCCCAGCGTTTCGGCAACCACATCGATATAGGCAAAGAGGTCGTGCACATCCGGCATCATGCGGCGCATGGCGCCAAGCCACATATGATGATGGGCGTCGATCAGACCCGGCATGACGATGGTGTCAGAGGCGTCTATAACGGTTGCATCAGTGACGGCGAGGTTCGGTCCGATGGCCGCTATCCTGTCGCCTTCCACGAGCAGGTCGCCGCTGGCAAGATTGCCGACCGTTCTGTCCATTGCCAGGATGGTGCCGCCTTTGAAGAGCGTGCGGGGATGGCTGAGATCGCTCATGACTGGGTCCTTTCAGGTTTAAAAGCGCAGGACCGTTATCTCTCTGGAACGCTCTTGAATTAAGTGCGCTTATGTCAGATGGTTCCTGATCAAAAGTCAGGAGTTGATGCATGTCGTTCGATGGACGGATTCTTTCGGGCGTGAGCGTGCTTGCGGCCGTCGTCGAAGGCGGGAGCTTCGTCAAAGGCGCTGAACTGATCGGCATCACCGATTCCGGTGTAAGCCGGGCCATTGGCCGTCTCGAGGCGCGCCTCGGTGTGCGCCTGCTCGATCGAACGACGCGCTCGGTGACGCTAACCGACGAGGGCCGGCGCTTCTATGAAGAGGTGAAGCCGCACTTGAATGCGATCGAGGACGCTGCAGTGGTCGTGTCCGGCTCGGCGTCGGCGGTGCGTGGCCGCTTGAAAGTGGATATCGACCCATTCTTTCTGCCCCTCGTGCTCGCAGGCCGGCTTGGTGGATTCTGCGAACGCTATCCCGATCTGTCCATCGAGTTCGTGACCAGGGAGCATGTCGGCGATCTTGTTGCAGAGGGGATCGATCTTGCAATTCGGTTCGGCCAGCCGCGCTTTGCCAGCCTGGTTGCACGAAAACTGATAGAAGCACCAATTCTGACCGTGGCGTCACCTCGCTATCTGGAGCGCCATGGCCGTCCGGCGCATCCTCGCGACCTCACCGCTCATCGCTGTCTGCAGTTTGTCGATCCCTACACCGGGAAGCCGTTCGAATGGGAATTCATCCGGGAAGACGAGACCATCGATGTTCCGACGAGCGGACCGTTGACGTTCACTGATCCGAAGACAATGCTCGACGAATGCCTCGCCGGAACCGGTATTGCGCAGGTGATCGGTTGGGGCATCGGGCAGGCATTGGCGAGAGGGTCGCTGATCGACCTCTTTCCCGACTGGCATGGTGAGCGCTTCCCGCTCTTTGCTTTCCATCCATCGCGCAAGCATCCGCCAGCAAAGGTGCGGGCATTTGTCGACTTCTGCGCCGAGATTACTACCGACCTTGAGCGTTAGGTTGATCATAACCTCGACATCGCCAAGCGGGTCCAGATGTGATTGAATCGCATATTAACGGAGTCCCGAGCGGTACCGAAGGGTGATCTGCGGATCATATCGTCGAACCGTAGGTATTGCTGAAAAATCGACGGTTCGAACATCCCATTCATACAACTCGCGTTTACAAGCTGACATTCCATCCTCGACCTTGGTCATTCCATCCAAACGTACCCCCGCGTCATAGCCTTCCGCGACGATGTCGAATTCCTCGTCCGTGACGGTCACGTCGATCTGAATGGCGGAAAATGTATCCGCGAAACGCGCCAGAAGCGGCCCGGAGATGAACTGCTCGGCGATGGATGACACCGCCAGCCTCAACAGGCCGCTTGGTGCGCTGTCGCGATCCGCCGTCGTGTCGAGCGCCAGTCCAACTTCGGAAATTGCCGGCGCCACCCGATGATACAGTTGTTCGTCGGCCTCCGTGAAACTGACACTGCGCGTCGTGCGCCGCACGAGCGCGACGCCCAGCCGATCTTCGAGACGGCGGATGGTCTGGCTGACCGCTGGCCGAGTGACGCCTAGATTCTCCGCGGCAACGCGAAAGCTCCGCGCTTCGGCGACCGCCAGGAAAACGGAAATGCCATTCAGATCGATCGCAATTGGTTAGATAGATTTACCAGAGTGGTCATCATTGGGCAAATTGTCCGATCTCATCGAGACGCCTACCTTAGATCATACGAGCTAGGATACGAGTCCTGTCGACGGTGCACGCAGCTTCAGTGCCAGTCGATGAGTCTCGTCAAGCTCTCAGCAGCCAGGAAAGGACTGTACCATGACCATTCTTACTATATGCCAGTGGGTTCCCGGCGCGAGGCGAACGGCTCTGATCACACTGGCGTTGCTGTCGCTCGCCCTGCCGGGCACAGCCATTGCAAACGCCACGGCAACGCAGGTGCCGGCCGCGGACAGTGCGGCTATCGAGCTACGGAACAGGGCGATCGTCGAAGCCGCCTTCGAAAAGTGGCGTCGAGGCACCTATGTCTTCGGGGAACTTCTCGCTCCCGACGTCGTCTGGACGATCCATGGTTCCGGGCCGGTCGCCGGCACCTATCGCAACCAGAAGGACTTCATCGAGAAGGCCTCCCGTCCTCTGACCAGCCGACTCGCGACCCCGATCGCGCCGGAGGTGCACGACATCTTTGCCGACGGCGACACAATCATCATCCGCTTCGACGGAACGGCAACCACGACGTCGGGTGCACCTTATCGCAACCAGTTCGTCTGGATACTCAAGATGAAGGACGGTCTCGTCATCAATGCGGAAGCCTTCCTCGACCTCGTCGCCTATCAGCAGGTTGTCGACAACAACGCCCCGCGTTCGCAATAACCGACGCCTGCGGTTCGGCAGACCTGAGCGTCCGGCCGATAGCCGCGCATCCGTGCGCCATCGCTTCCAAACCGAGAACAGCAACGCTCAATGGATGGAGCAGGACCATGCGACAGGCACTTGCAGCAATCATCATCACGGCCACCCTTTCATTTCAATCCGCAGAAGCACAGGAGGCCAATTTGCAGCCGAACCATCCATACGCTGGCATGTGGGTCACCGACGACAACGGTGTTCGCCATGAGCTTCTGCCGAATGGACGCTATGTCGAGGCCCGCGGCCAGCGCGAGCGAGCTTATGAGGGCCGTTACGAAGTCGACGGGACGCATATCGAGTACTGGGACGACACAGGCTTCACTGCCGACGGCGATTTCGTCGATGCCAACACATTGCACCATGGCGGCATGATCTTGCGGCGCAAGCCGGCGACACCGTGAACACCGGGCGAGCCCGCGATGCGAAACGGGTCTGGGTGCCGCAGGTCTTCCTCAATCTACCTGGTGGGGCGGACGCCATTCGCCGTCGCCTTGTCATCGTTGCCTGTCCACCTTCCTGAGGAGGTCGATGAAGGCCCTTAGTGGTGACGGAATGTGTCGGCTGCGTGGATAATAGAGCGCCAGGCCTGGCGTCGGCGGGCACCATTCATCAAGTACAGTGCGTAACTGGCCGGACGCCAGGAACGGCCGCGCGAAATGGTCGGGCACATAGGCGATACCGCGTCCGTCCACCGCCGCTTGCACGAGAAGATCACTATCATCGAGGGTGAGATTACCCGGCACGTCAATCGCGACTTCGGCGCCGCGTCTGGAAAACTCCCAGCGATAGCGCTTTCCGCTCGGCAGGCGCTGGCGGATACAGCAATGCCCGTGAAGATCGTCGGGCGTATGTGGCGTTGCTCTGCCGTCGAGATAGGAGGGTGCCGCCACGGCGATGAAACGCACGTCGCCGCCGAAATTTACCGCGACCATGTCTTTCGGGACGGTTTCCAGCAGACGTACTCCCGCGTCGAAGCCCTGTTCCACGATATCGATGAGCCGGCCTTCCGATACCAGATCAAGCTCGACATCGGGATAGAGATCCAAGAAGCGCGGCACCACGTCTGCGAGCAGGATGCGGGCACCGCTCTTGTTCGCATTAATCCTAAGTGTGCCGCTTGGGGTTCCGCGCTCCTCCGAGAGAGTATCGAGTGCTTGATCGAGATCCTGCAGAACCGGGTCGAGGCGCGCCAGCAGGTGTGCGCCGGCATGCGTCAGCGAGACGCTGCGTGTCGTCCGGTTGAAAAGGCGGACATCCAGTTTTGCTTCCAATCCGATGATCGTGTGACTGAGGGCGGAGCGCGAGACACCCATGATGTCGGCGGCTCTGCGGAAGCTCTGGTGATTGGCCACCGCGGCAAAGGCGGCAAGATCATTCAGACTAGGGCGTACCATTCGTGAATTATCCTCACCACGTCATCTCAAATTGAAGATCTTATAGCACCAATCCTCGAGATCTACATTCGCAGATAAACAATGAGGGAAATTACATGACAAAGACATGGTTCATCACTGGCGCTTCCTCCGGGCTCGGTCTGGAGATGACGCAGCAGTTACTCGCCCAGGGGCACAAGGTGATTGCAACGGTCCGCCGCCCAGGAACGCTGACGCAACTTGAGCAAGAATATCGCAAGCGCCTGGATACCGTTCAGCTTGATCTGGTCGAGCCGGAGAGCATTGTCTCGGCCGTCGAAGGAGCCTTTAAGCAGCATGGCCGAATAGACGTAATCGTCAGCAACGCGGGCTACGGCCTGTTCGGTGCTGCGGAGGAGCTGACGAATGAAGATATCGACCGGCAGATCGCCACCAATCTTACCGGATCCATCCATCTGATCCGTGCTGCACTGCCGCGTCTTCGAAAGCAAGGCGGCGGGCGGATCGTTCAGGTCTCGTCCGAAGGTGGGCAGATCGCGTATCCTGGATTCAGCCTCTATCACGCGACCAAGTGGGGCATCGAGGGCTTCCTTGAAGCAGTGGCACAGGAAGTGGCGCCCTTCGGCATCGACGTCGTCATCGCCGAGCCGGGACCAACCGGCACAAATTTCGGAGCCAATCTCGTCTGCGCGAAACCGATGGACGCTTACGATGAAACCCCTGCCGGCGCCGTTCGCCGGGCGATCACCGGAGGTAGCTTTGAGATTAAAGGGGATGCAGCGCGCACCGTGTCCGCAATCCTCTCGGTCGCCGAGAGCGAGGAGCCGCCGCTCCGGCTGACGCTGGGCAGCACGGCCTATTCCTCTATCTCAAAGGCGCTTTCGGTACGCCTGTCCGCCCTTGAGGCACAGCGAGACGTGGCAGATTCCGCCGACAGGCAGGATTTGTGAACCGCGGCGGTCTGGAAATACAGACCTCATGAACAGGAAAAGAAACAACATGTCCATCCGACCAGCCACGTTGGCGCTCGCCTTCAGCATATCGTCGTCCGCCTTCGCACAGACCGCCACGGAAAACCAAGTCGCAGGCACCTGGCGCATGATGTCGGCGACGATCGACCCCGGTGGAAAAAACATCGCTGCCTATGGAGAAAGGCCCAACGGTCTTCTCGTCTTCACTCCCGACATGCACTTCGTGGAAGTTCTGACCGACGCGGACGTCCCGCGGTTTGCTTCCAATGCTCGCGGCGAGGGGACGGACGATGAAAACCGCATGGCCATGTCACGCAGCATCGGGTTCTTCGGCACCTACACCGTCGATGAGAAGGGCGAATTCAGCGGAAACCGTGTCGAGGGATCGACATTTCCGAATTGGATCGGCAGCGTGCGAACACGTGATGATCTTATGCTGATCGTGCAGGGCGACCGCATGACGGAACGGTTCCGCAGGCCGGAAGGTACTGAAATCAGAATCGAGTGGCAGCGCGTCAAATGAAGACAGGTCCCGACCTTGCGAGTGTCGCCCTTCCAACCCGCCCGAGTACGAAGGCGTTCCACAGGAAGAAAGCCATGCTCTTCAATCGTCGTTCCATGTTCAAGGCAGGAGCCCCGGCAACCGCACTGGTTGTTTCAACGCCTCAAATCATGACACGCGCAGCCTTCGCAGCCTTCGCAGCCGGAGGGAACTATCCCTCCGGCTGTTTCATGCTTCATCGCAGTCCGATACTTGATGATTTCGCGCTGAGTGCGTTTTCAAACAACGTTTTTCCTGGGCCGGAAAGCCACTGCTCCAACCTCAACATCGGTCCGAACTCACTTTCGAGGGCCGCGATGTCTGCGATCCCGGCGACCACGCCGTTATCAACGAGAACAGTCAGCCGTTTCAGAAAGTCGTTCTTGCTCAGCAACTCCTCGGAAAACCGCTGGTAGCGAATGGGACGTCCTGCGGCATGCGAAAAGGCGTCTTGCAGATCCTTTCCTGTGATGTCTTGTCCAGATAGTTCGATGACCCGGCCGGCATAGAGATCAGGTTGGCAAAGTATCTGCGCATTGATGCGACCAAGGTCATGGAGTGCTATCATCTGCATCGACTGATCCGGCTGCATGAAATATGTAAAAACGCCGGTGTTCAAACCCATTCCCGGGAGCATCATCATCTCCATGAAGCTGGCGGGGCGGGTGATTGTCGTGACGATTGGCAAGCTGCGAACATAGTCCTCGATGCGAGACTTGCTGTCGAAATGACCCATCCCGGTGTGGCCCTTGCCCGCAGCTCCGGTTGACGAATAGACAAAATGAGCAACGCCGTTGGACACCGCGCTGTCAGCGATAGACTTGCCCTGCTCGACTTCCTGTTCATCCGTAAGCAATCCGGATGGAGAGCTCGTCTGCACGCTGAACACGCCATAGATTCCTTGCATCGCGTGGTCGATCGATGCGCGGTCGAACAAGTCACCCACCGCCAGGACGACACCGTCCGCGGCAAGTGACTTTGCCTTTTCGCTGTGTGGGTCGCGAACGAAGGCGCGAACTTTCCGGCCTGCTTCGAGCAACGCCCGTGTCACCGCTCCTCCTTGCTGGCCCGTCGCTCCGAACACGAGAAACTCTGGCGTATTTGACATGTTGGTTCTCCTTGATAACTTATGTAGTTACCATGTGGAACAATCGGAAAATCCGCGCAAGACGGCACAATTTTGGTCCTCGGGCACACGAAGATAACCAATGAAAGTGAATGCAGGAGGCGTAATGCCACGCGAGATAAACGGCCGGCCAGTAATCGAAACGCCGCGAGGGCCGGTTCTGACCCCGTGCGCCCCGGGAAGCGTGCTGGCTCGTCTGGGAGACAAATGGACGATCCTTGTCGTCTCGATGCTATCGCTTTCCCCCGATGCACCGATGCGGTTCGGCTCCCTTCGACGCGGTATTCCCGATATCTCCCAGCGTATGCTGACGCTTACTCTTCGCAATCTTGAGAGGGATGGGCTGGTCGCGCGGCATTACTACACCGAACTGCCACCGCGCGTGGAATACGAGTTGACCGACCGCGGAAAATCGATGCTGAAGCCGCTCGCGGGATTTACCGACTGGATCCGTGACACATGGCAAGACATTGAAGCCTCGCGTAGAGAGTTCGATGCGGCCGAAGAACGCCGGATTTAGGAGAAGTTCCGATCTGCCTCTACGCAAGCTACTGCCAAAATCACCGCGGAACGAGGGCGTCCTTCGCCTTCCAGACGTAGCCTTTCATGAAATCCAGAAACGCACGCATGGCGGCGCTCGGGAGTCGGCGGCTGGGGTAGTATAAAAACCAGTGTGGCAAGGTGGGGCTCCAGTCGCAGAGAAGCTCAACCAGCCTGCCACTCTGGACATATGGTTTGGCGTAGTCATCGAAGACATGGGCTATTCCTCTGCCCGCCAGCGCAGCCTGAAGTTCATTGTGCGCGGAACTGACGGTCAGGCGGCCAGTTGGAGTAACCTCGATCTCTTCGCCTTTCTCGTCAAACCGCCACGTGACGAGGGTGCCACCAGGGAAGCGGCGTTTGACACAGTCGTGATCAACAAGCTCGTGCGGCGTCTGCGGCTGTCCACATCTCTTGATATAGTCAGGGGAAGCAACGATTGCATAACGAAGTGCGGGTCCAAGCGGCAGCGCGATCATATCCTGCGCCAGCTGCTTGCCGAACCTGACGCCCGCATCGAAACCCTGTTCTACGATATCGATGACGGCCGCATCGCTGATGATCTCGATCTTCACCTCGGGGTAAACATCCATAAAGTCGAACACGAGCGGGCAAAGGAAATGATCGACGGCCGGTGCTGGTGCGTTGATCCTGATAGTTCCGGATGGGCTATCGCGCAATTCGTCGACCTCTGCGATGGCGAGCTTAATGTCGCTCAGCGCAGGTGCAAGCCGTTCAAGTAGGCGCTGTCCGGCCTCCGTTGGAAACACGCTCCTTGTCGTTCGGTTGAGCAGCCGGATGCCCAGGGCCTCCTCCAGAGTATTCATCGTCTGGCTTAAGGCAGATGAAGAGATCCCTCGCTCGAGTGCTGCCGCGCGGAACCCCCCACAGCGTACGATGGCAACGAACACGTCGAAGCTGTCCAGTCGGATAGGGTCCATTGCGAAGTTTCTCTAATCAAGCCGATAAACTCAGTGCAGGTTATCAGATCAATAGCATCATGTCATGATGAGCGAAACTCAGGCGCTGCGCTACGGAAACGCCTCGTCGTCGGTCATGTCTGATCGAGGAGAGGGACGAAACAAGGCGCCCAGAAGAAGGAAAGACAGATGAATGCCTTCACCCTCAACAGACGTGCCATCATGCTGTCCGCTGTCGCAGGCGCATCAACGATGCTCATCCCAAGCCTGGGTAGCTCCGGCAGCGCCAACGCCCAAGCGGCGGCGTCGCCGGCCGGCAATGCCGGGCATTACCGCTTCCGCGTCGGAGAGATCGGCGCTACGGTGTTGAGCGATGGCGTGATCGGTGGTCCGCCCCGCATCTATGCGAGCGACGCGCCGGAAGCCGAGCTTCAGGAGGTTCTGCGCCAAGCATTTCTGCCGACGGACCACATGACCCTCAATCTTAACACGCTGTTGATCGAAACCGGCAGTCGGCGGATACTCATCGAAGCCGGAGCCGGCAAGACCATGGGCCCGAATGGCGGGCAGATCTTCGATAACCTGGCGGCGATCGGTCTCGATCCTGCGGACATCGATGCGATCGTCATCTCCCACACTCACCCCGATCATGTCGGTAACTTAAGAACTGCAGACGGCCGCAAGGCCTTTCCTCGCGCCTCCGTCTTCGTCCCGAAGGCGGACTGGGATTTCTTCGTCCGAACCGATCCGGATCTCTCTTACATGCCGGTCCCGGTGGAATTCCGCATGCGCTTTGCGGCGAACATCAAGAACAGCCTCGAGCCGTTCATGAACGATGTCGAGCTCTACGAAGCCGGCGCCGAGATTGTGCCTGGTCTGACGACAATTGTCGCATCCGGCCACACGCCGGGGATGGCGACCTTCCTCGTCCATTCCGGAAGCGACCAATTGCTGCTGACGGCAGACCTTGCCTATCACCCTGTTGTCAACGTCGACAGACCCTGGGTTCCGGGTCCGGACCGCGACAAGGAGACGGCCCTTTCCTCCCGCCGTCGTATTTTCGACAGGGCAGCTGCCGAGCGCATGCCCGTCCTGGGATTCCACTATCCATTCCCCGGTCTCGGCCGGATGCTGAAGACCGATGGCGGCTACGCCTGGGTTCCGGCCAATTGGCAGTTCTGACGGCTAAGGAAATAGGAGAAACCTCATGGACCAGTCAAAGATCAATAGACGCGGTTTCCTTGGCACGATGGGTGCGGCGGCAACAGGGTTAGCTCTCGCCACGGAAGCCAGGGCCCAGACCCAGGAAACGAATGCGACATCGCCAACCCCCGGATCAAACCCGAATGTGGTGACACGAACCTTGCCACGCACCGGCGAAAAGGTCACAGCCCTGGGTCTCGGCACCTTCCTAACCTTTGACCTGAAGCCTGGGGACCGTCGTGACGCTCTCAGGCAGGTCTTTGAGAGGTATGTCGCCGCAGGCGGTCGCGTGGTCGACACATCGCCGCTCTACGGCTCGGCCGAAGTCAGCGTCGGCCAGTTCATGGGTGAGTTTGAAGGATCAGACGAGATGTTCCTCGCCAACAAGGTCTGGTCGACCGGAGAATATCTCGGGGACGAAAGCCACGCCGTTGAAAGCTTTCGCCAGTCACGGATGCGGATGTGGCGCGCCACGATCAATCTCATGCAGTGCCACAGCATCACCAACGCGCCGGTCATCATCCCGCTGATGAAGGCATGGAAGAAGGAAGGGCTCATACGCCATGTCGGCGTGACCCATCACGAGTCGGCAGCGCAGGACCAGCTCTTGGCAATCGTGCAGCGCGACGATGTCGACTTTATCCAGACGAACTACTCGATCTTCAACCGCGACGCGGAGAGACGCCTGCTGCCGGCCGCGGCCGACAAGGGCGTCGGCGTCCTGATCAATCTACCGCTTGAAAAGGCGCGGCTGATCAAGGTGGTCGAGGGACATCCGCTTCCAGGCTTCGCCCAGGAATTCGGAGCAACGAGCTGGGCGCAATTCTTCCTGAAATGGGTCATGGCGCACCCTGCTGTAACAACCGTACTCTGCGGCACATCCAACCCCGACCACATGACCGACAATGTCCAGGCAATGACCGGCCCGCTTCCTGACGAGCGCATGCGCGCCCGCATGGTCGCACATATGGAAACGATCCCCGGCTTCGGGTCAATCGGCACGATGCCGTGGTATCCCGGCAAGGAGAACATGTATTCCGGCCTGATCAGGGAGGCACAGGCGAACGCCGCGCAGCGCCTGCAGTGACCTGCCGGCTAGCTCACCATTGAATTCCTCCAAACCGGAAGACCAACCTTGCCCTCCGACAGACGTTCGCTTCTGACTGCCTTTCTGACTCTGCCTCTTATCGAGGCGGCAAGAACGAGAGCGTTTGCGCAGGCCGGTCCCGAACTGCCGCTCACATCCGCATGTGACGATGGAGACGAGGTGACCCTCGAACGGGAAGCCGGTCCGTTTTTCAGGCCGAACTCGCCGCTGAACCGGGACCTCTATCCGGATGCGCCCGGAGGCGAGCGAATAACGGTCGCTGGCTTCGTCTTCGACAATCGTTGCCGCCCTTTAGCCGGCAGCCTCGTCGAGATCTGGCAGGCCGACGAAAACGGCTACTATGACAGCGTGGGTTTCCGCCTGCGCGGACACCAGTTTGCAGACACGCAGGGCCGCTGGTGGTTCAACACCATCGTGCCCGCGCTATATCCCGGGCGAACCCGTCATTTTCATTTCAAGGTACAACGTCCGGGTGGACGCGTCCTCACCACCCAACTCTATTTTCCCGGAGAGCCCGGAAATGCCGGAGACAGGTTGTCGGTTTGATTTCGTTGTTTGGCGAGAATGGCATCTCAGCGCGCGGCCATCAAGATTTTCACTTTGAAAATTAAATGGCAGATCGTCTTACGGGCGGCGTGGCTTTCGGATCGGACGTCTTGGCAGCGGCTAATAATAGCCGGAGGGAACCGAGAAGTAAGGACCATCAAAGGATCCGTTCACGCCGCAATAAGGCGATGCGCCGTCGGCGGCAGTCGTTGCGGGTATCGTTTCCACTTTCAACGCAGCACCGTCCCGCGTGAGCCGCAGGGCGGCAGCATTATCATTGCCTTTATCATTCTCGTCTTTGACGACCAGCGTGGCGCCGTCCGGTTTAGCGCTTCCATTGAACTCGCAGACCCAGTTGCCAGTCACCGGATGCGCGGCGTTACCGTTGACGGTTAGCGTTCCATCGGGTGCCGATGTGATGTCGAAACCGCCCGCGATATTATGCCAGGAGCCGGCGAAATCGACGGATGGATGCGGGTTGATGGCTTTCAGAAATTTAAGCCGCTCCTTCAGGGCGCTACCGAGATCCGAGCGCGCCATTCCTTCCGCAGCCTCGGCTATCGCGTCGCGTGTTCCGACGAACCAGCGTTCATCTTCCGCAAGCGCTGCTGCCGCCTTTGGATCGAGTGTGGTTTGAAGCTTTTTATACGCTATGGCAATCGCGGCATCGGACGCAGCCAACTCGTTGTTTTTGCAAATGGCTTTTTCTGCCGTCGAGTCAGCCTTGGCACAATTGAACGAAGGCTTAGTGCCTGCAAAGGCAATATGGGGGGAAAGAACGACGAGTGCGAAAATGGCGGCATGCGGGCTGAATGTGGCTCGAAGCATTTGGCAGTTCTGGTATCCTGATTTCAGTTGAGACGGGATTATAAAGTGAGAAGGAACGGGAGACGGCCTTTCAAAGGCAACCTTCGTCGCGATAGGCGCCTCTGATTGAGGTCAGGTGATCTGCGCCGTCGTCATGCCAGTAGATATACGCGCTTCGATTGCAAGAAAAGCTATCCTCGCGTCTCATAGCCACATGTTCCCGCTCGACCGAAGAACTCCAGTCTTGCCGGAAGAAACCCTGATTTTGAAGCGTAACCCCCATTGCGCTCACGGCGGAGCCGATCGGGAAGCTTGCTTTGACACGCTGATCGAACTCACCGCTCACGGTTTGCCTTTCACCGGAAAGATCTACGGTAAGGGCTGCAGGCGGTTGCGCCTTTGTCGTCATCCAATAGGCAGTAGCGGCACTTGCAGTCACCGCGACGATCAGAATTACAGCCAAAGGCGCCGTCCATCTCGTTATCATCGACACTTGTTCTTTGCTTTCTATGACATCGCGGATGTTCGTTGAATGGAAGCCGATCTATTGCAAGGAGTCGGACCACTTCTCTTTGACCTCACGGATGCGCGCGGTGTAGGCCTTCCGAAGGCAGCTCACGTCCGGGCACCGGTCCCGGACCGTTTCGCGCCACTGGCGCTGCTCGTCGCCGATCGGGTCGATGAGTGCGCCGGTCTCGCCGTCGTGGCCGCTCGTCTCGTTCTGGACCGTGACGAACAAGTCCTTCAGCTGCGAGTCAAACCGGGACAGCTCGGGGTTCGCGCAGATGAGTTTCTCGACATGGCTTTTGGCATATCGGCAGTCGAAACCGGCTGCCTTGACGTGCCCGGTGCTCGTGAAGAAGCTGCTCAGCAAGACGGCGAGGGTGAATAAAGCTCCACCGCGTAAATAGTTCATGGTCGTGTCTCCTGGGTCGTGGCCCATCTCAACGGGGCCGGTAGGTTCGAAATGGCGTCAGTGAACGTGACGTTGCCATGATGGAATCAGCGCTGACGTTGACGACCGATCAGTGGCAGATGCCGCCTTTTAAGGGTTTCGCAGACAGTCGGTTGTCGCCATTCGGTTGAGGCATAGTTGTACGTCCGATTGAGTGGAAGGCCGAAGCTGTCTCTTCCGGTCCACAAATGAGCACCACCTGTCCAGCTGTGTGAACCGGCAACGAGCCCGACATGTTTTTAAGTATTGGGAACGCCAAAAGGCAGGGTCCAGCCGGAAGAATCCGGGTGTTCTTTCGCCAACGCCAGCCGCCAGGCACCGGACGGCGATCCACGCTCGGATATCTGATCGGGAGTTTCCCGGGGGGTGTGGCCGAACTCGGCCTTGAACAGCCGATGGAAGTATCGCTCGTTCGAAAAGCCATGGTTCCAGGCGATTTCCGCGATACGAAGATGTGCGAGCGAACGGTCTGCCAGACTGTCACGGGCCAGACGCAGTCTCATGCTCTGGATCTGGCGCATCACGCCGCCTTGATGCTCGAACAATTGGTAGAGTTTTGCTCGCGACACACCGATGTCGCGACAGATCCGATCCGGTGTGAGATTGGGATCGAGCAGATGGAGATCGATATAACGCTGAACTCTGCTCACCAGCGCGGCACGGATTGGCGTACTTGCCACTTGTATCGCATCCGGCGTCGGGGAGACGGAGGCAATCAACAATTGATGGGTCGACCGCACAACATAATCCATGTCAGCCATCCTCAACTGGCTCAGATTAGCGAACAATGAGGACAGGTGATCGGCCAGAAGCCGCCCTATCCCTCCCGTGATTGTCGCTCCATGGGCGGCAGCGGTACTGTCTGGCAGCATAGCCCTTGGAACCACTAAGGAGATCGCCTCACCGGCCTCTATGAGGCATTCGTTTGTCTGCGCTGCATCCAACAGGAAGAGGTCGCCCGGAGATTTTATAGGCTGGTCGGACGCTGTCCGCGAAAGGAACTCTCCGCTGAGCAGCAATGTGAAGCGATAGAAATCCAGCCCATCGGTTCTGATCTGCCGGCGAGTTCGAGACATTTCATAACGCGCCTTGTGGGCCCGATTGAGCCACTTCCTGCTCGACAGAATGAAGGGCCCTAGCGCCGCTCCGCTGGCGCTTGCGTCGAACGCTATGTCGGGATCGCTGGTCAGCCTGTTCTCGCAGTGGTTCTTGTCGACCCACATTCCGAACCGTTCCTGAACCGGATACTCGCGCGTCGAGTAATTCATTACGGTAATATTCGTTTGATCCATCATGTTAATTCGTGATGCCCGAAATCGATTTCGCTTGGAGCACAATATGGCCTCCCGTGGCGTAACCCTTCATGAGGGCAGTAATCGATTCCTTTTGATCCGCCTTATCCTGATCGCCGCGCTATAGAGAAGACTAAGAGCGAGACCGTCAGGAACTACCGCGGCATTAATTCTGCCCCTTGGCAGCGCCGTTCCAGGCGGCCGTAACCCGCTCCCGTTCTGCGGGGGAAAGGTTTGAGCGGACGCACAAGCTCATAGTGGCCCCCGGTGGAATACGGCACGTCCACTTCGGACCCAAGGTTTGCTTCGTATCGAACAGGATCACACTTTCGATCCGGTCATTTTTGATGCCCACATAAAGATCGGGCACTGTCTCTACGTCGCTCTGATAAGAACAGAGACGGCGTGAGCTGCTGCTGCAATCGTTGATCTCCCCGTCGAAAACGGTCGCCATAAATTTAGCGGTCCGTGGGGAATGGACGTTCAGATCAGCGTCCTCCATCGTCGACAGGTCGTGGATCACCTTGGCCAGGCCCTTATCGCCATAAATCTGAGACCAGGCCGGACTTCCAGCGACGGCCAGTGCCAAGCCGGCCAAAGCAAGCGTCTTATACATTCGTCCTCCATTTATGCACTGAACGATATTCCAAAGCCATAATTTGTCATCTAAGCAGGCTGGCAGGACCGAAGCAGAAAGACGGTCACGCGCGGATCACTGGATCCGAATCGCGTCGCTACAGGCACGATAGACGACCTTGCAAGTGCCATGGCTACTGCACTCGGACATCACATACTGGTCGGCGTCGCTCTGATACGCCCTGCTCGCGGCAATGAAAAACCCAGTTCGTCCTTGGACCTGCGCGATCGCGACACATTGATTGTAGTAGGCGATAATGACTTTGCAGTGCTGCCCGCCAATTCGGCATTGCCGCATTGCCATGTCCGTAGCGGCCGCTTTGCTCAATTGGTTACGTGCTTCGCCAGCACTTCCCGTTCCCTCATCCATGGCAACCGCCCCCCAACTGTCACGCCATTTTGGCGGGACAGTATCGTCGGACCCGTTTTGTAAGGGGTAATCAGCTGATGGATTGTATGGAGAGTTTGGCGTTGATGGCGGTATGCAGCCAGGATTGCCAGCGCCTGGTATGCCTGCGGCGCATTGGGCACGAGCGTCCGAACTTGAGAACAGGAAACCAGCCACCACGAGGACACTTGCCGCGAACAACGATCTTGTCATGTAGGTATGTCGATAGCTCGATAAGTATATAGTCGTCAGCTTGATATGGACTCGGTTCAGGTGATACCACCCGCACCGCTCTCGGGTTCGTGAAATTCGGACAAGCTTACACAGATTTTGGACTGGAGGAGACAAAGCTGACTTCCAAGTAATCGAGTTTCGATTACGGCGCCCCGTTGATCTCGATGATATTCAAACCAGGGTCTCGGGGATACCAATCGAGCCTCGTGCCCGCCTGTGTCTCAACCTCTCGGTCTGACGAGAAGGCCACGGGGGGCATCTTTGTCGCGCCGCACGCAATTGATGGATAGAGGGCATTAAAAGGAATCGCTACGCCTTGGCTCCGGGAGAGAAGATGCATGGCAAGCACATTCGCATCTGCTCGACCGAGCTAAACAACGATCCACCGTACTGAAGCCCCGCTGATCCAGAGGTTTCACCGCATTCAACAACTCGGAGTTCGCTATGAAGCCAACCGTTGCCCTTGTCACTGGAGCGGGATCCGGAATCGGAAAAGCGGCGGCCTTGGGTCTGGCCGCGGAGGGATACAAAATCGGTGCGCTCGGGCGCACGCCAGAAGAGATTTCCACCACCGTGCAGGAAATCCTGGCGAACGGGGGGCAAGCCGTCTCCCTTCTGGCGGACGTATCGGATGAAGGCCAGATGGATGCCGCTGTGGGGCAGCTCGTTAAGCAGTATGGCCGCCTTGATGTTGTGGTCGCCAATGCCGGCATCAATGGTGTATGGGCGCCCATCGACGATCTGAAGCTTTCGGAATGGAACGACACGATTTCGGTCAACCTGACCGGCACTTTCCTGACGATCCGCGCGACCGTGCCCGAGTTGAAGCGATCGGGCGGAGGATCCATCGTTGTTGTATCGTCCATCAACGGGACGAGGACCTTCACGACACCCGGCGCGACAGCCTATACGGCCACGAAAGCTGGGCAGGTCGCCATGGTGCAGCAACTCGCTCTCGAGCTTGCCCGTTTCCATATTCGCATCAACGCTGTGTGCCCGGGTGAAATCGAGACGAACATCGAGGCGAACACCAAGCTCCGAAAACAAGACGAAACAGCGATACCTGTGGTCTGGCCCGATGGGCAGGTACCCATTACCGGAGGGCGTCCGGGACGCAGTGAAGATGTCGCCGACGTCATCGCCTTCCTGGCGTCCGGTAAGTCCAGGCATATCACCGGCTCTCCGATCTGGGTCGACGGCGGCCAGGGTCTGCTCCGATAGTGGCAGGTATCATTCAAAATAGAGAAGGAAATGGGAGCCGCCAGTCTGCCGACTCACAATCAACGTTTTCCGGCATCGCTTCAAGGTATGGTTCAGGGTCATATGCAATCTCTGAGGCAAATGTCTGAGCAACGACTTTGAAGCGCTGTCGTCGACCTTGAGGAGACTGATTATTTCAACGGTGGTAGCTGGTGCCAAGGATACCGTCTCTGAAAAAGCCTGTTCGCAGTCGGCCCGGCTCAGCTTTTGAAAAGCTGAGCCTCGATCGCGGCTTTGTCGAGCACCGACCATACCCGGACGATCTTGCCGCCCTTATATTCGTAAAAGACGTTCTCGCAGAACGACACGCGCTGGCCATTGACTGGAAGGCCGAGAAACTCCCCGGTTGGGCTGATGTCAAATTCGAGACGGCTCGCCAGCGTATTATCGTCCGAGACCAGGATGTCGACTTTGTAGTACAAGTCGGGGATCTCATGAGCCTCTTTCTCCCGCGCCCGCCGATACGCATCAACGCCGACGATCTCTCCGTTGTAGGCGACATCGATATCGAGGTAGTTCGCCAGGCTGCCCCAGTCCCGGTTATTGAGGCAGTCGATATATTCTTGATACAATTCCGAAAGTGGGGCCGTCATCTCGTTCCTCCTGGGGCTTCAACTGATCTGCTGGTGGACCCTGATGACAGCGCTCGCGAACTCCTCGGGTCGCTCCTGTGGCACGTTATGTCCGGCGTTGACGACGCGGTGTTCATGAAACCCGACAAACATTTTTGCATGGTCCGACGTCCCACCGGGTTTCAGGGGGTCATTGGTCCCGTCAATTGTGACAGCCGGCACGGCGATTGCGGGCTTCTGGGCCAGTCTGACCTCGAACTCCTGCATTGCCATCTCACCGGCCTCAAGGCCGAAAGAATGGCGATAGCAGCTAATGACGACGTCCGCGAAATCAGGATTTTCGAACGCTTCGGCCGACCTGGCAAAAGTCGCATCATCAAACCGCCAGGCTGGAGACCACTCGCTCCATAGCATCCGGCAGAGATCCCGGCGGTGTTGCGACAGGCACTCGCGTCCACGCTCCGTCTGGAACAGGTGCTGATACCAGAAGACTTTTTCCAATGCGGGGGCCACAGGGTGCCGTTGCTCGTTGACGTCAATGATGTCGTAGCCAGCATAGGATACCAAGCCGCCGATCTGTTCCGGCCATAGGGCTGCCGCCACGCATGAGGCATTTCCACCCCAGTCGAAGCCGCCAAGAATGGGCCGCTTGATCCCAAGCGCGTCGATCAGTTCGACGATATCAAGGCCGCGGGCGGCCTGCTGTCCGCTGCGAGGCGTTTCGTCCGACAGGAAGCGCGTCGGTCCGAAACCACGAGTATATGGTACAATGACCCGCGCCCCGGCCCGCGTCAAAGTCCGGCCGACTTCATCGAACGCGTGCACGTCGTATGGAAATCCGTGTGAGAGAACGACCGGCCATCCGTCGGGCGCCCCGTGTTCAAGGTAACCGATGGAAAGGGTGCCCGTCTCAACGGTCTTCGTGGCTGTTCCGTTCGCCGCGCTCAACGCTTGCTTCCCTCAACCCTTGCGATGAACGTCCGCAGATCCGCGAGCATCAATTCCGGTTGCTCAAGGGCAGCGAAGTGGCCGCCCTTGGCCATCCCGCTCCAATGAACGACGTTGTAGGTCTTTTCGGCAAGCGACCTAGGTGGAGGGAGGAATACCGGGTCGGGGAACGCAGCTACGCCCATTGGGACCTCGATGCGGGTGCCTTCCGGAAATGTCTGCGATCCCTCCAGACGCTTGCCGTGATAGATCCAGGTCGAAGTAACAACCGATGACGGTGCCAGGTAGAGCATGATGTTGGTCAGCAATTCATCTTCGGAGAACTTGCTCCAGAGATCTGGACTACCGTCTGCCGTCGTCCCCAGGTCGGCCCACTTGCCAAATTTTTCCAATATCCATCCAGCCGCTCCGACCGGGCTGTCGGCAAGCGCCACCCCCAGCGTCTGCGGGCGAGTCTCCTGTTCGTGATTATAGCCCGTCTCCCAGTCCAGGATCACGGCTCGCCTTCTGAGCAGATCCTCCTCTTCCGGGGTAGTCGGGACAACATCCTTGGCCAGCACACCGACCATGTTAAGGTGGAACCCAAGCAACGCGTCTGGCTGACTATAAGCCATCCAACTTGCGATCCCAGCGCCCCAGTCTCCTCCCTGCACGACGTAACGGCGACCTGGAAACAGCCTCATCATCAGCACATGCATCAGTTCGGCTGCCCGCCGTGGTCCGATGACGCCCGTGATCGGCTGTGAAAACGCGAAACCGGGGAGGGAAGGGACGACCACGTCGTGCCCGTCCGCGACGAGCGGGTCGATGAGGCGTTCAAACTCAAGATAGGATCCCGGCCAACCATGCAGAAGGAGGACAGGTGACTTGGCGCCATCGCCTTTGGCGTGGAGGAAGTGAATTCCTTCGCCCTCCACATCCGTCTTGAAATTCGGAAGCCGGTTGAGACGCTGCTCGACCTCACGCCAGTCGTATCTGTCGAGCCAGTAGGCTACCAAGCGCTTGAGGTCACGCACCCCGACCCCTGCCGACCAGCCGCCGACGTCGGCAAGCTGAGACCAGTCATACGCCTCGACCTTATCGCGGATCGCAGCGAGGCGTTCATCCGATATGTGGATCTTAAATGGCGAGATCATCCTGTTTTGCCCTCCAATTTATTCGACCGCGGGTTAGCTCCACGAACGGAAGGTTGCATCATTCGATCAGACGCAAAGATGGGCTTTTCTTTTGGCCTGTGTATCCCATCTTTCCGCGAAAATCTTTTGCGCAGGACGCATAAATGGATGGGATGGAAGTGACAGGTGATCTTGAGATGTTCACGTTAGTCGCCGAAGCGGGAAGCTTCTCCGCGGCCGGCCGCCGGCTCGGTCTTGCGCCATCTTCGGTTGCCAGGATCGTCGATCGCATCGAAGCAAGGCTTGGGGTCCGGCTGCTGCTGCGCAGTACTCGATTGCTGACAATTACGCCGGAGGGCACCGCCTATCTATCGGCGGCGCGCAGAATTCTCGCGGATCTCCGCGAAACCGAGCAGATGATCTCCGACCGGAGTTCCCCGCGCGGTCGTCTTCGGGTGACCACGTCCATCCAGTACGGGAGACTATCGCTGGTCCCGCTTCTGGGCGAGTTTATCAGGCGGTATCCCGGCATCTTGCTCGACGTCAACCTCACCGACACGATCGTGAACATCGCCGCAGGGCAAGCGGACGTTGGCATCCGCTTCGGTCCCGTGACCGATGAGGCGTTGACCGCGCGAAAGCTCGGCGAAACGCGCAAGGTGATCGTCGCATCCCCGGAATACCTCGCACGTCGGGGCACGCCGCAGGTTCCAGAGGACCTTCATGATCACGACTGCCTAGGGTTCAACTTCAAGCGAGCCGCCCCAACCTGGCCGTTTCGGAAAGACGGGCTCGATTATCGTTTGACTATCAAAGGCAGTGTAGAAGCAAACAATGGCGAGACGCTGGGGCAACTCGCCGCAGAGGGTGTGGGAATTACGCGCGTGGGAACGCAGACCGTCGAGGACGCAATTCGGTCTGGACAACTCGTGCCGCTTCTCGAGGAGTTCAATCCCGGCGAAGTGGAAGAGATCCATGCGGTATTCGTCGGCGGAGCCCACATGCCGGTGCGTATCAGGTGTTTCGTTGACTACCTCGTCGAAAATTCACACCTGCTTGGCACTGGCCGTCCGGTACGTGTGGATCAGGCGGTTCAGCCGCCTCACGTCTGAGTCTACCTAATGGTTGTACTGTCCACCTTTAGCGGACATTTCTCTGGGGCGCGGCTACCTGGTTCTTTATGGCAAAAGGTTTATGCTGTTCGAGGCGCTCACGTTGAAGCCAACACTAAGCATGTGTTTAAGCATGGAATGTTGACCCCTCTGGCGGGGTAATACTGATCCAATTTCGGTGCTGATTGACACGCAATAAAGCAGGAATGTGTATGCCAAGTTCGGATCGGACCGTAGATTCCGCAGCCTCCCAGAGTGTATGTCAGCTTCAACGAGGCTCAGAGGCACCACGTCACGTCCATCGCCGCAGAGGCAGTAATTTCTGATATCCGCTGCCATGTCGTCAAGACGGTCTCGATCGCCAAATCGGAATAGCGCGACTGGCCACGGGGCGTTGTCCGCTTCGTCGCCTGCCGGGACGACAGAGCCCCCGGCGTCATCCAAAGGGTCAGGCTGCCGAGCCGCTGGAGACCTGCCTCGTATTCCATGTAGTTTGTGGCCTTGAACTTCATCTCGCTGATATGATGGGGACGGAGGCGATGTGCTTAAAAGGCATAATCAGAAGGCTGGCTTGTTCCGATCGGGATCGAGTACTTCAGCCGTGATGAACGATCCATGCACCAACGCCAACAACACTCGGTTCACGTCGCGCTGGCGCGGTCAATAACATTCAAGTCGGCGTTCGGACGCTGCCCAGCGAACCGCTCCATCTTGCAACACCGGTCCATGCGGATTAAATGTGGTTACGTAACCACGATTCTCGGAGGTTCGCTATGACCGTCACCACGCTTTCAGGACGAGAACTTAATCAGGACCTTGGGCGCGCAAAGCGCGCCACCAAGGACGGGCCTGTCATTATCACCGACAGGGGTCGGCCTGCGCATGTCCTTTTGTCGTTCGATGAATACAAACGGCTTACAGGCAGAATGCGAACGCTTGGTGACATGTTGGCAGCGCCGGGGGCGGAAGATGTTGACTTGCCGCTCCCGCAGCGCATGGAACGTGCCCAGTCGGTTGATCTGTCCTGATGCTGTTGCTCGATACTAATGTCGTGTCCGAGCTGCGCAAGGTCGCGAGCGGCAAGGCTGATCCCAACGTCGTCGTCTGGAACGAAACCGTCGATCCGGCCGAGACCTTCATTTCCTCCGTTGTCCTGCACGAACTGGAGATTGGCGTCCGGTTGGTGGAGCATAACGATGCCGCCGCCGGAAAGGTGCTGCGCAACTGGCTGGAACATACCGTTCTCATGGCGTTTTCCGGCCGCATCCTGCCCCTGGATGAGGCGGCGGCTGTTCAGGCGGCGAAATGGCATGTGCCAAATCCCAAGCCGATCAATGACGCCTATATTGCGGCGACAGCCGTCACCCGTCGGATGACGCTAGTCACGCGCAATATCAAGGATTTCGAGGGCATGGGTATCGCGCTCGTGAATCCTTGGGATACGTCGGCATAAAAATCGTCTGCATCATCTGATTGCATCTCGACCGGTTTTCTAGCCGCAACGGCAAGACTCCGGCTGGACCGAGCTGCAGGCGAGCGATCGCCAAGCAGAGGAACCGCTTCGACTTGCGGCTACACGCCACAATTGCAGATACACGAGTCGGCGCGGAATCTTCTTTGCTTTCTGTTCCATAAATCCGACTATGCCGGATCGGGTGCCTAAGCCATTGATGATATGGGATGCGACACGAAAACAGCGGTTCGATTCCTTATCAAGAGCTCACCCCTTCCCCCCGTTCATCCCGCCTCAAGAACCACCTTCCCAAACCCACCACCTGCTTCCATGCGACGATGGGCATCTGCGGCTCTATCAAGTGGAAAGACTTCCCCGACGAGTGGTCGAAGCCTTCCGTCACCGAACATCGGTAGCGCGTTCTCCGCAAAACGCCGAACCATGGCGCGCTTTTCCTCAATGACGCGCGACTTCATAACAGTCCCGATCACCCTCAGGTGCTTGTAGAGCACCGTGTCGAGCGGAATGATCGCGCTGTCGTCCCGTCCGAGCAGTCCGACCTGCACCAGACGCCCGCCTTCAGCAAGGCTGCGGATATTGCGGGCCAAGTAGTTTCCGCCAACGAAGTCGATGATTAGATCGGCGCCGCAGGATCCAGTAGCATCGATGATCTCCGCCTCGAAATCCTGCCGGTGGTAATCCCACACAGCCTCGGCGCCAAGAGAACGAACCTTGTCGATATTGCTGTCGGAGGCGGTTGCGAACACTCTGGCTCCCATCGCCACCGCAAGCTGGACCACTGCAGATCCGATCCCACCGGCGGCGGCATGGACAAGCACGATCTCCTGTGGCCGTATCTGGCCGAGATGGCACAGAGCTTCGTAGGCGGTAACGAAGCTCTCCATGACAGCCGCCGCTTCTACATAGGACATAGCACCTGGTATGTGGACAGACAGGCCACTGTCTGCTCTGGCAACTTCCGCATAGGCTCCGCCGCCGACGATCGACATAGCAAGATCGCCGACAGAAAACTTCGAGACGGCTCCGCCGACAGCGATGACCCCCCCGGCGACCTCGAGGCCGAGGATAGGGCTGTCTCCAAAGGCGCGCGAGCCGTAATGGCCTTCGCGCTGAAGGAGGTCAGCCCGATTGACGCCAGATGCCATGACCTTCACGAGGATGTCGGTCGGCCGGAGCTCGGGATAGGGAACCTCGGCAAGCCGGAGCACATCCGGCCCACCAAAGTCGTCGAAGATGATCGCTTTCATTGGCCTTTTCCTCCCTTGGCGAGAGCACGGCGTGCGATGCTTGCGGCGAAGAACGGCGTTTCGCGTAGATTGTGATCGCCACCGGCCGCCTGCCGGGCGGCGGCCGCGTCCTCGTAAGTGACGCCGTGCTTTTCCAAAAAGGTCATGAAGGCATCCGTCGGATGCGCCGTCACCCGATTGGTGTAACGCGTCCGGTTTTTGTCGATCTTCTCGGCGATCAGTTCCCAGACCACGTTGACCTGCGTGCGGCCGTTCGCTGCGAACACATCCGAGATGGAGTTCATGCGGCAATAGGCAGCCTCGGCAACCTCGGCGACATAATGCTGGACGACCAGCCCGGAGCCGATCTGTTCGACGTTGATCGACATGCGGCGCCCGTCATCCGTCCACGTGATGCCGGCTGCGATATGATCCGGCGCGCAGCAGCGCAGATATTCGGCTTCCGGCAGCGTGAAGAGCCAATCGGCGATATCGATCTTTTCGAAGGGGACATCGATCTCGGCCGAATACGCCGACTGCGAGAGAATTGTTTCGAGAACCTTGACCACGTTGTACTTCCTTCTGTTGAGTGACGGGCTAGACAAGCGCCCTGTTGACGAGAAGGAATGTGCTCCGGATGCTTCTTGATGATAACGACCTCAGTGCTCGAAACCGTTTTGCGATGTAGGCAAAGATGAGAGATCCACGCTTTGCCGAACATCTGGCCGTTTACGTCGAGGTTGTCCGCTCCGGGAGCTTTTCAGCTGCGTCGCGTCGGCGTGCCGTAACCCCTTCGGCGATCGTTCGCCAGATCGATGCACTCGAGCAGGATCTTGGCGTTCCACTGCTGGTTCGTTCCACCCGGGCCCTTTCCATGACCGATGCGGGCCGGCATCTCTATGACCGTGCCCAACGTCTGCTCGATGACCTGGCCGACACCCATGCCGAAGTTGCCGCGTTCGACGGTGCTGTCGGTGGCACCCTGCGGATTGCCTGTTTCCCGACGTTTGGCAAACGATACGTCATTCCGATCCTAGGTCCGTTGATGTCCGAATATCCAGCTCTTAGGGTGGAACTCGATCTGACGGAGCGCCTCGCGGATCCCGTGGCGGAAAGACTCGATCTGGTCATCCGCATGGGGGAGCTTCAAGACAGCTCGCTGATCGCCACAAAGATCGCGCCTCTAACGCGGGTCTTGGCCGCAAGCCCGGTCTATATTGAGCGCTTGGGGATGCCACAGTCATCAGAAGACCTGAGAAGGCACAGACTGCTCGACAAGCTTCACGGCAATGATCTGCTGGGCTGGTCGGATCTGCTGGGTAGCCCAGCCAGCGATAAGGTCTGCGACTGCGTCGCCTTCCGCTCGGACGACTTCGAGGCATTGAACAGTGCAGCGATCGCTGGAATGGGGATCGCCCTTCTTCCGGCCTGGGTGTCAGGACCGTCAATCAAGGCAGGCGAACTGATCCGCATTCCGCTGGACGACGAAACTTGGAACGGCAAGCCTCCAGGCTCCACCTCCTGCGCGCGCTCGATGAGCCATCGGCGAAGGTTCGAGTGTTCACGGAGAGGCTCAAGGCCTTTATCGGATCGCCGCCCATCTGGTCATAACGCTGTTTGCAAACCCAAGCCCCTCAAAAGTTCGTGGTTTCAAACGCGCGTCGAGCTCGCTTTTTCTGTTGCACTGAAAGTTCGTATCCCTTCACATCATACGTGTTCGATTTTGTTGACCGTGGGTGGCGATCGTTAACAGTGACGTTGCAGCCAACTGCGGGACGGTTCGTTTGTGCCTGCTTTTCGGCCGTTGAGGTCGTTTCGGCCACTTGCCAAAGCTGCCGCTGGGTCCGCGTAGGAGGAAGTTCTCGTTTAAATGGAGGAGATCGGCCCATGGCGGTTTTGGCGCTGGTGTGACCGACATTGTGAGGTTGGGCAACATCAGTCACATTATGGCAGAAGATAGCCATATGGTGATCGTTGTTCCCTGTTCCTCAACACTTTCGATAGCCATCGTTCCGTTATGTGCAGCGATAATTCGCGCGACCAACGAAAGACCCATGCCAGTTCCGTCCACATCGATGACGTTGGAACCGCGCCATCCGGGATGGAATGCTGATCCGATCTCATGAGCGGGGATACCGATGCCCTTGTCAGTGACAGCAATCGCTACCTGCCCATCGTCGAGGCGGCAGGAAAGCACAACCGGCTCCCGGCTTTTCACGCGGCTATATTTCACGGCGTTTTCCAAGAGGTTTACGATTGCCAAGACGAGCATATCGGCATCCGCCTTCACGCGCATGCGTGCGTCGCTGGAAATGCTGGTCACGATCGCGCTCTGCAGGAGATCGCGGCCGCGCGCCGCGGCCGTCTCGACTATGTCGACGACCGAGACATGCGCCAGCCCAGGCTGGAACGATGGCCCCTGGAGTTTCGCTCTCGACAGGTTGACCTCGAGCACTTCGACTAGCCGCAGAATGCCTCTACGAACGCGTTCCAGTCGCGTGTGATTTGCTTCGTCCTCAGCCGGCAGGCTGAGGCCAATGTTATCGACATGCGTTCGGATCGCAGCGAGCGGCGTGCGATATTGATGCGAGATGACTTCCATGAACCGGACCTGCTGCTGTTGGGAAGCGAGTTCAGCTTGCAGCGCGTCTTCCGCGGTCCGCCTTGCCGCTACTAGCTCCCGCGTCCGTTCCTCCACCAGCAATCTTGCCTCTATCTCAGCCTGTTGCGCTGCCGTCAGCGCCTGCTTCTGCATGGTGAGGTTCAGATCTTCCGCCGCGCGCAGGCGAACGCCAAGTGCTGCCGTCAGAAGAATGGTCTGTAGAAGGCATGCACCGCCATAGGCATGCACAACCCAGACCGGGAGATCGACCAGCGCGGTGCGCTGGACCATGACAGCGGCGACGCCAATCCACAGAACGCCGTACGCGGCGGCTCTAAGTTGGGTTGCGGCTCCGCCGGCAACCGCCGTGCGCAGCCCTTGGACCGCCGCCAGCGTACCAAGAACGATGCTGGCGAGGTTACCGAAGGGCGAAAAGACGAGGTTCAACCCTAACGCACCGCATATTACGCCAACCAGCCCCATACCAGCAAAGGCGAGGAAAACACGGTACAGCCAGCGACTGTTTTCTCTGAGATCAAGGATATGGATGGCGGCAAACGTGCTGGTGATGAAGCTAAGCCAGATCGAAACCGCTACGAAGACGTCATTGCCGGGACCACCACCGGGAAACAACAACATGCGGGAAACGCCAAGCGACCCAGTATAGACTGTCATTACCATGAAGGTGGCCATAGCGAGCAAGAGGTTGCGCGACCTGCGATCATAATAAAAGAAAACCAGCTGAACCACGGCCAGGATACCCATGCCGCCGAACCAGGTCCCCGCCATGAGCGTCGATACGGTTTCCAGATAAGCTCGTTCTTCCTTGGGATAGACCTGAACCTCGGTCGTCAGCGCGGAGCCCACGGCGGCGAGCCGAATGTAGACAAGCTTCGTCTCATGCGCGTGGAGCGTGAGGTCTACAGCATCATCCAGTCCTGACATCCCATCGGCTGGAACGGGGCGACGATCTCCTGTCGCGACGTGCGAATATGTGTCTGCGCGCGATGCGGCATTTCCTGATCCGACATAGATATCAATCAGGTCGACAAAGTTTGGCGTTATAGAGAGCACCGCGGCTTTATCGCTTTCGCTCGTGATGGCGATCCTCAACCAAGCAGCATTTCTGGTGTAACCGAAATTGACGTCGGATCGGCGAGCCGGCTGGAACTGTGTGATGTCTAGCGCGAGAATCCGATCAAGGGTGAGGCTGCGGGTCGGATCGATAAATGTACGGATATCGACGGAAATATCCGCGGCAGCGGCTTGGGGCAGCTGGTAAGACAGGCAGAAGGTGACGATGAACGTCAGCACCAGTAGGATGTTTCGGTGGAAGTTGTACAACTAGAAAAAGACCAATTATCAAACCCGGATGACACTGATATACAGTAGAGGTTACTGGTCAGAAAGATACTCGCGTTGGTTTAAAGATGTTGAACAACCCAGTGGAATCGCGGTTTGGTCCTCTCACACCGCGTATCTTGTTGGTAGAAGATGATGACGAATTGCGCGAGGGGCTTGCGGAAAACCTGCGCCTTAGCGGCATGTCCGTTCTGGAGGCTGATTGCGGAAGGGCTTTTCATGAGGCGCGGCAAAGGGCCGTGTTCGACATCGCGATTCTTGACGTGAATCTGCCGGACGCAAGTGGCTTCGATCTGGCGGCAAGCATGGCCAAGGACGCGAGAAGGCCCGGTGTCATCATGTTGACGGCCCGTGCCAGGCAGGAGGATCGAATTCGCGGATATACCGAGGGCGCCGATCTCTATATGACTAAGCCTGTTGCCGGAGCCGAGCTTCTTTTGGCCGTGCGTAATCTTAGCCGGCGCATCCATCTGCAGCGGGAACCTCAATCGGGTGGCGCCAGCGGTTGGCACCTCGATGCGCCGATGAGACGCCTTATATCGGCGGATGGCCGTTTCATCGAGCTCTCCGGACGCGAGATCCTGCTGATCGAGCAGTTCGTCGGCAGAGGCGGCAGCGCTCTCTCGCGGGCCGTGCTTTCAAAAGCTCTTGGTTATGGGCTGCCCGGGCCGGAAAATCGCGCGCTCGACGCCGCCTTGCGTCGTTTGCGCCAAAAGTTCGATGCCGCTGGCATCGAACAGCCGATTATCAGCGTCAACAATCTTGGTCTCCGGTTCACCGGCCTTTTGACGGTCAGGTAGCGGCCCCGAAAATGGCGTCGCGGGTGCCTCTCGTCGTCAATCCTTACCCGCCAGCTCGCGCGCCAATTATCTCGGTCCTATCGATTCCAAGCCGAGCACGGCCTTCGGTGGGCACCTGCCTGGCTATTGGTAAACGCAACTTTCCAGCGAATTTCGTATGGTGTGGCATAATAGGTACGTATTTCGTTTCACGGCGTTACCTCACGTTCCGCGGTGTAGCGCGCGTCAATATTCAACTTAAGATTATATTACAAAAGTCCTTCTTAGATTGGTGTGTCATTGGAGGACAAAGCAATGGTAACGAAACAGATCACGACAGTTGCAATTCGAAACGAAACCGGCATCAACTTCGCCAGCATCGGTGTTATCCATAAATACAGCGACAAGTATAAGCAGGATAAGGAGTGGCTGAACGTCGCAAATGGCGCGGCGCCATCGGACAAGCTCCTAGTTCAATATCATACCGGATTTCTGACGACGGGCAGGGACTGGTGGAAGATCCTGGCTTACGCTGAAGACGGTCGCATCTTCCAAACCTCGCCGGCTAATTTCCGTGGTGTTTGGGATGTCGCCGAGAAGGGCTTGAACAAATTCGGTTGGGCGATTCTCACGGCTTCGGCGAAGGCTGCGGGCGCCTCCGGAGGTGTGCTTGCACCTCTTGCGGGCGGCGTGTCGGTGGTGACTGCCCTGCTCATGGTCATGTCGAACTCAGAGAGCACCGAGGGCTTCAAGCAATTCTTCCTCGAGGAGAAGGACGCCCCACACGGCATCGAGATCATCCTGCGGCCCGATGAGGTGGAATTCAAGGGCATTGATTCGACTGCGACCACTCCACTGGTGCTTGGAGGATACGTCCAAAAAGTCGTGTCCTAACTCTGTATAAGCTTCACAGGAAGCATGCCTGGATCTGGATCCGCTCGCCAGTGAGAACGAACGATGGGTCAAAGGTCTGAATTAAGTCGCACGAGCGGCTGAGCACATTCTCATTATCGAATCCGGCAGACAGTGGACTGATCGTCTTCAGTCCCTGGTGGACCCTATTGTCTTCCTTGGCCTGTCTGGCGGGTTCGACTTTCAAGCTGAAGTCTATGCGACCACGTGAACGGAGGGTTAAAAGTGGCAGAGCCTTTTATCGGCGAAATCAGACAGTTTGCGTTCGGGATCGTTCCACGGGGATGGCACGTCTGCGATGGCGCCTTGTTGGACAGAGACAAGAATCCCGCGCTCTTTGCAATTATCGGCTACAAGTATGGGGGCGACGGCCAGAAACAATTTGCTCTTCCAGACCTTAGGGGGCGCACGCCGCGTTCAGCCGGAAAGGGCACGCCCGTCAGCACGGCGGGTGGTGCCGAAACCGTCGCATTGTCGAGCCAAAACATGCCGGCTCACACCCATTCCGCTTTTTCTGCCAACGAAACCGGCAATTCGGCGCAGCCCGCACTCGCGGTGCCTGCCCGATCCAGCAACGGTGCTAAGTATTATTCCGCCGGGTCAGGCGATCAGATCGCACTGAACCCTTCGACCATTCAATCGGCTGGTAAAGGTGCGCCTCTTACCAACATGCAACCGTTTCTAGTGACAAATTTTTGTATCGCGCTCAACGGCTTGTTCCCGATGCATCAATAGGACGAGGAATCGAGTATGAGTGATCAATATATCGGGGAGATCCGAATGTTCGCCGGGGCCTATGCGCCGGAGGGGTGGCACTTCTGCGATGGTAGTCTGCTATCCGGCAAAGAATACCCAGCTCTTCTTGCTGTTCTTGGAACGGCATATGGCGGTGATGTTCAGCAGTTCGCCTTGCCGGACCTGCGCGGCCGTGTCCCGATCCATCAGGGCCAGGCTCCGGGTATGACGGACCGCAAGATCGGGCAAGCCGGAGGAGCGGAGTTCGTGGTGTTGGATGTGACGAACATGCCTGCGCACACGCACCAGTTTTTTGCGACCAACGAGGGTGCGACCTCTGACAGTCCGGCGGCACTTCAGCCCGGAACAACGCCGGAGACCGAAACGGGGAGAGGGATGTTCAGCACTGACGCGAATGCCAAGCTTGTCAGCATGGCAGCTAACTCCCTCGAAGCGGCTTTCGGCGGGGCGCAGGGTCACGTTGCCCCGCACAACAATATGATGCCCAGCCGGGCAATCAACTTTATCATTGCCCTTGAGGGCTATTTTCCGACCAAAGAATAAGGAACCAGCGATGGACCCGATTATTGGCGAAATCCGCCTCTTCAGCTTCGACTGGGTGCCCCCGGATTGGGCGTTGTGTGATGGCTCGGAGGTTCGCATCAGCGACAATCCCGCTCTCCATGCCATCTGCGGCTTCACCTACGGTGGCGACGGGATGACCAAATTTAATTTGCCGAACCTGCCTGCGCAGGTCGTCATGGGCATCGGACACGGCCCAAATCTCACGTCGAGGTCTCTAAATGATGCTGTTGGCGCTGAGACGGTTGCGCTGAAACCGGAGAATTTTGCCCCTCATAACCATGAACTCATGGCGAAGAACCGGACTTCACCGGCACTCTTGGCACGTTCACCCAGTTCCGCCAGCTTCCTCTCAACTCCGAACCAGGGATTGCTCTATTCCAAAAACCTGAATGCGACGAACGGTGCCCTGCTGTCGCCTCGGGTGATTTCGACGGTGGGCGGTTCTTTATCGGAAGCAGAGGGCGTCAAGCCACGCAACAATGAGCAGCCATATCTCGTGCTCAATTTCTGCATCTGCGTCTCGGGGATTTTCCTTCCGAAAAGCTAGTCCTGGCGGATGATAGCGGCCGAGCCAAGCTCGCACGCTATCCTGCGTGCTCGTTCGCCGTGAAATCCCGCAGGATAGCGTCTTCCTTCGGGGTCTCTTCTTGAAGATGTACGACCGGCAAGTGATGGTCGCCGGCCTTGGATGGGGTCAATCGCCGAGCATCGATTCGCTGGGCTTTTTTCTCCGAGCTGTTCACGGCACGGCAAACGGATCGACTGTGCTCCGTCGTAATCAGCCGAGGCGCTCTCGAGCGAATTTCGCGCGATGTTACATATTGATCACGCAGTTCGTTCCCTGGCGTTACCTCACCTTATGGCCCCGGGCTGGCACGATGATTTCGTGGCCTGCTAAACTCACGGCTGCATTTCGCGGTGACGATTTGAAACCCGGTTCGAACAGCTAGAGGCGGGCAATTCATGAGGTAATCACCATTTCAGGGCCGCCCTGAATGGTGACGCATATTGGGGGCACATGATGTCGAATTCCGGTTTGGGGCGTGCGCCAGCCTGCCAAAGGCAGGCTGGGCAACCCTTTCTCACGTTCATTCTGACTGCACTGCTGGTCCTTTTTGTCAGCACCGCTCAGGCGTTTGCCATGTCCGCTGCTTGCGCGGATATAAATCAGAACTGGGCTAACCGGACCACGGCGCGGGTAGATCAATATTCCATTGGCACAGCGAATGGGCTTCAGGCCGGGGAGGTGGTCAATTTCAGTATGACTCCAGATCCCGGCCAAGGCGTGAATTTCATGCCAGGCGACGCGACAGGATGGGGCTACTATGCTCCGCCTTACTACACCGCGATCAGCGATACGTTTGTCGTTGCCGATCATA
Organism: Rhizobium sp. 11515TR; assembly: GCF_002277895.1. Taxonomy (NCBI): domain Bacteria; kingdom Pseudomonadati; phylum Pseudomonadota; class Alphaproteobacteria; order Hyphomicrobiales; family Rhizobiaceae; genus Rhizobium; species Rhizobium sp. 11515TR. Next base: position 372,052 of record NZ_CP022998.1, on the reverse strand, counting down.
TGTCGTCCGGCAACTATCTCCAGCTTGAACTCGCCACCGCGGACTGGACATATTCCGGTCCGGCAAACGGCACAGTCAACGTGACCTGTAGCGCTTCGGGCGGTACGACGGTCACGCTCTCGCCTGCCGATGGTGCGGCGATGACTGCGGGTATCCTCGGAACCACCTATAGCAACAGCTCGATCTCGGCCGCGGGTGGATCAGGTTCGATCAGCTTCTCGGCCTCGGGCTTGCCCAGTGGCCTTACGATGAATTCCTCAACGGGTATCATCAGTGGCGTCCCCACCGTGGCCGGCGCGTTTAATGTCGTCGTCACCGCGACCGCCGCAGTCTCAGGCTCCGCTTCGGCAACCTATACGCTAAAGATTAATAATCCGCCGATCGCCAATGCGGTAGCGCGGAGCGTTGCGGCAAACTCGTCCGCCAATCCTATCGCGCTGAGTATCTCCGGAGGAGCTGCCGACAGCGTGGCTGTCGCGACCCAAGCAGCTCACGGAACCGCCAGTGTTTCCGGAATGACGGTCACCTATACACCGATCGCTGGCTATTCCGGTGTCGACAGCTTCACCTACACCGCCACGAACGCGGACGGTACTTCAGATCCGGCGACCGTGACAATTACCGTCACGCCTCCAACGCTTGTCCTTCAGCCGTCCGCAGGCGCGCTGGTGAACGGTACATTGGCAACCACCTACAGCCAAACCTTGACAGCTTCGGGTGGCACCGCCCCTTACGGCTACTCCATTGGCTCCGGCTCGCTTCCAGCGGGACTTAGCCTCAATTCCTCGACTGGTTTGCTTTCCGGCACACCAACCGTTGCAGGCAATTCAAGCTTTACGGTTACTGCCACGGATGCATATGGCGCGACAGGGTCGGCCGCGTACACGCTTGCGATCGCTGCTCCCGTGTCCTCGGATGCGACTTTGTCGAACATCTGGATTGGAGCGGGGACTTTGTCGCCCGATTTCAGTTCGCAAACCACAGCATATTCGGTGTCGTTGCCGGCTACGGCCACGAGTGTCTGGATGAATGCCAGCACGACGTCTTCGGCCGCAACTTTCCTTGCGGGCGGTGTCGTGCGCACGACGGGCCAGTCGTGGCAGGTCCAGCTTGCTCCCGGTGAAAATATCGTAACCGTCATTGGCCAAGCAGAGGACGGCACTACAACCAGAACTTACACGGTGACGATCACGGTTTCCGTGCCTGCGCCGACGGTGACCTCTATCAATCCGACCTCCGGACCGCAAAGCGGCGGTACCGTTGTTACGTTGACGGGCTCGAACTTCAGCAACGTGACCGCAGTCACATTCGGCGCAACGCCTGCGGCAAGTTTCACGGTCAATTCGCCAAGCTCGATCACCGCTATATCGCCCGCTGGCAGTGTCGGAACTGTAGATATCCGAGTGACAACGGCAGGGGGGACGAGCGCAGCCTCCGCCTCCGATCTGTTCACCTACCTTGGGGCTCCAATGGTGACTTCGATCAGTCCGGCATCCGGACCGCAAGGCGGCGGCACGGTCGTAACACTGACGGGCTCGAACTTCACCAATGCGACGGCCATTTCCTTCGGTGGAACGCCAGCGGCAGCCTTCGCAGTTAACAACGCATCGTCGATCACTGCGACCACCCCTGCCCACAGTGCCGGCGCAACCAATGTCACCGTCATCACCGCTGGCGGTTCCGGCACTTTGACCGGAGGCTACACATTCCTCAACCCGCCGGTCGCCCAGGCCGTATCGGTGACCGTCGGGCAGAACTCGTCAGCAAACGTGATCACCTTGGAGATTTCAGGCGGAACCGCAAGCTCGGTTGCCGTGTCGACGGCGCCGGCCCATGGAACCGCGACCGCGACCGGCACTTCAATAACCTATACGCCTGCGGCTGGTTACACCGGCCTGGACAGTTTCGCTTACACCGCGAGCAATGCGGATGGAACATCGGCGCCAGCGATTGTTAGCGTTGCGATTTCTGCCCCAACAATCACGATCAGCCCTGCTTCGGACGGGCTGCCGGGCGGCGTCGCGGGAACGGCCTATAGCCAGACGATCACGGCTTCGGGCGGAACGGGTCCCTATAGCTTTTCGCAGACGGGTACACTCCCGACGGGGCTTGTGCTGTCTTCGGCCGGAAATCTCTCCGGCACGCCGACCGCAGCGGGTAGCTTTAACTTCACCATTGTTGCGACTGACAGCTCGACGGGCGCGGGTGCCCCCTTCACCGCCGCTAGAGCCTATAGCATCACAATCGGCTCCCCGACGATCACGATCACACCGGCAACACTGCCGGGGGGCACGGCCGGAATCGCCTATAGTCAGACATTGACAGCCTCGGGCGGAACCGGCTCCTATGCCTTTAGCCTCACAAGCGGGAGCCTTCCGCCAGGCGTAGCGCTTTCGTCGGCCGGTGCGCTCGTCGGTACGCCGACCACCGCAGGACCTTTCAACTTCACCATCACCGCGACGGACGGCAACCACTTTACCGGTTCGCAGGCTTATACCGTTACGATCGGCGCCCCGACGATCACGATCACACCGGCAACCCTGCCGCCGGCCGGGATCGGGGCCGCCTATAGTCAGACCTTCAGTGCCTCTGGCGGCATCGGCTCCTACAGCTACACGCTCACGGCAGGCGCCTTGCCAGCCGGTCTCACTCTGTCGTCAGCCGGCATACTTTCGGGCACGCCGACAGCTGGCGGCACCTTCAATATCACGATCACGGCGACGGACAGCGCTACGTTTATCGGCTCCAGGTCCTACAGCTTGGTTGTCGGCTCCTCAACGATTGCAATCGCGCCGACCACGTTGCCGGCTGCAACCGTTGCTGCCGCCTATAACCAGACCATCACGGCTTCAGGCGGCACCAGTCCTTATAGCTATGCGATAACGGCTGGCACTCTGCCCGCCGGCCTGACGCTGTCGTCCGGCGGTGTTCTCTCCGGCACGCCGACGGCATCGGGCACTTTCAACGTGACGATCACCGCAACGGACGGTTCGACCGGAGCCGGTCCCTTTACGGGCTCCAGAGCCTACAGTCTGGCGGTCAACGTCCAGCCACCGATCGCCGGCAACGTCGCGGCGACCGTTGCCGCCAATTCATCGGCCAATCCGATCACACTCGCCATCACAGGCGGCGCGCCGACCTCGGTCACGGTAGCAACCGGGGCCAACCATGGGACAGCAACTGCCTCGGGAACGTCCATCACCTATACGCCGACACCAGGCTATAGCGGATCGGACAGCTTCACCTACACCGCAACCAACGCCTCCGGCACCTCTGCATCGGCAACCGTGAGCATGACGATCACGGCGCCAAATCTGACATTCTCGCCGTCGGGCGGTGCCTTACCGGCCGGTGTCGTCAGCACTGCCTATAATCAAACGGTGACGGCTTCAGGCGGCACCAGTCCCTATGGCTACAGCGTCAGCGGCACGCTGCCCGCGGGCCTGTCGCTCAACCACGCCACGGGCGCTATTACCGGCACGCCGACGACGGCCGGAAGCTACAGCTTCTCCATCAGCGCCACTGACGCCAACAATGCCACAAGCTCGGCCGCCTATACGATCGCGGTTGCACCGCCAGCGGCTACCTTCGCCTTCTCGCCGTCCGGCGGTGCGCTGCCGCCGGCCATGGCCGGCGAGGGCTACAGCCAGCAGATCACCGCAACCGGCGGCGCGGGCACGAAGATCTATAGCCTTGCCTCCGGCACGCTGCCGAACGGGTTGGTGCTCAATATCTCTACCGGTCAGCTCACTGGCCCGCTCGCAACCGGCACACAAGGGGACTACAGCTTCGCTATTCAGGTCAGGGATAGCAATGGTTCCACCGGGACGGTGGCATTCACGCTCAAGGTCATCCAGCGCACCATCAGTGTGGCGGATCAAGTCGTCAATGTGCCGGAAGGTTCGACACCGCCGGATGTCTATCTGAACCGTGGCGCCACAGGTGGGCCGTTCACATCCGCGGATCTGGCGTTTGTCACGCCGCCGAATGCGGGCACGGTGACGATCATCCAGGGTCAGCTGGCGCAGGCGGGCTCGGCGACCGCCCCGGTCGGTTGGTACCTGCACTATACGCCAGACCCGGCCTATTCCGGCCAGGTCCGCGTCGGCTTCAAGCTCGTCAGCGCGCTTGGAACCTCCAATGTCGGCACCATCACCTACAATGTCCGCTATGACGCGGCAAAGGTCGCCGAGGACATCGACGGCCTCGTCCGTGGCTTCGTCCAATCCAGGCAGAACATGATCGCCAACACTATCGAGGTGCCCGGCCTTCTGCAGCGCCGGCAGATGGAGAAGGCGAACGATCCGATCACCGTGCGTATGTCACCCTCCGAACAGGGCATGACGCTTGGCTTCTCCACCAGCCTGGCGCAGATGCGGGCCGGCGGTAGCGACGACGATGCCGGCTCTGCGCCGTTCAACGTCTGGATCGGGGGCGCGTTCCTGATGCATGACGACAAGAGCAAGAAGGATAGCACCAGCAAGTGGGGCAGCTTCGGCATGGTCAACATGGGCGTCGACTATCTGCTGTCGGAAAAGGCCCTGGTCGGCGTATCCTTCCATTACGACCGTATGACCGATCCGACCGATCAGGATGCCAAGCTGACCGGCAATGGCTGGCTGGCCGGTCCCTATGCTTCGCTGGAGCTGGGCAAGGGTGTGTTCTGGAACGGCAGCCTGCGCTATGGCGGATCGAGCAACACCATCAACACCCAGTTCTGGGACGGCGGCTTCAAGACGACACGCTGGATGGCCGACACTTCGATCGAGGGGCAATGGGACCTCGACGAGGCCACGACGATCTCGCCGAAGCTCAGGGCCGTCTACTTCTCCGAAAAGGTCGACGACTACACAGTCAAGAACAGTTCAGGCGGTGCCATTACCATTGACGGATTCAACGAGGACCAGTTCCGCGTCAGCCTGGGCGCCGAGATCGCCCGCTCGTTCACCATGGAGAACGGCGCTAAGCTCAAGCCGAAGCTCGCACTGACCGGTGGCTTTTCCGGTCTTGACGGTTCGGGTGCATTCGGAGCTGTGACAGCCGGCATGAGCCTCCAAACCGCAAGCTTCTGGATGCTTGACACAAGCCTACTCTTCAACATCGAAGGTGATGGACAGAAATCGGTCGGTGCAAAAGTCGCGGCCTCCAAGAAGTTTTGAGGTGAATAAGAAATAAAGATAGATAATCCTCGATCTCCCTCGAGCATGCGCGTGAACCGGAACTTGCTTAGGTCGAACCGGCTCGTGCCGAAGAACCTGCGACGTGACGCACGCCATCAGCCTTGCATGTATCGATGAAGGTGCATTGCGTCCCCATCATGCCGGGAGCCGCCCCCTGAAATCACAAGCACGCGCTCCAACCCCTCAGGTTCAGCCCCGAGCGTGTTAGGTCGACAAAATCGCCTTCAACGAGGTCAATGCGAGCCAAGTTGCTTAGACCTGCGGCCTCCGCTTTGGCGAGGTGCTGACGAACGCTCTCACTGAGGGTCTCTCCGTGCGAATTCACGAAGCGCAAGTTTGGTCGCTCATCCCCGTTGCACCTATTACCAGTCGCATCGATATTCCTTCTTGCCTTTGGAACTCCGGCGCGTCTTGTTGCTTGTGAGGTGACCCGCTCTGGGTCTGAGCGCTCCAACAGCGCCAGATCAATATTGAGGATTTCGGCTGTTTCTTCTGGTGTGATCTCTCGTGCTGCGAATCCCGGTGGTGGCGCCGTAGGTTGAGCAAACACGGTGACACCCTTGCATCGATTCTACCCGCGGCGGTGGATTTAACTACTCGATCTGCTAATATTTACGGTTGAACTTTAACCAATCATTTACCATGGTTTCTCTACTCATTGGTTAACGATTTGCAACCGCCGCATGTGAGCGTTAATCCTATGACAAGCATCTTGACGAACACTGCCGCAGTCAACGCGGTCGCAATTTTGCGCACAATCGATACCTCCCTGACGGAAACCCAGTCCCGTGTGTCAAGCGGATTACGCGTGCGGGTAGCCAAAGATGACGCGGCTTATTGGTCGATCGCAACATCCATGAAGTCGGACAACTCGGCCTTATCCTCGGTCAGCGATGCGCTTGGATTGAGCAAGGCTGTCGTCGATACGCAATATAGCGCGATGTCTTCCACGATCGACGTTTTGGCTGAGTTCAAGAACAAGCTCGTGGCCGCGAAAGAAAGCAGCGTCGACAGGACTCAAATTCAAACCGAGCTGGATCAACTTAAAACCAGTCTCCAGGCCATTGCTGCGGGCGCGACGTTCAACGGCGTGTCCTGGCTTAAAACCGATATTCCTGGATTAGCCTACGCGAGCAGTGTTAATCAGTCGCTCCCAGCTTCAATTATTCGCTCAGGAAGCTCATTTTCTGTACACAACCTAAATTTCGATGTGGCCGGGCTCAGTCTGTTCAATTCGGACGGCGGTGGAATACTTCAGAAGGATCAAAACAGCCTTGGCACAATTGACGGACTTCGATCCAACAACGGCATTGGCTACGGTTATCTGAATCAGGCCAATTATAAATTCACCGGCCCGATAACTTTTGCAGCGAGTGACAGTATTTCATTCGATGTTCTGATTGATGACGGCCCTTACGCAGCTGGAATTCCAGGTTCTGTCACCCTTGACAAAGCAACCGTCGACGCAGCTCTCGGCACTACTGACGGCATCATCAATAACAGAGCCCAAATGGTCGCTGTTCTCAATAAGGCGTTCTCGGATGCCGGCCTTAGCAGTCTTGTTGGTGCCTGGACCAGCAGTGTGCCTAATCAATTTGAGCTGTCGTCGAGGGAAACCAGCGGACTCCCCGGTTCGAGCCTTTCGTTGTCAAATCTCAACTCAACCCTTCCGTCTGGCGCGGCGGGCGGCCTCGAAAACCTTCTTAGCTCAGTCGAGAACAATTACGCTGCCCTGGGCTTCTGGGAAACGCAAAGCTTCCGTTTAAAGAAAGACGATATGTTTTCCTTCGACATATCCATCCAGGGAAATCCGAAGACGACGATAACGGTGACGCGCTCCATGGTTGATGCCGCCCTCGGAACGGATGATGGGATCGTCAATCCGGGACATGACATGGGCGTTTTGATGAACTATGCGCTAAGTGGTTTGGGGATTATCGGAACCGACGACGGTTTTGCAACACAGCTCGAGATTGATCCGGATGTTTGGCACAAAGCCGGCATGCAGTCGCATTTTGTCATAAGCAATATCCAAGATAACGTTGGATCAGGCCCAGACTTCGACATTGTGGATGTCGATGTGACCAATCCTTCCGCGGATCTCGACAATTACATCAGCGGCGTCGAGCAAATGTATCAAAAAGCCGTTCGAGCCGGCTCCGCGCTGGGATCGATGGGCGAGCGATTGGAAATGCAGAGCAATTTCGTCGCAAATCTGCAGGACTCACTATCGAAAGGGATTGGCAGGCTGATTGACGCGGATATGGAAAAAGAGAGTGCAAAGCTCGCCGCCATTCAAGTGCAACAACAGCTTAGTACGGTATCTCTCAACATTGCAAACCAGTCACCCCAAATCCTTCTGGCATTGTTTCGAACGGCCAATTAGTCGTTTTTATCCGCACTTCGCCAAGGTGCCGCTGCCCGGCCGTTTTCTTTCCGCAATGGGTCCCTATCGGGTACGTATTTTCTGATTGAATCAAGGGTGCGTCTTTTCTTAAAAAACAGCGGGAAGTTGGCGGAGATTAAAGGCTAGTGTCAACCCAAACCCGCCGGTCGCTAGTTCGATTCTCATCAAGAGCAAGCTTATCGCCGCACCTCGTGATGGCCATAGAGCGATTGCAGTTTAGCTCGCTGGCTCCTCGACATGTTTTGGGGGAAGTCACTCCATGCCCAGAACATCGCAATCCTTTCCAGCTGATTTGGATTAACAATTCCATATTGAAATAAGCCGATCAGTCCGACAGCAAAACCTTCCCGGCTATAGTCGGTATCATCGAACCAGCTCTGGGTCGTAACGGCGTCGAATATTCGATTTAGGATTTCAATTTCCCTTTGGGACAGCTTGTCCTGTGCAAGACGTTTCAACCTTTCCATGATGGTTCCCGCAGCGAGCCTGTTCGAAAATCCATGCAAACTCTGCACAAGCCCTCCGTTTCTCCTTGATGGGTGACGGCGGCTCCTAGAAAGTACGAGACTATTAGTGATTGCCCTGCCGCTGGCGCTCGTGCGGCCCGAGCGATCATTCCCTCCTGCGCCATTTCACGTTGATGGCGCATTGTATTGATTCCGCCCAACCGTTCGTCCCCGCGCCATGATTGGCCGATAACAACCTGTAGGCTGGGCGAATGTTCCCTCGCGCATGCTAAACGTCGTAAGCGGTGTTTTCCTCCCACATTGACTAAGCGCGAAAGATCGTACCGATTATCATCGCTGCTTGATTGATGGCATGAATGCACCGACCGGGACGAGCCTTTGTGCGTTGATGAAGGAGCTGTTCCACCCCATCCCGGTCGTAAAGCTGCAAGCAAGCGGGGCCTGCAAGCAACCGATTCATAAGCACAGTGGTGCCGTCGTGGCTAAGCAACAGCGCCAGCGCGTTTTCAGGGCTGCGCCTTCACCGGAAGTCGGAATGGCGCGCCTAGACGGTTGAAGGCGTTCATAGCTGCAATCGTGATTGTAAGGTCTACCAAATCTTTAGGCTCGAAAACTGCCGAGACAGCAGCATAGGCTCGGTCAGAAGCATGTGTCTCGCTGACAAGCGTCACCTCCTCGGCCCAGGCCAGCGCCGCGCGGTACTGTTCGGAGAAAAGATACGGCACCTCTTCCCATACCGGGACCAGAGCGACCTTGTCGGCTGCCATGGTCTTCAGCAGATCGCGGGTGTGCAGGTCGATACAATGTGCGCAGCCGTTGATCTGCGATACGCGCAGGAACACGAGATGGATAAGTTCCTCAGGCAAATTCGTGTTGTGTGTGACGTAGTGATGGACGCCGAAAAGGGCCTTGGCTCCAGCGGGTGCTACCTCGTACCAGTTGAGGCGCGTTGTCTCATTCATGATGGTCTCCTGTGAGTTGCGCCAACAGCCGGCGCTGCTCGAGTGACGACGCGGCGATGGGAGGCGTGACATCTCGACCTGATTTTATTTTGGCATGTGCCATGTCACACTTGCACGAACTCGCTCGTCCACGAGTCAAGCGAGCGAGTGCGAGGAAAGTGGCATGTGGCACAACGGCAGGAACGCAACGAATCGGTCTCATGACATCCGCGAGGGGGTGATGGCCAATGAAGCGAGCGCTGATGTGCCGCTTAGCGACCAAAGAACCGTAGAATTCGAACTGGATCGCAAACGCTTGCTGCGTCTGAGCTACCGGATGCTAGGGTCGATCACGGAGGCGGAAGATGTCGTGCAGGATGCGTGGTTGCGTTGGGTACGCGTTGAAGACGAAGTCCGTACTCCGACCGCCTATCTCACTCGCATCGTCACCCGACTATGCCTTGATCGGATGAAGTCGGCGCCAGCGCGCCGCGAGATCTATGTCGGCCCATGGCTACCAGAGCCTTTGGTCGAGCCTCTTGATGCGCAAGAAGCCATTGCTGACGATGTCACTGTGACGCTGATGTTAGCGTTGGAGCGACTTTCGCCGCTAGAACGAGCGGCCTTCCTGCTCCACGAAGTGTTCGACGTGGCGCTGACCGAGGTCGCGGTCGTGCTTCATCGTGAACCTGCCACCGTTCGGCAACTTGCTTCTCGCGCACGCAAGAATGTTCAGAATGCACGACCACGATACAGCGTCGGGGCGGCAGAGGCTGATGGAATTGCGCGCGCTTTTTTTGCGGCTTCGCGTGACGGCGATGTCACCGCGCTTTCGGCGTTGCTTGCGCGCGATGTCGAGATACATAGCGACGGCGGCGGCAAGGTGCTGGCGTTCCGAGAAGTCATCCGCGGCTTGGAACGTGCACTGCGGCTCTTCGTTTCCGCTCAGCGAAAGGCCGCGACTCCGCCCACCTTGCTGCGAACCGCAACTATTGACGGCCTGCCCGGGTATGTAAGCCTTGATTCAAATGGTGGGCTGCAAACAACAGCTCTCGGCATTCGCGACGGTAAGATTTTCGCGATCTATATCGTCAAAAACCCGAATAAGCTGACGCATATTGACGTTTAAGATCGCCGCTGCGGCCTTCGAGCGTCCGTCCGCACAGCATTCATCTAAGCGGTATTCTCAGGCCACGGTCTTGGTTTCTGGCTGGTCGGCGAAGGCCCAAGGCAACAGGTCGTCGAGCTGACTATTCGGGTGGCCATTGACGATTTTGGTGATAACGTCGGCCAGATAGGCAAGTGGCTCAACGTCATTGAGCTTGGCCGTTTCGATGAGCGAGGCGATCGTTGCCCAGTGTTCGGCCCCGGCGTCGGAGCCTGCGAACAAGGCATTCTTCCGATTGAGGGCGATCGGCCTGATGGAACGCTCGACAGTGTTGGAGTCGATCTCGATGCGACCGTCATCGATGAAACGGGTCAACCCGTCCCAGCGTGAGAGCGTATAGCGGATGGCTTCGGCGAGCTTGGTCTTCTGGCTGATGAGGGAGAGTTGTTTGGTCAGCCAAGGCGCAAGACTGTCGATGATCGGACGGCTCGTTTCCTGTCGGACGGCGCGGCGTTCCTCATGGGTGATGCCGCGGATATCGTCCTCGATTTTGTAGAGTTCGGCGATACGCCTGAGCGCTTCGCTGGCAATGGGTGCAGGACCGGCGGCCGACAGCTCATAGAAGCGCCGGCGCACATGGCTCCAGCAGAACGCCAGAGACACGCTGTTGCCGGCGGCGAGCGCGCGATAGCCCACGTACCCGTCCACCTGCAGGACACCGACGAATCCATCAAGATGCGCCATCGGGCGTTCGCTCTTGCGATCGGGCGCATAGACATAAATGACGCCGGGCGGATCGGCTCCCTGCCATGGCCTGTCGTCGCGAGCATAGGCCCAAAGCTGCCCAGTCTTCGTCTTTCCCCGACCCGGGTCGAGCACTGGAGCGGTCGTCTCGTCGGCGAAGAGCTTGGACGAGGCCTTCAGATGCTCGAGCAGCCTTTGGTGAACCGGGCGCAGATGCCAGGCGGCTCGACCGACCCAGTCAGCGAGTGTTGAACGGTCGAGATCGATCCCCTGTCGCTTGTAAATTTGCGCTTGCCTGTAGAGCGGTAAGTGGTCGGCATATTTAGAGACAAGCACCTGGGCAACGGTCGCCTCGGTCGGAATGCCACCCTCGATCAGCCGCGTGGGAGCTGGAGCCTGGACGACGACTTCCTCACAGGCGCGGCAAGCGTATTTGGGGCGGCGCGTCACCAGAACGCGGAACTGGGCCGGCACGATGTCGAGCTTCTCGCTGACGTCCTCGCCGATCCGGTGCAGGCCGTTGCCGCAGCAGGGGCAGTCATGGCTCTCGATGTCGATGACCACATCGATGCGCGGCAGATGGGCAGGAAGTGAGCCGCGGTTTATCCGCCGTTTTGCGACCCGCTCCCGGTGCAGATCACTGGATGCATGCTCCTTCTCCTCCAGACCGTCCGTCTCGACCTGTTCGGCTTCTTCGAGCCCAAGGAGAAGCTGATCCTCCGGAAGCGTCTCGGCTCTGCGGCCGAAGCGGTGGCGCTGCAATTCCTTGATGATCTGGCGCAGCCGGGCATTCTCCGCCTCGCGCGAAAGCACCATGGCTCTGAGCGCGTTCAGGTCGTCCGGAAGCTCGTCGGCCGTCATCGTCATGGAGCGACAACAGCATAAACCGGCGACCAAAACGAGGGCGTGGGTGAGCCTGATTCAATTGGTCGCATTGGCTATCCAGCCTTCTCCGGGGCGCGCGTCTCGATGGGCGCATGAACGCGCTTCCAATCCAGCCCCTCGAACAATGCCGAGAACTGAGCGGCCGTCAGGCGCATCGCACCATCCTGCATCTTGGGCCAATGGAACTCTCCATCCTCAAGGCGTTTGGACACAAGGCACACCCCGCTGCCATCCCAGAAAACCAGCTTGATCCGGTCCGCGCGCTTGGCCCGGAACACGTAGATCGTGCCGGAGAACGGGTCAGCACCCATCTCGGCCTTTACCAGCGCAGCTAGGCCCTCCGCGCCTTTGCGGAAATCGACAGGCCGGGTGGCGACCATGACCTTTACCGCTCCCGACGGCCCGATCACGACTGTGCCTTCACGGCTTGAATGACGGCGGCAATCGTGGCCGCGTCCGCTCCGGATGCGATCCTGACGAGCGTCCCGCCGATCTCCAATTCGATTGCGCCGCTGCTCGACTTCTTTCTCGATGCACGGGCCGGTTCAGGCTCTTTCGCCACAGGCTTCGTCGGCACATCCAGGATCGCCGGCGCAAACATTGGAACATCCTCGACATCAGGTACAGTGTCCAGCGGCTTCCGGGCGAGCCGACGCCAGGTGAACAATTGCTGCGGGGTCAATCCATGACGCCGCGCCACGGAGCAGACCGTCACTCCCGGCTCATAACTCTCCGCGACGATCTGCGCCTTACGCTCGTCGCCCCACTCGCGCCGCCGGCCGCTGCCTGTGAAAACCTCGAACCGCCGCACCGGCTCTTCATCGCTGGATGTAAGCGTAAGCTGTGAAATCGACATATGTCCAAGCCCTTGTTCGGGGCTCAACATCGTCAATCACGCACTGATCCGGAAGGTGCGGTCAAAACACCGCTTACTAAACGTCTGCCGGCACGTGGGTTCAATGTCGCTAGGGATAGGGCCGATCACGAAAAGCAAGGATTCCGCCTAGGACATCGCAGGAAACGAGGCATGTCTACAACGTTTCAACATTCATAAGAACGCTGACGGTGCCGTCGCGGCCGGTTGGATGCTGGCCGCGAGTGTAGCGTGACAAAGCAGAGCATCTCATAGAAGCAGGATGGAATCGACTCTGGCTGGTTCTTCGCCAAGGATGTCGGTCTCTTCAAAATCAAAACTGCCGCGTTGGCAGAGGCGGAGCGTCTGGCTGCCCATCAGCCCACAAAATAGCAGCATCTGACGCCACCCGGCGTGGTCCAAAGACAGTGCTTGCGTCCGAAACGCCCCGGCGACCTCTTTTCCGCAAAGCTCAGTGATGGCACGGTGACAATGACCCACGAGTGTCAAACGGCTGTGATCAAGGATGGACGACCTACAGTCCCAGGTCGATAAAGCGTTCGAGAAGATGAGTGACGACGCTCCTGTCAGCATCAAAGAGCCCGCTTCCCAACCAAAATCAAATAGACAGATTGTTCGGAAGGTGGCATTGGCGAAAGGGAGCTGCCTCAGTCCTGCTTAAAAATCAATGACCTATAACAATAGCGTCCCGGGCAGCTTGCCCGGGACGTTCGATTACTATGGTGTAGACTGACGTGGGATTTTAAGGCCTCTGTTGGCGTCAGATCAATCAGAACTCTGACCACTCCTGCTGAAGATGTTTAAGCGCAGCGTTGCCCTGAGTGACGGGAGAGGGGTGCGCAGCAAGGCGGCCCGTTGTCGGGGTGGAGGCGGGCCGCGATATAGGCCTCGCTTGCGGCGCCATGCGCTCAGCTTCGCCTGTGCGGAATGCGCTCAGGAGCTCTCCGAGACGCTTGCTTTCCTCGGCCAAACCAGCGCCAGCCGCATTCATCTCTTCGACCATGGCGGCATTCTGCTGTGTCGCCTGGTCCATATGATTGACGGCGCTATTGATCTCAGAAAGACCCATGGACTGTTCCTGAGCGGCGGTTGCAATCGCATCCATGTGCTGATTGATCTGCAGGACCAGGTCGGCAATAGCTGCAAGGCCCTCGCCGGTGTCGTTGACGAGCTTCACGCCCTCGCTGACTGCGACTTCGGAGTTGCCGATCAGGGCCTTGATCTCCTTGGCGGCATTGGCCGAACGCTGGGCCAGTTCGCGGACTTCCTGGGCGACAACAGCAAAGCCTTTGCCGGCTTCGCCCGCTCGCGCCGCCTCGACGCCGGCGTTAAGCGCAAGCAGGTTGGTCTGGAAGGCGATCTCGTCGATCACGCTGATGATCTGGCTGATCTGCTTGGACGAATGCTCGATCCTGCCCATGGCGCTGACGGCATTGCCGACTACCTGGCTGGAGTTTTCTGCCCGCGATCGGGCACCACGCACCAGGTCACGTGCATCGCCAGCTCGTTTGGAGGTCGACTGAACATTGGCCGTTACCTCTTCGAGCGCTGCCGCGGTCTCTTCCAGCGAGGCGGCCTGCTGCTCCGTTCGCTTGGAAAGATTATCGGAAGCCTGCGAAATCTCGTAACTACCGCTGTTTACCAGCGACGCGGCCTGGCCGACCTGGGACATGGCAGCACGCAGCTGACTGACCGATGAATTGAAGTCGTGACGCAGAGCTTCGAACTGCGCAGCCAACGGCGTTTCGATCTCACAACGCAGGTTGCCGGATGCCAAATGACGAAGTCCCGTCGCAAGCGAACCTGTTGCCTGCAGCAGCCTCTCTTCTGCCTCTGCCTCGGCACGGCGCTGGACTTCGACGCGTTCATTCTCCGATGTAATGCGTGCCTCGGCGGCTTCGGCTTCCAGCGCCTTGTTGCGCAAGGCTGCCTGTTGGAAAATCTGTACGGAACGGGCCATGGCGCCGATCTCATCGCGCCGTTCGACGCCACCGATTAAGACCGAGAGGTTGCCTTCGGCGAGTTCGGTCATGGAATGAGTTAGTGCCCCGACGGGCTTGGTGACACGAAAGATGATGACGCAGATGCCCGTAATGCTGAGAGCGACGGCCACAAGGAAAGTGAGCCCGTAGGCGATTAAGCTGACGAATGCATCATGCTGACTGGCGGATGCCGTGGCGACCATGCCATCTGCTGCTGCCGCGGCGGTGTTCGTGATCGTTAGAAGGGCGGCGTTGCCAAGAGGGCGCCAGTCGTCGAGAGACATGGCCTTCTTCTCACCGGCTGCGAACTTCGCAAGCAATGCATTGTGCTTTGCTGCAAAGTCACCGCTGAAAAAGGTCGTGCTGCTGACTTTATAGGCGTCCTTGACGACCTGTGGTGTCGAGGGGTGATTGACCAGGGTGCCGACCTGTCCCCAGGTGAAATTCGCGGTGTAATCGAATTGTTGAATCTTGCTGACGTCCTCAGGCTTCATCGCCTCTCCGGAGGCGAGTATATTGACGAACAACAAGTTTGCAGCACCAGCCGTTGCGCGCGTGTACCATGTCAGTGCACGGATCTGAATGAGCGCCGTCATTGAAGGATCACTCGTACGGATCCGGCTTTCAATGGCGGTCGAACCTGTCTCCAACGCGGTCAAGAACTGCTGACCGATGTCCAGGGTCGTGGCTTGCAGTGTCGGGTCGCGATCGGCGAGCTTCTTGGTGACTTCGCTGTCAAGCTTTGAGCGGAATGCGACCACGCGGTCATAGGCGTTCATGACATCGGCAATCGGAGCTTTGAGCGTCGGGTCGTCGATGTTTGCAAAGACCGATTTTGCGTCAGCCATATATTTGTCGACGATGCCCCTGTCCGTTTTCAACAAGGTAAGCGTTGCATCTTGCGCGCCAAGCTCAAGTTTGGCGAGCGACGACCCATCACCTCGCTCGTTGCGAAAATTCGCAAGTGTTTGGAAGATCGCGCGGTCTAGCATGGTGAACTTCGAGACGTCGGCATACTTGCCTGCATCGCGATAGGCATCAAGCGTCGAAGATCCCGTTAGCACACATAGAGCGATGCTGAGAAAAAGGAAAATTCCAACAAGTATATTGCGAAGGGAAAAAATCATAGTTGCTCACCTACGTTCGGGCGCTATGACGCTAACCCGCTTCGTCGAAACCGATATTTCTGGAGCTCTTGAGGTGAAATTTCTAAGAGAAAAGCAGTCCGCGAGCCGTCGAGACGCCGCTCGACCACAGGCGCGTCATGTCCTGTCCAATCAAAAACAAAGCTAACCAAGCTTTATTGAAACAGGATTAACAGCGCTGCCCTAAGATGCATGAGAGTAGTTATAATCTCATCCGTTTTTTGATTAAATGATAACTTTAACGCCTATTTGTTTTGCGAATATCTCAGGATTAGTGAGATGCTCCCTTCTTTTGAAACAGATGTGGGCCACCGCCAAACGGAAATCAGGTAGGTTGAGTATGAAATTGAAGACGGACGAGGCCCCTAGTTGCTTCAGCGAGCGCTAACGCAGAGCCACTGGAGTTGCCCCTTAAAAACCGGACCGGATCAGGTTTCTGTTTGACGGTTTAAGAACTCACGAGGCGAGCAATACCCCAATGCCTTATGCGGGTGAAGGGTGTTGTAGTGTTCGAACCATGAGGGCAGTTTCGCGATGACGGTTATGGCGTCCGGCAAGGGGTTGACCGAGACGTAATCGCGCTTGAAGGTTTTGACGAAGGCTTCGGCCATCCCGTTGGACTGGGGGCTGCGAACAGGCGTTGAACATGGCTCCATGCCGATATCGACGAGCAGCGACCTGGTATCCTTTGCGATGAAGCAGGAGCCGTTGTCGGTCAACCATTCGATTGGCTTTGGAAGGGTGTTGACGAGACCGAAGCGGTTCTCAACAGCCGTGATGACAAGGTCCTGGACGTCCTCGCTCTTGATGCCCTCGGTTGTCGCTACATGGGCAATGGCCTCGCGATCACAGCAATCGAGAGCGAAGGCAACGCGCACCTTCTCTTTATTGTCGCAGCCGATTTCGAAGCCGTCTGAACACCAGCGTAAATTCGACTGCTCGACAGCAACACGGCCATCGTGGCGACGGGTGTCGATTGCACCGGTGTGGCGCTGAAGGAGCATGCCGTGAACCTTCATCACCCGATAGACGCGCTTGGCATTCGGCCATGGACGGCTTTCGCTGCTGGCTTTACGGCGCAGGATCGCGTGAACCCGGCGATATCCGTAGGTCGGCATGTCGTCGATGATCGTCTTGATCTCATCCAGCAGTGCCTGATCGGCGAGCGGCGGCCGCCCTCTGGCTCTGGAAGGACGTTGCTTCACACGTTCCGCAATGTTGGATCGGGCGACACCAAGGGTCTCGCACACCGCCGTCATCGCGAACCATCCTTCGGCAACGAGAGCGAGCGCAACAGGTGTTTTTTTGACCCTGATGCTATCTCAAGCGCTTCTTTGAGGATTTCGCCTTCCATCGTCTTCTTGCCGAGGAGGCGCTGCAGCTCTTTCACCTGGTTCTGAAGCGCTCTGTATTCGGATGCTGGGACGACCTCTTCCTGCGATGCAGTGGCCGTCAGTGCACCCTGCGCCGCAAGTTTGCGCCAGGCGAACAACTGGTTCGGCTGAATCCCATGCCGTCGCGCAACGATGCTGACCGTGACGTCAGGCTCGTAGGTCTCCTGGACTATCGCGAGCTTCTCCGCTGTCGACCAGCGGCGGCGGCGCTCAGGGCCGGACAGCACTTCTATCTTAGGTATGTGATTGGTCATAATGGGCACATTACTCCTAACACTTAACAAGTGGGAGATCGTGTCCGGGGATTTAGGGGGCCACTACAGCCACAGAGAGGGATCGCGTTATTTTCTCCTCCATCGTTCCGTCTCCATTTCATTGAGTCAGACGCTAACCTTTCCCTCATCTTGATGTGGTCTCCTCGATCTGACGGTGCTCTGCCGAATCCTGAAAACATGCAGCGGTCGCCGCGATCTGCGCGATGATCAGGCACTGCCCCTCTATCGCTGCTTGCGCTCTGTCGATCGCAAGTGACAAATCTTCATCCGAAAGACGCTTGTAATCGACCATCGGCCCGCCTCCCCCGCAGCCATGAATGAACGGGCAGCCGATACTATTGCGATTTTTCAAAACGGAAAAGCTACAGGTTGTATTCTAATCGGCTACGCGCCGGCACTTCTATTTGCCCGGCCGAGGCTGAGACCGGTGCGATGAAAGGTATAAGGAATATGCCTATCAACCATATAGCGGCGGTGGCTTGATCGTGCTTTGACGGCGCCGAAGTTGGCAGGGCAAAAATCGCAATCGATACGAAAGTCTGGCGGTTCTCCCTGGGCCGCGCCAGCCGAGAGTATCATTCGAGAACCTCTTATAAGCGAGCTGTGTCTAGCCTGAGTTCCTCGACCGAGGCATGAGGCAACAATTTTGAGGGGCACCGGAACCTTTTCCTCTCTTTGGCGGTTCGTATCGGAAAATTTTCATGGGAGGATAGACATGCTGAGCGTCAGCATTGCAGTACGCCAAGGCGGAACTATTGAACTTCAATCGGGAGTATTCGACGACGCGGATGCGGTTGCGCTCATTACATCGATGACGCAGTCCTCCCATAACGCGGCCACTGAAATTATTCGTGAAACCCGTCAGTCAGGAATGTGCAGGCGCAGAGCGGATAGTTTTGAAGTTCTGGCTAAGATCTTGTGACCCGTCATTTTCAATGCTGCAGGAGGAAGAAGTATGCGCGCCGGTGCGTTCGGCGTCGTCGTCCTATGGCTGTCACACCCGCGCGGGTGCAGAAGGCTAGATATCGAGCTGTGCTAGCGGCATGAGCATCGAGATAATCAACCCAGAAGGGCTCCATTCAAGCGACATTCGTCCTTGGGATGCAGCTATAACGATCGTACGTTCAAGCTGCCCACCACAATCTTCTGCGCGAGGCGCGGTATCGATTGTCGGCGTCGCCTCGGCCGAAGGCACATGGAGGTTTGTTCCCCATCAAACATTTGGATAGACAATTAGATAGGCAAGGATGAAATAGTCATTGAGCTTGCAGGCTTACGCCGACCGGCGAACTCTGCCCAATTAAACAAATTTTTCCCAATGTTCTTCGTTATATGACGGCACCCCGATCCGCATTTGTCGCAATAGACGCGAAGAAGACGACATATGATCGCCAGTGATTATTGAGGCGCAGCGTACTATATCCGAAACTGGTCCACGGTCCGCGCCGACATGCACGCAGCAATTGCTCTGGAACCAAATAATATCCTAAGCGTTCTGGCGGCTGGATCAAGCCTTTTTGCGAGGCTTGATAGAATATACGCCGCATGGGGATTAAATTTCGAGTGCCAGAAGTAGCTCTCCTCCCATCTTTCAGGATTATCTTTTCCTGAATCTCTAGATGGATTGAATTTCCCCAACGATGGAACGACTAGACATGAAGGAAACTGCCAAGAAGTTACGCATCTTTGTGGTCGAAGACGAAGTTCTCCTGGCGACGTGGATGGAGGACATTCTGGTGGATCTTGGCCATGAGATAGCCGCCGTGGCGTCGCAATTGCCTGAAGGGTGCGAGATCGCTCGAAGCGGGGAATTCGATTTGGCAATTCTCGACGTCAATCTTAACGGGCAGCCGAGCTATCCAATTGCTGAGATACTACGCGAACGCGGTATACCCTTCGTCTTTGCAACGGGCTACGGCGGAACCGGACTAGACCCCGCTTTTAACAACGTCCCGACATTGGCCAAGCCCTACATCATCGATGACGTGGAGCGTGTGCTAAGTAGCGTCACGCTCTCGTCAAACATCGATGTACAGGAGAAGTATTCTAAATAAAAAACTTAAAGGCGAGGAATAGAACTTCAGCATCATGAGACAGCGTTACTGATAGCTTTGATTTCCTCCTTTGGAGAAGACGCTCCATCCGAGCGAGGTGCGCTGATCGCCTAACGGCGTGCCGAGAACTTGGTCCGACAGATGATTTCAGAGGCTTGCAGCGCCGATCCGCCTCCGGTGCTCGCTAGCCAGGTAGCGGCAGCCTTTGGAACGAAGTCGCTCGAAATATGTTTACACTGCCGTTGGAGGGGGATCTATGCAGCAGGTCTTAATGCCGTTCTTCCGTCAAACGTCACAATTCGGCCTGAACCAGAACGTTTCCAAGGGGCTGACATGAGCGACCCTAACTCGGAGTTCAGGCCCGACGCGATCAGCGCATCCGACTGGCGCCAGATTGTCCAGAGCGCGACAGACACGGCGATCATAACTACCAATCTGGCAGGCTTGGTGACGAGTTGGAACGAGGGCGCCTATCGTCTGCTCGGTTGGACCGAAGAAGAAATGCTTGGCCAGACGCTTGATCGCTTGTTCGAAGATGCGAACCAGATCGGGCTCGAATTCGAGGAAGCCCGCACCCATGGTCGCGGTGGTGGCACCGAGGGGTGGCGGATCAGGAAGGGTGGCGACCGGCTCTGGGCGGTCGGCGAAATGACCCCGATTCGCAACGCGGGCAGCGAGATCACCGGCTTCGTGAAGATCCTCCGCGACCGCACGCGAGCCAAGGTGGCGGAGGAAGAAGCCGCCGAGGAACGTCGTGCGCTCGAAATCCTCAATCGAGCAGGCTCGGCCCTGGCGGCGGAGACCGACCTCCACAAGTTGGTGCAGGTCGTCACCGATGCCGGTGTCGATCTGTCGGGCGCCGAGTTCGGAGCATTCTTTTACAATGTGCTCAATGAGCAGGGTGAGAGCTATATGCTCTATACCTTGTCCGGCGCGCCAATCGAGGCGTTCTCGAAATTCCCAATGCCGCGCAACACGGACGTGTTCGGCCCAACCTTTCGTGGCGAGGGTGTCGTTCGCTCCGACGATATCACCAAAGATCCGCGCTACGGCAAGAATGCGCCTCGCAAAGGGATGCCAGAGGGCCATCTTCCAGTCCGTAGTTATCTTGCCGTTCCTGTCGTTTCACGAACCGGGGAAGTCTTAGGCGGGCTGTTTTTCGGCCATGGCAAGACAGGGATGTTCGATGAGCGGTCCGAGAGGGGATTGGCGGGCCTGGCAGCGGAAGCCGCGGTGGCGATCGACAATGTCAAGCTTTCGCAGGCCGCCCAACGCGAAATCGCTGAGCGCCGTCGCGCCGAAGCAGCTTTGCGAGAGCTAAACGCAACTTTGGAACAGCAAGTTGCGGAGCGGACGGCCCAGCTCAAATTGAACGAAGAGGCGCTCCGGCAATCGCAAAAGATGGAGGCGATCGGCCAGCTCACCGGCGGTATCGCCCATGATTTCAACAACCTGCTGCAAGTGATCATCGGCAATCTCGACACGATCCTGCGCAATGTTGCGGACGATGCGCCGCGGCTGAAGCGGGCGGCAAATAACGCGCTCACTGGCGCGCGGCGCGCCGCGGCCCTCACCCAGCGCCTGCTGGCCTTCTCGCGGCGCCAGCCTCTCGATCCGAAGCCACTGAACGTGAACGGATTGGTGACTGGTCTTTCCGAAATGGTGCACCGGACGCTTGGTGAGACGATGTCGGTCGAGACTGTGCTGGGTGCCGGTCTATGGCAGGTCGAAGCGGACGCCAATGAACTCGAGGCAACGATCCTCAATCTCGCGGTGAATGCCCGGGACGCCATGCCGGAGGGCGGCCGCCTCACTATCGAGACCGCCAATGCTCATATCGACGAGGCATACGCAGCCAACTATGCCGAGGTGGCTCCTGGGCAATATGTATGCATCTCCATTTCGGATACCGGCATAGGGATGGACGAAGAAACTCTGGGACGAGCGTTCGAGCCCTTTTTCACCACCAAGCCTGTCGGCAAGGGCACGGGCCTCGGTCTCAGTCAGGTCTATGGCTTCGTCAAACAGTCGGCCGGTCATGTAAATATCTATTCCGAGGTCGGACAGGGCACGACCGTCAAGATCTACCTGCCGCGACTTGTGGCCGCCGGCACCGCAGACGCCGAGAGCGAGAACGATGCCGCGATCCTCGATGGCGATGGAGAGGAGACCATCCTCGTCCTTGAGGACGACGACGACGTTAGAACCTATTCTGTCGAAATCCTACGCGAGCTCGGCTATCGCGTGGTCGAGGCACATGACGGGCCGTCCGCACTTCGCCTGTTGGAGCGGCAGGGACGCGTGGACCTGCTGTTTACCGACGTCGTACTGCCCGGCGGCATGACCGGCGCCCAGGTGGCCGAGCAGGCGCGCGAATTGAAGCCTGGTCTGAAGGTCTTGTTCACGACGGGCTATGCCCGCAACGCCATCATCCACCAGGGCCGACTGGATAAAGGCGTGAAGCTGATCACCAAACCCTTCAGCTCTGCTGATTTGGCTGCTAGAATCCGAGACGTACTCGATGATCGGCTTTAGAAGCGGGCGGATCATTTCCGGAGAATTGCCTCAGCTGATAAGGTGATCATGAGAGCAGGTAAACTATCTCAGACGCGCTAGAGACCATGCTCGAGTGGGCGGTGAGCGCCGTAATGGCCTGAGATCAGGCGCCCCCCGCCGCCATTTAGGTCAGGGACGCCTATGGAGTGATCACCTACTTCAACTCGGCGTGCATCGACTTCGAAACCCGCCTCGCGGGAAGCGAGAGATCGGGCAACCGCCTTTAGCGGTGCTGTCGAGGTAGCTGAGCTTCGCAAAAATGGGGCGTTTCGCCCTTCCTATTTGATTTGTACTGGATCAGCAGCATCCCGGCGACCGAAACAATAATCATAGCTGCGCCTAGGAGGATGGGCATCGTTACGCTTTCTCCCAGAAATGTGTAGCCAAGGATGACGGCAATGATCGGGTTTACGAATGTGTAAGTGGCGACCAATGCAGGCGATACTCGCTTCAGCAACCACGTATATGCGGCGAAGGCTATCACGGTGCCGAACAGGATCAGATAGGCCAAGCCACCTAGCGAAACGGCGGAGATCCGGGTCGGTTGCAGGGCGTCCAACTCGTCCGACAGTGTGCTGATGACGGCCAACGCAACTCCGCCGGCGAGCAGTTCGATCCCAGCGAGCTCAGTTGAGGCGAACTTGGCGGAATGGCGCTCCGATATGACTGTTCCGACCGCCCATGAGAAGGAGGCCCCCAGCAGGAGAAGCAAATCCACAAGGTGCACCGCGCTCGCGCGGGAAGATATTTCCTGCCACGCTATGAGAGCTACCCCTGAAATGCCAGGAACGAGGAGTGCCATCCTCATCGCGGTCGGCCGCTCACCTCCCGGAATGAAAGCTTGCAGAAGTACGATCCAAAATGGGATCGTTGCCAGCAGCAGAGCGGCCACGCCGGATGGAAGGCGCTGCTGTGCATACGCCAGAACGCCGTGGCATCCGACGAAGAAGAGCAAGCCACAAACTGCCGCGTTCCCCCACATCGTGACGGATGGAGCTTCGGCACCCTTTACCCTTGCATAGCCATAGAGAATGGTGCCCCCGAGCAAACAGCGTATGCCCATCAGAAGAAAGGGTGGCAGCGTTTGCAGACCCAAAGCTAAGGCAAGATAGGTCGATCCCCAGATGATATAGATCGCGGCAAAGGCTGCACCGAACGTGATATGCGTCCTTGAAAGCATTATGGCTGCTCCTAACCTTTTAGAAGGTTAGGAACCAAACCAGGATGAAGATCATGAGTTCCAAAGAATACCGCTATTCAAGCGTCGACGGCGGCTCCAAAGAGGAATTGGCGATCCGGTTTGTAAACACGGCTGCTTGGCGGTTGCGCTCGTCCCATGAGGAGCGGCTTCCTGACGCCTCGGCATTCTTGCAGTGGCTGGCCGCCAACCTACCCGGGAATGAACAGCCGTTGGCACTAATCGGCGCGCGGTGGCGCACACATCAACAAGACAGCGCTAAAACCTACGCGGCGGCGATTGCACTGCGCGAAGCTGTCTATGAACTCCTTGTCGCCCGCATCGCCGGTGTCGCCCCGCCGATCGAGGCTCTCGAGCATTTCAATGCTCATTTGCTTCGCCACGCGGATGAAATAAGGCTCGGGTCGATTGCCGGCGAACTGGTCTGGTGGATCGATGCAGCCAACGATTCAGACCTGCTCATACCCATCATCACATCCGCAGCCAACCTCATGACCGGTCCGAAAGCGCACCGTGTCCGCCAATGCCAGGATGACCGTGGCTGCGGATGGCTATTCGTCGACGAGAGCAGGGCGATGAACAGGCGTTGGTGTTCGATGGGAGATTGCGGAAACCGGGCAAAGGCCCTGCGGCATTACCGACGTTCGCGCGGTAAAAGCCATAGTCCATCCAGCTAGCCGAGGTTGTCTTATACTTATCGGCCGGCAAATATGCCTGTAGACATTAGATGGCCTGTCATAGAGAAGGCCAAGTGATCGCGGAACCAAATGTCCGGAAATCGGTTGGGTGGGCGAGATAATCACCGCAATTCGAGGCGGATTGCACGGGGCCGGCCGTCAAGATCGCTTTGGATCACACGAGCTTTCATCCGAGCTCGTGAGTTTGCCCGGAGCGCCGATGCCATCCTCTTACATGGTCACGCTCTTTATTTTTGGCGGTATCGTGCTTGCCACGACATGGTTGCCGCTCGTTCTCAGGCGATTGCCGCTGTCGCTTCCAATGTGCTGCATTCTGATCGGAATGGGTTTGGCCTGGTCCCCCTTTACTCCGCTTCCGCAGAAGGATCCGATCGAGAACCTGTTTTGGACCGAGCATCTTACGGAACTGGTCGTTATTGTTGCGCTCATGGGGGCAGGGCTGAAGATCGATCGACCCTTTGATCTGCGACGCTGGGCCATTACATGGCGGCTGCTCGGCGTCGCCATGCCGCTGTCGATAGCCGCCACAGCGCTTCTCGGCTGCAGCATTCTCAAGCTTGATCCGCCATCCGCGCTTCTCCTCGGCGCTGCCATTGCTCCGACGGATCCTGTTCTTGCTTCTGACGTACAGGTCGGGCCACCCCAAACTGGTGAAAAAGACGATATCCGTTTCGCTTTGACCTCGGAAGCCGGATTGAATGACGGGCTTAGCTTTCCCTTCGTCATGGCCGCTCTCGCGATGGCGACGTCCGGCAATCACGGAACCGACTGGCTCGGTCGCTGGCTGGCGGTCGACATTGTTTGGAGGCTTGCTTCAGGTGTTTTGGTCGGCTGGCTTCTCGGCCGAGCAATGGGTTATTTCACCTTCAAGGCTCCTGAACTAGGCCGTCTTGCCAGGACGGGGGAAGGTCTTGCGGTACTTGGATTCACCTGCATTTCCTACGGCGCAACGGAATTCGTGCATGGTTATGGGTTCGTCGCCGTGTTCATTGCGGCCCAGACTTTACGCAGTGCCGAGCGTGGAAGCCGCTTTCATACTGAACTCCACGACTTCGGCGAGCAGATCGAACGGCTTCTGATGATGCTTCTTCTGGTCTGCTTTGGATCGGTTATTGCGGAGGGATCGCTGATGTCCCATGTCGATTGGCGCATGGTTACCGTCGCTATTTTGCTGCTAGCCGTTGTCCGTCCGCTTGCGGGCTTCATTAGCCTGCTCGGTTGCAAGCTGCCTATGAACGAAAAATGGATCATCTCGATCTTTGGTATTCGCGGCCTCGGATCAATCTATTATCTCGCCTTTGCATCTGCTAGAGGATCCTTCGCCGCGATCGAGACCGTCTGGACGACGATATTCATCATCATTCTAGTTTCGATATCGATCCATGGTGTCGCCTCGAGACCGGTCATGCGCTGGATAGATCGCAAACGCGGCGTTGACGCGATGAAGCCCAGCGGAATGGCGAACGAATAACCGCGGCCGCCGAATTCCGGCTCGAAATTTTATTGGAGAGGAACTCGCCCCTTACCAGACTAAGGTCTGTGTGCAGGTCGCTCGCGGCGTGTTTCATTCTTCTTTCTGCGTTGTTGACCATTTAAAGCTCTCATCGTTCCTGAAGACGAATTGGTTTCCCTCGGGCAGGTTGATCGTGAGGGCATCTCGTTCGTCAGGTCATCGAAGGAGAATATTTTACGCTTTGCCGCCATGAGCAAATCAAGCTCGATCGAAGAAGGGCCGAACCGAACGAACAGATCCTGGGCCGTAGCGTCATCAAGTCCATATTTCTTCTGGAAATCCGCCAAACAATAGGCGGCGCCTCTTATCGGCCGGCGCCGCTCGAAAGACCGTTGCATTTCCATATCTGATGATCCTCCTAACTCCGATCCAAGGAACTCTATCGGCGAGCTGAAAGTTCCTTGGCGGAGGAAATATGGCGAAAGGAGGACGCAAGAATGATCGCGACGCGGGGACGAAGTTGGTTGAGTTGCGTCACTCTACCGCTCCTAGGCGTGTAAACTACTTTCCAACGCGCCGGCCTTGTTGTCCTTGGCCGCGTTACCTAACCTTCCTACTGCAGACGTCGTGGACCTGATCGTGCCGCCCCTGGAACTCGTCGCACCTTTCGTCCTGAGTGTCGTGGTCGTCATAACCTGCGGAACAAATTGATCTTTCTCTTGTTCGATGAGCGTAACAGGAGGAAACTTCCATGAAGAAATCCATTTTCGTCGCTGCACTTCTGCTTTCGGCAACGGCAGCCCTGGCCCAGAGCCAGACGCCATCCCAGACAACTCCGGCGGTCAACACCAGTCAGAACCCGGGAGCGCCGGTTGCTGGCAAGAACAGCTTCACAGAAGACCAGGCCAAATCCCGGATCGAAGCTGCCGGCTACACCGACGTCATGGCTCTCAAACTGGATGATCAGGGCGTTTGGCGAGCGACTGCCAAGAAGGACGGCAAGGACACAGGAGTGTCTCTAGACTTCCAAGGCAACGTCACGATGGCCAAGTAGCAAATTGAGAAGAAGGAGACGCGATATGCGCACCATTACCGGACTTTACGACAGTTATGACGACGCCAAGGCTGCGGTGAAATCTCTCGAGGATGCAGGCATTCCATCTGACGACATTAGCATCGTGACAAACAAGGCAAATGGTGTCGACGTCGAAGGGCAGGGCACTTACGCAGCCGAGGGAGCAGGAACAGGTGCCGGCGTCGGCGCTGTTGCCGGGGGCGCTGGCGGTCTTTTGACCGGTCTCGGCATGATGGCAATTCCCGGGGTCGGCCCTGTTGTTGCCGCCGGCTGGCTCGCTGCCACTGCCGCGGGAGCAGTAGCCGGTGCTGTCGCTGGCGGTGCCGTCGGAGGCATCGTCGGAGCGATGATCAGCGAAGGCGTCCCGGAAGACGAGGCGCATGTCTACGCCGAAGGCATCCGTCGCGGAGGGTCGGTTGTAACTGCAAGGGTTGATGAGGCAAAGCTACCGCAGGCCCAGGCGATCCTCACCCGGTCGCAGCCCGTCGACATATCATCCCGCCGGGCACTCTATGCGCAAGAGGGCTGGACACGTTTCGACGAGACGGCCGAACCCTATACGCCTGAGCAGATCGAAGCTGAGCGCCAGCGATATCGCATGAACCGGCTTTGAAAAGCACAGAAGGTCGAAGACAAGAGGGCGTCCGTGGTCAGCGGGCGCCTTCGCATGCGTTTCCCCGCGGCGATTTTCGCGATTGGACCAGCAGAACCACGAAATTGCAACAGCCTTATCGATTGAGTGAGGTGCCGCCACGATCGTATCCTTCAGGGAAAAGAGCCCGCTAAGCATTGCCTTTGTGAACGAGATTGCTATGTCTTACTCGTTATGGACTGATATCCAGTGTCTGAGGAAACATTCCGCATCGGGATATTTGCCGAGATGCGGGTTGCTTCAATCAGCCTTCGCGTGTTTCAGGCATCGAACAATCCCACCGCGAGTTAATCGCTGCGGTCCGAGAACATCCCTCCATTCTCGATTGCGTGAGGCAATTCAAACGATGCTCTTTCGAGCTCTTCCGCTTCCCGGAAGACGAAACCGCATCTCCGGCGAAACTTCGCCGATTAACGGGAGCCAAGCGTGTCGATAGAAGATAAGGATTGCGGCGCGGACGCCGCCGGCCAGCCGTCAAAAGTCCATTTGCGCGGCCCTCACTCGCGAAATGCCTCCTTTCTCTGGAAAGAAAACGTGGCTGAGAATGGTCCAGAACCACGTGACTGGCTGGCGGCGATTATTCAGGGATCGGATGACGCCATCATCAGCAAGGATCTTAACGGCATTATTCAAACCTGGAACGATGGTGCGTCGCGCCTGTTTGGCTATTCGGCGGACGAAGTCCTAGGCAAGCCGATCACGATCCTCATTCCCGAGGACAGGCTTGACGAAGAACCGGTTATTCTCTCGCGAATCCAGCGAGGTGAGCGCGTCGACCATTTCGAGACGCGTCGTCGCCGCAAGGATGCAACGTTGGTCGATATATCGCTGGTGATTTCTCCCATCCACAATGCGAAAGGCGATATCGTCGGCGCATCCAAGATTGCGCGTGACATAACGGAACGACGCCTCGCGCAGGAGCGACAGGAGCTTTTGATGGGGGAAATGCGCCATCGCGTGAAGAATTTGTTCACGTTGGCGAGCGCAATCGTATCGATCAGTGCAAGGTCGCCGGAAAATGTTGACGATGTGCTACGCACTATTCAATCTCGACTGACGTCGCTTGCGCGTGCCCATGAGCTGACAATGACGGTCGAGCCAGAAGAGCAAAGTAGAGGCTCGGAGACGGGGCTCCTTGCGGTGATCGGCACGATTCTGGACCCTTACACCTCTGGCGGACGCATTAAGATCGCGGGAGAAGATCCGCAAGTCGGCGGAAAGGCGATTTCCAACATCGCCCTAATCTTGCATGAGCTAGCCACGAACGCGGCGAAATATGGATCCTTGTCAGTGCCGGAAGGCTGCCTTGATGTCCGTGTTTGGAGCGAGGACGATGTCGCTCACCTGAGTTGGATCGAGAAGAACGGCCCAGAACCCTCGCTCGTCGACAGAGAAGGGTTTGGCAGTCGGCTCGAAAGAGGGCTCGTCAATGCCTTAGGTGCGGAGATTCAGCGTGACTGGCAGCCATCAGGCTTGTCGGTTCTGCTTAGCATTCCCTTGGCGAACCTGAGATCGTAATTGTTGTGCATCTCACTGGCGGGAGGTTTAGGTTCGGCTCCTTTTCGTTGTCGGTTATTCGCTCCGGGCTCGGCCAAATTATGGCTACCCTTCATGCGCGCGAAAAGGTGGCGTCCTCTACGCACCGAAGTAAGAAAGCCGAGTGTCTGGCTTCTTTTTGAAAGCAGTGATTTGCGCTGGCCACGCTTCGGAACGCAGGCGGTCTGCCCACGTAGCTAATCCGCAACCTAGGAACTCGATATCATGATCGGGCGTTGTACGTCCTCAATTCGGCAGTGAGCGAGAGGTGGACGTGGTTGAGAGCAAGAAGCTGGCCGTAGTGAGTTCCGGGATTCCCGGGTTGGACGAAATTCTCCGTGGCGGTTTGCCCGCATCAAATCTCTATATCGTTCAGGGTGCGCCAGGGTCGGGCAAGACGACTGCCGCGTTACAATTCCTCCGTGCGGGTGCTGCGAACGGAGAACGCTGCATTTATGTCAGCCTGTCTCAGACCAAGGCAGAGCTGGAGGCGATCGCGTTGTCCCATGGCTGGACGCTTGAGGGCATCCGAGTAGAAGAGCTCGCGGCTTCCGATTCGATTCAGGGAGCGAGCGACCAGTCGATTTTTCAGACGGCTGAACTCCGTCTGGACGAGACACGGAGGATGATCGAAAGCGCAATTGAGGAGCACAAACCCAGCCGGCTTGTCTATGACTCACTACTTGAAATTCGGTTGATCACTGGCGATTCACCCCGCTTTCGTCGCGAGCTGATCGCCTTCAAGGCGTTTCTCGCCAAACGCGACATAGTGGCTCTGTTGCTTGACACCCAAACCCCAGAGACCGATAGAACAGGCGAAGAGGTCGATGGCATTGCTCACGGCGTCATTCGTCTGGACAAATCGCTTGAGGAATATGGTGCGGTTCGCCGCCGCATCGAGGTCAGTAAGATGCGCGGTGTGCCCGTCGCCGACGGCTATCACGACATGGCGATCCGCGAAGGCGAGGGCGTGGTCGTATTCCCACGGATCATACCGGGCAACGTGGCGAGAACCGTTGAGCCGCAGTTGATCAAGTCCGGCGTGGATACGCTCGATGAAATGTTCGGCGGCGGGCAGGAATCGGGAACCACCACCCTCGTCATAGGTCAGGCGGGCACCGGTAAATCAACCATGGCCTCGCTCTATGCGACCGCAGCTCTCAAACGAGGTGAGAGTGTAGGCCTGTTCCTGTTCGAGGAGCGAATAGAGACTTTCTTCCGGCGCTCGGAAGGATTGGGCATGGATCTGCGCCAATTTCACAAGGATGGTCAGCTGATCATCCGGGATTTTAACCCCAATGAGATATCGCCGGGTGAGTTCGGCCAGATCGTCCAGCAAGCGGTGAGCAGTGAAAGGGTGAAGGTCGTCGTCATCGATAGCTTCACCGGATATCTGAATTCATTGCCGCATCGTGAGAAGGCCGTCCTCGACATCCAATCGCTCCTGAAATTTCTCGCGCGCGCAGGTGTGCTTACCATGCTTATCGTCGCGCAGCACGGTCTGCTTGGACAGGGGATTGGTATTGATGTCGATGTAAGTTTTTTGGGAGACACGGTGCTGCTGCTGCGAATTACCGAGCATGAGGGTAGGCTGCGGCGCAGCATTACTGTCGTGAAGAAACGGCACGGTCCGCACGATCTCGACGTCCGGGAATTGTTCATTCAAAGCTCCGGAGTCACAGTGGTCTCATATAACCCGATTCCGGAGACCTGATCGCTCGTGGCCGCAAATGACAGCCATCTCGACTGGGTATTGGTCATCGCGCCTTATCGGCGCGACGCCGAACATTTGGAGACGCTCCTGGCTCAAAATGGTGTAGCTGCGCGGCGGGCGGAGGGCTTGGAACAGTTGATGGCGCTGTTGGCGCAAACACCCGGCGTCCTTGTTGCCACCCAGGAGGCACTTGATCCGGAGGTGCAGGAGACGATCGGTCGCCACCTGGTCGAGCAGCCAGAATGGTCGGAGATGCCTATTCTGATCCTATTGGACCGGATGGTTCCTCCGACCCGCGTGCAAGCTGAGCTCTCCGCTGCCTGGCCCCGCTCACGGCAACTCTATTATCAACGTCCAGTGACAATGCTCGAATTGCTGAGCGGCGTTCAATCGAGCCTGCTGGCGCGCCTGCGCCAGCGCGATGTCCGGGACCACATTGAGCGTGAGAGCGAACTTCGGCGTGAACTCAATCACCGCGTGAAGAACATTCTCTCCAGTATCTCTTCAATCTTCCAGATGACCCGCCGGCGCGCCGTCTCGCTGGATGAGTTCGCCGACGATTTCGCCGGTCGGCTTGCCGCTCTTGCCAACGTACATTCCGCAGTGTTCCAGGCGAACGGTGACGCAGCCGAGTTCTCCCATATTGCCGA
This sequence comes from Rhizobium sp. 11515TR, assembly GCF_002277895.1. Lineage (NCBI taxonomy): Bacteria > Pseudomonadati > Pseudomonadota > Alphaproteobacteria > Hyphomicrobiales > Rhizobiaceae > Rhizobium > Rhizobium sp. 11515TR. The sequence goes on along the minus strand of NZ_CP022998.1, from coordinate 341,064 downwards.
ATTAACCTTCAGCCCATATCGGGCGAAAGGCGCGGATCGCATTAGTTTTACGGGGCCGAAAATTATGCTGAGTGCCGAGGCCGCGACGACGCTGGCCTTGTGCTTCCATGAGCTTGCGACAAACGCGCTTAAATATGGTGCTCTCCTAAAACCAGAGGGCCGGATAAGTCTGAAATGGTCCGTTTCACAAGATGGGAACCTGGATCTTCAATGGCTGGAGCGAGGAGGTCCGCCAGTCTCGGAACCTAAAAGAAGCGGATATGGAACGCGGTATATCCGCTCGGCGTTATACAACCTCTTTGGCACGCCGCCCACCATCTTGTTCCATCCACAGGGACTAAGCTGCACTCAGATCGGTCCGCTTGCGCGCGTGTCACCGAAGGATCTTGAACTCTAGGAGGCTTATTAGCCATGGCATCTTCGGCGCCTCCGTTGCGCATATTCTGTCTTGAAGACAACCCACTGATCATCTTCCAAATCGAGGCCATGATTGAGGATTTGGGGCATATCTTTGCAGGATCTGCCATAAGCTTCGCCGACCTTGTTAAAAGACAGGATCTCCGTGGCATCGACGGAGTGCTGGTGGATATCGATCTTGCTGATGGACGCACTGGCCCTGATGCGGCGATCTGGCTTTCCGAACAGGGGATCCCAAGCATCTTCGTCACAGGTCAGGAGGCGATAGCGGCTGAGTACTCCCAAGTGGTGCTTGCAACAATCGGAAAACCGGTGTCCGAGATCGAGCTTGCAGAAAAGCTGGAGCTGTTTAGGGGCACCGATCCCTATTGCTGAGGACGCTGACAAATCACGTCCGAGATAAGAGATAAGGCGTAGCTGGTTTACCAATTGTCTCTGTCGGGCTGAGGTCGAGGCTCATGGTCTTTGCGCCGTGCTTGCCGATCACGAAGTTTGTCGGCCGCGGCTAACCCGTGATGGCTCTGGATGGTAACCGAATAGGAACATTCCGAAGGCTGGGCAATTCTCTTTTCAGCTCGCAAGAGCCAAAATGCAAAGGAGAATGCTATGAGAACGAAACTTATTGTTTCAGCCGCCGCCTTCGGCCTTCTCGCTGGTTCAGCCTTCGCGCAGTCTTCCACCGTCACTGGAGCCGCGGGCGGTGCGGTGACCGGAGCGGTCGTAGGTGGCCCGGTCGGCGCTGCGATTGGGGGTGTCACCGGAGCGATTGTCGGTGGTGCCATCGACCCGCCGCCGGAGAAAGTGGTCACTTACGTTCAGGAGCAGCCTCTGCCTCCCTCCGAGGCAGTCGTGCAAGACCAGATTGTCGTCGGCCGCGCGCTTCCGGAAACGGTTGTCGTGACACCGGTTCCGGATAACCCAACCTATGCCTATGCTGTCGTGAACCATAAACGTGTCATCGTCCAGCCGAAGACGCGCAAGGTCGTTCGCATCCTTGAATAGTGCCAGGGGGGGCCTCCGAAAGAGGCCCCTTCATTCCATGCGACCCGATACGCTATAGGCGCGTTCTACGTGTCCGGCTTCCAATCGTGAGATTCAAGGCGAAAGCTTTGGGCACCACACCCCGTCGCGGCCGCTCGAGCCGAAGCCTAACTCGCGTTGCCGAAACAAGGATCCGACCTAGCGATTCTACGGGGCAAGCACACTGCAATTGCGGACTGCTAAATTTGCAACACCGGGCGGTTCCTTTAGTTTTCGATTTTCGAATGGATGGACAGTCAGCCAGTAGGTGGTGTTATGGAGTCTCAAGCTCCGTGTTTGGTAAAGGCGATGCGATTTACAGGCTTGCGGCTTTTCAAGATGCTCAGATCATCTCGCCCGCTCGGCAACGGCGATGGTTTCAAGCCTTACGAACCGTGGGTCTGTGACGCTTTCGAGCGCTTTGAGCGTGAGATCGAAGCGTTCTGCCGACGGTCGTTGTTTTCAGTTATAGTTTAAAAGGCCATCTGGCGAGCTGGGTAATCCTCGTTGCAGTGGCGCCCGGTTGAACTTACCTTCGCCCTTTGAACCTGTCGAACGCCGTGACGCGCTGGATTGGCGGATCGGCATCCCAGCCGTAGATCTCGGTTCGCAGGAAGCGAAGTTCGTCTTCCATGGCCTCTTCGGCGATCTCGATCCACCAGGATTTCGGTCGCCCATCACTGCCGTCAGACCAGCGGTAGCCCCGTTCTTTCAAGCGGTCCTTCAGGTCGAAGGGGGAGTTTTCCGCGAAGATGCGCACGCGGGAGCGTTGGCTTGCCTGATAAAGTTCGGCAAAATGTGTTTGCGCATTATCGCCCTGAGAGAGCGCCAGTACCTCCAACAGGGCGAAGCAGTCGTCGACAGCGCGGTGTCCGACGTGAAAATAGCCACTCTGGTTGATGAGATAGCCGAGCTTGGTTCCTTCATAGCCCCTGGCGCTCCAATCAATCTCGGAATTGGAACAGGCCCAGGCCTTGCCGGCAAAGATCGAGGAGAAGGTCTCGCAAAAGGGCCGATCGAAACCGGCATTGTGGGCAATGATGAGATCGGCCGGTTCGATGAGCGCACGCACGGCCGGCATGTCGATCATCTGGCCGACGACCATGGCGTTGGTGATGCCGGTCAGCCTGATAACGTCGGCTGGGATCGGAATGCTCGGTTGCTGCAGCCCGCCGTAGATACCGGTGACATCTCCGATCTCGCCCTGTTCATTGAAGGTGAAGCCGATGAGGCCGATTTCGATGATCTCGTCTTTCCTCGCATCGAGCCCTGTGATTTCGGTATCGAGGATGACGCCCTGCAGCGGATAGCCAGGTCTTGGGATGGCGGCAATCGGACGAGCTTCGAGTTTTCTCAGAATCTGGTAGCGCCCGGTTGCTTGCAGGATCCGCACCATCTCGGCTTCGTCGGGCGCTGATCCGGCCGGTCGAGTCCGCAGGCTTGGCGCCGACGTTTTGCGGACGGGCTGCGCATTCTCCGAAAACATGTCCAGCTGAGACGTCATGGCCTATCCCACGAAAATGATCGGCGCAAATCTAAAACGTCACTTGCCTCATGAGAAGGGTGTAGTGCGGCCGGGCGGGCCATACCCACTGCTATTCGACCTCGTAGCGACCATCAGTGGGTTCGCCGCGATGGCGCGTGCACAGGATAACGGAACGGCCAATAGGGAGGAATCATTGGCCGCTCCGGCTCGGTCCGCCGCAAAGCGCTCAAAGCAAGTCTTTGATAGCCGCAAGCCTCAAAATATCAACCACATTCCGGATGCGTCTGCTGGCGTACATATCATCTGCCACGGTGCTTGCGAGCTGACCTGATCGGAAGTGTCAAAGGCTCAGTAGACGCGGGATTCAGGAACCTTCAAGGAAACTACAAGAGCTAAAGAACGTTCTGTTGCTGTGAACCTTGTCAGCAGGAGACAGCAATGGCGGATGACAGCACCACGACCATCAGCGCCACGTTCCAAACACGCCAGGCAGCAGATCTTGCCATCGAACATCTTGTTCAGCAGCATGGAATTTCGCGGCCGGACATTTTCGTTCAATCGGCAAGCGACAGCAACAGCTCAGGTTCGGCGCCCTCGGGTGGAGATGCCTCGCACGGTCAGGGGGCTCGCGGTGACGCGCCGCTCGCAGGCGAGATCGAGGTCTCGGCGGATATCGCCTCAAGCCAGGCTGCCACCGTCAGACGCAGTCTCGCAGATGCCGGCGCGCTGCGTGTCTGGAGCCGCTGAGCATGGCCGACACTCTTTCGAAATATCGTGCCAAGCGCGATTTCAAGAAGACCAGCGAACCAAGCGGGGAGGCTCATGTCAAACCGTCGAACCGCCGGCGGTTCGTCATCCAAAAGCATGATGCCACCCGGCTGCATTACGATCTTCGCCTGGAACTCGACGGCGTCTTTAAATCCTGGGCGGTGACGAAGGGGCCATCGCTCGATCCGCACGACAAGCGTCTGGCGGTCGAAGTGGAAGACCATCCGCTCGACTATGGCGATTTCGAGGGCACGATCCCCAAGGGGCAATATGGCGGAGGGACCGTGATGCTGTGGGATCGCGGCTACTGGGAACCCGAAGGCAGGACGTCGCCCGAGGAAGCTCTGAAAAAAGGTGACTTCAAGTTCACGCTGGACGGCAAGCGGCTTCATGGCAGTTTCGTCCTGGTCCGGATGCGCCGGGACCGGGACCGCCGCACGCGAACCAACTGGCTGCTGATCAAGCATCATGACGACTACTCGGTGGAGGAGAACGGCGCTGCCATCCTGGAAGAGAATGCGATCTCGGTTGCCTCTGGCCGCAGCATGCAGCAAATCGCCGAGGGCAGGGGCCGCAAACCGCAGCCCTTCATGACGGCGAATGCAGATGTGGAGGCAGATGCGGTCTGGGACAGCAAGCATGGCCTAGCGGCCGGCGAGCGCAAGAAGCGGTCGCGCAAGGATGTTGCGACCTCCACTGCTGTTGATCTGCCCGACTTCATAGCTCCGCAACTGTGCGAAAGGGTTGCTCGACCGCCCGTCGGCAAGAGTTGGCTGCATGAGATCAAGTTCGATGGCTACCGTATCCAAATGCGCATTGCCGATGGGGCGGTGAAGCTGAAGACGCGCAAAGGTCTCGACTGGACGGCAAAATACCCCGAGATCGCCAAGTCGGCGTCAGCACTTCCCGATTGCATTATCGATGGCGAGATCTGCGCACTCGATGAGAACGGCGCACCGGATTTTGCCGCGCTCCAGGCGGCTTTGTCGGAAGGCAAAACGGATGACCTCGTCTATTTCGCGTTCGATCTGCTGTTCGATGGCGCCGAGGACTTGCGGTCTATACCTCTGGTGGAGCGGAAGGAGCGGCTGCAAAACCTTCTTGCCGAAGCGAGCAGCGATCCCCGCATCCGCTATGTCGAACATTTCGAAACCGGCGGCGATGCGGTGCTCCGCTCTGCCTGCAAGCTGTCGCTCGAAGGCATAGTCTCCAAGCAGATGGATGCACTCTATCGGTCCGGCCGGACCGAAACCTGGGTAAAGTCGAAATGCCGGGCGGGCCATGAAGTGGTCATCGGTGGCTATGCCAAAACCAATGGCAAATTCCGCTCCCTTTTGGTTGGCGTCCACCGTGGAGACCAGTTTGTCCATGTCGGGCGCGTCGGGACCGGCTATGGCGCCAAGAAAGTGGAGACGCTGCTTCCAAGGCTGAAGGCACTGGAGACGGCGAAATCGCCGTTCACCGGCGGTGCTCCGAAGAAGCAGGGTGAAGTGGTCTGGGTAAAGCCGGAACTCGTCGCCGAAATCGAATTCGAGGGCTGGACCGCCGACGGACTCGTCCGGCAGGCCGCCTTCAAGGGTCTGCGTGAAGACAAGCCGGCAAAAGAGGTCGAGGCCGAGAAGCCGGCATCGCCGGGCGGGACGGAGACCGCCCAGCCTGCCGCAACCGCCAAACATAAGCCTCTCCGCCGCAAAACCGCGAAGGCCGAGGTCATGGGAGTCCTCATCTCCAATCCCGACAAGCGGCTGTGGCCGGATGCCAATGACGGAGAGCCCGTCACCAAGGAAGAGCTGGCGCGCTATCATGAAGCTGTCGGCGCCTGGCTCATCGAGCATATTAAGGGCCGGCCGTGTTCGATCATTCGCGCACCCGATGGTATCGAGGGAGAACAGTTCTTCCAGCGGCATGCGATGCCAGGTACCTCGAACCTTATCGAGCTGGTGAAAGTGTTCGGCGACAAGAAGCCTTACCTGCAGATCGACCGGATCGAGGGGCTGGCCGCCATCGCCCAGATCGGTGGTATCGAACTGCATCCCTGGAATTGTCAGCCCGGCAAACCGGAAGTACCTGGACGTCTGGTGTTCGATCTTGATCCCGGGCCCGATGTGCTGTTTTCGAGCGTTGTTGCCGCGGCGCGCGAGATGCGCGACCGGCTGGATGAGCTCGGTCTCATCAGTTTCTGCAAGACGACCGGAGGCAAGGGTCTGCACGTCGTGACACCGCTGGCAATCAACAAGCGCAAACCTTTGACCTGGGTGGAGGCAAAAGGCTTCGCCCACGATCTCTGCGAAGACATGGCGCGTGACAATCCCGATCTCTATCTGATCAAGATGACCAAGAGCCTTCGGGGTGGCCGGATCTTCCTTGATTACCTGCGCAACGACCGCATGGCGACCGCCGTCGCACCGCTCTCACCGCGGGCTCGCCCCGGCGCCACCGTCTCGATGCCGCTCAACTGGACGCAGGTAAAGGCCGATCTCGACCCGAAACGCTTTACGATCCGAACGGTGCCGGCGCTACTTGCCAAGAGCCCGGCCTGGCAGGACTATTGTGACGGCGAGCGGCCGCTTGAGCAGGCGATCAAGCGCCTCGGAAAATCAAAGCGTGCGGCGTGATCTCGCAAGGCCAACCTCAGGCGATATATATGGACGAGGTAATAAAGGACACGGCCGAACCACGCCCGCGCGAGGGGGCAACCACCGACCTGCCGCATGATCGGGTAACGGTGGAGCGGTTTCGGCAGGCGTTCCCGCGTGCGCGATGGAGCGACAGGCTCAATGCCTGGTTCGTGCCCGGCCGCACCGCCGAAAGGCGTATCGGCCGCTGGTTCGCGGAGATGGAGGCGGAGGCGGACAGGTTCGCCGACGAAAAGGGCAGAGATGCCTTTGCCTTTGAGCCAATTGAAAGCCCGTACCTGGACGCGGCGCCCGCGGCTTTCCAGATTAGGACGCCCTACTCACGGGCCGCTATTGACGAAATCCGCGAGATTCCGCATGCCCGCTGGGATGCCGACCGCCGTCTCTGGACGGTGCCTTACCGCTCGTTTGCAGAACTGCGGCAGCGATGGCCGGTCATAGAGGCAGCCGCCAAGCGCTCCGAGCCGGATGCACGGCACGCAAGGCGCGAGGCGATCAAGGGAACGGAGGAAGAGGAAGCGTCCAAGGAGAGGATGAGGGAGCGCCGGCGCAAGCGATATCCGGTTCCCGCTGATGATCCGCCACCCTTCGACCGCGCGATCGGCACGCATATCGGGATCGTTTTCTTTACCAGGACTGAGGGTGAACTCGTGGATTCGGCGACAGTCACCGCTTTTTACTTTCCCGCAGCAGATGGCGAGGATTATGTCTGGGCATCGTGGCGGCGCGGCCCGCTGGAAGAATTGGTGAGGGCGTGGCCGGCTCGCATACCTCCGGGACAAGGTGAGCGCGATCGTGGCTGGTGGATACCAACTCTTGACGAGTTGCGCACGGCCCGCCGCGATGCCAGATCCAGGCGGCAGGCCTCGGAGCGCAAGGAAAAGGACAAGCCATCCAGTGACAGACCAGCAGACAGTGCTTGAGAAGTTCCGGCACCTGCCGCCGATCGCGCCGCGCGAACTCGTGGGCCTGTGGAAGGGGCACGGTATACCGGCGAACCATCCGTTCGACGGCGTGCTCGAAAATCTCAGCTGGTACGGCAAGCGCTTCACGCCCGATATGCGCGCCGATGCCTTGCTGTTTCGCTCGGGCGAACATCGACTCACGGCAATTGATCCGAAATGGATACCGCTTCACTGGGCGATGCGTTTCGATCGGCTTGGCCGGACTCCTATAGCGAGCAACCTCTTTTCCTATCTTCAGCGTCGGCTTCGCGCGAACGGGCCGGTCGCAGGTCTCAAAACCCTGCCGTTTGACGGTGTCGAAAGTGCCGCCATGGTCTATGACCATCAGCCGATCGTCGATCATTTTCGGAGGATCGATGAGCAGACGGTGATGGGCGCGATGACGATTCAGTGCGACGAGCGCATCTATTTCTTCGAACTTCAACGCGTCGACCAGCCTTGAAAACGGCTCATCCGGCCGTCATTTGCCGTTCTCCACCCGCATTGATGATCGGGTTTGCACAGCCCGTCCGCCGCGCGCGATGGTCCGGGTGGGCTGGCGCTCGCGCATGGGTCGAGCGCCCTATCAATGCTCGGCGGTTGGCTCGCCATTTATGTTGAATACTGCAGCATTGTCCTGGACCTCCCGCAAGCCCTTATAGGAGGCGTGGCGCAGATTGCCGTCATCGGTCCATCCCCGAAACTCGATCTCGGCGATCAAGGTCGGCTGTACGAAGACGACCTTCTTGCCCTTGAGCGGCACTACGGGTTGGCTGGTTTTAAGTGTGTCGAGCTTCTTCCTGAGATAGGCGGCATCCTTGGCATCGAACCCCGTTCCGACGGCGCCGACATAGACCCAATCGTGGCCCTTTCTGCCGGCAACAAGAAGGCTCCCGATGCCGCTGCGGGCGGAGGCGGATTGCTCATAGCCGATGATCATGAAGCTTTCGCTCTGCACGCATTTGATCTTTATCCAATCGCCGGTTCGCCCGGATCGATAAGGTCGATCCCGGTGCTTGGCAATAATGCCCTCAAGCCCTGCCGCACAGGCCTTGGCGAGAAGTGCCGCGCCGTCACCCTGGACTTCTTCCGACAGCTGTATTGCGCCCGTGGCACCATCGAGAAAATCCTCAAGCAAATGCCGGCGGACGGAGAGCTCCATTCCCGTGAGATCGTGACCGTCAAAATAAAGCAGGTCGAAAGCGAAAAAGACCGCTTCTGTCGAGGCTCGTTTGCCACCGCGTCCGCCAAGCGATCGCTGCAATGCTCCGAAGTCGGAGTGACCCTTGTTATTAAGTACCACGGCCTCGCCATCGAGAATGGCGGTCCCGACATCCAGTTTCCGCGCGGCATCGGCGATGGCCGGAAAGCGATGCGTCCAGTCATGGCCGCCGCGTGTGATGATGCGCACACGTTTCGGCTCGTTATGGACGCACAGGCGATAGCCGTCCCACTTCACTTCGAACGCCCACTCCGGGCCTTGTGGCGGAACCGTTTTCAGAAGAGCCAGGCAAGGCTCGATCCGGTCCGGCATCTTGTCAAAGGGAAGATTGGGCTGGGAAGGGTCGCGGCGCCGGGCGGGCTGCGACCGGACGACCTGATCTTCCCGCAGCAACGGCTTGGCAGGCCTCCTCATCGTTTTACTCGCTTCTCGGCCTCGACCGATTTCTTCACGGCATCCCTGATATTGATCACATTGCTGGACTGAAGTGCTTGCGTCGTCTTGCTCTTTGGGCTGGGGGAGTTTTTCAGGGTGTTTCTCTTGGCTGCGATAACGTCGAGCAGCCGCTCTCGGACCGGGTTAACCACCATTTTCGGGAACCAGGCTCTTGTCTGTCGGTTGATGAATTCACGGATGAGCGGCATCATGTCCGAACCCACCTTCTCATCGCCGATCCCCTCGAAATAAATATCTGATCACGGACCTCACCCCTGTAACGCAGCGTCCAGTTAACGATGCCCTTGCCGCGTGTCTCGAGCATGACGGCGCGTTCGCGACGTGAGATCATCAGCCAGGATATGCCGATCATCTTTTGGGCTTCCATCGCATCGCGGATCAGGAAAGTGCGTGAGCATATCGCCCGGGGCAGCCTGACCCTTATCGAAGGGAGCCCCCGCTCTTGCGGAAGCTCTCTTCCCAGTCTTTAATCGCGATGTTCCGGCATTGCCTTCAGCTGGTCCTTTGTCCATGACGTCACGCCATGGATCTCACCGCTTTCGTCGCGCATGAAATCCAGATCGGTCACTCGAACCGACACCGGCTTTGCACCGATGCCGAGGAAGCCGCCGACGTCGATCACGACGCTGCTGCCGCTGCCGGCCCCATGCACGTGGTCAACCGTGCCAACCTTGTGATCATCGGCATCATAGATCGATGCGCCTTCCAAATTAGCCTGTGTAAGTTCTTCTTTGGCCAGTCGTATGTGGTTGCTGTGATCCATGAGCGAATCCTCCTTTTGCTTCCGAAAGCAATATTGATTGGCAAGGTGATCGTTGTTGCGTTCCTGCTTGTCCATGTGCTTGGAGCTATCGCCACAGCCCACGATATTTTCTCCTCGATCAACATAAGGACCAACGGCGGTCTGAAGGCTTTGTTCCCAGCTGAGTCTATTGGCCGGCAAATCCCTATGGCCGGCATCCGGGGCAGGATCGGAGCAAGGTCATGTCCTGAAACTTGTCAGGTCATCTCAAGGTGAATTTGGCCGTCGTAAATAATCGCCAAGTCGAGACTTTGATTTACAGCGAAGCCTCTTCCATGCGATTGATTCGATGGCCGGAGATCAGGCGCTCCGCAAGACGCTCGATGAACTCCCCGCTGCCATTTACGTCACTGACACCGAAGGAGTGATCACCTACTTCAACCCGGCGTGCATCGACTTCACCGGCCGGCGGCCTGAGGTCGGGGCGGACCGCTGGTGCATTACCTGGCGCCTCTATACCAACGCTGGCGACTTCCTGCCGCATGAGGAATGCCCAATGGCGGAGGCAATCAACACCCGGCGGCCGATCCGCGGCGTGACGGCGGTGGCCGAAAGGCCAGACGGAACACGTGTGACCTTTCGACCTTATCCGACCCCCATTTTTGACAGGGATGGCAAGTTCGCAGGGGGCCCTCAATCTGCTGGAAGATGTGACAGATGAAGTACGCGTCAACGATTTGCAGGCCCAGGCGCGGCGTTCCCGGGCGACTGGCTAATGCGGTGGCGGACGATTTTGCAGCCGATAGCCTGAATCGCATGGCGGAGGAATATGAAGCCAAAGCAGCGGAGCTACTCCGCCATAAGCGCCCCGCACCGGGTGGCGATACCGCCGTAGATCCCGCGATGGTCGAGCTCGAGAAGCACCGCCGATGAATGGCCAAGCCCTCAAAAGTGCCTGCTTATCGAAGAGCCTGTTTGAACCTTTCGAAAGCGCCGTTCCCTCCCGATTTGAGTCATAGAGGTGATAGTCCGCAAATGGCTCGCACCACGGCTCCAGCAGACGAGTGAGATCGCCATCGGCCATCGGCTCTGCGACCAGATCTTCCAGGATGTAGAGGACGCCGATCCCCTCTATGGCGGCGGCCACCAGCAGGTTCTCGTCGTTGAACATCGGTCCGCGGTCAGCCATTTGCATGCGTCTTGACTATTTATTTTCCCGACATGTCTTGCCATATCAGAATTAGAGGGTATGTTTTTCTTATCGACCATTGCTTGTGACGTCGCTCAAGAGCCTCGCGTTCTTCCTCGGATTCCCTCTCAAATAATCGATCTAATCCCGCAGGGTATCGCGGGAACAACAACGATTGCTTAGAAAGGAATCGTTATGAACACTGGTACTGTGAAGTGGTTTAACTCCACCAAAGGCTTCGGCTTTATTCAACCCGATAATGGCAGCACGGATGTTTTCGTCCATATCTCGGCGGTAGAGCGGGCCGGCATGCGGTCGCTCAACGATGGCCAGAAGATCACTTACGACATCGTGCAGGATCGTAGATCTGGCAAGAGCTCGGCTGACAATCTTCGGGCCGCATAATTTGTCAAGGCTTCACGCGACCACGGATGTACTGGCGCGCTGAGACCATGACCGAGGAAGGTCGGGACACGTCCCGGCCTTTTATTTTTTCATTTCGAACGGAGAACGGCATGACAAATGGTCGTTACCGGCCAGGTGACAGCATCGTCCTGAAACCTGGAATTTTCGGATACGCCCAGCCGGCCGGCAGCATCGTGTCGGTGCTGCCTGTGTCGCGGGGCGTTGCCCACTATCGGGTCCGCTTCCAAAATGAGAGCTTCGAGCGGCGCGTCCGTCAGGACGATATCGATGCCGGGGCGTCACCGTCGTCGCTTTCGCCGACGCAAGCCGAGGTACCGCAAACATCGAAATCGAGCTGGATCAACTCGAATTCAATCCGCACCAAGAAATAAATGCAGCGCGAGCTGAAAGGAGACGTTTTGCAGGTTCTGGTAAGAGACAACAATGTGGATCAAGCGCTACGCGTTCTGAAAAAGAAATTGCAGCGTGAAGGCGTGTTTCGGGAAATGAAGGCACGCAGCGCCTATGAAAAGCCGTCCGAAAAGCGTGCCCGCGAAAAGGGTGAGGCGGTCCGGCGTGCCCGCAAGCTTGCCCGTAAGCAGGCTCAGCGCGAAGGCCTGTTGCCGGCGCCGAAGAAGAAAGTCGTAGCGCGAGCCCGCTGACGTCCGGCGTCTTTTGAAACGCACCTGCTGAAATGGAGGAAGCATGACAAAGACGAAAGACAATCTGTTCAAGCCTGAAAAGCTGTCGGCGCAGGCGAAGTCCGAGCAGACGACGTCAATTGCCAGGGTTATCCTGGCCGATGAGGCGTCTGCTCGACAGAAGAAGACGGACAGGCTCCGAGCACTTCGTTTGGCTCAGCCCGTTGTAGAACCGATCAAGGGGTCGAAAAGAAGCGGCAAAAAGTTAGATTGAAACTGCTGCCTCCGCTTCGCTCAACCTATTCAACATGGGCGCACGACTGCGCTGTACTTTGATTGGTCTCCTTGCGCGCGTGATGGCGATGGCTTGTCTTTGTAATCTAATCGGTGTCCTGCGCGTCTCCATACCTCTCGCATATGGAAATCTAGATTCGAAGCGGAGCCCACCGCACATGCGGAAGCTCCCCTTCCAGTGTTTAATCACGATACTCGGGCATTGCCTTCAGCTGGTCCTGCATTGCACTCGCTTCGCCGCAATTCATTCTTTAGTGTTTTTTAATTAGTCCCTAGATGATGTTAGAGGGTATCGATCAAGGCCGCCGGACCGCGCCTTGCTCCGCCGAGAGCGTGTATCGCTGTCTCCGTTGCGGAGATCCCATATTGTCCGGGGATGGCTGCGGCATCTGCAGGGAATATCTCGCGCCCTAGCTCATGGAACTTCTTGACTCGATTCCCGTTTTTCGTAGGTCGAACCTATCAGAAGGCACTGTCATGGCAGCCACATCGAGAGGCCGCATCCAGGATCGTGCGAAGGTCGCAGGCGGCCAGGATCACGAAGTGCGTTACGAGGCGAAGAAGGAAGGCGTATCAAAGGACAGGGGCAAGAAGACCGTGAAGGGCGCCGGGAATTCGCGAAAGAAGGTCGAAGCGGAAATCGGCCGGCGCTAAGCCGTGAAGCTGGCGACTTACAACGTCAACGGCGTAAACGGTCGGCTCGAAGTCCTCCTGCGACGGCTGGAGGAGGCCGCGCCAGACGTCGCATGCCTCCAGGAACTGAAGGCCCTGCAAGAGAAGTTTCCGATCAACGCAATCGAGGCTGCCGGCTACGGCGCAGTGTGGCAGGGCCAAAAATCCTGGAACGGGGTTGCGATCCTTGCAAAAGGGCAGGAACCCCATCTTACGAGGCGACGGCTCCCAGGCGAACCGGAGGACGAGCACAGCCGCTATATCGAAGCCGTTGTCGACGGGATCGTCATCGGCGGTCTATACCTCCCGAACGTCAATCCTTATCCGGGACCTAAGTTCGACTACAAGCTCCGCTGGTTCAAACGGCTTCAAGATTACGCCGCCGAGCTGCTGAAGCTAGAGGTGCCAGTTGTTCTCGTCGGCGACTTCGACGTGATGCCCAACGAGATGGACGTCTACAAGCCGGAACGCTGGACGAATGACGCCTTGTTTCGCGTCGAAGTCCGGAACGCGTACAGAAAACTCGTCGATCAGGGCTGGACCGATGCTCTGCGCCATCTACATCCGACGAACGCATCTACACGTTCTGAGACTACTTCCGAAATGCATACGCTCGCGACGCCGGACTGCGGATCGACCACTTCCTGCTCAGCTCGGAGCCGGCCGCCCGTCTGTCGAAGGCCGAAGTCGACAAGCACGTACGCGGCTGGGAGCACACAAGCGACCATGCTCCCGTATGGATCGAACTGAGCGACGAGCCCGTCAGGAAGAAGAGAAGGAAGTCATGACCGGCAACTGGAAACTTCGGCTCCGCGATAGGAAGGAAGATTTCGTCGCCATCTTCGTCGTCGCCGGAGCGAAGCAGTTTGACCTGTTCGACGCCGTCACGGTTGATGATTGCGCGACCACTACGACTGACTGCGGAAACCGCGTCCCGCCGACGGAACTTCTGGCCACCGAGCAGATTTAAGCGAGACGCTTTTTAGGAGGTCAAATATGATCCCTGCAAGATTTTGCGCCGTACGAGACGCCGCCTGGTCTTGGTCTGTCATCGACATCACCACAGGTAAAGTCGTCGTTTACAGCGCCGTCCGTCTCGGTGGACTTAGCGAGCTCATCGCAAAGGATATGGCAAAGCTGCTCAACCTGGAATCTTCGGATGACAACGTCGTCATCCCTCTTTCTCCAGAATCTCGGGAGACATAACAAGAGCCGTACATTTCCATTTAGTCCCGCAAATGATCAGTTGCGGTCAGGCCAAGCTCGAAGAGCTTTTTCTCCTCATGGACACCCTGCTGATAAAGCTTGATGACAAAGGCAGCAATGTCCTCAGCCTTTTCGTCTCCGCGGTTTAGCGTCAGTTCGAAGAGAATGGCTTCAAACGCACGTTGACAGGTCCCGAGCGCCTCGGAATCCAGGGATACGTCTCTGGTGCGAGGGTATCTGTTGACCACCCTTCATGACCTTCAGAAGAAGACAGACAATTTGTTTAGAAGCTAAGTCTTTCTTTGCGGATTTCAATAATCCAGCTCATGACACCATGTGCTGCAGCCCTACTTTGCCTGCACGACCGACTTTAGCGCTTGAACCGCATCAAAGTCCAAGATTCGGCGAGATCCAGAAACTCGATCATATCTACCCGTCGCTGACGGCTTTCGAGGCGGGCGACAAATGACCGATATTCCCGGAGAGTTTCGCAGCAAGGTCCGTTTGCGTCAGACCTTTGCCCGTTGCATCGAGATTCCTTATCCAATGCCGGTCGCTATGCTTGGTCGCCTCGCCATTGATCAATCCTACCAAGGACGTGGTGTCGGCAGGGCATTGGGGCGCGACGCAGGCCTGCGCCTGCTCAATGCCGCTGAAGTCCTCGGTATTCGAGGTACGCTCGTTCATGCGATTTCAGATGACGCACGAGCCCTCTACGAGGCCGTCGGCTTCCTGTCTTCTCTGTCCGACCCCATGATGCTGATGGTCGGATTGCATTACCTCAACAATGTGCTGAACCGTTAGGCGGAACTCATAAATAATTCGGCTGAATGCATTTCATCGCGCTTCTAAGTCGCTGAATTGTCGGCAGAAGCCGCCGCCCAAAATAAGGCCGTGAGTTCTAATCCTTTCAAGCTACCGACCGCAAGCCGTCTATATTCATTTCTTCGAGCTAGCTTTCGGCTTCGGTTGGTATAGACGCCGTTTGACGTTCAAGCGTAGAGCATTGCGGAGATCTTTGTCCGCGGTCGAAAGGTTGAACCATTCGGGATCGAAGTAGCCCCCGCACCACCGAATGGTTTCGGCACTAAAGGATCCTCTGGATCGGCAATAATCTCCGGAAACCGCTCGTATCCTGATACGCCACCGACGTCTTCAGCGGTTGCGCCATGTGCACATCAAGTTACCCACTAAAAGGGGAAGGACAGACATCGACGCTGTTTTTGATTCAGAAGGCGGTTGTAGGAAGCGCCGAGCTTAAGTCGATCAGCGCGACATAGGGTAACGGAACGGCCGACAGGGAGGAACCATTGGCCGCGCCGGCTCGGTCCGCCGTAAAGCGCTCAAAGCGCGCCTTTGATCGCCGCGGGTCCGGAAATATCAACCATATCCGGATGTGTACGCTGACGTAAATATCGTCTGCCGTGGTGCTTGCGAGCCGAATCTTGGTAGCTGTAGGGCGAAGGGATGCGCTATGTGTGTCGGGAGTTCGGGAGCTCGTGCAAGGCCGGCTACAAGATCTTCAATCGCTACAGGGAAGACGGCTTGGAGGCGCTCACGGATCGGTCACGGCGGCCTGTGCACTATGCCAACCAGCTACCCGAAGCTTTCGTGCAACTATCATGCTCACGCTCTCACGGCCGCTTCCTTCCTTTGTACCTCCGACGTCGTCAAATACTCCCCCTTCAGCCGCATATGGCACCAGCAGGCGAAGGCGGAGCTTGCGAAGGCCAGGCTTTCGCCGATCGCCAGGCGGTTGTTGGAGTTGCTGAGGAGCGTCAATGAGAAAAAGAACAGGCAGGCGATGTATGCGTGCCATGCGGCGCGCGGAATAATGCCGGCCTTGCGGGCGCGCCAGACGGCGCGGATGAAGGTGGCGAGCATGAAGCCCATGATTGCCGCACCGAACAGCCCGTAGCGCACTAGGATTTCCAGATAGCCGTTGTGCAGCAGCGTATACTGGACATGCGAGTAGCGCGTCTCGGCCCAGCGTTCGAGCCACCGGTTGCCCCAGCCGAAGATCGGTGCGGAGGAAAAGACCTCCCAGCTGTTCGACCAAAGCTGCAGGCGTTCGTCCATCGACACCGGTGTATTGCTGGAGCTAATGGCGTTTGAAACCACGCCGCCCATCTCATGGCCGTTGGCCACATTTTCGACCATGGAAAGGGCGGCCGACACGGTCGGGCCAGCCGTCTTGTCGAGATTGTGCCTGACGCCATAGATCCCGGCGATCAACACGGCCGCGACGGCGATAATGATGATGACACCGCTCTTCAGGCGCAGGTAGGTCAGCGTAATGAGCGCAAGGATAGGCAGTGTGATGCCGAGTGCCAGCCAGACGCCTTTTGACTTGGCACCGTAAATGGCGATGAAACAGAGCGCGAAGATGAAGGGCGAAACGATATAGGAGAAGCGGGCGATCCGGCGGTCACTGGATTTGTCCGTGAGGTAGTGCAGCAGCCAGAACAGGGTGAAGATCACGATCATGCCGCAGGCGACGGCGCCGTGGATCTGATTGTTCATGATCAACGGGCGGATGGTTGCGCCGGCAAAGACTTCGCGCAGGTGCTGTGTTGCCACAAGCATGATGAGGACCACCGCGAAATAGGCCGCGACGATCTTTTCCATCAGCTCCTCATAGAGCAGGAAGGCGACGCCCATGATGGGGAAGAAGAAGGGGAAGGCATAGAGCCAATCCGAGGCGCCGATATCGTGCTGCGGCGTCAGCCAGAAGGTGATGAAGAAACGCGCCATGACATAGAAGGCCCAGCCCATGCAGAGCCAGCCGATCCAGTCGGTGCGCGGCCGTATGGGCGCCTTCATATAGTAGTAGAGAGCGATCAGAGAGAGGAGCGCGGTGGCATAGCGATAGGCGTCGCTCTCGACGACGGTCGGCGAAGCGACAAGCAGCCAGAGAATGCCGCCGATGATGGCGAGCGGTTTCGTCATGTTGCTTCCTGCCTTCGTGACGCCGATCGGTTCGGCTGCAAGATCAGCATACGGTTTATTGATGCGCGAGTCGTCCAATGTCGTCATCCGCCTTCGTCCAGAATCGGTTCATCATCCGGCATTCCTCGCCCCCGTGACGCGCCGTATGGTCGCAAAGGGGCAGGAATACGGCAATTTTCCCCCGCCGTCGTGTCACTGATGCCGATTTCGCCGATTGTTTGTCAATGAGCAACTCCGTCGCGCCGAACCACTTTCAATACCGTGAGGAAAATGATCTTCAGATCGAAAAGAAAGGAGCGTCGGTGCAGATAGTCCTCGTCCAGCGCCACCTTCTCGGGGATCGGCAGTTCGTCGCGGCCGTTGACCTGTGCCCAACCGGTTAAGCCCGGCAGCAACGCGTCGACACCGCGTTCCGTGCGCAGAGCGACGAGATCGTGCTGATTGAACAGCGCCGGGCGCGGGCCGACGATGCTCATTTCGCCTTTCAGGATGCACCAGAGCTGTGGCAGCTCGTCGAGGCTGGATTTGCGCAGGAAGGAGCCGATCGGCGTCAGGTAGATATTCGGGTCCTTCAGCAGATGGGTCGCCACGGCAGGCGTATCAGTACGCATGCTGCGGAATTTCGGCATGCGGAAGATCTTATTTTTCCGGCCCACCCGATCCGACCAATAGAGGATCGGGCCCGGCGAGGTCAGCCGTACTGCGAGTGCGACGATTAGGATCGGAATGAAAAAAGCGATGGCCGCGGCTAGAGCAGCGAGAAAATCGAAAAGGCGCTTGGCGATCGTATAAAGCATCGTCTCTTATCGTTGCATCGCCCCGTATTCTAAGGGTGATCAAGGTCGTCAATGCTCCGTCCATGTCATATCGCGATTTCAAGCACAACCATCCCCCACGAGATTCCCCGCCCTTGTTCCGAGCGGATATCCCGTGCAAAGCATGTCTAAGTCAATCATGACGCGGAAAAGCGGAGGCAGTGCGCGGATGATCCTGGTAACGGGTGCGACGGGTTTTGTCGGACAGGCTCTGTGCACTGAGCTTTCCCGCCGGCGGATGGAGTATCGGCCGGTCAGCCGCAACTCTCGCCCAGGTTTCGCCGCCATCGGGACGATGAATAGCGATACCGATTGGGCGGGGACCCTTGCTGGCGTCGATACCGTCATGCATCTGGCGGCCCGCGTCCATGTCATGCACGAGAGCGCCGCCGATCCGTTGTCCGCGTTCCGAGCCGTCAATGTCGATGCGACCGTCAACCTGGCACGACAGGCCGCGGGTGCGGGCGTGAAACGCTTCATTTTCCTGAGCTCGATCAAGGTCAACGGCGAAGGGACGTCGGCGGGAAGGCCCTTCAGGGCCTCGGATGTGCCGCATCCAGAAGATGCCTATGGCCGCTCGAAGCTGGAGGCGGAGGAGGCTCTGCTCGCGATATCGGCGGAAACGGGCATGGAGATCGTCATCATCCGGCCGCCGCTCGTCTATGGCCCTGGCGTCAAGGCGAATTTCGCAAGCCTGATGAAATGGGCTGCGCGGCCGTTTCCCTGGCCGTTCGGGGCTATTCGAAACCGCAGGTCGCTCGTTTATGTCGGCAATCTCATCGATTTCATGCTCCTGTGTGCCAGCCATACGGCTGTCGGAAACCGTATGTTCCTAGTCAGCGACGGCGAAGATCTTTCGATCGGCCAGCTGATATCAAAACTATCTCTGGCCGCTGGGCGCAAGGCTTGGATGCTACCGGTGCCGCCTGCGCTGCTTGAGGGACTTGCCGCGCTTTTGGGGCGTCGAGCCGCCGCGCAGCGGTTGCTTGGCTCGCTTCAGGTCGATATCGGCGAGACGCAGGCGGTCACCGGCTGGTCGCCGCCTTACTCGGTCGAAGAAGGGCTGGCGGCAACGGTCGCTGGTGCGGGGGCGAAGGTGCGCTGAGCTGGCATTTCGGCCTTACAGACTCCAGACCGCATGACCTTCCAGCAGAGGATTGGCTCGATCAAGCGCTGCCTTCACGTCGACGACGACGCCGTTCTCGCTTAAGAGATCAAGGAGAGCCGCTGCATCTTCCGCCAGATAGGATTTGTGGGGAACTGCAAGCACAAGAGCATCGAGCTTGCCGAAATCCTTCAGTTCCACCAGGCGGATGCCATATTCCTCTTCGGCCTCCGCATGGCTCGCCATCGGGTCGTGCACGAGCGGCTCGACGCCGAACTGATGAAGTTCGCTTATGATATCGGGCACGCGACTATTGCGCAGGTCTGGCACGTTTTCCTTGAAGGTCAGGCCGAAGATGCCGATCCGCGCGCCGTTGATCGGCTTTTTCGCCGCAACCAGCATCTTGATGAGCTTCTGGGCGATGAAGGCGCCCATGCCGTCATTGATGCGGCGGCCGGAGAGAATGACTTCCGGATGATAGCCGAGCTCTTCGGCCTTGGCCGTCAGGTAATAGGGGTCGACGCCGATGCAGTGGCCGCCGACGAGGCCGGGGGTGAAGGGCAGGAAGTTCCATTTCGTCCGCGCCGCCTTCAGCACATCGGCGGTGCGGATATGCATTTTCTCGAAAATGATCGAAAGCTCGTTCATCAGTGCAATATTGACGTCGCGCTGGGTATTCTCGATTACCTTGGCGGCTTCAGCCACCTTGATGCTTGGGGCGCGGTGGATACCGGCCTCGACCACGGCGCCGTAGATGGCGGCGATCCTTTCCAGCGTTTCCGCGTCGTCGCCGGCGACAACTTTTACGATGCGCTCGAAGGTGTGCTCCTTGTCACCGGGGTTGATGCGTTCCGGCGAATAACCGACATGAAAATCCTCGCCTTGGCGCAGTCCGGAAGCCTCCGCCAGCACCGGGCCGCAGACCTCTTCGGTAACGCCGGGATAGACGGTGGACTCATAGACGACGATCGAACCTTTGCGCAAAACCTTGCCGACCGTGCGTGAGGCGGAAATCATCGGCCGCAAATCGGGCTGGCGGTTCCGGTCGATTGGCGTCGGGACGGCAACGATGAAGATATCGCGATCCCTGAGATCCTCGATCTCGCTGCTGATGCGCAGCCCGCTCGACCGCAACCGTTCGGCAGAAACCTCTCGGGTATCGTCCTCGCCCGCCTTCAGCGCGGCGACACGGGAGGCCTTGATGTCGAAGCCGACCACATCATGGAATTTTTCGGCAAGCGCAATCGCGACGGGGAGGCCCACATAACCGAGGCCAATGACGGCAATTTTTTCGTTCAACACAACATACCTCGAACACTTCACCTGAATTAGCCCGAATTCGAAGCTGATGTCAGCGTCTAATATTTGCCTTCGGGATCATTTTAGGTGTGGGTCGCATGAATGTGATGACCGGTCGGCCGCTTCGGCATGGCTTGAAAATTATGGTCTTGTGGCACGTTGCGATACAGCGTTGGGGCGGATGCATAGGATGCCTATCGAAACTTTCCGGTTTCGACCCCATTTATTTGGTGAGACCTATTTTCTTTTCTCTGAAAGAGCGGTTCGCGATGCGAAACAGCTACCTTAAACAACTCCGTACCCAGCGCGAACAACTTGAGGCCAAGCTCGAGCTGCATATAGCGCGCTATTGTTTCGGCGAAGGCGAGGTGGACGACGGTACCGAAGCAGAGCTCCGGCAACGGATTGCGGAAATTTCCGACGAAATTGCCGCTCTCGAGGTTGAGCGCGGCGAGTAAGATTGCACCTGTTCCTCCTCGATGAGGTCGCGCGTCTCGGCTTCATGCGGATCCTGGAGACGGCACGCGACGCAGGCCGCAAGTACGGCATCACGCTGTTGCTGTTGTTTCAGAGCATTGGCCAGATGCGCGAAACCTATGGCGGGCGCGATGCCGCCAGCAAATGGTTCGAGAGCGCGAGTTGGATTAGCTTCGCGGCAGTGAATGATCCGGAGACGGCCGACTACATCTCGAAGCGCTGCGGCACGACGACGGTCGAGATCGACCAGGTCGGCCGGTCATCGCAGGCGTCGGGTTCGTCGCGCACGCGATCGAAGCAGCTTGCAGCGCGGCCGCTGATCCAGCCGCATGAAGTGCTGCGGATGCGGGCAGACAAGCAGATCGTCTTCACGGCGGGCAATGCACCGCTTCGTCCCGGCCGCACTTCCTCGGCCCTCCCGGTCGCCCGGCGCCGCTCAACGCCGAACCGTGCCGCCGACGCGGCGACCACTCCAGCGACCGGCACAGGCAGGAGACGCTTCCTCATGAGTACTCGTCGGGCCCTGCTGGACGCTCGCCGCCCGCTGATCATACCCCCGCGAGAGGAGCGTGACCGCATGCGCGGAGACCGCTTGCGGGCTCCGGCAGTGACCGGCAGGACGCGAGTAGAGCCGCGCCCTGAAGAGGGATCGCCCCTAACTCATGCAGACGAAGCCCTCGTTTCTCGTCAATGATGTAAAAGAACCCCATCGAGCGAGTTGACGCAGTAGTTTTCGTTACTATATAAATCCTAAGACAACCAGAGGAGGCCACTATGCCTCGCGCCCCGCATTCAACTGAGCTCGTGCTGAGTTTCCAGACCGACCCGGATTCCGTCCAGGCCGCATTTCTGCGTCGTGCAATGTCGGCACTCGAACGGATTGCCGCGACAACACCGTCGAAGGCGCTCACGGCGGCTCTCGGCGCGCCGACGGGCGCAGGAACGCTCGCGCAAATCCTCAGCCATCCCGAGTTTATCGGGGAGGCGGTGAGCAATCTCGACCCGATGGTCCCGGCGCTCGCGCGCAATGTCGAGCATCGGAACCAACTGCTCCTACGTGCCGGCGGCGTCCTTTCCGCCGAAGAAGCCGGCAAAATTGCGGGCATCACCCGCCAAGCGATCGACAAGCGGCGTCGGGGCAACGCGATCCTTGGCGTCCGGGAGGGAAGCGACTGGAAATATCCAGCCTGCCAGTTCCGGGACGGAGAGGTTTTGCCGGGGATAGCCGAGGTCGTTCGCGGTCTCGCGGACCAAGGCGCCTGGGCTACGCTCGATTTTCTGCTTGCGCGGGATAGCGCGCTCGGCGGCCGGTCGCCATTGGAGGCTTTGCGCCAGGGTGATCTCGGCGCGGTCGAGCGGCTAGTCCGCGCCAATACCGGCGACGGCTTCGCCTGATGGCCCCGCCGGCGCGAGGACCGTCCGGGGCGGCGGCGCCGCCGCCCGATTGGTTGAAGAATGCGAACTTACCGATCACGACCATTCCGGCCGGATCGGTGTTGCACCGGATTCACCGATCGAGCTTTGATCCGGTGTTTTTCGGACCGGGAGCCGGCCACGATCCAATTTATCGATTTGATAGCGCAAGTGGACGATTCGGCGTGCTCTATATCGGCCACGCCTTCGCAGGCGCGTTCGCCGAGACGATCCTGCGCAACCCGCAACGGCTGATGGTTGCAGAACGCGAAATTGTCACCCGGTCGGTAACGGAGCTCACCAGCCGGACGGCTCTGCGCATGGTGACGATGCACGGCGCCGGGCTGCAGATCCTCGGCACGGATAATTCAATCTCCACCGGCCCCTATGAGCCATGCGGCGCATGGGCCGATGCGCTCTGGGATCATCCGGAGGAGCCGGACGGGATTGCCTATCTGTCCCGGCATGATCCCAGCGAGGTCTGCTACGCGGTCTTCGAGCGCAAACCGATCGCCTTCGAGGCGAAGGCGACGCATCCCCTGTCTGCCATGCAAAGCGACGTCGCGCGGCTGCTCCACCGCTACGGCAAGTCCCTTTCTGCTGACGTGTAAAGCTACGGCAACTGCGGGAAGTATCAGCGGTGCGCGGTCATGATCGGCGGCTGCGTCCGCTTCGGCGAACCATGCTGTTTTTCAGTGGATTCAACCGCGAAGCTATTGCCCCCTATCATCGTCCCAAGACCGAGCGAGGCAAAGGCCTCAATGTAAAGATGAACCTGTCAGAGGGGGTATCGTCGGCGGGATCAAAGCCTGGGTCAAACATCTAGATCCTTGCTCTCCGAATTATTCATGCGTGCATCGGCTCGGAACGCTTCCATACCAATCTTGTGAAGCTCACGGTACTGCGCGGTATCTGGCGGGATCCGGCTGGCTTCGATCAAGGCACCGAGCAGGAACGCGCGATCGGCTTTTCTCAAGCCAGCCTTGATGATCAATCCGCCGAAGATCATCTTTTCGCGCGTTTCACGCTTGCGATCGCTTGTCATCTCGCGCTGCCGCCTTCGTTCGAGAAGCATAATCCGCTGATCGAGCCTCTTAAGCGGATTCGCCCGCTGTCCTTTTTTCGTCGTCGCGAAATCGCGCTCTGATCTCGGCGAAAACGTCATTGAGCTCGGCATCGGAAATGTCCAGTTCGGCAAGACCGGCCCTCCGTGCCGCACTAGCGAAACGTTCATTGGCCTTGGCGACCATGTTCTTTCGTTTCTCTGCGAGCAGCTCGATCTGTGTGTCAATCTCGGAAACCGTGGTTCTTGCACGCATATCTGTCCTTCCTTTCAGCAGGGTCGGGTCTGATCGCATCTCTTATACTGCATTAAATACTGTAGTCAAATCGGCTAAAATAATATAGGAGAGTGGAATTCATTCTGGAAAATTGGTCTCTTCCAGGCCTTTTCGCCAACGATCTCGATATCTTCGCGGCACCAAGGTGCCAGAAAGGGTAGAGTAAAATTTGGCTATTATGTTTTTGAGAGCGAAATTGATCAGCCGCGGAGCGGGACAGAGCATTGTCTCGGCTGCAGCCTATCGTCATCGCACTAAGATGACGGAGGAGCAGGTGGGGATTAAGTTCCACTACTCGGCAAGGGCGGACGAACTCATCCATGAGGAACTTGCTCTGCCCGACGATACGCCGGCATGGTTGCGAATTTTAATTGACGGACGATCGGTTGCCGGCGCCAGCGAAGCGCTCTGGAATGCTGTCGATTGTTTCGAGACCCGGCGGGATGCACAGTTGGCCCGCGAGCTCATCCTTGCGCTTCCAAACGAGCTCAGCAGGAAGGAGAATATCGCCCTCGTGCGCGACTTCGTTCGCGAGAACCTGGTGTCGCGCGGAATGGTGGCAGACTGGGTCTATCACGACAAGAAGGGCAATCCGCACGTCCACGTTATGACCACCCTGCGTCCGCTGACCACGGAAGGGTTTGGCCCGAAGCTAGTCGCTATCGTCGACGACAGGGGCGAGCCATTGCGGCTCAAAACCCCCGATAAGCCGAAAGGAACAATTATTTACCGTCGGTGGGCGGGCAACAAGGAAACGATGGAGGAGTGGAAGCTTGCCTGGGCTCAAACGGTAACGCACCATCTGGCACTTGCCGGTCACGATATTCGCATAGAGGGCCGCTCCTATGAGGAGCAGGGGTTGCGGGGAGTGGGGCGGCGCCATGTCGGTCCTGCACGCACGGCGCTTCTACGCAAAGGTGCCGATGTCCATTTCGCCCCTGCGGCATTGGCGCAGCGTTACGAGGCTGCGGATCGCCTCGCTGCCGATCCCGGTCTATTGCTTCGGCAACTCAGCAACGAACGTTCGACTTTCGGTGAAGCCGAGATCGCCCGTGCCCTGCACCGCTACGTTGATGACCCAATCGTCTTTACCAATATCCGAGCGAAACTGATGACATCGGATGATTTGGTAATGCTTCGGCCGCAGCAGGTGAGTGCGGAAACCGGTGGGGTCGAGCTGCCGGCAGTCTTCACGACGCGCGCGACGATCAGGACCGAATTTCACATGGCGCGGTCGGCATTCAATCTCTCCAACATTGGTGGCTTCGCGGTATCGTCATCCCAAGTTGATGCTGCGATAGGTGAGATCGAGGCGGTGTCAGACAAGGCCATTCGCCTCGACGCTGAGCAGATCGATGCGGTTCGACATATCACGGCCGATAGCGGCATTGCCGCAGTCGTCGGTATCGCGGGCGCTGGCAAGTCGACATTGCTGAGTGTGGCACGTCTCGCCTGGGAAGGAGACGGCAGGCGCGTTCTCGGAGCAGCGCTCGCCGGCAAGGCGGCAGAGGCATTGACCGGTAGTTCCGGGATCCGTTCACGTACGATTGCCGCTTGGGAGCTTGCCTGGAAAAACGACTATGACCTCCTGCAGAAGGGCGACGTCTTGGTCCTAGATGAAGCTGGCATGGTGTCGTCGGAACAGATGGCGCGTCTTCTCAAACGCGTCGAGGGTGCGGGCGCGAAAGCAGTTCTTGTCGGCGACGCGATGCAGCTTCAGCCGATCCAGGCGGGGGCTGCCTTCCGCGCCATCGTCGAGCGCATCGGCTTTGCCGAATTGGTCGGCGTTCGGCGCCAGAGACACGAATGGGCGCGAGAGGCGTCCCGTCTGTTTGCCCGTGGAAATGTTGAGGAAGCCTTGAGTGCCTATAGCGCCCATGGCCATCTCCTCGAAAGTGAAACGCGTAATGATGCGGTTCAACGCATCGTCTCTGATTGGGCCAGTGCTCGCCTTGATGCCATTGCCAAGGCGGAGATCGAAGGTCGAAAGTTGCGTGGCGACGAGTTGATGGTTCTGGCCCACACCCACAGTGACGTGAGACGCCTCAACGACGCGATCCGTGCGGTCATGTCACAACAGGATGCGCTTGGCGAAGGCAGGTCCTTTCGCACAGAGCGCGGCATACGTGAGTTTAGCAAGGGAGACCGGATCATTTTCCTGGAAAATGCGCGGTTCGTCGAACCCAAGGCCTCTCACCTCGCTGTTCAGCATGTCAAAAACGGCATGTTTGGAACGGTCGTATCGACGGCGGGTCGAGGAGGGGAACCATTTCTTTTCGTTCGGTTGGACAGTGGCCGGGATGTCATGTTCGCGGAAGACACTTATCGCAATGTCGACCACGGTTACGCCGCGACGATTCACAAGAGCCAAGGATCGACCTTCGACCGCGCTTTCGTGCTGGCAACCGGCATGATGGACCGGCACCTGACATATGTTGCCATGACGCGTCATCGCGAGCGTGTCGATCTTTATGCGGCAAGGGAAGATTTTCAGCCAAAGTTCGAACGGGGCAAGACGGCCCGCGTCGAGCATGCCGCTGGCATTATCGGTGAGCTTGTTGAAATCGGACTTGCGAAGTTTGGCAAGCGGGACGACGCCGATCCTTCTCCTTATGTTGATGTCAGAACGAACGATGGAACCACGCATCGCCTTTGGGGCGTCAATCTGCCCAAGGCGCTTGAGGCGGCTGGCGTCGGGATCGGGGATACAGTGACCATGCGCAAGGAGGGGACTGAAAAAGTTACCGTTAAAATGCCCGTTGTTGATGAGGAAACGGGAGCGAGGCATTTTGAGGATCGCGTTGTCGACCGCAACATTTGGACGGCATATTCAATTGATAAGGCCGAGGCTCTGATGGAGCAACTTACCGCCGAACATCGCCCTCCGACGCTCTTTGCGCAACTGATTGAACGGCTGTCGCGCTCCGGCGAAAAGACGACGACGCTCGATTTCGAAAACGAGGCGTCTTATCGATCCGTGGCTTTCGATTTCGCAAGGCGGCGCGGCATCGACGCTATCGCGGAATATGGTTACGCCGTCGAGGCACGGGTTGAACGTCTATCCAATTGGCTTGCCATACAAGGTGATCAGGTAACGCGGCTCTGGCAACGTGCGAACGTGTCCTTCGGGGTCGCAATCGAAACTTCGGGGCGGAATCCTGCTATTCACGCAACACACGGCAAAGACGCCTTGCACGCTCCGGCGGCGGATGCTTCCGCTCCATTACCCGCAGTGAACTCCCTTACCCGATCGATTGCAGAAGAGGTGCGTCTCGCCCAACTCGCATCTCCTGCAATGTTGCCGGCGGTCACGAAATTCAGGGCAAGCCTCGATGAGGAGGCGCGCAAGCGCGTGACCGAGACTGAGCAGTACAAACAGGTGAGAGCAGCACTCGCCGCAACCGGGTCCGTGATCTGGCGCGATCCCGCAACAGCCGTGAGGATGATCGAAGATCTGGCGCTGAAGCAGATTGACCCTGAGCGTATTGCACGTGCTGTTGCCGCAGAGCCAACGGCCTATGGTCCTTTGCGCGGTAGCGGCAGGATGATCGATAGGCTGCTCGCTGGTGGCCGGGAGCGCAGGAAAGCACTGCAGGCGGTTAACGCGGTTGGTGCCGACATTCACTCTCTTGGTCGATATTACTTGAGCGCCTTTGAGACCGAAAAATCGGCGGTCATGATAGAGCGAGAACGGATGGCAATAGCTATTCCAGGGCTGACGAGAATTGCCCAGAATGAGCTGCGGCACATCACGTCAGAGACGGAGAAGAACCCGCGCGAGCTGGCACGATTGGTCCAGTCGTTGTCATCAGATGTCCGCCAGGAATTTTCTGTGGTCAGTAAGGCACTTGATGCTCGCTTCGGACCGGGTGCAATTTTGCGCAACGAGACAGATGTCGCCAACATGGTCTCAAAGT
The DNA here is from genome assembly GCF_002277895.1 of Rhizobium sp. 11515TR. Lineage (NCBI taxonomy): Bacteria > Pseudomonadati > Pseudomonadota > Alphaproteobacteria > Hyphomicrobiales > Rhizobiaceae > Rhizobium > Rhizobium sp. 11515TR. The sequence goes on along the minus strand of NZ_CP022998.1, from coordinate 313,651 downwards.
CTCAGCAAACGGTCTTCAAATCCATCCTGGGGCAATTGCGCACGATCCAGCGTGCCGTCGCTATAGATAGGACAGAAGAGATTATCGCTGAGCGCCAACGTCGAACGATCAACCGTGCCCGTGGTATTGATCGCTGAGAACGTCCAAAGATTTAAAAGGAAAATGACAGGCTTACACCGCGGTCCTCGATCGAAATCAATGTGGGTAATTCAACCGCTGATTAAGCGCGACGGGCTTCACTGGCCGGATATCGATGCCGATCTCTATGTGCCAGCTCTGCTGGACGGAGTTTTGGGTTCCAGAAAATGGATGGCGGCGCAATTGGGTTCGACTGGTGGGAAGGCAAAGTCCGGTGCGAAAGCTAGTTCATCGAGACTCAATGGCCTAAAGGGCGGTCGCCCTAAGAAGAGTGCAGCCGCGTAGTCGCTCCTCCAGCCACCTGAAAAGAGGCCTGGTAGGCAGGTATTTCGTTGGCGGCAGTTGCTAATTCCGCAAATATCTCGACATCGGCGGCTGTTCGGCGCGATAAGGTCGAAGACGATCGAAGCGAGCGAGAAAGCGATGAAGCCGAGCCTGCCCACCCTTCTGAGTATCAATGGCGGCTATGTCGATACCGCCGGGTTCCTTGCCCTGCATGGACTATTCACGGCGCATGTTACAGGCAATTTCGTCACGCTCGGCGCTTCCTTGGCACTCGGAACTTCGGGCGCGCTGGCCAAGCTTCTGGCGCTGCCGGTTTTCTGTATCGTTGTCATCCTCGCGCGCCTCATCGGTGGTGATCTCTCGCGCCGCAATCTTCCGACGCTGCAGATCATCCTTACGCTGAAATTGCTGCTACTAGCGTTCGCGGCGATCCTCGCTTTGCACTTTGGCCCGTTTGGCGATGGAGATGGCTGGCAGCCGCTTCTGACAGGGATGACGCTTGTCGCGGCCATGGCAATCCAGACGACGGCACATCGCATTCATCTCGGCTCGACGCCGCCGACGACCATGATGACGGGCACGACGACGCAGATCATGATCGACATCGCCGATCTGCTCCATAGTGCCAAGCCGGAGGAAAAGGCGGCAATGAAGGCCCGGCTTCGCCGCATGGGGGTCGCTGTTGGCGGCTTTGCCTTCGGTTGCGCGTTGGCGGCGGCGCTTTTTCTATTTGTCGGCATGGCCTGTTTCGTTCTGCCTCCGGTTTTGGCGCTAGCCGGAATTCTCATGCATACCGGCAAGGCGGAGGTGAAGCCGGCTTAGGTTTTCGCCTCGGCCCGTTCTCGATACTACCAATCTTGCTCCTTTCTCCCGCCTTGCAAGTCGGCTACAGCTCTCTAAGTGTACGCGTCGGATCGAACCGGTCCGCCGCGTTTGAGGCGGCAAATCCTTGTGAGTTAAGAAGGGATGGTCATGGCAGGAGAAACGGTGCTTGTGGTCGGCGGAGCCGGATATATCGGTTCGCACACTTGTCTGGATCTGGCGAACAAGGGGTTCAAGCCCGTCGTCTACGACAATTTCTCCAACGGTCATCGCGAGTTCGTCAAATGGGGTCCCGCCGAGGAAGGCGATATCCGCGATCGGGCGCGTCTCGATGAGGTGCTAGCCAAGCACAAGCCTGCCGCAATCCTGCATTTCGCTGCGCTGATCGAGGTCGGCGAGTCTGTCAAGGATCCCGTCGCCTTCTACGAAAACAACGTCATCGGCACGCTGACCCTGCTGTCCGCAGCTCAGGCTGCCGGTGTGAAGGCTTTCGTCTTCTCCTCGACTTGCGCCACCTATGGCCTGCCGCAGAGCGTGCCGCTGGACGAGAGCCACCAGCAGGTGCCGATCAACCCCTATGGCCGAACGAAATATATCGTCGAGCAGGCGCTGGCCGATTACGGCCAGTATAAGGGGCTGCGCTCCGTGGTGCTGCGCTATTTCAACGCCGCCGGCGCCGATTTCGAGGGGCGCATCGGCGAGTGGCATACGCCGGAAACCCATGCGATCCCGCTCGCCATTGATGCGGCGCTCGGAAGGCGCCAGGGCTTCAAGGTGTTCGGCAGCGATTATGATACGCGCGACGGCACCTGCGTGCGCGATTACATCCATGTGCTCGATCTCGCCGATGCCCATGTTCGCGCCGTGGAATATCTGCTGCGTGGTGGCGATTCCGTCGCGCTCAATCTAGGCACGGGCACGGGAACGACGGTGAAGGAATTGCTCGGGACCATCGAGACCGTGTCGAACCGGCCGTTCCCGGTCGAATATGTCGGCCGCCGTGAGGGCGATTCGACGACGCTGGTCGCCAACAACGACAAGGCTCGCGATATCCTTGGCTGGTCGCCGCAATATGACCTGACGGAGATCATCCAATCCGCATGGAATTGGCATGCCAAATCCAACCAGCACTGAGCCTTACCCTTCAGCTGGTGCGGCGGGCAAGCGTCCAAACGTTCTTCTGATTTCGGCCGATCAATGGCGGGGGGATTGCCTTTCCGCCGTCGGGAATCAATGCGTGAAGACGCCGAATGTCGATGCGCTCGCGCGGGAAGGCGTGCTCTTCCGGCGGCACTATGCCGGAACGGCCCCCTGTTCGCCGGCGCGCGCGACGCTCTATACCGGCCTCTATCAGATGAACCATCGCGTTTGCCGCAATGGTTCGCCGCTGGATGCCCGTTTCGACAATGTCGCGCTTGCCGCACGCCGGGCCGGCTATGACCCGGCGCTGTTCGGCTATACCGACACGGCGCCCGATCCGCGCGGCCGCGATCCCCATGATCCGCATCTGACGACCTATGAGGGCGTGCTGCCCGGCTTCACGCTGCGGCAGCTTTTGCCCGAGCACGAGAAACAATGGCTTTCCTGGCTGCGGTCGCGCGGCCATGCTGATGCCGTCAGCCGGGATATCCATATTCCCGTCGGCGCCGAGCCGGGCGAGATTTCCAGCAACGCACCCGCCTATTCCAAGGAGGAGACGCAGACAGCCTTTCTGGCGGGCGAGTTCATCCGCTGGCTCGGAGAGCAGGATCAGCCCTGGTTCGCGCATGTTTCCTTTTTGAGGCCGCACCCGCCTTTCTCAGTGCCAGAGCCTTATAACCGCATGTTTTCGGCCGCCGACGGCCCGGCTTTTGCGCGTGCCGCTGATCGCGAGACGGAAATGGCAGCGCATCCGCTGCTCGCCTTCGGCCTGCCGCTGATCGGCAAGGGCGGCTTCATGTATGGCGGCAAAGGCTCCATCAGCGACTGGACGTCACACGACTTTGCGACAATCCGCGCGATCTATTACGGCATGATTGCCGAGGTCGACGCGCAGCTTGGCCGGATCTGGCAAGCATTGAAGGATGCAGGCGTCTGGGACGATACCGTCATCGTCTTCACCTCGGACCATGCCGAGATGATGGGCGACCACTGGATGCTCGGCAAGGGCGGTTTCTTCGACGGCAGCTATCATGTGCCGCTCGTCGTTCGCGATCCCGGCCAGCTTGCCACGCACGGCCGGCAGGTGGAGCATTTCACCAGTGCCGCGGATATTTTCCCGAGCCTGTGCGACCGGCTTGGCATCGCCCCGGAAAATCATGTCGACGGCGAAAGCCTGTTGCCGTTCCTCGCAGGGTCCGAACCGGAAAACTGGCGCGATGCGGCCTTCTGGGAGTTCGACTTCCGCGATATCGCCGAGGGTGTCCCGGAGCAGCATTTCGGCTTGCGGTCCAATGCCTGCAATCTCGCCGTCATCCGCGACAAGCGCTTCAAATATGTTCATTGCGCCGGGTTGCCGCCGCTGCTCTTCGATCTGACGAAGGATCCGGCCGAGCTGTCCAATGTTGCCGAAGACGGCGCCTATATGGCGATCAGGCTTGCCTATGCTGAAAAGCTGCTTTCCCTTCGCGCGGAGCATTTGGACCAGACGCTCGCCTATACGGAACTGACGGAAAAAGGGCCGGTTTCGCTCCGGCCCTGAATCATCTTAGCTGAGTGCGCCGAGATAGTTCATCTTGCCGACGGACAGCCCGCGGCTGCGCAGGATGTCGTGCGCCGTCGTGACGTGGAAGAAGAAATTCGGCAGCGCGAATTTCGCCAGGTAATCTTCACCTTTGAAGGTGATCTTGTTGCCTCCCGGCGCGATCGTCACTTCCCGCGTCTCGCTGCCTTCCATCGTTGCCGGCGTGATCGTCGCCAGGAAATCCTGCGTCTTCTTCAGACGTTCCCGCAGGTCTGCGACGGTTACTTCATTATCCTCGAAGCGCGGCGCATCGATGCCGGCAAGGCGGGAAATGGTGAGCTTCGCTGTATCGGAGGCGCGCTGGTACTGGCCAGAGAGCGGCAGCATGTCGTCGATCAGGCGCGCGGAAACGAGTTCCTCCGCCGCGATACCTTTTTCCGCCGCATAGGCTTCGATCTTGTCGAGATAGGCCGAAAGGTTTTGCAGGCCGCGTTGAAAGATCGGAACCGAGAAACTGTACATCGAGGGCATGCGTATTCTCCATGGCGGGCCGCGGCGCGGCCGGCTGGTTGGCCGACATTCTATTCCGTTCCCATCTCGATGGAATAACCGTTCCATGGTGCCGGGTGCCAGTATGTAGGTTTGATGATCCGATCTTACAGCGGCAGCGACGAGAAAACTCGGCCTCGCCTGTCCGGCGATGCGCCCAGATTTTGCTGTTGACCTTTGTCCTGAAAAATGGAATGAATATTCCGCATAATGAATTTTACGGTTTGTTTGTTCCGTTTTTCGATGTGGTCGCCATGGGAGTGGCGGCTGAATTGAATAGAGGCCCCGCAGGCGAGACTGGGGGCTCCGGCATTTAGGAGGGGTGTGGCCGGGCACCTTATCTGGGAGGAAAACATGAAGAAATTTATCCTTGGCTCCGCGATGGCTCTTCTGCTGTCGACCGCTGCCCACGCACAAACCATCGGCGTTTCGATGGCTCTGTTCGACGACAATTTTCTGACCGTTCTGCGCAATGGCATGCAGGACTACGCCAAGGACAAGGGCGTGACGCTGCAGGTCGAAGACGCCCAGAATGACATCGCCAAGCAGCAGAGCCAGATCCAGAACTTCATCGCCAGTAAGGTTGATGCCATCATCGTGAACCCGGTCGATACCGACGCGACGGCTGCGATTTCCAAGCTTGCCGCCGATGCCAAGATCCCGCTCGTCTACGTCAACCGCGAGCCGGCAAACGTCGACAGCCTTCCGGATCAGCAGGCCTTCGTTGCTTCCAACGAGCAGGAATCCGGTACGCTGGAAGCCAAGGAAGTCTGCCGCTTGCTGGGTGGCAAGGGCAAGGCCGTCATCATGATGGGCGAGCTTTCGAACCAAGCTGCCCGCATGCGTACCAAGGACGTCCATGATGTCGTGGCGACCGACGAGTGCAAGGGCATCCAGATCGTTCAGGAGCAGACCGCCAACTGGCAGCGCACCCAGGGCGCCGACCTGATGACCAACTGGCTCTCCAGCGGCATCGAATTCGATGCCGTCATCTCCAACAACGACGAAATGGCGATCGGCGCCATCCAGGCGCTGAAGGCCGCCGGCAAGCCGCTGGACAAGATCATCGTCGCCGGCGTCGATGCCACGCAGGATGCGCTTGCCGCCATGCAGGCCGGCGACCTGAAGGTCACCGTGTTCCAGGATGCTGCAGGCCAGGGCAAGGGTGCGGTGGACGCCGCACTCAAGCTTGCCAAGGGCGATAAGATCGAGAAGAAGGTCTACATCCCCTTCCAGCTCGTCACGCCGGCCAACGTCAAGGACTTCGTCAAGAAGAACTGAGGACGAAAACGATCGACGGATGCGGGCTCAAAAGCCCGCATCCTTTGAAATCCGATCTGCCCGGGAGGGAAAAATGGTTGTGAGCCCATCCACCATGGCGGCGGTGCGCGCCAGCGGCGTTGTCCCCAATGCCGCCTATCTGCTGAGCGCCGAAGGCATCCGCAAGGAATTTCCCGGCGTGCTCGCCCTCGATGACGTTTCCTTCCGCCTGAAGCGTGGAACGGTGCATGCGCTGATGGGCGAAAACGGTGCGGGCAAATCGACGCTGATGAAGATCCTTGCCGGCATCTATATTCCCGATCAGGGCGAGGTACGCCTCAAGGGCGTCGAAATCCGGCTAAAGTCACCGCTCGACGCACTGGAAAACGGCATCGCCATGATTCATCAGGAATTGAACCTGATGCCCTTCATGACGGTTTCGGAGAATATATGGATCCGCCGCGAGCCCAAGAACCGTTTTGGCCTCGTCGACCATGCGGAGATGAGCCGCAAGACCGAGGAGCTCTTCCAGCGCCTCAACATTTCCATCGATCCTGAAATTCAGGTGCGTGAGCTTTCGGTCGCGAGCCGGCAGATGGTCGAAATCGCCAAGGCGGTTTCTTATAATTCCGACGTGCTGATCATGGATGAGCCGACCTCGGCGCTCACCGAGCGCGAGGTTGCGCATCTCTTCCAAATCATCCGCGACCTGCGCGCCCAGGGCATCGGCATCGTCTATATCACTCACAAGATGAATGAGCTGTTCGAGATCGCCGACGAGTTTTCAGTGTTCCGCGACGGCAAATATATCGGCACGCACGCTTCGACCGATGTGACCCGCGACGACATCATCCGCATGATGGTCGGCCGCGAGATCACGCAGATGTTCCCGAAGGAGGAGGTGCCGATCGGCGAGACCGTCCTTTCGGTTAAGGATTTGAGCCTCAACGGCGTCTTCTCCAATGTGTCCTTCGACGTCAGGGCCGGCGAGATTCTCGGCGTGGCCGGGCTTGTAGGATCAGGCCGGTCGAATGTTGCCGAAACCATCTTCGGCGTGACGCCGGCCTCGTCCGGCACGATCGAGCTTTTCGGCAAGAAGGCCGAGATTTCCTCGCCGGCAGCCGCGATCCGCCACGGCATGGCCTTCCTGACAGAGGATCGCAAGGATACGGGCTGTCTTCTGATCCTCAGCGTGCTGGAGAACATGCAGGTCGCGGTCTTGCACGACAAGTTCGTACGCGGCGGCTTCGTGCAGGAAGGCGCGATCGAAGAGGCCTGCGAGGAGATGGCACGCAAGCTGCGCGTCAAGACACCGAACCTCGACGAGCGCATCGAAAATCTGTCCGGCGGCAATCAGCAGAAGGCGCTGATCGGCCGGTGGATGCTCACCAATCCCCGCATTCTGATCCTGGACGAGCCGACGCGCGGCATCGATGTCGGCGCTAAGGCCGAGATCCATCGTCTCGTTACCGAGATGGCGCGCAACGGTGTCGCCGTCATCATGATCTCGTCGGAAATGCCCGAGGTGCTCGGCATGAGCGACCGCATCATGGTCATGCATGAAGGACGGGTCACCGGATTCCTGGATCGCGCGGACGCAACTCAAGTGAAGGTGATGGAGCTGGCCGCGCAGTGACGCCGCCAATCATCGCAAGGGAGGATTGAACCATGGTTAGCAAAGTTGCAGAGGCGACCGCCCCGGCGGTCACACGGCCAAGACGTCGCCGTGTGCCGCCCGAACTCGGCATCTTCCTGGTGCTGATCGGCATCGCGCTCCTCTGCGAGATCCTCGGCTGGATCTTCGTCGGCCAGAGTTTCCTGATGAACCTGCAGCGCCTGAAGATCATGATCCTGCAAGTCTCGGTCATCGGCATCATCTCGGTCGGCGTGACGCAGGTCATCATCACCGGCGGTATCGACCTCTCGTCCGGCTCCGTCGTCGGCCTGACGGCCATGGTCGCCGCGAGCTTTGCCCAGTCGTCGACATGGGCAAGGGCCGTCTATCCCGCGCTGACCGACATGCCCTTCTTCGTGCCGATCGGCATCGGCCTGCTGATCGGCCTGCTTGCCGGCTATATCAACGGGCAGCTGATCACGAAAACGAAGATCCCGCCCTTCATCGCGACGCTCGGCATGATGGTCTCGGCCCGTGGCCTGTCGAAGCTCTACACCAAAGGCCAGCCGATCTCGGGCCTGACCGACCAGTTCAATTTCATCGGGTCGGGAATCTGGCCCGTCGTCGTCTTCCTCATCATCGCGGTCCTCTTCCATGTCGTGCTGCGCTACACGCGCTACGGCAAGTTCACCTATGCGATCGGCGCCAATGTGCAGGCGGCGCGCGTATCGGGCATCAATGTCGAGGCGCATCTGGTCAAGGTCTATGCGATTGCCGGGCTTCTGGCGGGGCTCGCCGGCATCATCACGGCTGCCCGCGTGCAGACGGCGCAGGCCGGCATGGGTGTGAACTACGAGCTGGATGCGATCGCGGCTGCGGTCATCGGCGGCACGTCGCTGACCGGCGGCGTCGGTCGCATCGCCGGCACAGTGATCGGCACCGTCATTCTCGGTGTCATGATCTCCGGCTTCACCTTCCTCAATGTCGATGCCTATTACCAGGAAATCGCCAAAGGCTTCATCATCGTCGCGGCTGTTGCCATCGACGTCTACCGCCAGAAGAAGCGGGCCAAGCGCTGAAATGCCCGATACATCGTCAGCGTTCTAACATGCTTTCAAGGCGGAGTTTTTACTCCGCCTTTTCCATTTGACGATGCCATTCCATGCAAATGCAAATTTTTTTCATTTGGGTATGGCGAATCCTGTCAGCTTTTCTATTCTGGCCGCTTTCCATTCGCTCACCCGAGCGCTTCATCCGGGATAGACAATGCAAGCCGTATTCGATGGTCACAACGACGTTCTCCTGAGGCTCTGGCATCACGCGCGCGACGGCGCCGACCCGATCGCTGAATTCCGGGACGGAACGTCGAGCGGTCACATCGATGCGCCGCGGGCCAAGGCTGGCGGTTTGGCCGGCGGGCTCTGCGCCATCTATATTCCGTCGGGCGATCTCGTTTTCGCCGATCCCGATAGCAACGGCCATTATGCTACGCCTTTAGCGGCCCCGCTGGAGCGGGCGCCTTCTCTCGACATCGCGCTGGACATGGCTGCGATCGCGCTGCGGCTCGACCGCGCCGGCGCCTGGAAGCTCTGCCGGTCCACGGCCGAGATTCGCGACTGCATGGAGAAAAGCATTTTCGCTGCCGTCATGCACATGGAAGGCTGCGAAGCGATCGATGCCGATCTCGTCGCACTCGAAACTTTCTATGCCGCCGGCTTGCGCTCGCTCGGCCCGGTCTGGAGCCGTAACAATGTCTTTGCCCATGGCGTGCCCTTCGCCTATCCGAGTTCGCCGGATACCGGACCTGGCCTCACCGAGGCCGGCTTCGCGCTGGTGCGCGCCTGCAACCAGCTCGGCATCCTCGTCGATCTCGCCCACATCACCGAAAAAGGCTTCTGGGATGTGGCGAAGACTTCGGACCAGCCGCTCGTCGCGAGCCATTCCAATGCCCATGCCCTGACGCCTGTCGCACGCAATCTCACCGACAAGCAGCTCGACGCCATCAAGGAGAGCCACGGCATCGTCGGCCTCAACTATGCGACGGCGATGCTGCGCGACGATGCGCGCTCGGATGCCGACACGCCGATCGAGGCGATGGTTCGGCATGTCGATCATCTCGTCGGGCGTCTCGGCATCGATTGCGTCGGCCTCGGATCGGATTTCGACGGTGCGACGATTCCGGCCGAGATCGGCGATGCCGCAGGCAACCAGAAGCTGATTGAAGCCCTTCGCAACGCTGGTTATGGTGAGGCCGATCTTGTAAAGCTGTGCAGGGAGAACTGGCTTCGGGTCCTGGCGTCCGCCTGGAAGGAAGGCAGCCGGTAAAGTGCGTGCCGATATTGCGTAAAGTTTGTTAAGAGGGGAATGAAAACAATGATGATGACCAAGATGAACCGCGGTTTCCGCGCACTGTCTGCCGGCGTGGCTCTCTCGCTTCTGCTGATGGCGGCGCCGAACGCATATGCCGCGACGCCCAAGGACACGCTGGTCGAGGGCTTTGCCTTCGACGATATTCTCAGCATGGATCCGGCCGAAGCCTATGAGCTGTCGGCTGCCGAAATCACCGGCAACACTTATAGCCTGCTCGTCCGCCTCGACATCGACGATACGTCCAAGATCAAGGGTGACCTTGCCGAGAGCTGGTCGGTTTCCGACGATCACCTGACCTATACGTTCAAGCTGAAGCCCGGCCTGAAGTTCGCGTCCGGCAACCCGATCACGGCCGAAGACGTTGCATGGTCCTTCGAGCGCGTCGTCAAGCTCAACAAGAGCCCCGCCTTCATTCTCACCCAGTTCGGTCTGACCGGCGACAATGTGACGGAGAAGGCCAAGGCGACCGATGCGAACACCTTCACCTTCACTGTCGACAAGCCCTATGCGCCGAGCTTCGTGCTGAACTGCCTGACGGCGACCGTTGCCGAAGTGGTCGACAAGAAGCTGGTTCTGCAGCATGTAAAGCCTGCAACACCGACCGCCGACTACAAATACGACAACGATTTCGGCAACAGCTGGCTGAAGACCGGCTTTGCCGGTTCCGGTCCGTTCAAGCTGCGTGAATGGCGCGCCAACGAGGCCGTTGTGCTGGAGCGCAACGACAATTACTACGGCGAAAAGGCGAAGCTGAACCGCGTCATCTATCGCTTCATGAAGGAAAGCTCGGCACAGCGTCTGGCGCTTGAAAACGGCGATATCGATATCGCCCGTAACCTGTCTCCGACTGACCTTCAGGCTGTCGAGAAGAACGCGCAGCTTGCTTCGACCAGCGCGCCGAAGGGCACCATCTACTATATGAGCCTCAACCAGAAGAACGCCAATCTCGCCAAGCCGGAAGTGCAGCAGGCGTTCAAGTATCTGGTCGACTACGATGCCATCGGCAAGACGCTGATCAAGGGCATCGGCGAAATCCACCAGACCTTCGAACCGAAGGGCATGCTCGGCTCGCTGGATGAAAACCCGTTCAAGCTCGATGTCGCCAAGGCTAAGGAGTTGCTGGCCAAGGCAGGCCTGCCCAATGGTTTCTCGATCACCATGGACGTGCGCAGCATCGAGCCGGATACGGGCATCGCGACTGCGATCCAGCAGACGCTCGGCCAGGCCGGCATCAAGGTGGAGATCATCCCCGGTGACGGAAAGCAGAAGCTGACGAAGTATCGTGCCCGCAACCACGATATCTACTTCGGCAACTGGGGCCCGGATTATTGGGACCCCCATTCCAACGCCGATACCTTCACCACCAACGACGACAATTCCGATACCAGCAGCAACAAAACGCTGGTCTGGCGCAACACGTGGACCACTCCCGAACTGGAGAAGCTCGCCAAGGCTGCACTCTTTGAAGGCGATGCGGCCAAGCGTGGCGCCATGTATCAGGACATCCAGAAGAAATTCCTGGAAGCAAGCCCCTTCATCATCCTCTATCAGCAGACGGAAGTCGCCGGCTATCGCAAGGACGTAAAGGACTTTAAGCTTGGTCCGAGCTTTGACAACAACTTCGTCTGGCCGATCTCCAAGTGATGATCCGGCAGGACTAGGTCTTTGAGCATCGTCGAACGGAAAATGCAGGTGCGGCCCAAAAAGGGCCGTGCCGCTCCCTTTTTCATGGGGCTGCTGCGATTCCTCGTCGTGGCCGTCACCACCTATCTCGGCCTTCTGGCCGTCACCTTTTTCATCGGGCGCGTCATACCGATCGATCCGGCGCTGGCGATCGCCGGCGATCACGCGCCACAGCAGATACTGGAGCGCCTGCGGCGCGAGATGCATCTCGATGAGCCGCTTTATCTGCAGTTCTATTATTATCTCGTGAGCGCTCTGAGCGGTGATTTTGGGACGTCGGTTCTGACGACCAATCCGGTCATGGATGACATCAGGCGCGTTTTCCCCGCGACGATGGAGCTCGCGACGGTCGGCACGATCATTGGCGCCATCTTCGGGGTTCCCTTCGGCGTGCTTGCCGCGGTGCGCCGTAACAGCTTCATCGACCAGATCGTCCGCGTCATCGGCCTCGTCGGCTATTCCGTGCCAGTCTTCTGGCTGGCCATGGTCTCGCTCGTCATCTTCTATGCGAAGCTGAACTGGGTCGCCTATCCTGGTCGCATCGACATCGCCTATGAATATACCTTCACGCCAATCACGGGCTTTTTCCTGCTTGATAGCGCGCTGCAGGGGCAATGGGACGTCTTCTGGGACGTGTTCCGCCACATCATCCTACCGGCGTCGCTGCTCGGCTATTTCTCGCTTGCCTATATCAGCCGCATGACCCGTAGCTTCATGCTGAACGAACTGGGCCAGGAATATATCGTCGCGGCCCGCGCCAAGGGCCTGTCCGAGACGCGGGTAATATGGGGCCATGCGCTGCGCAGCGCCGCCGTGCCCTTGATCACGGTGATCGCGCTTTCTTATGCCGGGCTGCTCGAAGGATCCGTGCTGACGGAGATCGTCTTCTCCTGGCCGGGCATCGGTTTCTATATCACCAGCTCGCTGCGCAATGCCGACATGAATGCCGTTCTCGGCGGCACGATCGTCGTCGGCACGGTGTTCATCGGCATCAATCTGATTTCCGATCTTCTGTATCGGACGCTCGACCCAAGGACCCGACGTAAATGACTGTCGAGACCACCCAACCCAGCTTGAGGGACTGGCTGCTCTCCGACCGGCCGCAGTCGCGCCGGCAGGCGAGGCTAGGGCGCGCCTATGTCACCTGGCGGCAGTTCTCCGCCAATCGCCTGGCCGTCATCGGACTGCTGATCATTATCGCGCTCGTGCTGGTGGCAGCACTTGCCGATGTCATCGCCCCGCATTCCCCTGTGATCGGCGACCTGACCAATGCCTATCTGAAGCCCCCCGGTACGCCGGGCTATCTTCTCGGTACCGACGATCTCGGGCGCGATATCCTTTCGCGCCTCATCTACGGGTCGCGCTGGACGCTCTATATCGTCGTTCTGGTCGCGATCATCTCGGCGCCGATCGGGCTGATCATCGGCATGGTGTCGGGCTATCTTGGCGGCTGGGTCGATGTGATTCTGATGCGCATCACCGATATCTTCCTCGCCTTCCCGAAACTGGTGCTGGCGCTTGCCTTCGCCGGCGCGCTCGGCGCCGGCATCGAGAACGCCGTCATCGCTATCGCCATCACCTCGTGGCCGCCCTATGCGCGCTTGGCGCGCGCCGAAACGATGACAGTGCGGCGTTCGGACTATATCGCCGCCGTGCAGCTCATGGGCGCTTCGCCGCTGCGTATCATCTTTCGTCATGTCATGCCGCTCTGCATCTCCTCGGTGATCGTCCGCGTTACGCTCGACATGGCCGGCGTGATCCTGACGGCGGCTGGTCTTGGTTTCCTGGGGCTCGGCGCGCAGCCGCCGCTGCCGGAATGGGGCGTCATGATCGCAAGCGGCTTCAAATACTATCTCGATCAATGGTGGGTGGCGGCCATGCCCGGCATCGCGATCCTCATCGTCAGCCTCGGCTTCAACCTGCTCGGCGATGGCCTGCGCGATGCGCTCGATCCGAAGGAGAGCGGGCAATGACGACACTTTTGACCGTGGAGAACCTGAGGGTTCGCTATCCGACCCGTACCGGCGTCATCGATGCCGTGCGCGGCGTATCGTTCACGCTCGGCCGCGAGCGGCTCGGCATTGTCGGCGAGAGCGGTTCCGGTAAATCACAGACCGGCCGCGCCATCATGGGGCTGACGCCGCCGCATGGCATCGTTACCGCCGACAAGCTTGACTTCAGCGGCATCGACCTCCTGTCGATTTCGGCTAGGGAACGCCGGTCGCTGCGCGGCAAGCGCATCGCCATGGTGCTGCAGGATCCGAAATATTCGCTCGACCCGGTCATGACCATCGGGAAGCAGATCACCGAGACGCTGCGCACACACGAGAAGATCAGCAAGGCCGAGGCGCGGGACCGTGCCATGGCCATGCTGGAAGCCGTGCAGATCCGCGATCCAGGCCGTGTCTATGACCTGCATCCGCATGAAGTCTCGGGCGGCATGGGCCAGCGCGTCATGATCGCCATGATGCTGATCGCCGGGCCGGAGTTGCTGATTGCCGATGAGCCGACCTCGGCGCTCGACGTTACCGTTCAGCTCGATGTGCTCAAGATTATGGACAAGCTCGTGTCGGAGCGCGGCATGGGGCTGATTTTCGTCTCGCACGACCTGCGGCTGGTCTCGTCCTTCTGCGACCGCGTGATCGTCATGTATGCAGGTAAGGTGGTGGAAGAACTCAAAGCTTCCGAATTGAACAATGCCCAGCATCCCTATACGCGCGGCCTGCTGAACTGCATGCCTGTTATCGGCGAAAACAGGCATCCGTTGCCCGTGCTCGACCGCAAGCCGGAGTGGGCGGCATGACGACAGCACTCGCAGTTGATGGCCTCAGCGTCGTCTATGATGGCTATTATGCGCTCGATGCCGTCGGCATCAAAGTGAAAGAGGGCGAATCCTTCGGTCTGGTCGGCGAGTCCGGCTCCGGCAAATCGACGCTGCTGCGCGCCGTTGCCGGCCTTGCTCCCATCACCGACGGCAAGATCCAGGTCGGCGGCGAACAGCTGAAGGGCGCCAGGCGCAGCAAGACCTTCTATCGCCAGGTGCAGATGGTGTTTCAGGACCCCTACGGTTCCCTGCATCCGCGCCAGACGATCGACCGGCTGCTGCTGGAGCCTTTGTCGATTCATGGGATCGGCGACACGGAGACCCGGATCGCCAAGGCGCTAGATGAAGTCGGTCTCGGAAAGGGCTTCCGCTTCCGCTACCCGCACCAGCTCTCCGGTGGCCAGCGCCAGCGCGTTGCGATTGCGCGCGCGCTGATCGTCGAACCGTCGATCCTGCTGCTCGACGAGCCGACTTCGGCGCTTGATGCCTCGGTGCAGGCCGAGGTGCTGAACCTGCTCGAGCAGGTGCGCAGGGACCGCCATCTGACCTTCGTGATGGTGAGCCACGATCTCGGCGTCATCACCCATATGTGCGAGCGTCTGGCCGTCATGCGCAACGGCGCGGTCGTCGAGAGGCTGACCGCGAAGGAACTGGCAGCCGGCGACGTGAAGGAAGATTACACGCGCAATCTGATGATCGCCAGCAAGGGGTTCGTCCGCGCCTGAGCGGGCGGCTTTTGCCTCAGCGGCGCGTTAACGAATGAGCCGCTTAAACACGACCAATCGTATAGACTATTGACACCTGCCGCAATTCTGTCATGATCTCGTTAATGGCAGTTAACTTTCGTGATCCCGACAACGGGTCAGACGTTAAGTGGAGGCAGGCATGTTTTTCATGGGTGGCATGACCATGGGCTATCTTCATCCGCCAGTTCCGGCGAAACGGGAAGGTGCACGGTCCGCTACTCTTTCTGACGAAAACTGCCGCCGCCAGGCCGGACCTGCCGAAGAGCAGGTGGCCGATACCAGCGCCATCGAGCGCAGTTTGATTTGGGCCCGCCGCATTCTCTGCTGATTAGGCGCTGCCGATCTTTCGGGTCCTCGACTTCAGATGGTTTAATTTTTCTCGGCTCGCATTCTGGACGGAAATTCATCTCTACCTAATTGATAGGAAATGTATGATTATCCTTCCTGGGCTTGGCCTGAGAGACATATAAGAAACGAACGGAGGCAACACATGGCGAATTTGGGTATTTCGAATACGCATGTGAATCAGTTCGATGGTTCCAAGCGCGCCGCCAAGACGCGGCAGAAGATTCAAACAGCGATTCACGTCGTCCTGTTTTCGGCTGCATTCCTGTTCGTTGCGGCTATCGTTTGCGGCATCGTCGTCTAAGGCGATGTTTGGCCGGGTGGCGGTTTTGTTCCCCCGCTGATGTGGGGCCGATGCGGCCCATTTCTTGAAAATCGGGAAGTTTGCGGGTCCGGTCGATCAGGACTGGTCGTTTTTCTCCTCGCGCAGCGTCCGATCTTGTTTCATTGGCAAACATTCTCTCCGGCGAAGGTATGAATGCCGTGCTCGACAAGCTCGTCGATGATGAAACCGGATCATCCGGCTGTTCACGCCACCTCTCGCGAAGTTGGCGCGCGATCCGCGCTACATGAAGTCCTAACCGCCTCGTGTGCGGCAATTGCTTCGATATGCTGAACCCGATCAACCACGCACGCGATCGTGATCAGGCCGATACCTATCGTGTAGAGCCCTATGTGGTTGCTGCTGATATCTACGGCGAAGGACAATTAACGTGCCGTGGCGGCTGGACCTGGTATACGGGCTCTGCCGGCTGGCTGTATCGCGTCGCTGTCGAAGGCATTCTCGGTAGTCGCGTGAAAAACGGACGGCTCTTCGTCAAACCGGCCCTGCCTTCGAACTGGGACGGCTTTGCGGCGGACATCGAACTGCTGAGCGGAAATTACCGTATTTCCGTCTCAAAAGCGCCCGATGCAGCGACATACTCGGTCACGATCAATGACAGGGCGGTCGCCCATCCCGAAGAGGGCTATCCGGTCGGACAGTAGCGTTTCTGCACTGTTTCACTTCGATGATCGGGGGCCAAGGGGGAACTCTTTGGCCCCGATTGCATTTGAGTGTCGGAACAGGAGAGTTTTATGAATTCGAGGGCGGATATGAGCTCGGTGCCGGCACAACGAGTGAGTTTGCCGAAGCCGGTCTCCCAGAGGGATACCCGACTGGATGTTCTCAGGGCCCTGGCTCTGATCATGATCTTCATCAACCATGTGCCGGGGCAGATCTTCGAGGATTTGACCTCCAAGAATTTCGGATTCTCCGACGGTGCCGAGGCTTTCGTGCTGATCTCCGGCATCTCCGTCGGTCTTGCCTATGGAACCAGGTTTCTTCCGGGCAATCGGTTGAACATGGCATGGAAGGCGATCAGGCGCGCCTTCACGCTCTATACGGCGCACATGATCACGACCTTCGTGACGCTGGTGCTCTTCATTTCCGGCGCGTGGATTTTCCACCAGAAGGGCCTGCTCTGCGAAGTGAATATCCTTGCCCTGCTGATGGACCCGGCGCGCGGCATTCCCGCGCTACTGACGCTTGGGCACCAGATCGGCTACAACAACATTCTGCCCATGTACGGTGCCCTGTTCCTGATGTTGCCGCTGATCATGCTGCTGGAAGCAAGAAGCCCCCTGCTTCTGCTCACAATTTCGGTGGGCGTCTGGCTGGTGTCCGGCATCTATTACATCGCTCCGCATACGACGCTGCTTGAGGGGTTCTGGTTCCTCAATCCGCTATCCTGGCAGCTGCTTTTCGTCATCGGCTTCGTCGCCAGCATGCATGTCAAGCGCGGCGGGCACATCCCTGCTCATCCGGTTCTAATCGCGTTGGCCTGCACCTATGTGCTCGTCTCCTTTATCTGGGTGACCGACAAGCTGTGGATACTCGGCGACTACCTTGCCATGCTCGGCCTGCCGACCGTTGTCACCGGCTTCGACAAGACTTTCCTGTCGCTGCCGCGGCTGCTGCATGTTCTGGCGCTCGCCTATCTGATCATCAGCATCCCCGCCATTTCGGCGTTTCTGCGCCGCTCGGCCAATCACCCGCTGACGATCCTCGGGCGGCATTCGCTGAACATCTTCGTTGCGGGCACCATCCTCGCCATGGCCGGCCAGGTCCTTCTCTATGTGACCAACAAGAGCCCCGTCGTCGGCGCCATCTATGTCGTCTTCGGCATCGCCGCGCAGTTCCTCTATGCCTATCATCTCGAGCAGAAGCGGCTTGAGCTTGCCGGCCAGCGCGCGGCGAAGAAGCCTGCCGCACCAACTGCAATGCCTGCGCATTTCGGAAAGCGTCACTGAAGGCTTCTGCGAGGGCCTTCACGCTCACCCCGTCTGCGGCAGAGCTATCGCATATGTGGGACGAGGACCGAAAACTCCTGGAATAGGCAGCGGTTCAACTGCTTTTAGGAACAAAGCCAATTCCGAACCCAAACAATCGACCAATCTTTTCTAAGGTTTCAAGTGTGGGGTTTGCCATACCTGATTCAATCTCAGCAACTTGGCGCCTTGTAAGTGACAGGGTCTTGGCGAATTCCTCTTGGGTCATTCCGAACCCTTTTCGTATCTCCATCACAGCATCCGGCAGCCTAAGGTCCCCTTGTCGAGCACGCTCCGCCAGCCTTCGTCTGTTTTCAAGAATTTCTTCCTTCGTGGGCTTCTTCCATCGGGCCATTAACATTCCTCAGGCATCACCGGCATGCCGCCACAACGTTATCCGCGATTTCCTTACAGCGCCCCATGGCACGCTCTAACACCTCTGGAGATGCCCCCATGCGCTTCGCCAGCTCTGGCGCGTGCTGCAGATGTTGTGCAAATGCACAGATAGAAGCCATTAGGAGTTCCTGCTCGGCAGGAACGGGCATCAGTTCAGTACAAATGCGTTTCCAATCCGGAAGATGGTCGCGACCACCATCGCGCATCACGGCCCATCGGGTGGAGCGGACAATTCCCTCCTTGGCGAGCCGCATGGGAGCGAAGTCAAAGAGCGGAGATAGGCGGATCGTGCCGTCCTGATGCTTGCTGAGTGCTGAATTCCGGCCGTGATTGTCAGGATTGCCGAGCGCCAGGTTAGCGATGTCGCGCTTTAGGTATTCGACTATGTCCGCGAAGGGATCGGCTGAAAATTGACGCAGAACTTCGATATAGGCCTCATGCGTGCCGACATGGCCGAAGTCGGCCACTCCAACCGCTGACACTAGGCTTTCCTGGCCCAGTCGGACTGTTCCCCCGCGTGCCATCTTCCTCCGATCGAAACGGGGAATGATCAAGATGCCTTCGGCGTAAGTCGAGGGTTCGCTGACGTTCAGACCGATCTTTTGGGCGATCCGCGAATAGAGGGCTTCGCCTTCAAGAATTAGGCGGTCTACGGGCTCGTTGCTGCGTACCAGCTTGACGATGACATGGCGCACGGCCTCGTCATCGGTGACGAAACTGTCAGGATAGTAGAGCCCGTCTTTCGCCTTGGTCATTGAGACCTTCGGCCATTCGCCTTGCAGGCCGCTTGAGCCAGAGGCGAGCATTCCAAAGCGATCAGCGATTTCCATGAAACGATCTGAGCGCTCAAGAATCTCCGCTTCTGTAACGCCTTGACGCTCAACACGTCGCAATCTTTCCGTTTCGGCTTCAGCTGCTTCCTTGATGCGGATGTTGCCAATGCCACCAGTAGCTGATCGCAGAAGCAGCGGGAGATCGGAGGCGCGTGAGCCTTCCGCGAGCCCGAGGTGTTCGGCAAGCTTTCGCCTTGCATGGCCCTGCGGCATGAGGTCCAAGAGGAAGGGCGGCCAGCTACGGCTATATCGATTTTCGAGATCTACGGGATAACGGACCGACAAGGCGCGATGGTCATGAACTGTCTTTCCGGCCGCAAATTCTGCCGATGCCATTGTAACGAAGTAGTCCAGATCGTAATCGACGATGGACGCGCCCTGAAAGCCGGCGTCGTCGTCCTTTAGCTCTAGGGCCGCAGCGTAATGCCACTCATGATTTAAATGGGTTTGGAGCGTTAGGCGCATTTAATGACCCTTTCAGTGGATCAATTAATGCATCTTTTTTATTTATTCAACCCATCAAAGTGGGTTGAATAATTTTTGTCAAAATTGCCAACTATCAAAACGCGGCCAACGTTCATCGCGCACCAGTGTTCCTATAGACAACATCTGTGGGCCGGGCGGAAGCTGCGGCCAGCTTGCGTTTCAGCAAGAACGTTTGATGACTGGGTTCCTCGTGGTCCGATGCCGAAGGGTATCGAGATCGGGGCCCCCGCAACGCTGGATGTGAAAATGCAATAGATCCGATTGGGACGGCCCGCAGTCAAAACAACCCGGCTTCCGCAAGGGCCTTGGTGATGTCTCCAGCGAATGGGTCTGGCCGGGGAGACCAGCACCACGCAAGGAACTGACCATGCGCCGGCGCTCCTTGATGTTATCCTTGATCCGCTTGTGGGCTCGCGAAAACACTATAACCAGGGCAGAATTCCGGTTGGCGCTTGTTTCCCAAATGTCGTCCGCTCACAGCAGCAAAAAGCCGGGAGAGCGTCGCTCTCCCGGCTTTAATCTTGGGCCCCTTGCGAAGATCAGGCAGCTTCGTTTTCCGTCGTGTGTGCCTTGCGGACTTCCTCGTCCGTCAGGATACCGCTGGCGCGCAGCAGGGCGGCGAAGCGGCCATTGCTCTGGCTGAGCTCGTTGAAGCTGCCATTCTCAATGATGCGGCCGTTGTCCAGGAAGAGGACCATGTCAGCCTCGCGAACCGTCGACAGACGGTGCGCAATGATGAAGGTCGTGCGGTTCTGGCGCAGGTTGTCGATCGCCGTCTTGACCCGGTTTTCAGTTTCGACGTCGAGTGCACTGGTGGCTTCGTCGAGTACGAGGATCGGAGCGTCCTTCAGGATGGCGCGGGCGATTGCGATACGCTGGCGTTCACCACCCGAGAGCTTGTTGCCACGCTCGCCGACGCGGGTATCGTAGCCGCCTTCGCGGGTTTCGATGAAGTCGTTGGCGGCGGCGGCTTGAGCTGCGCGGATCATTTCCTCCTGGGTCGCACCTTCACGGCCGAGGCG
Organism: Rhizobium sp. 11515TR; assembly: GCF_002277895.1. Taxonomy (NCBI): domain Bacteria; kingdom Pseudomonadati; phylum Pseudomonadota; class Alphaproteobacteria; order Hyphomicrobiales; family Rhizobiaceae; genus Rhizobium; species Rhizobium sp. 11515TR. The sequence continues at coordinate 293,305 of NZ_CP022998.1, read as the reverse complement.
GATGTTGTCGCTGATCGAACGGTTCAGCAAGCCGGCATCCTGGAAGACGGTGGCGATGAAGCGACGCAGCGACTTGCGGGTCACCTTGGTGATGTCGTGACCGTCGACGAGGATCTGGCCCTTCTGTGGATCGAAGACGCGCTGCAGCAGGTTGACGAGCGTCGTCTTGCCGGCGCCGGTCGGGCCGACGATAGCGACAGTCTGGCCAGCCTTCACCTTGAAGGAGATGTCGTGCAGGCCCTGCGACGAGTTGGCGAAGCCGAAGGATACATCGCGGAACTCCACTTCACCCTTGACGTCCTTGATTTCAGCAAGGCCGGCCGGCTCTTCACGGTCACGAACCGAATCTTCCAGCGTGTAGAAGTCTTCGAGCTTGGCGCGCGCTTCGAAAATCTGGTTTGCGAAGTTGCGCAGCTGCTCCAGGCGGCCGATCAGCACGTTGGCGAAGGCAATGAATGTGATGAGAGCGCCGAGGCTCAGGCTGCCGTCCTGAACGAGAACGGTGCCGATCATCAGGATTGCCATCATAGCAACGGTCGAAGCCGTGCGGTTCAGTGCGCCGGCAAGCGCCCACCAGTCGAGGACCGGATACTGGGCCTCCAGCAGGCGTTCGGTGAACGACTTCAGCGCCTTGGTTTCAGCTTCGATGCGGTTGTAGCTGTGCAGCACCGAAACGTTGCTGATCGAGTCGCTCACATGAGAGAAGACGGTGTTGTAGTGGCTCTCGACCGAGGTCTGGCCATCCTTCGTGCGGCTCATGACCAGACGGCCGATGAACCAGTAGAAGACGCCCAGCAGGATGAGAACCGCGGACAGGCGCAGGTCCATCGAAATCGCGGTCGGGATCATGATGACGAGCGCGACAGCGGTCGACAGATGGTTGCGCATGAATTCCAGCCACAGGCCGAACAGTGCTTCGCAGGCGCGAAGGAGCGTGTTCAGCGCGCTCGCCGTGCCGCGCTGGCTATGCCAGGAGAGCGGCATCGAGATGATGCGGCCGAATGCTTCTGTCAGGAGCGAGGCGCGGCGGCCATGCGCAAGGCGGTCGGCCTCGCGGGACACCACGATGAAGGCGACAGCACTGAAGACGGCGAAGCCCGCCCACAGCATCATAGTCGGCGTGACGGCTTCTTTCTTGGCAATGGCGTCGAAGATGCGGCCGAACAGAACCGGTTCATAGATGGTGGTCATCGCAAGCGCAATGTTTGCGATCACAACCATCCAAACGCGGTAGCGATACGCGCCAAGATACTTCAGGGCTCTTGCATAGACTTTGAACAGTGACACGTCAGGCACCCTCTTTGCATCAGCAAAACTCGGAATGCTGCGACACTACAGATCGGTACCTGAACCGGCGATTAACGGAATCTGAAGCTGTTTTTTCAAGGGAATTTCCCGCGCGGCGCGTGCTGCCGCAGCGAGGTGCTATCGGCCGCCGCAGAAATGTGACAATTTGGGGACGACCCCGCCGCGACATCATCCGTTACTATTAAGTCACGCCGAAGGCGGCCATTCAGGGTTGAATGGTAAAAAAATCGCCAAAGGCGTTCAATTTCGCGCCGGCCTGAGTATGTTGCCGGCGATTAAGCGCGCTATGGGGCCAGGCGAGCAGGGTGGCAATGCTCGTCCGCCAATAATTCAGGCTGCGAGGCCGAGGGGTAAATGTGAATATCCATTCGCTAATACAATTGCTTGTGGTTATCGAAGAATGCGAGCGTACAAAGGATGTCGTGGCCGAGCTTGAGCTTGTGCTCCGTTCCTACAAATTCGATTTCTACGGTCTGCTGCGGCAGACGAGGCCGAATGTCGATATCGCCAACTTCATGCTGGCAGGCCGCTGGCCCGATCAATGGCCGCTGACCTATGTCCGCAAGAGATACATGCTCGTCGATCCGGTGGCGCGCTATGCCACCCGGGCGCAACGCCCCTTCCGCTGGAGCGATGCCGTGGCTGCGCACAAATCGGATCCGCTCCGACGCCGGATGGAACAGATGATGGCTGATGCCCGTGCCAACGGGCTCATCGACGGCTATATTTTTCCGATTCACGGACGAAGCGGTCTGCTCGGCAGCATGACGATCGGCGGTGAGGCGGTCGACCTTTCGCCGACGGAGCTTTCGCTTTTCGATGCCGTGGCCAGAAAGGCCTTCTGGCGGCTGCTGGAGCTGCGTGACGAAGCGCAATTGCTCGAGGAGCAGGGGAACGCCGATCTCAAACTGACCAAACGCGAGATGGAGGTGCTCAACCATCTGGCCGACGGCATGACGTCGATCGAGATCAGCCGGCTGCTGACGATCTCCAATCATACCGTCGACTGGTACATGAACAGCATCCAGGACAAGCTGAAGGCCAGAAATCGGCAGCACATCGTTGCCATCGCTTTCAGAAACGGACTTATTCCGTAACGGCAACTATTTTGATGTCGGATGTCGCAGGAGAAATTGAACTTCCTGTGACAAGAAGTTAAGAATTCTCTTCGCGGGTGCAGCATTGCCCGTTTCGATGCCGTGAGGAGACAGCATTGCCCATATCCAAGATCCTGGTTGCCAACCGTTCCGAAATCGCCATCCGCGTATTCCGCGCCGCCAACGAGCTTGGCATAAAAACGGTGGCCATCTGGGCCGAGGAAGACAAACTCGCGCTGCATCGCTTCAAGGCCGACGAGAGCTATCAGGTCGGCCGCGGTCCGCATCTTGCCCGCGATCTCGGGCCGATCGAGAGCTATCTGTCGATCGACGAGATCATCCGCGTCGCCAAGCTTTCCGGCGCCGATGCCATCCATCCAGGTTACGGCCTGCTGTCGGAAAGCCCGGAATTCGTCGATGCCTGTGATGCCGCCGGCATCATCTTCATCGGCCCGCGCGCCGATACGATGCGCCAGCTCGGCAACAAGGTGGCCGCCCGCAATCTTGCGATCTCGGTCGGCGTGCCTGTCGTGCCGGCAACCGATCCCTTGCCTGACGATATGAAGGAAGTCGCCAAGATGGCGGCCGAGATCGGCTATCCGGTCATGCTCAAGGCCTCTTGGGGCGGCGGCGGCCGCGGCATGCGCGTCATCCGCTCCGAGGCTGATCTTGCCAAGGAAGTGACGGAAGCCAAGCGCGAGGCGAAGGCCGCCTTCGGCAAGGACGAGGTCTATCTCGAAAAGCTCGTCGAGCGTGCCCGCCATGTCGAAAGCCAGATTCTCGGTGACACGCATGGCAATGTCGTGCATCTGTTTGAACGTGACTGTTCGGTTCAGCGCCGCAACCAGAAGGTCGTCGAGCGTGCACCGGCCCCCTATCTTACCGATGCGCAGCGTCAGGAACTGGCTGCCTATTCGCTGAAGATCGCCAAGGCGACGAATTATGTCGGCGCCGGCACCGTCGAATATCTAATGGATGCCGATACCGGCAAATTCTACTTCATCGAAGTCAATCCGCGCATTCAGGTCGAGCATACGGTGACCGAAGTCGTCACCGGCATCGATATCGTCAAGGCGCAGATTCATATTCTCGACGGCTTTGCCATCGGCACCCCGGAATCGGGCGTTCCGAAGCAGGAAGACATTCGACTCAACGGCCATGCGCTGCAGTGCCGCGTGACGACGGAAGATCCGGAGCACAATTTCATTCCGGATTATGGCCGCATCACCGCCTATCGTTCTGCGTCCGGCTTCGGCATCCGTCTCGACGGCGGCACCTCCTATACCGGCGCGATCATCACCCGTTATTATGACCCGCTGCTAGTGAAGGTGACGGCCTGGGCGCCGAACCCGCAAGAGGCGATCGCCCGCATGTACCGTGCGCTGCGCGAATTCCGCATCCGCGGTGTCGCGACGAACCTGACATTCCTCGAAGCGATCATCACGCACGAGAAATTCCGTGACAATAGCTACACGACGCGCTTCATCGATTCGACGCCGGAACTGTTCCAGCAGGTCAAGCGCCAGGACCGCGCCACGAAGCTTCTGACCTATCTCGCCGACGTTACGGTCAACGGCCATCCCGAGACGCGCGGCCGTCCTGCGCCTTCGCCGAAGGTTGCCGAACCGGTACTACCCTATATCGACAGCGCTGTTCCGGACGGCACCAAGCAGCTCCTCGACAAGCTCGGCCCGCAGAAATTCGCCGAGTGGATGCGCAACGAGAAGCGCGTGCTGATGACAGACACGACGATGCGCGACGGCCATCAATCGCTGCTTGCGACCCGCATGCGCACCTATGACATCGCCAGCATCGCCGGCACCTATGCGCGCGCCCTGCCGCAGCTTCTGTCATTGGAATGCTGGGGCGGCGCCACCTTCGACGTCTCCATGCGTTTCCTGACGGAAGATCCATGGGAACGTCTGGCGCTGATCCGCGAGGGCGCGCCGAACCTGCTGCTGCAAATGCTGCTGCGCGGCGCCAACGGCGTCGGCTATACCAATTATCCAGACAATGTCGTGAAATATTTCGTCCGCCAGGCGGCCAAGGGCGGCGTCGATCTCTTCCGCGTCTTCGACTGCTTGAACTGGGTCGAGAACATGCGCGTGTCGATGGATGCGGTTGCAGAGGAGAACAAGCTCTGCGAAGCGGCGATCTGCTACACGGGCGACATTCTCAATTCGGCGCGGCCGAAGTACGACCTGAAATATTATACCGATCTCGCTGTCGAGCTGGAAAAGGCCGGTGCCCATATCATCGCGCTGAAGGATATGGCGGGCTTGCTGAAGCCGGCCGCGGCCAAGGTGCTGTTCAAGGCGCTGCGCGAGGCGACCGGTCTGCCGATCCACTTCCATACGCACGATACCTCGGGCATTGCCGCCGCGACCGTGTTGGCTGCGGTCGACGCCGGCGTCGATGCCGTGGATGCGGCAATGGATGCGCTGTCGGGCAATACCTCGCAGCCCTGCCTCGGCTCGATCGTCGAAGCCCTCAAGGGCTCCGAGCGTGATCCGGGTCTCGACCCCGAATGGATCCGCCGCATCTCCTTCTACTGGGAAGCCGTGCGCCATCAGTACGCCGCCTTCGAAAGTGATCTCAAGGGACCGGCCTCGGAAGTCTATCTGCACGAAATGCCCGGCGGCCAGTTCACCAACCTCAAGGAACAGGCGCGCTCGCTCGGGCTTGAGACCCGCTGGCACCAGGTGGCGCAGGCTTATGCCGATGCGAACCAGATGTTCGGCGATATTGTCAAGGTAACGCCGTCGTCCAAGGTTGTCGGCGACATGGCGCTGATGATGGTCAGCCAGGACCTGACGGTCGCCGATGTCGAAAACCCGGCCAAGGATATCGCCTTCCCGGATTCGGTCGTCTCGATGCTGAAGGGCGATCTCGGCCAACCGCCGTCCGGGTGGCCGCAAGCACTGCAGAAGAAGGCGCTGAAGGGCGACAAACCCTATACGGTGCGTCCCGGTTCGCTGCTTGCCGAGGCCGATCTCGATGCGGAGCGTAAGGTCATCGAGACCAAGCTGGAGCGCAAGGTCGACGATTTCGAATTCGCCTCCTACCTGATGTATCCGAAGGTCTTCACCGATTACGCGCTGGCCGCCGACACCTACGGCCCGGTCTCGGTGCTGCCGACGCCGGCATACTTCTATGGTCTCAAGGAAGGTGATGAGCTCTTTGCCGAGATCGAGAAAGGCAAGACGCTCGTCATCGTCAACCAGGCGATGACAGCGACCGACGAGAAGGGCATGGTGACGGTATTCTTCGAGCTCAATGGCCAGCCGCGCCGTATCAAGGTGCCGGATCGCGCCCATGGGGCTTCCGGCAGTGCCGTGCGCCGCAAGGCCGAGACCGGCAATGCCGCCCATGTCGGCGCGCCGATGCCGGGCGTCATCTCCACGGTCTTCGTCTCGCCCGGCCAGGCGATCAAGGCCGGCGACGTGCTTGTTTCCATCGAGGCCATGAAGATGGAGACGGCGCTGCACGCCGAAAAGGATGGCACGATCTCCGAGGTGCTGGTGCGCGCCGGCGACCAGATCGACGCCAAGGATCTGCTCGTCGTCTACGGCGCATAATCCAAGCTTCGCTGAGATACGAAGGCGGCCCAATCTGGCCGCCTTTTCGTCGCGGGTATCCGAGATCGGCTCTCCATGTGCGAACGCGACGAAGGAATTCCATAGCTTTCATGTCGGATCATGGTAGCCAGGCCGAGGAGGCAGAGGCATGACGAGAGCGTTTTCCTTGCGGGCGGCCACCGTTGCCGATGTCGACGGCATCCGGGCGCTCACGCGCGAGGCCTATGGCAAATGGGTGCCGCTTATCGGCCGTGAGCCCCTGCCGATGACGGCTGATTATGCAGAGGCCGTACGCAAGCATCGTATCGATCTCTTGGAGGCCAATGGTGAGCTTTTGGCGTTGATCGAGATGGTGCCGAGAGAGGATCACCTGTTGATCGAGAACGTCGCCGTCTCTCCGCGACATCAGGGAAAGGGCATCGGCCGGAAACTGCTAGTTCATGCCGAGCAGGTTGCGGCCGAGCTCGGCGTGAGTGACATGCGGCTTTACACCAACAAGCGTTTTGTCGAGAACGTGCAGCTCTACCTCAGATATGGTTATGCGATCGACCGCGAGGAGCCACTGAAAGATGGTTTCCTTGTCCATATGAGCAAGCGCATCTGATAGGCGCCAGCTACCTCCGTTTTTCGATCAACGCAGCCCAGACTGCCGCCACTAGCGCGAGTACAGCGGATGCCAGCATCAAGGCGAAGAGCACATGTATCGTTGGCAATCGTGCAATGAACAGCCCGCCGATCGAGCCGATCAGCGCGCCGCCAGCAATTCGCATGGCAGCGGCGAGGCCTGCTGCCGTTCCCACAATATCCGATCTGACCGACATGGCACCGCTATTGGCGGCCGGCATCGTGAGGCCGTTGCCGATGCCGATGAAGATGCAGGGGCCGAAGAGCGCCAGAACCTCAACCATGCCCGATAGCGACAAGGCGAGCCCAATTGACAGACCAACGCAGGTCAGCAGCCGCGCAATGACGAGGATTGTGCCGAGCGGGATTCTTGCGCCATGGCGGCCAGCCAGATAGCTGCCGAGAATGAAGCCGGCGGGAACGAGGCCCATGTAGAAGCCAAGCTTGGCGCTCGAACCGCCGAGCGCATCGCCTATCGTCAGCGGCGCTCCGCCGAGAAAGATGTAGAGCACGCCCATCGAGCACGCCATGCAGAGCGTATAGGCCCAGAAGCGCGCGGAATGCAAAAGCAGGGCATAGGAGGCAAGATAGTTTCCGCGCGCGGCTGACGCCGGCGCTTTCGATCCTTTCAGTTCGCGCAAGGACAGAAGAAAGGCGGCAATGCCGAAGATCGCAAGGACGATGAAGCTTGCCCGCCAGCCGAAAAGCTCGTCCAGCGAACCGCCGAACAGAGGACCGACCATGGGCGCCAATGCCCATCCCATGGCAAGATAGCCGAACTTGCTGGCAGCCTGGCGCTCGTCGGATGTTTCCTTGATGATGACGAGGGCGACGGAATAACACGGTCCGATGCAGGCCTGCATCATGCGGCACAGCAGGAAGATGCCGATATTCGGCGCGAGAACGCAGCCAATCGAAGCGACGATGAAGATCGAGAGCGCCGTCAGGACGACTGGCCGGCGGCCGAACCGGTCCGATATCGCGCCACCGATAGCCTCAAGGGACGCGGTGACAATGGAGAAGCCGGCAACCGATAGGTTGACGAGGGCGAAATCGGCGTGGAATGCCGCCGCGATCTTCGGCAGGGACGGCAGGATCATGTTGACTGGCAGCACGGCGAGCGCCGAGAGCAGGATGAGGGTTATCAGCCGCGGCTGTGCAGCGGCTCTTTCTGTGGTCCTGTCTTCGATCGATTGCGGGGCTGGATGGTCGATGCGGCTTTCGTTGCGCGTCATGGCCTTGTCCGTCGTTGAGTGGGAAGTCGAGGAAGATCTGACGGGTGCAGCCCGGATTTCAGGCAATAAAAAAGGCCCCGTCAGGAGCCTGCTTACCGCGCATGGGTGCTTTCGCCGGATGGTTACACCATCCTGCCCATGCGCCTTCCTACCACTACGAGAACGAGTGCCGTGTTCATGGCATTAGAGCTAACCGCAAAGCGGCCCAGCGTCAATGCGCGACCTGCTCCAAGGCAGGATCGCTTTTCGATGCGGGGCCGGCGGCTCAAATATCGTAGCTGAGCCCGGAATTCAGCGTCGAAATGAATTGCTTCGTCCGCTCCTGTGCCGGATTGGAGAAGATATTGCGCGAGGAGCCGGTCTCGACGATGTTGCCCGCCTCCAGGAACACGACGTTGTTGGCGATCTTCGAGGCAAGCCGCAGGTCATGCGTTGCCATGACCATGGTCGTGCCTTCGTTGGCGAGCTTGCCCAGCACGTCGACTACTTCGGCCGCCAGTTCCGGATCGAGCGCCGATGTGGGTTCGTCACAGAGCAGCACGCGCGGTGAGGGGGCGAGCGCCCGGGCGATGGCGACGCGCTGCTGCTGGCCGCCCGAGAGCGTCGAGGGCCAGGCATCGATCTTGTGTGCCATGCCGACCTTGGTCAGAAGCTCGACGGCGCGGGCGCGGGCCTTATCCTGAGGCCAGCGCAGCACGGTCGTCAGGCCCTCCATGACGTTCTGGATTGCGGTCTGATGCGGAAAGAGCTGGAAATTCTGGAAGACCATGCCCGTCTGGCGGCGGATCTTCTGGATGTCCTGCCAGGACGGCTTCTTGCCCGGCTGGAAGGTGGCCGTCTCCCCTCCGATGCGGATCGTTCCGGCGGTCGGGATTTCCAAAAGGTTGATGCAGCGAAGCAGCGTGCTCTTGCCACCGCCCGAGGGGCCTACAAGTGCCGTCACCGTTCCCTCGGGGATCATCAGGCTAATATCCTTGAGGATGACAATGTCGCCGAAGCGTTTTTCGATATGCGAAAGCTCGATCATGCCTGTGCCTCCAGCGTGCCGCCCGAGCGGGCGAAGCGGCGTTCGAGGTAGCCCTGCAGCGTCGAAAGAAAGGTGCTGAGCACGAGATAGATGATGGCGGCCTCGATATAGAGGATCAGCGGCTCATAGGTCGTCGCCACGATGCGCTGCGCGGCCTGGAACAGCTCGGGCACGGTGATGGCGGCGGCGAGCGACGTATCCTTGACCAGCGAAATGAAGGTGTTCGACAGGGGCGGCACCGCGACGCGGGCTGCCTGCGGGAGGATGGTGCGGCTCATGGCCTGGCGCCAGTTCATGCCGATCGAATAGGCGGCTTCCCACTGACCTTTCGGCACGGAGGAAATGACGGCGCGGATGATCTCGGACGTATAGGCGCCGACGCTCAGCGTAAAGCCGATGATGGCGGCGGGAAAGGCGTCGAGCAGGATGCCCAGGCTCGGCAGGCCGTAGAAAATGACGAAGAGCTGCACCAGAAGCGGCGTGCCGCGGATCACCCAGACATAGAAGCGGGCGATGGCCACGAACGGCGCTGGCGCGAACAGCCTGACGACGGCGGTGAGCAGGCCGAGCAGAAGGCCAAGCACGAAGGTGATCAAGGTGAGCGGGATGGTGAAGACGAGCCCTGCCCAAAGCAGCGTGCCCAGTGACTCCCACATCAGTTGCAGCCAATGCTCCAAGGAGAAGCCTTTCGATAAGAGAATGCGTCCGGAGGTGACCCCGGACGCATCTTTTTCACAGTTTTATGTCTCTGCCTATGCCTTCTTACTTCGAAACGTCCTGGCCGAAGTATTTCTTGGAGATCTTGTCATAGGTGCCGTCGGCCTTGATGTCGGCCAGCGCCTTGTTGATCGCATCAAGCAGTTCCGGCTCGCCCTTGCGGATGATGACGGCAGAGAAATCGGCATTGGCCTGCTGGGCGACGATCTTCACCGGCGCGTCGGGCTTGTGCTTCTTGAAATCGAGGAAGGAGAGGCTGTCGTTGATGGTCGCATCGGCGCGGCCGGTCAGCACGAGCTGGATCGACTGGTCGAAACCGTCAGTGCCGACGAGTTCGGCGCCCGATTCGGTTGCGAGCTTGCCGAAGTTGCTGGTCAGCGACTGTGCCGCCTTCTTGCCCTTGAGATCGGCGAAATCCTTGATGCCGGTGTTGCTGTCCTTGACGATCAGCACCGCCTTGGAGGCTATATAGGGCTCGGAGAAGTCATACTTCTTCTTGCGGGCCTCTGTGACGCCGACTTCGTTGATGACGGCATCGTAGCGGTTGGCATCGAGGCCGGCGATCAGGCCATCCCACTTGCCTTCCAGGAACTGCACCTTGACGCCGAGCTTGCCCGCGATGGCTTCCGCGATCTCGACATCGAAGCCGGTCAGCTTGCCGCTCTCGTCATGAAAGGTGAAGGGCGCATAGGTGCCCTCCGTGCCGACCTTGAATACGCCGGCCGACTGGATCGCCTTGAGGTTTTCGCCGGCATGGGCGGGGAGCAGGAACGCAGCCTGCACGAGGGCGGCGGCGGCAACAGTCTTCAACCAGTTCATCGTTCTCTTCCGTTTCTGGAGCGGTTTCATTCAATGTCGCATACATCGCAGAAAAATTGCATCGCGAAAGCGTAGAAAACTGCGAGATAAATGGGCAATTGCGAATATTTTTCTCAAAGAACAGCGGAGCGAGCCGTCAGGAGAAGCGAGGCTTCCATCTCCGTCGATAATTGCCGACCAATGTGGCAGCGCAGCATAGTGACAATTCTCGATATTGCCCTACTTCTCCAAATGTTGCTCCATTTCTCTCAATGTTGTCTCTCTACAACATTTGGTTGTGTATTTGGTGCGGCACTATTCATGCAGGGCATGCGCGCTATCAACGTCTCCTGTCGGTCCGCCGGAGGGCCCGGCGGCAATCAAAATGCGTTTCTATTAGGAATTGCGGTGCGGGAATTGATCTAACACAGCCCGAAGAGGTGACGAGTTGCCCATCATTGCGCGCTGGCGGCCTTGGCTGGTTCGTGAGCTTCACGTCGTGGCTGCGTCACTTCTTCTGAGCGTGTTGGCATTCATGCCGACCTTTGCGGCGGAAACGATCGAGCGGCCGTCGAAATGGATCGGCCGCGTTGCGGCCAGCGATGCGGCTTTTGGCTGGCCCGGTAGCGGTTTTGCGCTGCGTTTCGAAGGTGCCTCGCTCTCGGTTACCCTCGTTGATACCGGGCAAAACAGCCTGGAGATCGAATTGGACGGCGTTCCTCAGCGCCTTGATCTGCAGGCGGGGCAGCACCGATACCAGCTTGCCGATGGTTTGCAGCGAGGCGTCCATAGCGTTCGCGCGACGCGCCGCACCGAAGGATGGGTTGGCGATACCATATTCGTTTCCGCCGAAACCGACGGGTCGTTCCGCCCAGCGGAAGCGTCGAGCGACGAGATGGTGGCAATAGGAGACTCCATCACTGCAGGCTATGGCGTCGAGGGTGCCGGTCCCGGATGCAAATTTACCCCCGGAACTGAAAATCAATATCTGACATATGCCGCCGTCGCAGCGCGTAGCCTCGGGATGGAGCTTACGACGCTCGCGGTTTCGGGAATCGGCCTTTCGCGTGCTCGCAAGGGCACGAAAACCATGCTTGACGTCATCGACAATGGGACGCTGTTGAGAAGCGGCGCACCTGGTCTTCCTGACGAGCACGTTTCCACGGTCGTCATCAATCTAGGGACGAACGATTTTTCGGACGGCAAGAATCCCGACGATTTCGGCGGGGAATACGCCAAGCTTCTCTCCAGGCTCAGATATCAGTTTCCAAAAGCGTATCTCTACGCCGCGCTCGGGCCGATGATGCCTCAGAAGGATTTCGATACGGCGGAGAAAGCAATCAAGGCCGTCGTCCAGACGAGCGCCGCGAAAGGCGAAAGTCGCCTGCGATATCTGAATTTACGTGTCAAACCGAAGGATTTTGGATGCAACTGGCATCCAAGCCGCAGCACGCAGGCGGCAATGGCGGATGTGTTGGAACAAGCAATCAAAGCGGATCGGGGCCGTCATGGTTAACGAACAGGTGCTTTCCATGCGGCGGTCAAACTCGAAACAATTGGACTCTCTCCAGTTTCTCCGGTTTGTGGCCGCCTTCTCCGTCGTTCTCTTTCATTTCGGACGCACGCTTGTGCTCGAGTACCATGTCGATCGCAATTATTTCGACATGGGTGCTGCCGGCGTCGACATTTTCTTCGTCCTGAGCGGCTTCATCATCAGCTATTCCTCCGATCCGGGACGCGGGCTTGTCTATTTCGCACGCAAGCGCGTTGCGAGAATAGTTCCGCTCTATTGGTTGCTGACGCTGGTGATCGTCTTGATTGCGCTCGTGAAGCCCAACCTGCTCAATTCGACTGTGGTGACGGTGGACACAGTCGTCAAATCCCTGCTTTTCATCCCTTATCAGAAAAGCGGAGGCGCCGTACAACCGATCCTTTTCCTGGGCTGGACGCTTTGTTACGAGGTGTTTTTCTACCTGATCTACGGCGCCTGCCTGATCTTTGGCGCCAGGGCAACCTGGTTCGCCTCCGCAGCCATCCTCTTCCTGATCGCGCTACATGAGATTTGGCCCACGGGATCTGTCGAATGGCGTTTCTATACAAATCCGATATTGATCGAATTCGTTCTCGGCATGATGCTTCACAAGGCATATTCGGCTTACAGCGCCATCAGGAGCGGATCGAATGCTGCCGCCTTCGTGCTCGTTCTCCTGGCATGCGGGGCTTACTTCTTCATCGTGACACTTGCCGGTCCCAGTCTCTTTGCCTCAAGCCTGTTTGCGGTCCTCTTCGTCGCTGGCTTCCTGCTCATGCGGCTGCCGTCCGGGAAACTTTGGGCCGTTCTGGTTCTGCTGGGAGATGCGTCCTACTCGCTCTATCTCATTCACCCCTACACGTTTCAGCTTCCGGTCAAATTGTTGGGCAAGCACTTCTCCCTGCCCGTTGTGACCGGGATATTGGCGCTGGTCACGCTTTGCACGATCGGGATCTCGGTGGCGCTTCTCAAGTTCTTCGAGCGGCCGATGCAGGCTCTTTTGATGCGGCGGCCGAAACTCGTCGAGGGAACTGCCGCCGTGGCGGAGTGAAATGCGACTTCTCGTTGCGGGTTGGAAGCTTCGCTCGACTGGCGGTTTGCGCTTGTGCCTGCGGAAAACGCGTTGATCCGGTTCAAGTCGCCGCCGTGCGCCGCTTTTCCCATTCTTCGACTATGAGTGCCACCAATGTGTCGAGCGGCCGGGTGGTGTCGATTTCCAGGTCGTACCGGCAGTAATTGTGCGTCTTCAGATGGTAACGGGCTTCGCCGATATAGCGGTTGCCACGTTCTCTCTCGCGACGTTCAACCTCTTCGATCGGTGCATGCACACCGACCCAGAACACGTCGAGATTCGCCAGCAAACTTTCGAGGTGGTCGGCCCAGCTCTGTTCCTCGACGATATGCTCCACAATCAGATCGTTACCGGCATTGGCGAAGGCAGCGATGGAGCGATGAAATCCATCGAAGAATCTGCTGCGCTCATCCGGTGACCCCGCGGCGGCGTTATGTTTCAACGCCCGAAAACCTGCATCGGCCAATTGATCCGAGGCATAATAGCAAAACTCCGGCAGCACTTCCCTCAGTGCTTTTGCCAAGGTCGATTTGCCTGCGCTGGATGTGCCATTCAGGAAGATAATGCAGCCAGGGATTATGCGGTATTCCAATTCCAATCACTCTTCGAAGGCTGCAATGTTCACCATGCTGATGCCTTTTCCGATGTCCTGGCAAAAGAGATCGAGTCTCAACCTATATATGTGTTTGTATAGAATATAGGCTTTTATGATTGCAATAGTGTCGGCTGCCATCAAGCCGCCGCCGTCCGCCGCTTCATCCTCTCGCTGATAATGATGATGAAGCCGGCGCTCAGGATCAGGATGGCGCCGATAAATGTATTGGCGCCGGGGATATCGCCCCAGATCAGGTAGCCGAGCAGGAAGGCCCAGACCAGAGACGTATATTCGAACGGAGCCAATACCGAGACGGGAGCCTGGCGCATGCCTTCGAAGAGGGCGAGCTGACCGGCGCCGGCGATGATGCCGGTCAAGGCGAGCAGGACGATCTGCAGCGGCGTCGGTGTATGCCAGTGGATGATCGCCATGCCCGCGGTCAGGATGATGAACAGGATGTTGGAGACGGCCATCTGGATATGGCTCTTCTCGTGCAGCGCCGTCTTGCGCAGGAGCACCATGCCGCATGCCCAGAGAACGGCGGCCTGCAGCGCCAGATAGACCGGCCAGGAGATCGACAGCCCCACAGGATTGGAGGCGATCACCACGCCGCAAAAGCCGACGCCGACCGCCATCCAGCGGGCGACGGTGACTTTTTCGCGCAGCACGATAGTTGCGAGAATCGTGCCGACGATCGGAGCGGCGTAGTATAGCGTCGTCACCTCGGCGAGCTGCAGATAGGACGCCGCCGAATAATAGGAAATCCAGGCGATCAGGATGATGACGCTGCGCACGATCATCGGCTTGATGATCGGCGAGCGCGCCACCTTGTGGACGAGCGCCGGGCCTTCGAAGACGAAGCAGCCGGCAAGGATGGTGCAGCTTCGGATGAACAGGACCTGCCAGACGGGGATGGAGGCGACGAGCAGCTTCACCGCCGAATCATGTGCAGTGAACAGCATGTAGGCAAACACCGTAAGCAGGATGCCATAGCCGATGGAGTTTTTCACGAGGGTGCACCAGAGGATGACCCGGTTGGGCCGACCGAAGAATCTTTCAGGCCTCAACCGATAGGAGCCTACTTTTTCCGCGTCAATAGGACATTTTGCCGATGGCGTGCACATATGAATGATTTATTCGGGGTTGTGGTGTCTTTGCCTCCGCTTTAACAGACGGAGATGAAATGTGACCGTTTCGGCTTTTTCGATCGTTGAGATTTCAATCGATTTAAATAGACTGCGGCGCAAATTTGGAGGAATTTTCATGGACAACGGGACGAGAATGGAGGGCTTGAAGGAGCGCAGGAGCCCGTTTTTCACCAAATCGCGTGCTGCGGTGTCGCTGATGTTTCTCATGAACGGCTTCATGGTCGGCTGCTGGGCACCGAAAATTCCCGAATTCGCTGAGCGGCTGCAACTGACGAAATTCGAACTCGGCCTGATGATCCTCATCTTCGGCGTCGGCTCCCTCGTCATGATGCCGCTCGCCGGCGCCCAGATCGCCGTGCGCGGCTCACGCGTTGTCGTGCAGGCCTTTGCGGTGCTGCTGCTGCCGATGATCCTGGCGCTGACGCTGGCGCCGAATGTCTGGACGGCGGCGATCGCGCTCTTTCTCTTCGGCGGTTTCATCGGCGCCATGGATGTGGCCATGAATGCCAATGCCGTCTCGGTTGAAAAATCCATGCGCCGGGCGATCATGTCCTCCTGCCATGCCTTCTGGAGCCTGGGCGGCCTTTTGGGCGCGGCGATCGGCGGACTGCTGATTTCTCGCTGGGGCATTCTCGGCCATGCCGAAGCCTCGACCGCAATTGCCGCGCTTCTCCTCGCCATTGCCTGGCCGATGGTGCTCGGCGATCAGCCGCATCATGATGAGGCCAAGCCGAAGGCAAAGCTGCCGATGATCCCGCTGCCCTGGCTGCTCGGCATCGTCGCGCTCTTCTGCATGGTGCCGGAAGGCGCGGTTCTGGATTGGAGCGCACTCTATCTCAGCCAGGAAAAGGGCGCCTCGGTGGCGCTCTCCGGCTTCGGCTACGCCGCTTTCTCCGCCACCATGGCGACTATGCGTTTTGCCGGCGATTTCGTCCGCGATTGGCTGGGCGCGATCAAAACATTGCGGGTCTGCACGGTCTTCGCCATCGTCGGCATGCTGACGGCGGCGCTCGCGCCGAACGCGGAAATCGCCATTCTCGGCTTTGCGCTCTGCGGCATCGGCATTTCCAATATGGTGCCGATCGCCTTTTCCGCTGCCGGCAATATTCCAGGCCTGCAGCCGGGCATCGCCATTTCGGTCGTCACGACGCTCGGCTATTCCGGTATGCTGGTTGCGCCGTCGGCGATCGGCTTTGCCGCCGAGCATGTTGGCTTCTCGCCGGTTCTGATGGCGCTACCGGTGCTGCTGCTCGTCGTGCTGGCATTGTCGTCGCTGGCACGCTATGCCGACGGTATCGGGGATGCCAAGCATTAATTTCGTCGCTTTTGCGCGGTAACGGCTGAACTCAGCCAGATCAAAAGAGATTGTCGCAGCGGTTGACAACGACCGCTCCGTGATCCACCTGAAAGACACCCCATTTTCGAGGCCTGCGAGAGCTTTCCATGTCGTCCGCCACCGATTTCGATCCGAAACCGCGCCGTTCCTCCGTTGCCGTCGATGTCGGCGGCGTGATCGTCGGCGGCGGCGCGCCCGTCGTCGTGCAGTCCATGACCAATACCGACACGGCCGATGTCGATTCGACCGTCGCTCAGGTCGCCGCCCTCTACAAAGCCGGCTCGGAACTGGTGCGCATCACCGTCGATCGCGATGAAAGTGCTGCCGCCGTGCCGAAGATCCGCGAGCGGCTATTGCGTCTCGGTATGGACGTGCCGCTGATCGGCGATTTCCATTATATCGGCCACAAGCTGCTGGCCGATCATCCGGCCTGCGCCGAGGCGCTGGCGAAATACCGCATCAATCCCGGCAATGTCGGCTTCAAGGACAAGAAGGATAAGCAGTTTGCCGAGATCATCGAGATGGCGATCCGCTACGACAAGCCGGTGCGCATCGGCGTCAACTGGGGCTCGCTCGATCAGGATCTTTTGACCGCGCTGATGGACAAGAATGCTGCTGAGGGATCGCCGCTCTCGGCCAGGCAGGTGACGCGCGAGACCATCGTGCAGTCGGCGCTGATCTCGGCCGATCTCGCAGAAGATATCGGCTTGCCGCGCAACCGCATCATTCTCTCGGCCAAGGTCAGCCAGGTGCAGGATCTGATCGCCGTCTATTCCATGCTGGCGGAGCGTTCCGACCATGCGCTGCATTTGGGCCTCACCGAGGCCGGCATGGGCTCCAAGGGCATCGTCGCTTCGTCGGCCGCCATGGGCTATGTGCTGCAGCATGGTATCGGCGATACGATCCGCGTTTCGCTGACACCGGAGCCGAATGGCGACCGCACTCGTGAGGTGCAGGTGGCGCAGGAATTGCTGCAGGTCATGGGCTTCCGCCAGTTCATTCCCGTGGTTGCGGCGTGTCCCGGCTGTGGCCGCACGACCTCGACGGTCTTCCAGGAATTGGCGCAGAACATCCAGAACGATATCCGCAAGAACATGCCGGTCTGGCGCGAGAAATATCCGGGCGTCGAGGCGCTGAACGTCGCCGTCATGGGCTGCATCGTCAATGGTCCGGGCGAAAGCAAGCACGCCGACATCGGCATTTCGCTGCCCGGTACCGGCGAGACGCCGGCTGCCCCTGTCTTCATCGACGGCCAGAAGGCCATGACGCTGCGCGGTCCGAACATTGCTTCCGATTTCGAGGCGCTGGTGACCGATTATATCGAAAAGCGATTCGGCCAGAAAAACGTCGCGGCGGAGTAATCCGCCGCTTAAAGCCGAGGCTGGATCATATGTTGCTCGTCAGCAGCTTGATGCCGGCGAAGCAATAGAAGCCGGCCATGGCGCCCTCGATCCAGCGGCGCGCATTGCGATAGATTTTCAGCGCATGCGATGTCGAAAATAGGATCGCATAGCCCATGAACGCCAGAAAACCGGTCGTGCCGCAGACGACGATGATCAGCACCGCTACGGAAGCGGGCGCGCCCTGCGGCATGCCGAGCGCGATGATGGCGAGCCAGGCAAAGATCGCTTTGGGATTGGTCACGTGGATGCCGTAGCCGCGCAGGATCAGCGATTTGAAGCTAGGCGTCTTCTGCTCCATCGCGGCTGTCTGCAGCTCGCCATTGGCACGCACGGCACGGAATGCCTTGTAGGCGAGGTAGAGCAGATAGATGCCGCCGAAGATCTTCAGAACTTCCAGCGCCATTGCATAGGTCTGCAGTAGCGTCGCAAGGCCTGCCGCTGCGGCGATCGCCCAGGTCATCGATCCCCCGAAAATCCCGAGCGAGATCGTCATGCCGGCTTTGCGGCCATGGATCATCGAGGTGCCGATGATGGCCATGATGGCGGGGCCAGGGCTGATAACGGCAACGATGTAGGCAATATAGGCCGGCAGGATCTGCGGCAGGTAGGCAAACGTCTCATGCATGGAGGATTTCCCGGGAGTGTCCGGCCGGCGCGGAGAATTCTGCGTCTACAGGCCAATACGGAACGGGAATGTGTCATAGATCGCGGCGGAAATCACCCGGCTTAGTTATGGATTCTTGTGATGGTGACATTTCATGGCCGAATGAATGGCTATGGCTGAACGTGGCCATGGGCCGGTAGCCGCTGCCGAGTGGCTGGCTCACCCTCGTGCAGCACCATGACCGTATTTCGGGATCAGCTCTTGCGGTTTGCGATGAAGCGGGCGGCTTCCATCAGAGTATCCGCCTTGCTGCCATAGCCGGACAGCAGGCCGGCCGCTTCCTTCACCAGCCTTGCGAGTGTCGTTTCGGCCCATTCCTGGCCGTGGAGAGCCACCAGCGTGCCTTTGCCACGAGCGGCATCCTTGCCGGTTGCCTTGCCCATGGTTGCGGCATCGGCGGTGAGGTCGAGCAGATCGTCGGCAAGCTGGAAGGCAAGGCCAATCTTTTCACCGAAGGTCCGGAGGCGCTTGCGGTCTTCGGCGGAGGCGCCCGAAATGATGGCGCCGGCCTCGCAGGCAAAGCGGATCAGCGCGCCCGTCTTCATCGCCTGCAGCGTCGTTATGCCGTTTTCATCGGGCGCTTCCTTCTCGGCCGCTAGATCAAGCGCCTGGCCCCCGGCCATGCCGCCGATGCCGGCTGCGCGCGACAGCGCCAGCACGAGCGCCATTTTGCGGTCCGCCGGCAGCTCCGTCTCGGGCGCGGCGATGATGTCGAAGGCGTAGGTCAGCAGGCTGTCACCCGCAAGAATCGCCGTTGCGTAATCGAAGGCGATATGCACGGTTGGCTGGCCGCGGCGCAGATCGTCGTCGTCCATGGCTGGCAGGTCGTCATGGACGAGGGAATAGCAGTGCACGCATTCGAGTGCGGCGCCGACCCTGAGCGCCGCCTCTGCATTGCCGCCGAGAAGGGCTGCCGCTTCCATGACCAGGAAGGGACGCAGCCGCTTGCCGCCGTTCAGGACGCCATGGCGCATCGCGCTCAGGAGCCTGTCGGGGCGGGTGATCTCGTCGCTAAGGCTGGTGTCGGCCAGCAGCCGGGTCAGCAGTGCCTCGGTCTTGCCGGCATTGACCTTGAGCCGCTGTTCGAATGAGGTATCGGTGCTGTCCATGGCCGCTGTTTGGCATGAGAGGCGGTTGCTGGCAACGAGAATTGTCAACAGCCGGGTGGGGAATTGCGTCGCACTCTGGTCATCGCTTTGCGTAGACGGTATGACGAGTGCAGCATCAGAGCGTTTCCCGGATACATCAAGGCGTGCCGGGATGGAGCGATCGTGGACGTCAGGCATTTGGACATATCGACGGACAGTGAGGAGGAGGAAGCCGAGGTGCCGCGACGCTCCTCCCTGTTGGCGCGCTTCAGGGACCGTCCGTTCTGGCAGCGCATTGTCCTCGTCCTGATCGGCTTTTTGCTGCTCCCCTATGTCTTCATCGTCTTCTACCTGCTGCCTTTCCTCCATCCTGTCTCCACCCTGATGATAGGCGATGCCGTCACCTTTCAGGGATATGACCGCCGCTGGGTCCCGCTGGAAAAAATCGCGCCGGTGCTGGTGAAATCCGTCATGGTCTCGGAAGATGGGCAGTTCTGCTTTCACGGCGGCGTCGATTGGGGCGAGATGAGGGTTCTTGTCGAGGAGACGCTGAGCGGCAAATCCACTCGCGGCGGCAGCACGATCCCGATGCAGACGGTGAAGAACCTGTTTTTGTGGAACGGCCGCTCCTTCGTGCGCAAGACGCTGGAATTGCCGCTTGCGGTTTCCGCCTCGGCCGTCTGGTCGAAACGCCGGATGATGGAGATCTATCTCAACATCGCCGAATGGGGACCGGGCATTTACGGCATCGAGGCGGCGGCACGCTATCATTTCAAGGTGCCGGCCTCCAAGCTCACGGCACGTCAGGCGGCACTTCTTGCCGTCTCGCTCCCCAATCCGATCGATCGGGTGGCAAGCAAGCCGGGACGAGGCCTCAGCCAGCTCGCTTCGCTCATTCAGCGCCGCGCACGCAATGCCGACGCATATATCAAATGCCTTTATGACTGATATCAGAACTTGTCGTTCGATCGTCTTGTCGTCATCTGGCATCCTTGGCCATGACGTAGGCGCGGGTTTGAATCATGTCAAAGAATTCTTTCCCTTCGGGTTGCGGCGCTGAAAAGGAAACCATGATCGTGGACAAGCTCACTCTCTATATCGGCAACAAGAACTATTCGTCCTGGTCGTTTCGGCCGTGGATTGCGCTGGAGGGGTGCGGCATTCCTTTCGAAGAGGTGCTGATACCCTTCGATTTTCCCCGCGGAAATCCGCGCATTCGTGAGGTGTCGCCGACGGGCAAGGTGCCGATGCTGGTTCACGGCGATTTCAAGGTATGGGAATCCTTTGCCATTATCGAATATGCGGCCGAGCTTTTCCCGGATGCCGGGCTTCTGCCGAGAGATCGCCAGGCGCGTGCATTGGCGCGATCCTATAGCATGGAGATGATTTCGGGTTTCAGTGCCCTGCGCAACAGCTGCCCGATGAACATGCGCCGCCCGATCGCCCGCCGCGATCTGCCCGATGGGGTGATGGAGGACGTGGCGCGCATCGAAGCTATCTGGCGCGAGGCGAGAGCCGTTTCAGGTGGCCCTTTCCTGTTCGGGAGCTTTTCCGGCGCGGATGCCATGTTTGCTCCCGTCGTCAGCCGTCTGGAGCGGTATGACATCGCGGTTGCGGCGGATACGCGAGACTATATGGCGGCCATGAAGGCGTTGCCTGCCTGGCAAAAATGGGAGGAAGCGGCATTGCAGGAAACATGGATCGTGCCGGAGGATGAGGACTGATTCGGCCTCGACTATCCGCGAATCTGGTGCGGCGGGCAAAAAATGCTATTTGGGACTGGTCAAAGCCCGGCAAGCCATGTATAAGCCCGCCCAATTTCCGAAATTGATGCATGTCTGTTTCGGCCGCCTTGCTGGCCGTGGACATGTTTCGTCCGTACATGGAGTAACGAGAATGGCTGTACCGAAGAGAAAAACGAGCCCGTCCAAGCGCGGTATGCGCCGCTCTGCTGACGCCCTGAAGGCTCCGACCTACGTCGAAGACAAGAACTCCGGCGAACTGCGTCGTCCGCACCACATCGACCTGAAGACCGGTATGTATCGCGGCCGTCAGGTTCTGACGCCGAAGGAAAGCGCATAATCCAGCGCTGCCTTGATGGCATGAATGAGAGGGCTGGCGGTTCGCCGGCCTTTTTCTGTTTGTGATTGGGGTTTGTGCGGGGGAGGCGGCTGCTTGCGTGCCGTGCGGCTGATACCCGCTCTGTCCCTTTCGGGACATCTCCCCCACGAGGGGGGAGATCGTTGGGAGTATGTCGCTTCTTCCTGGAATAAACTTTATAGGTCAGCTTCAGCAGATGCGCCTGTGATTTGTGGCGAGAAGGTACTGCGAATTACCAATCTCCCCCCTTGTGGAGGAGATGTCACGGAATGACAGAGGGGGGTGAAAACTCTCCATGAACGCATAGGCCTTTTCCAGTGCTGTCTTATCTCACAGACTATCCAGCTTGTTCTGCATGGCGCGGAGCTGTTCCTTCAATTCGTCGATGTCCTTGGCTTCGGCCTTGCGGCTTTCCTTGGCCGGCGGCTTCATGAAGGGCGAGAACATCTGCATGGCCTGCTGGAACATCTCGGTGTTGCGGCGGACCTGCTCCTCGACCATCTGCATCGGCAGCTGCAGGTTCTTGCCGAGAGGCGTCTCGCCGAAAGCGCGATTGATCTGTTCGCGCATCTGCGTCTGCTGCTCGGTAAAGGCACGCATCGAGTGCTCTAGGAAGCTCGGCACCACCATCTGCATCTGGTCGCCATAATAGCCGATCAGCTGGCGGAGGAAGGAAATCGGCAGCAGCGTGTTGCCGGTCTTCGATTCCTGTTCGAAAATGATCTGTGTCAGGACCGAATGCGTAATGTCTTCACCGCTCTTGGCGTCCTGGACGATGAATTCCTCGCCCTTCTTCACCATCTCCGCCAGATCGTCCAGCGTCACATAGGTGCTGGTGCCGGTATTGTATAGGCGGCGATTGGCATATTTCTTGATTACGATCTGGCCCTCATTTTTTGCCATTATCAGTCTCCTGGCCCCTTCTGATTGTATGGAATATTCCTCCACTCCGGAGTGTAGACGCAAAAGAAGCTTGGTGACAATCGGTTTGTGCGATGCGGCAAGGCCTTTCCTTTGATTGGATTTTTTGAAGGCGGTGACAGCTTCGTGAAATCTGCACGATGAAAATTCTTGCTGTTTGACTCAGAAGCAAAGCTTTGACAGTTTCGCCTCATATACGTGTCCATTCTGTGAGGAGGCTTCCATGAGCAGTTCATCCATCGTCGTCGCCAGCGCTGCCCGCACTGCGGTCGGTTCGTTCAACGGCGCTTTCGCGACCGTTCCGGCGCATGAACTCGGCGCGGCCGCCATCAAGGGTGCGCTGGAGCGCGCCGGCGTCGATGCCAAGGAAGTCGACGAAGTGATCCTCGGCCAGGTACTTCAGGCCGGCGAAGGACAAAACCCGGCCCGCCAGGCCGCAATGAAAGCCGGCATTCCGCAGGAAGCGACCGCGTGGGGCGTGAACCAGCTTTGCGGTTCCGGCCTGCGTGCCGTGGCGCTCGGCCTGCAGCAGATCGCAACGGGCGACGCGAAGATCATCGTTGCCGGCGGCCAGGAATCCATGTCGATGGCGCCGCATGCCGCGAACCTTCGCTCCGGCACCAAGATGGGCGACATGAAAATGATCGACACCATGATCAAGGATGGCCTAACGGACGCCTTCTACGGCTATCACATGGGTATCACGGCCGAAAACATCGCCCGGCAATGGCAGCTTTCGCGCGATGAGCAGGATCAGTTCGCCGTTGCCTCGCAGAATAAGGCGGAGGCCGCCCAGAAGGCCGGCCGCTTCAAGGACGAGATCGTCCCTTTCACGATCCAGACGCGCAAGGGCGACGTCACGGTCGATGCTGATGAGTATATCCGCCATGGTGCGACAATGGAGGCCATGGCGAAGCTGCGCCCGGCCTTTGACAAGGAGGGCTCCGTCACCGCCGGCAACGCTTCCGGCCTCAATGACGGCGCCGCCGCTGCGGTGCTGATGACCGAGGCGGAAGCCTTGCGCCGCGGTATCCAGCCGCTGGCCCGCATCGTCTCCTGGGCGACGGCCGGCGTCGACCCGCAGATCATGGGGACCGGACCGATCCCGGCCTCGCGCAAGGCATTGGAAAAGGCCGGCTGGTCGGTCAGCGATCTCGATCTCGTCGAGGCCAACGAGGCATTTGCCGCCCAGGCCTGCGCCGTCAACAAAGACCTCGGCTGGGACACGTCGATTGTCAACGTCAATGGCGGCGCGATCGCTATCGGCCACCCGATCGGCGCCTCGGGCGCACGCGTCCTCAATACGCTGCTGTTCGAAATGAAGCGCCGCGGCGCCCGCAAGGGGATTGCCACGCTGTGCATCGGCGGCGGCATGGGCGTCGCCATGTGCTTCGAAGCGCTTTAAAATCAAAGACGTAGAGCATGATGTCGTCCGAAAGCCGTATGACACTTTTCGGCATCATGCTCCAAGGCGCCTTGAAAGGTATTTCCAGAAGAAGTGGTGAAAGCGGAGCGGGCGACCCGACCTTCGGGCGTCCCGCCTCCGCAACAAAAAGGGGAGTGGCACATGAGTAGAGTGGCATTGGTAACCGGCGGTACGCGGGGCATCGGAGCTGCCATTTCGATGGCGCTGCACAATGCGGGTTACAAGGTGGCGGCAACCTATGCCGGCAATGACGAGAAGGCCCGGGCTTTCCACGATGTGACGGGTATCTCGGTCCACAAATGGGATGTCACCGACTATGAAGCGTGTGGCAAGGGCATCGCCAAGGTCGAGCACGATCTCGGCCATGTCGACATCCTGGTCAACAATGCCGGTATCACCCGCGACGCCATGTTCCACAAGATGACGCCGCAGCAGTGGCACGAGGTCATCAACACCAATCTTACCGGCCTGTTCAACATGACGCATCAGGTCTGGCAGGGCATGCGCGACCGCAGCTTCGGCCGCGTCATCAATATCTCCTCGATCAACGGCCAGAAGGGGCAGATGGGGCAGGCGAACTACTCCGCCGCCAAGGCCGGCGATCTCGGCTTTACCAAGGCGCTGGCGCAGGAAGGGGCTGCCAAGAACATCACGGTGAACGCGATTTGCCCTGGCTATATCGGTACGGAGATGGTGCTGGCGGTCCCGGAAAAGGTGCTGAACGAGCGCATCATCCCGCAAATCCCCGTTGGGCGCCTCGGCGAGCCTGAGGAAATCGCCCGTATCGCGGTCTTCCTGGCCAGCGACGATGCCGGTTTTATCACGGGATCGACGATCACAGCCAATGGCGGCCAGCTTTTCGTATAAGCGATTCCAGTAGAAGCAGGGCAGGTTTCCCGCGCGAAGCTGCGTAAAGGCAATGAGATTGGAGCGGTTCAGAGCTTTTGCGGGAGACTGAGCCGCTTCTGGCCGTTTTAGGGGCGGATGGGAGTTCCAAGCCGAGCCTGCAATCATCCCCGGCTTGAATTTGCCTGCTGTCTCTGCCGTGGCTTGAATTCCAGGACGACGGCTTCAAAGGCTACCTGCTGCTTTTCCTTGCCGCGTGCTCTTGCCGCGCTGGCGAGGGCGTAGAAAGTCGTGCCGATGAGCACGAGTGCTGCAATGCTTGCGATGATTGCGGCCATGGTGCCGTTCCTTTCTCAAAACACTGCCACCTTCCCGCGGTTGATGGTGCGGGAAGACGATTTTCTTGCGGGAACGGTTGTTCCGTGAGTTTGTTCCACAGCGGGTCCTGACCGGCCGTCAAGGACGATCGGTCAGGCGACACCGGCTTTAGCGGCAGCGAGCTTCGTAACGGTGACCATACCGGTCGCGGTAGATGCAATATCCGCGACGATCTTCCGAGCGTCCGATGAGGTTGCCGACCACGCCGCCAGCGACTGCGCCGACAGCGGCGCCACCCCAGCTATGCGTGGCTACGC
Source organism: Rhizobium sp. 11515TR (assembly GCF_002277895.1). Classification (NCBI taxonomy): domain Bacteria; kingdom Pseudomonadati; phylum Pseudomonadota; class Alphaproteobacteria; order Hyphomicrobiales; family Rhizobiaceae; genus Rhizobium; species Rhizobium sp. 11515TR. Next base: position 268,156 of record NZ_CP022998.1, on the reverse strand, counting down.
CGCCGATCAGCGCGCCGGTACCGGCGCCAATGGCCGTGCCTTTTTCCGTTGCCGTGCACGACGCCAATGCGCCGAGGAGGGCGATCGCGACGATGATCTTCTTCATGGTGTTAGCTCCCTAGTGTTGCGAGGTTTGAACGATAACCTGCGGATCAGATCCGTCCCATCAATAACAGAATGAGGACAATGACGAGAACAAGCCCGAGACCACCCGATGGACCATACCCCCATGCCCGGCTGTAACCCCAGCTGGGTAGTGCGCCGATCAGCAGCAGAATCAGTATCACAAGCAATACCGTACCAAGCATGATGTGTCTCCTCCATGTCCATCGCTTGAATATAACGCCAATATCGCTTTCCGATCCGGCGTTATCCTTCCAGCGCTCCAGCTCAAATCTGTTTCCAGGGAACAGGCTGAGTTCCTCAATTCTGCTCATGTAAACTTGCGTGCGCGATAATTGTTCCGGCTAAGAAATAAAAATGCGAGTAGGCAGTGGCGTGAACTCCTACGGAAACGTCCGTGCGGCAACGTCTTATGGCGATTGCGGGAGGGATGGGAGATCTGTTTGTATGGTTAAAATATGCTTAAAATACAATGGCTTGTGGTGAACGAAACGAGAAAGGCCCGATGTCCGTGATTCGTCGGCGATTCGTTCTCTATTTGAACTTGGGTTAACCGCGAGGCTCCTCCAGGTGAACCGTCAACGGTGCCGGAAGACGAAGCGGAATCCAGGTGGACCGCATGGATGGTGCTTTCGTCGGCCGATTGGTTAATTTGCGGCAGGTTTGCGGGAGGCTCGTCCACTCATGGCAGTGCTATTTCGCGATGCTATTCCGACGAAATACAATATCTAGCCGTGAACAAATGCGATACCTGCCCCTATCCGCGATTCGTCACCGATTCGTTCCGGCTTTGATTGATGTGTTAATGACTGCAGCTTTTGCGTGTATTTGCTGATTCATTATAGCTGCGCTCGTTAAAAGGTTAGTCACAATCGCAGATTCGACCGGAATCTTGGTCTCAACCATTCAGAGTCCGGTATGTCCCCTGCCGGGGAAACGCTAGATATTGTGGAGAACAGAAACAGAATCGCTTGGAATCTGCGATTCGTCTCCGATTCGTTCCGGCTTTGGTCCGGATGTTAACGCCATCCCTTGATTCACGCGAAACTTCATTATTTACAGACCATTAACCACAATCCGTTTCGAAATTTCGCTGGCTGAGCATTCCCCGCTCGACTCCTTTTGCCTTGGAAAAGCTGTGCAAACAAGATTCAGCATTTGGTGTGAATCTTTTCATTGAAATCCATATGTAGTCGTGAACAAATAAGGAACGCAGCGGAGTCAGCGATTCGTCTCCGATTCGTTCTCAAGCTGTTCCGGAATCGCCGGGACTCGCATGGGATGCAGTCGAAATGTATCTTATGGTTGAGGCGATCAAATATGAAATCGGTTGTTGTCGTATCTGTTTTTTCATTCGGGTCTTGCCTTTGTCACATATGGTCGTCATCTGTTCGTTTCCTCTAGGAGGAACATGCTGATCGGAAGACGGTAGTTTCTCGCCCATGCACGGACCTATGACTCAGACTTCGCAGCCCATGATCCTGAGCGGACGCGGCGTAACCGCGGTGCTCGGACCGACCAATACCGGCAAAACCCATTATGCCATCGAGCGCATGGTGGCACACGGCAGCGGCGTGATCGGCCTGCCGTTGCGGCTGCTTGCCCGCGAGGTCTATACGCGCGTCGTCGAAAAGGTCGGGGCACACAATGTCGCGCTCGTGACCGGCGAGGAAAAGATATCGCCGCCCAATGCGCGCTATTCGGTCTGCACCGTCGAGGCCATGCCGCGCGAGACGCGAGCCTCCTTCGTCGCCATCGACGAGGTGCAGCTTGCCGGCGATCTGGAGCGCGGGCACATCTTCACCGATCGTATTCTGCATCTGCGTGGCCGGGACGAAACCCTGCTGCTCGGTGCTGGCACGATGCGGCCCATTCTCGAGCAACTTCTGCCTGGGATCACGGTGCTAGAGCGGCCCAGGCTGTCGCATCTCTTCTACGCCGGGCAAAAGAAGATCACGCGGCTGCCGCAGCGCACCGCTATCGTCGCCTTTTCCGCCGACGAGGTTTATGCAATCGCGGAGCTTATCCGCCGCCAGCGTGGTGGCGCGGCCGTCGTGCTTGGCGCGCTCAGCCCGCGTACCCGCAACGCGCAGGTGGCGCTCTATCAGGCCGGCGATGTCGAATATCTGGTTGCCACCGATGCGATCGGCATGGGTCTTAACCTCGATGTCGATCATGTCGCCTTCGCCCAGGACCGCAAATTCGACGGCTATCAGTTCCGCAACCTTAATCCGGGCGAGCTCGGCCAGATCGCCGGTCGCGCCGGCCGTCATCTCAAGGATGGCACTTTCGGCGTGACGGGACAGGTCGATCCCTTCGACGACGAGCTGGTCCGCCGGATCGAGGGACACGAATTCGACATGGTCAAGGTGCTGCAATGGCGCAGCAAGGATCTGGATTTCGCTTCGATCGCGGCGTTGCGTGCAAGTTTGGAAGACGCGCCTCGCGTGCAGGGCTTGACGCGGGCGCTGCCTGCGGTAGACCAGCAGGCGTTGGAATATCTGTCACGCGATCTGGAGATAGTCGATCTTGCCAGCAACCCGGCTCGGGTTGAGAAATTATGGGAGGCCTGTGCGCTTCCCGACTATCGGCGCATCACGCCTGCCCAGCACGCCGATCTCATTGCCGCCCTCTTTTCCGATCTCGTGCGCTATGGCACGGTGAAAGAGGATTTCCTGGCCGAACAGGTGCACCGCGCCGATCGGACGGATGGCGAGATCGACACGCTTTCGGCGCGAATCGCGCAGATAAGGACTTGGACCTATGTGTCGAACCGGCCCGGCTGGCTTGCCGATCCGACACACTGGCAAGAAAAGACGCGGGAAATCGAAGATCGATTGTCCGATGCGTTACATGAGAGGTTGACGAAACGCTTTGTTGATCGCAGGACATCTGTGCTCATGAAGCGCCTGAGAGAGAATGCGATGCTGGAAGCTGAAATCAGTGTGAATGGAGATGTCTTCGTCGAGGGACATCATGTGGGACAGTTGACCGGATTCCGGTTCACGCCTATCGCAGGGACCGAAGGCCCGGATGCCAAGGCCGTCCAGACGGCCTCGCAGAAGGCGCTGGCGCTGGAATTCGAGGCACGTGCTGCACGCCTGCATGCCGCCGGCAATGGCGATCTCGCGATCAGCGCCGATGGCCTCGTGCGCTGGCTCGGCGATCCTGTCGCGCGCCTGTCAGGCAGCGATCATGTCATGCGCCCGCGCGTCATCCTGCTTGCCGACGAGCAGCTGACCGGCAATGCGCGCGATCATGTCGCCGCCCGTATCGAGCGTTTCGTGAACCACCATATCAGCACGATTCTGAAGCCGCTGGACGATCTCCAGCGTGCTGAGGATCTGCAGGGCCTTGCCAAGGGGCTGGCTTTCCAGCTGGTGGAAAATCTCGGCGTTCTGTTCCGCCGTGATGTCACTGAGGAAGTGAAGTCGCTGGATCAGGACGGGCGTGCCTCGATGCGCCGCTACGGCGTTCGCTTCGGTGCGTACCATATTTTCGTGCCCGCCCTGCTGAAGCCGGCTCCGGCCGAGCTCATCACGCTGCTCTGGGCGCTGAAGAATGATGGTCTCGACAAGCCGGGCTATGGCGACCTGATCCCGGTTCTCGCCGCCGGCCGCACTTCGGTCGTCACCGATCCCGGCTATGAGCGCATGTTCTACAAGCTCGCCGGCTTCCGCTTCCTCGGCAAGCGCGCGGTGCGAATCGACATTCTGGAGCGCCTGGCGGACCTCATCCGTCCGCTGCTGCAGTGGAAGCCCGGCCAGGCTTCGCGCCCTGATGGCGCCTATGATGGCCGTCGCTTCACCACGACCACCGCGATGCTCTCCATTCTCGGCGCAACGCTCGAGGATATGGAAGAGATCCTTAAGGGCCTCGGCTACCGCGCCGATGCGGTGAAGGCGGAGGAGGCCACGGCCTTCCTCGCCCAGCAGGATGTTGCTGCAGCAGCAGCGGCGCCGGCGACGGACGCCGTTGCTGAAAAGGCCGACCATGATGATGCCGATGCTTCAAGTGATGAACCGGCTAAGGAAACGGAAGCTGTCACCCAGGAGGCAGCTCCAGCTGCGGATGTCTCGGCTGAACCGGTTGCCGTAGCGGCTGAAGCCGCCGAGGCTGCTGAAGCCGGAGTTGTTGCCGCGGAAGCGGCCGAGCCCAAGCCGGTTCTGCTCTGGCGTCTGGGTGGTCGCAACGACCATCAGCAGCGCCAGGGTGGCCGTGGCCATGGCGATCGTCGCGGCCAGCAGGGCGAGGGACGTGGTCACCAGGGCAATCGCCGTGGCGGCGGTGAGCAAGCCGCCGGTGAAGGCAATCGCGAAGGCGGTCGTGATCGTCGTGACGGACGTGACAATCGTGAAGCTCGTGGCGGTGACAAGGGTCCGCGCGGCAATCGTGAAGGTGGCCGTCCGCAGCATCAGGGCAACCGTGGCGAACGGGGTGATCGTCAGGAGCGTGGCGACCGGAATGATCGCAACAATCGCGGCGCATCGCAGCCGTTGCGCTTCGAAGCCAAGCCGCCGCGCAAGGAAAAGCCGATCGATCCGGATTCTCCTTTCGCCAAGCTCGCTGCCCTCAAGGAGCAGATGAAGAAATAGGCCATGACGGACGAGAAACAGCCATTTTTCGGTTCGCGCCAGCGCATCGACAAATGGCTGTTCTTTGCCCGCATGGTGAAATCCCGTTCGCTGGCCCAGCTCTATGTGCAAAACGGCAGCGTCAGGGTGAATGGCGAGCGGATCACCCAATCGAGCTTCGGCGTCAAGGCCGGCGACCGCATCGAACTCTCGCTGGAGCGCCGCGATATCGTGTTGATCGTGCGGTCGGCCGGCGAACGCAGGGGGCCATTCGAGGAAGCCAGGCTGCTTTATGAGGATCTGACCCCGCCGCCGGATGAGACAAAACGTCTCACCCCGTTCGAGCAGGCGTTGCGATCGCCGGGCAGCGGCAGACCCACGAAACGAGATCGGCGTGCAATCGACCGCCTCATCGCCGACGACGATTAGAAAACTCTGCCTGCAGCAGGCGGTTTTCAAGATTGTTTGTCCTTGAAATTGGCTGACAAAGTCGATACCTCACGATCAACCTGCCGGTAACCCCGCCGGACGGCGCGTTTGTGCGTGACGCATTCGTTTACCCGTTCGGCTCCGTGGAAAGGTGCGACGTTCCAGGTTGCGCTTCCGCGGGAACTAGAGACATTCCTGGAGTGCTTCATGACATATGTCGTGACCGACAATTGCATCCGCTGCAAATATACCGACTGCGTGGAAGTCTGCCCCGTCGACTGCTTCTACGAAGGCGAGAACTTCCTCGTCATCCATCCCGACGAATGCATCGATTGCGGTGTCTGCGAGCCGGAATGTCCTGCCGAGGCGATTAAGCCCGATACGGAGCCGGGTCTCGACAAGTGGCTGAAGGTCAACGCGGAATACGCCGCCATCTGGCCGAACATCACCGTCAAGCGCGACCCGATGCCGGAAGCCAAGGAAATGGACGGCGAGCAGGGTAAATTCGAGAAATATTTCTCGGCCAACCCCGGTTCGGGCGACTGATCGAAGGTCGTGACAGGCCGCCGATAAAGGTGTAGTCGATATCGCAGAAAGCGAATCATTGCCGTTGGGCCGCTGGCCGGCCAACGTGGCCATTTTGGCGCGCGCGCAGCAAATTATTGATTTCCTCAGATTTTTGTGATAAGTTACCCACACTGATCCACTGCGGCATTTCGCATGCCCAAAACCATCACGAAAGCAAATCACCAATCCGTACGCGGTTTCCTTGACATATCAACCGTTTGTGTTGTCGGGTCTTAGATCGCGATGGGTGGGTTTCTGTTTGCATAAGTCTGGCTGGACCAGGATGAAGTGACCCGACGGTACGCCCGTCTCATCCGGGCCTGACTGACCCGGCACCCCGGCCCTAACGGGGCGCGTAACAGGGAGTTTTTGAAAAGAATGACGACCCAGCAGAAAAAACCTTCAGCAGCACGCCACGGCTTCAAGACTGGTGAAGCGATCGTTTATCCGGCCCATGGCGTCGGTACGATCACTGCGATCGAAGAACAAGAAGTCGCAGGCATGAAGCTCGAGCTGTTCGTAATCGACTTCGAGAAAGACAAGATGCGCCTCAAGGTGCCGGTGGCCAAGGCCATGAGCATCGGCATGCGCAAGCTTTCCGAGACGGATTTCGTCGAGCGTGCATTGAAGGTCGTGCAGGGCAAGGCCCGCGTAAAGCGCACCATGTGGTCGCGCCGCGCGCAGGAATACGATGCCAAGATCAATTCCGGCGATCTGATCTCGATCGCGGAGGTCGTTCGCGATCTCTATCGCGCCGAAAACCAGCCGGAGCAGTCCTATTCGGAACGTCAGCTTTACGAAGCTGCTCTTGATCGCATGGCGCGCGAAATCGCCGCCGTCAACAAGATGTCGGAAACCGAAGCCGTTCGCCTTGTCGAGACCAATCTGAACAAGGGCCCGAAGCGCGGCAAGGTCGTCGACGAAGACGACTCGCAGGACGAAGCCGCATAAGGCCAAGACGCCACCAGCACTTCAAAAAACCCGGCCTTCGTGCCGGGTTTTTTCTTTGGAACCTTTTCCGTTCTGCCGCGTTTAAGCCTCGTGTTGGCGGTCGGTGTGGGTGCGCTCCTGTGGAGAGGGATTCCATACAGGCCGTATTATAGACATTCATGAGGACCGGCCTATGCGTTTTCACTCGAAGCTCCCCGGCGATCTGAAGATGCTTCAATCGCCAGACCCGTTCGATGAGATCGAACTAGACTAGTCATCGATCATCCGGCCCGCCGGATATCGGTTTCCAATTCGCAATTTCATTCATTGATTTCCATCCGAACAGCGATGTTCGGAAACGATGCTTGCTGCCCTTTTCGTCGACCGCGGCATAGAGACGATTTGAGGCCGAACCCAGGAGATGCATATGACGAATATGTCTGCAGATCGGCGCATGATCAAAGTTGCGATGGCTGCTCCCTATCTCGATCGCGACGAGGAACACGATCTCGCCATTCGCTGGAAGGACCATGAGGATCGTGGTGCCCGCAATCAGATCGCAACCGCCCATATGCGCCTCGTCATTTCCATGGCGGGGAAATTTCGTAATTTCGGATTGCCGATGAGCGATCTGGTGCAGGAGGGCTATGTCGGCCTGCTGGAAGCGGCAGCCCGCTTTGAACCGGAACGGGAGGTTCGCTTCTCCACCTATGCAAGCTGGTGGATCCGCGCTTCGATCCAGGACTATATCCTGCGCAACTGGTCGATCGTACGCGGCGGCACGAGTTCCGCCCAGAAGGCACTGTTCTTCAATCTGCGCCGTTTGCGCGCCAAGCTTGCCCGCAGTAATTCCAGCGTTACCGTCCAGTCCATCCACGAGGAAATCGCCGTCACCCTTGGCGTCAGCCTCGCCGACGTGCAGACGATGGATGCGCGCCTTTCCAGCAGCGACACCTCGCTGCAGGCGCCTTCGATTGCCGGCGATTCCGAAAGCGCCGAACGCATCGATTTTCTCATCAGCGACGAACCGCTTCCCGACGAGCAGGTCTCCGACATGATCGATGGCGAACGCCGTCGCATCTGGCTGGCCTCGGCTCTGAAGCATCTCAACGAGCGGGAAATGAAGATCATCCGGGCGCGCCGCCTAGTCGAAGATGGCGCAACGCTGGAAGAGCTCGGCGCCGATCTCGGCATTTCCAAGGAGCGCGTGCGGCAGATCGAAAGCCGTGCCATGGACAAGCTCCGCAACGCGCTTGTTGATGCAGATCCCCGCATGGCAAGCTACGCCTGAGGCAGATCTTCTCCCGGCTGGGAGAAGAGCGATCTATTCCGAGATAATTTTGACCCTGTCGCCCGGTGCAATCGTCGCTCCGGTTGGTAGGGCGTTGATCAGTTTGAACAGGTCGAGCTTGCGGTCGGTGCCCATCATGCGGGCAGCGAGCGTGGTGATGGTGTCCCCAGGTTTGACGGTGACGACACGCACGCGCAGCGGCTTCAGCGAGGCTGCCTCCTCCGGCGTCATATGCCGGAAGCTCGCGCGCAGGACATTGGCTGTCTGATCGAGTTGAGCGATATTTCCTTTCGGCACTGCCGTCAGGAAACGGAAGATCTGAGTGCGATCGCGGATCACCGTGACATCGAAATCCCAGCGATCGGCGGAGGCGCGCGCTGTCGCGGCCGGCATGCCATTGACCGTGATCGACCGAATCGAATTGGGATCGAGCCCCGTGACCCAGCCGCTGGAAATATAGTTCGTCAGATTCTGGTTCTGGGTATCGGCAACGCCATCGAAACGGATGGCGATGTCGCCGGGGCCAGTCGCCATGACGGCTTCGACCTTGTTGTCGATGCGGAAATCGGGCGGCACGTCGAAGCGGATGCCGAGGCCGCCATGCAGGAAGGTCTGGCCGCGCACATAGCCTTCCTCGGGGCTGTCGCCATAGAGCAGGCCATCGATGCCGTTGAGATAATAATCGCGGCCGATGTCGCCGACCTTGCCTTCCTCGCCGAATTCGCGCGCGTGCGCCTTGGCAAGGTCGATGCGCTGCGGCGTGCTCGGGTGGCTCGAAAGGAAGTCCAGGCTCTGGTCGACGTCGGAATTGGCCGACATGAAGCGGCTGTAGTCTTCCATCGCGTTCAGGAAGCGAGCGGCGGCATAAGGATCGTAGCCGGCTTGGCCGAGCGTGCGGATGCCAATCTCGTCGGCCTGGAGCTCCTGCTGGCGCGAGAAGGCGGCAAGGCGCAGCTTGCCGCGGGCAAGCGCCTGCTTGCCGGCCAGATCGCTCGACAGGACCTCCGAAACGACGCGGCTAGCGATGACTTCGGCCTCCTCGCGTTTCTGCCTTTCGATGCCGTGGTTGGCGGTGACGTGCGCCATTTCATGCGCCAGCACGGCAGCGACTTCGGAAGCGTCGTTGGCGAGCGCCAACAGGCCGCGCGTGACATAGAGGTAGCCGCCCGGCAGAGCGAAGGCGTTGATCGAGGGTGAATTGAGAATGGTGATGCGATAGGACTGCTGCGGATTCTCCGACACGCTGGTCAAGGCGCCGGCGATGCGGGCGACGAGCCGCTCGGTCTTGGCGTCCTTATATTCGCCGCCATAGCTTGCGAGGATGCGCGGGTGCTCGCGAGCGCCCATCTGCGCGCGCGGGTCGTTCTTCTGGACTTCGGAGACGATCTGCGGATTGGCAGAGGGAGAAACGCTCGGCTGATAGGATTGGTCCAGCACCGTCTGGCAGCTGTTCAATATCAATGTAGCAGCAAGGAAGGGGACAAAGCGGCGCAAACGGGCTGCGACGGTCGCGCTGATCCTTCGTTCTGCTCGCTTGCTCTGCTTCAGGACCTGTATCCTACTCATTTCGCTGTCATGCCGGCTCGGCGCCAAATCCGGTTGATCGTTACCGGGCCGATCATCGTCGTGCGCCGACAAAGGTTACTTCCGCCCCCATCGATCCGCATTTACCCGGACGGTCTCCACCCCTTGCTGTAGCCGATTTTGGCACCGGTTGCATAGCGAGACTCCGTTTAAATGTGGCGGCGTTGTATTTTAGCAAGCATTCCCCAGGACTTTCAGCCGCTTGCCGCGACGAAATTAAGGCAAAACCGGCGGCAAGACGCTGCGACGCAATCAATGTTGCAGAAATGTGGTCAGAGCCGGAATGCTGTCCGTCTCCAGGAAGGCCCCGATGGGAGCGGCGAGCTTGATGGTGCCGCCATCGATGAAGACGGCGTGGTCGGCAAGGCGCCGCACTTCGGCCGGATCATGCGAGACGATCAGCACCGTATTGCCGGTTTCGCGATGTAGAGTTTTCAGGAGTTCGACCATGCCGGAGCGCAGGCCGGGATCGAGGGCGGCGAAGGGTTCGTCGAGCAAAAGGATCGGCTTGTCGCGCACGAGCGCCCTCGCGAAGGCGGCGCGCTGGCGTTCGCCGCCGGAAAGCGTACCCGGTTTGCGCGTCTCGAAGTCAGGCAGTCCGACGCGCGCCAGGGCTTTCGAGACCCTTTGCCGGTCCCGCGCCGAGAGCCTCAGCGATGGGCTGATGCCGAGACCGACATTGGTGAAGAGGTCGAGATGAGCAAAGAGGTTGTTGTCCTGGAAGACGAGCGACACGGGCCGTTCGGCGGGGTGCAGGCGGATTACGTCCTGTCCGGCAAGCAGAATGCGACCCCGATCCGGCGGTTCGAAGCCGGCTAGCAAATTGAGGAAGGTCGATTTTCCTGATCCCGACGGACCGGCGACGGCGATGATCTTGCCCTGTGGCAAATCACAGTCGAAGCGGAAATCATGGGTGCCGAGGCGCAGTTCGACACCGGCCATGGCAATGCCCTGTTCCTTCATGTCGTGGCCGTCAGTCATGTCGCTTGCTTTCGTCATCCCGTGCGCCCTGGCCGGCTGTGCCGGCAATGGTCAGGAGAAGACATACCAGGCCAAGGATCAAGGCATATCCATCGGCATCATTGGTGCGGTAGCTGCCGAGCTTGCTATAGACCAGCCACGGCAGGGTCATCAAGCTGTCCGAACCGAAGAGGGCCACAGCGCCCAGATCGCCCAGCGACAGCGCCATGGCGAAGGAAAGTGCCGTAAAGAGCGGCTTGCGCAAGCCGGGCCAATCGATGAGGCGAAGGCGGGAAATGCCGTGAAGGCCGAGGCTTGCCGCCAGCCGTTCGGTGCGACGGACATGGACCGCATAGGCTGGCTCGATGACACGGATGACGAAGGGCAGCGCCATCAGCGCGTTGATGACGACGATTAGGATGGCCGCAAAGCGGCTCGGGTCGCCCAATGGCCGGAGTGCCAGGAACCAGCCCGTTGCCAGCACGATGGGCGGGACCAGCAGGATGAGCGATGAGCTTCCGCTCAACACGATTGCCAGACCGTGGAGCCTGAAGGTCTTGCGGCGATCCGCCGATATCACCGATCGGGCGCGGATGATCGCAAAGGATGTCAGGACGGCCAGGAATCCGGCGGCGAGCGCAATCGCCAAGCTGGTGACGGCCGCCTGCAGAAAGATCGGCTGGCCGGCGAGTTTGAAGAGGTTCGCCTCAAGGCCGGTGACGACGACCGAAGCGAGCGGCAGGGCGAGAAAGAGCGTGGCCGCCGATAACAGAGCGGCATCGATCCATCGACGGGCAGGCGCCTGCCCGTCGATGCGCCGCAGGGCGCGGCCGCTGGTGAGGCCATGATCGTCAGGGGCAAGAAACAGTGTCATGGCACCGAGGATGACGAGAGTGATGACCATTTGCAGCAGCGACAGCATGACGGCGCGACCGGGATCGAAATCGAAGCGGAGCGCCTGATAGATCGCCACTTCCAGTGTTGTCGCAGCCGGACCGCCGCCGAGGATCAGGACCAGCGTGAAGCTGGTGGCGCAGAGCATGAAGATCAGGCCGGCGATGCCGGGAATGAGGCCACGCAGGACGGGCCATTCGATGAAGCGGAAGACCGAGGCGGGCTTCATGCCGAGTCCGCCGGCCACAAGCCAATATTCCGCGGGAACACGTTCCAGTCCGGCAAGCATCAGCCTGCAGGCGAGCGGCATGTTGAAGAAGACATGCGCAAGCAGAATGCCGGCAAGACCGTAGATGCTGATAGGTTGCGACAGGCCAAGAGTTGCGAGGGTCTGATTGAGCAGACCTTGCCGGCCCCATATGCCGAGGAGGCCAAGCGCGCCGATCAGCACGGGCAGGCCCATCGGTACGGCCATCAGCCGGATGAGCCAAAGGCGGCCGGGAAAGCGCGGCTGGCGCGCCAATGCGCGCGCGATCGGAATGGCGAGTATAACGGAAAGCAGCGTCGAGAGCACCGCCTGCAGCAGCGTGAAGCGCAGGACGCGCAGCAAGTAGGGATCTGCCAGGGGATTGATGCCGCCGGAGTCAATGCCGGCGGCGAGCAGAACGAGCATGGCGATCCCGACGAAGAGCACGATGCCTGCGAGGCTGACTGCCCCGCCGGAAATGGCGCGTCTTCGCTCTGGTGCCGTGAGTATCGTCAAAGCATCAGTTGCCGCTGGTGGCGGCCAGCCATTCGTCGATCCAGGCCTTGCGGTTCTTGTCGACATCGGCGGGGCTCATCAGGAAGGTCTTCGACGGCACCACGAGCTTGTTGAAGGCGTCCGGCAGCGGCTCCGAAGTGGCTGAAACCGGCATCATCCAGTTGCTTGTCGGAATGATATCCTGGAAGCCCGGTGAGATCATGAATTTGAGGAAGTCGCGGGCAAGTTCCTTGTTCGGCGAGGACTTGATAAGGCCGGCGACCTCGATCTGGATGTAATGCCCTTCCGAGAAGGCGGCTGCCTGATAGCGGTCGGTCTTGTCCTCGATCATGTGATAGGCAGGCGACGTCGTATAGGAGAGCACCATCGGCGCTTCGCCCTTGGTGAAGAGGTCATAGGCTTCCGACCAGCCGGGGGTGACTGTCAGGATACGGCCTTTGAGCTTCGCCCAGGCATCGGCGGATTTGTCGCCATAGATCGACTTGACCCAGAGCAGCAGGCCGAGACCCGGCGTCGATGTGCGCGGATCTTCGATGACGATCTTCTGATTGGGATCGCCCTCGACGAGATCCTTCATGCTCTTCGGCGGGTTCTTGACCGTCTGGCTGTCATAGATCACGGCGAAATGGCCGTAGTCGTAGGGCACGAAGACGTCGTCCTTGAAGCCGCCGGGAACCTTGAGGGCCGAGGTGTCGACGCCGCTTACATCAAAGAGGTCGGTATCCTTAGCCTCGTCGATGAGATTGGTGTCGAGGCCGAGAACGACATCGGCCTTGGTGCCGGTGCCTTCCAGCTTCAGGCGGGAGAGAAGTGCGACGCCATCGGTGACAGCGACATAATTGACCGTGCAGCCGCAGGTCTTCTCGAAGGCTGCCTTGACCTTGGCGCCCGGACCCCAGTCGGCCGTGAAGCTTTCATAGGTGTAGATGGTCAGGGTCTTGTCGGCTGCAGCGGCAGGCTGCGCGACAAAAAAGGTCGTTCCGGCTGCAAGGGCCAAGCCGGCGAAGAATGACAATAGCAAACGGTTGTGCATGGTGGCGCCTCCACTTTGGTTTCGTCTGAAGGGGAAAGGGCGCTATGAGTTCGTCACGCGTCTAATCCCTCCGCCGGTGTTAGCCGGATCAGGTTCCGCGGGTTGGCCGGTGAAAGCCTCTCAGCCAAATGTTCAAAAGAACACAGGGCACCCCGTTAGAGCGTCGGCAGATTTAGCCTTGTGACGAAGGGATGACAAGGGAAATGATGCCCTTGCCGATTGCAGCATGAACGATTTACTCGGCAGCCTCCGCGACCGCCGGGCTTTCGAATTTCTTCGTCGCCCCCGGAAGCTGCACGTTCTTCAGCGTCAGCGCGGTCAAAAGGCCGAGAAGGCAGATGCCCGCGGCGGTCATGAACAGCGGGCTGAAGGCGCTCGCATAGGCATTGGCGACTGCCTCGCGGGTTGTTTCCGGCAAAGCCGCCATTATTTTCGGTGTCAGCTGCTCGATATCGGATACGCCTGATATGGAGACGCCGACATTGCCGAGTTTGGCGCCGATGATGGCGCCGTAGATGGAGATGGCGATGGAGGCGCCGCCCATGCGCGACAGTGTGACGGCACCCGTTGCCGCGCCGACGTCACGGGAAGCTGCTGCGTTCTGCACGCCGATAACCGGTACCTGCTGCGCAAGGCCGATGCCGATACCGTGCAGCAGCATCAGGCCGCCGATAACGACGATGGGTGTGCCGGCTGGCAGGAAGGCAAGCGCGCCGAATGCGATGGCGCTGCAGGCAGCACTTGCGACGGCGAAGGGCTTGTAGCGCCCTCTCGCGGCGATCAGCCGACCGGCCGATAGCGAACCGCAGACGATGCCGCCGGTCAGCAGAATGAACAGCAGCCCGGCCATCGAGGGCGAAAGGCCTGTCGTCGTCTGCAGGAAGAGCGCGAAGTAATTGACCATGCCGATGGCAACGGCGCCGCTGGTGATCGAGAGGATCAACAGAAGGCCGAACGTCGGATTGCGGAACAGCGTCATCGGCACGATGGGCTCGGGTGCGCGGCGCTCGATGAAGACCCAGGCGATGGCGCAGATTACCCCGAAGGCAATAATACCAAGGCATTGCGGCGATAGCAGCGACCCGAAGAGTTCGCTTCCGTCGGCGGCAAGTACAATGCTTGTCGTCGTCAGGGCAAGGAGGATGGCGCCGGCATAATCGATCTTCGGACGGCGGGCAGGCTTGCGGTAGGGCAGCATGAAGGCGAGGCCGGCAAGCACGATGAAGCCGATCGGCACGTTGACGAGGAAGATCGAACGCCAGCCGAAAAGATCGCTCATCGTGCCGCCGAGAACGGGGCCGATGGCGCCCGACGCCATCAGCACGAGGCTCGAATAGCTCTGGTAGCGCGCACGCTCGCGCGGCTCGAAGAGATCGGCGTTGACAGCAAAGATCGAGACCATGATGCCGCCGCCGCCGAAGCCTTGAAGGACGCGGGCGGCGATCAGCGTATCCATCGAGACGGCCAGGCCACAGACGGCGGAGCCGACCGTGAAGATCGCGATCGCCGTCATCATTACATATTTGCGTCCGAAGAGATCGCCGAGCTTGCCGTAGACGGGCATGACGGCGGAGAGCGAGAGAAGATAGGCCGATCCGATCCAGCCGAAGCGCTCCAGATGCCCGAATTCGCCGACGATCGTCGGCAGTGCGGTCGAGACGATCTGGTTGTCGAGTGTTGCCATGAACATGGCAGTCATCAGAAACAGGAAGAGGATAAGCCGCCGTTTATGATCCGCCACGAGCGGCGAGAATGTTGTCTGCATGTCCATGGGGCAAAAATCCGAACTTGGCCGAAACGCTGCGCGGTCGATCGAATGCGCAGGACGCCCGGTTTTCATCGCCGATATATGTGTGCCATTAGCATATAAATGTCAATGACAGGTGAATGCTGTTTGCATGTTTTATTTCTTTGCCGCCTCTGATATGGTGGAAAGATGACATCTGCGACGAATACACGTGAAATTGAAGCCCAGGCTCTGACCGACGACGAGAATCTCCTGCGTATCGGTCATGCGATGACGCGCATGCGTCTGCTGACGGGCCGCCGCATGATCGGCAGGCTTGCCATCCAGAGCGTAGCGCCAGGTCTCGAGCTTTCGCATCTCGACGTCCTCGATGTCGTCCGGCAGGCCGAGGCGACGGGTGAAGTCACCGTCGGCACGATTGCCGAGATGCTGCGCATCGATCCGTCGCGGGCGAGCCGCATCGTTGCCGACATGGTGACGCGCGGTGTCCTGCGCCGCAAGGCATCGCAAGCGGACGCACGGCGTATTGTGGTTGTGTTGACCGCGCTCGGGCAGCGATTGCTGTCGGAGATCCAGGCGCAGAAATATTCCGTCATCGGCAGCATCTTCGCCGATTGGACGCCGAAGGAAATCGAGAGCTTCTCGCTGCTGTTCGACCGCTATGTCAGCGGCTACGAGCGGGTTTTCCAGGCGCGCATCAAGGAAACGGACGACTGAGCGGTCGGCGCGGTTGTTCTTGAGCATGGCGCTCTTCCCTAGAGATACGACTTTGCGCTATGGGCTTGCCTCATGAGCCAGTCCACCACCTTCACCATTCTGCTTGGCGGCGAGCTTCGTTTGACGGAGCGGCTGCGCGATGCCGTTTCCGGCAGCCGTTTCATCGCGGCCGATGGCGGCATGCGCCATGCGATCGCGCTTGGTGTGAAGCCTGAGCTGTGGGTCGGCGATTTCGATTCCACGCCCACCGACTTGCAGGCTGCCTTTCCCAATGTGCCCAAGCAGCCCTATCCGGCGGCGAAGGCTGCGACTGATGGCGAGATTGCCGTCTCGGAAGCGATCGATCGCGGCGCCACGAGACTGATTCTTGCCGGCGCCATGGGTGGAGAGCGCTCTGACCATGCGATCCAGCACCTGCTTTACGGCATGCATCTGGCCGAAAAGGGCCTCGATATCTTGCTGACCTCGGGTGACGAGGAGGCGGTGCCGCTTCCGCCGGGCGATGTCACGCTGGCGCTACCATCAGGCTCGCTGTTTTCGGTCCTCGGATTCAGCGATCTGACGGGTCTGTTCATCGACAATGCCCGTTACCCCCTGCGCGATTTTTATTTGCCCTTCGGCGCGTCGCGCACCATTTCCAATGTGGCGGAAGGCGATGTGCGCTTTTCGCTCGGCAGCGGCAGGGCGATCGTTCTTGCCCGCCCTTATGACCTTTCCGGAGTCTGATCTTGGCCCCTCCCATTCTGAAACTCGACGACATCTTCCTGAGCTTCGGCGGTGCGCCGTTGCTCGCCGGTGCCGGCCTGCAGGTGGAGCCGGGCGACAAGATCTGCCTTGTCGGACGCAATGGTTCCGGCAAGTCGACGCTCCTGAAGATCGCTGCCGGCCTCGTCGAGGCGCAGTCAGGCGAAGTCTTCCGTCATCCGTCCTCGACCGTGCGCTATCTTGAGCAGGCGCCCGATTTTGCCGGTTACAAGACGGTCGCGGCCTATGCCGAAGCTGGTCTCGGGCCTGGTGATGATCCCTATCGCGTCACCTATCTCCTTTCGCATCTCGGCCTGACCGGCGAAGAGGATCCGAAGAACCTTTCCGGCGGCGAAGCACGCCGCGCGGCGCTTGCTCGTGTTTTGGCGCCGGAACCGGATATCCTGCTGCTCGACGAGCCGACGAACCATCTCGACCTGCCGACCATCGAATGGCTGGAAGGCGAATTGCAGAAGAGCCGCAGCGCGCTCGTGCTGATCTCGCACGACCGGCGTTTCCTCGAGAAGGTTTCGACCGCGACCGTCTGGTTGGATCGCGGCACCTCGCGGCGGCTGGACAGGGGCTTTGCTCATTTCGAGGCCTGGCGCGATCAGGTGCTCGAGGCCGAGGAGCTGGAGCAGCACAAGCTCGGCAAGCAGATCGAGCGCGAAGAGCATTGGCTGCGCTACGGCGTGACGGCGCGGCGCAAGCGCAATATGCGACGCCTCGGCGAGCTGCAGGATATGCGTTCGCGCTATCGCGGCCATAAGGGCGCTTTGGGCACGGTACAGGCATCCGCCTCCGATGCGCAGGAAAGCGGCAAGCTGGTGATCGAGGCGGACAAGATTACCAAGGCCTATAATGAGCGGGTCATCGTCGCGCCCTTTTCGATCCGTGTGCATCGCGGCGATTGCATCGGTCTCGTTGGCCCGAACGGCGCCGGCAAGACGACACTTCTGAAGATGTTGACCGGACAGCTCGAGCCCGATAGCGGCACGGTGAAGCTGGGCACCAATCTGGAGATCGCGACGCTCGACCAGAAGCGCGAGGAGCTCAATCCGGAAGATACGCTCGCCAACTATCTGACCGATGGCCGCGGCGAGAACCTGCTCGTCAATGGCGAGCAGCGGCATGTGACCGGCTATATGAAGGAATTCCTCTTCCAGCCCGAACAGGCGCGCACGCCGATCAAGAATCTTTCCGGTGGCGAGCGCGCCCGGCTGATGCTGGCGCGCATCCTGTCGCGGCCGACCAATCTTCTGATCCTCGACGAACCGACGAACGATCTCGATATCGAGACGCTCGACCTGCTCCAGGAAATCGTGTCCGGCTTTGCCGGCACGGTCATCCTCGTCAGCCACGATCGTGACTTCCTCGACCGTACCGTGACCTCGACGATTGCGCCCGCCGATCCCGAAGATCCGGACGGCCGCTGGATCGAATATGCCGGCGGCTATTCCGACATGCTCGCCCAGCGCAAGGGGGCGATCGAAGAACGGAAACGGGCTGAAAAGGCGGCCGAAAAGCCGAAATCGACCGAAGCTTCGGCGCCGGCTTCCGAGGCTTCGAAGGGCAAAGGCAAGCTTTCCTACAAGCAGAAATTTGCGCTCGAAAACCTGCCGAAGGAAATGGCGAAGGTGGAGGCCGAGATTGCCGCGCGCGAGAAGAAGATGGCCGATCCGAACCTCTTTTCCAAGGATGCCGCAACGTTCAACCGTCTTGCTGCAGAGATGGAAAAGCTGCGCGAAAGCCTGACCAGGATGGAAGAGGAATGGCTGGAGCTCGAAATGCTGCGCGAGGAGCTGGAGGGCTAAGGCCCATATCCGCTCATCCTATGCGCGTCTTTACTATGCAGTAAAAACAATCGGTTGCGCTCGGTCGCGGCTGGTTCATTCCCTGTTGTCGAATCCGATAAACCGTTTATACATTAACGCATGCTGCCGGACGACGGGCCGGTTGATACCCCCGGGCCGACGTGGCCCGTGGCGCATGTTGGGGAAGTCCGAAGCGGCCTGATTGGATTGCGCCTGATGGCGGCAGGTTCTTCGTAGAAAGTTGCAGACAAATTTCGTGAGCGCTTACCGTGATGACGGCGCCTGATGCCGCATGCGGTTTTTCGAGGGGGGCTTCATGCCGATGCTGCCGCGTGCCGTTTTGTTCAGCTGTGTTCTTGCCGTTTTCTCGGGCGCCCAGGCGCTGGCGCAGGGTGCGCCGCCGGCTCCGCCCGTCACGGTTGCCAAGCCCATCGTTCGCGATGTTGTCGACAGCGACGAGTTCATCGGACGCTTCCAGGCGGTCGATGAAGTTTCCGTGCGCTCGCGGGTCGGCGGCTATCTGCAGGAAGTGCATTTCAAAGATGGCGCCATGGTCAAGCAGGGCGATCTGCTTTTCGTCATCGACCAGCGGCCATTCGTGACCGCGCTGAACGAATCGACGGCCTCGCTGGAAGTCGCGAAGTCGTCGCTGACGCTCGCCGATGCGCAATTCAAGCGCGCGCAATCGCTATCGACAACGGGCAGCCAATCGGCGTCGACCCTCGACGACCGCCGCCGCGATCTCGTTTCCGCCGAGGCGAATGTGCGTGGCGCGCAGGCCGCTGTCGATCGCGCCAATCTCGACATGGATTTCACCAAGATCACCGCACCGCTCAGCGGCCGCATTGATCGCCGGCTGATTTCCGTCGGCAATCTCGTGCAGGCCGATCAGACCGTGCTGACGACCATCGTGTCGCTCGATCCCATCGATTTCTATTTCGACGTCGACGAGCGTCGGTTGCTCTCCTACGCCGATGAGGCTCGTAAGAACGGCAGTGCCCTGCAGCAGGGCGGCGGCGGGCTGGATGTGACCGTGACCATCGCCGATTCCCGTCAGAAGCCATTCAAGGGCAAGCTCGATTTCGCCGAAAACCGCGTCGACAATGAAACCGGCACGATCCGCGTCCGCGCCCGCTTCCCGAATCCTGATCTCATCCTGCAGCCCGGCCTGTTCGGACGCGTTCAGGTGCAAGGCTCGAACAGCTACAAGGCGATCCTGATCCCCGATGAAGCTATCGGCTCGGACCAGAATCAGCGTGTCGTCTATGTCGCCGATACCGCCGGCAATATCACGCCGAAGCCGGTGCGCCTCGGGCCGAAGCTCTACGGCTATCGCGTCATCCGTGACGGCATGACCGGTGACGAGACGATCGTCGTCAACGGGCTGATGCGGATCCGGCCTGGCGTCAAGGTGACGCCGCAGCTGATCGAGCTGCCGCAGCAGGCGACGAATGACGAGCCGCCGGCCCAGGCCGATGCACAGGGGACCAGCCAATGAGGTTTTCCCACTTCTTCGTCGATCGGCCGATCTTCGCATCGGTCCTATCCATCGTGCTGCTGATCGTCGGCGGCATCGCCTATTTCCAGTTGCCGGTAGCGCAATATCCTGAGGTCGCGCCCCCCACCATCGTCATTCGCACCTCCTATCCCGGCGCCGACGCACAGACCATCGCCGATACGGTGGCGACGCCGATCGAGCAGGAGGTCAACGGCGTCGAGGACATGCTCTATATGTCCTCCTATTCCAGTGCCGATGGCTCCATGTCGCTGACGGTCACATTCAAGCTCGGCACCGATCTCGACAAGGCGCAGGTGCTGGTGCAGAACCGCGTCGCCATCGCCGAGCCGCGCCTGCCCGACGACGTCCGCCGCATCGGCATTACGACGGTCAAGAGCTCGCCTGATCTGATGATGGTCGTGCATCTTCTCTCGCCGAACAACCGCTACGACCAGCTCTATATTTCCAACTATGCGCGTACCCGCATCCGCGACATTCTCGTCCGTCTGGACGGTGTCGGCGACGTGCAGCTCTTCGGCGAGCGGCAATATTCGCTGCGCATCTGGCTCGATCCGGAAAAGCTCGCGGCCTACGGCATGACCGCCGGCGATATCGTGCAGGCGCTGCGGGATCAGAACGTGCAGGTTTCGGGCGGCGCGATCGGCGGGCCGCCGGTTTCGGGCACCAACGCCTTCCAATACACCGTCACGACCCAGGGGCGCTTTTCCGACGCGCGGCAATTCCGCTACGTCATCGTCAAGGCAACCGGCAACGGTCGTCTCGTGCAGTTGCAGGATGTTGCGCGCATTGAGCTCGGCGCTCAGGATTACGTCACCAACAGCTATCTGAACGGCAGCCCGGCGGTGGCGCTCGGCGTCTTCGCCCGACCCGGCACCAATGCGCTCGCCGCCGCCGCCGATATCCAGAAGACCATGGAGGACTTGTCGCAGGATTTCCCGCAGGGACTGGAATACCGCATCATCTACAACCCCACGGAGTTCATCGCCGAGTCGATCCACGAAGTCTACAAGACGATCTTCGAAGCGGCGATTCTCGTCGCCATCGTCGTACTGGTTTTCCTGCAATCCTGGAGAACGGCGATCATTCCGATTGTCGCAATCCCCGTTTCGCTGATCGGCACTTTTGCCTTCCTGCTCGCCTTCGGCTTCTCGTTGAACATGCTGACGCTGTTCGGCCTGGTGCTCGCCATCGGTATCGTCGTCGACGACGCGATCGTGGTGGTGGAGAATGTCGAGCGCAACCTCGCGCTCGGCATGACGCCGAAAGAGGCGTCACATGTGACGATGAACGAGGTCGGTACGGCCGTGCTCGCAATCTCGCTGGTGCTGATTGCGGTCTTCGTGCCGACAGCCTTCATTCCCGGCATTTCCGGGCAATTTTACCGGCAGTTCGCGGTGACGATCTCGGTCGCGACGGCGATTTCCTGCCTGAACTCGCTGACGCTCTCGCCGGCGATCGCCGCGATCGTCCTTCGTCCGCACAGCCACGAGAAATCCAACAATATCTTCGCGCGCTTCGGCCGTGCCTTGGGTGACGGGTTCAACCGGGGTTTCGAGCGAATGAGCCAGGGATATTCCTGGATCGTCCGCCATCTCGTGACGACGTGGGCAGCACTCGCCTGCGCGCTTCTCGTCTTCGCGGGGTTACTGGCGGGAACCTGGTATATGGGCCGGATCGTACCGCAGGGCTTCGTGCCGACGATGGACCAGGGCTATGCCATCGTCGTCGTGCAGCTGCCTGATGGAGCCTCGCTGGCACGCACCAATGCCGTCATCCAGAAGGCGACCGATATCATCAACAAGACACCCGGCATCGCCAATGCGGTCGCCTTTGCCGGCTTCAACGGTGCAACCTTCACCAATGCCTCGAATTCGGGTGTCATCTTCACGCCGTTCAAGCCATTCGAGGAGCGGTTGAAGACCGGCGACACGGCCACCAAGATCATCGGCCAGCTCTTCGGCAGCCTGCAGGGCATCGAGGAGGCTTTCATCATCGCCATTCCGCCGCCGTCGATCCGTGGCATCGGCAATTCCGGTGGCTTCAAGATGCAGATCATGGACCGGGAAAATGCTGACATGCGCCGCATCCTGCCGCTCGCCTATCAGATGATGGGCGTTGCCGCGCAGAATAAGGGCGTCAGTGGCGTCTTCACCACCTTCTCCGCCAACAGCCCGCAATATTTCCTGGCGATCGACCGTGACAAGGCGCGGGCGCTCAACGTGCCGATCCCGAATATCTTCGAGACGCTGTCGATCAATCTTGGCACATCCTACGTCAACGACTTCAACGCCTTCGGCCGTGTTTATCAGGTGCGGGCTCAGGCCGATCAGCAATATCGCATGGACCGCGAGGATATTCTGGCGCTGAAGGTGCGCTCGGCGACCGGAGCGCTCGTGCCGCTCGGCACGCTGGTCGATATCCGGGATACGACCGGGCCGACGCTGGTGCAGCGCTATAACATGTATGTCTCGGTTCCCCTGCAGGGCAATCCAGGCCCGGGCGTGTCCACCGGCTCGGCTCTCGACATCATGGAAGGGATAGCAAAGAACCTTCTGCCTTCCGGTACGACCTTCGAATGGACGGAGCTTGCCTATCAGGAAAAGCATACCGGCAATACCGCGATCTATATCTTCGCCCTGTCGGTCATCTTCGTCTTCCTGGCGCTGTCGGCGCAATATGAAAGCTGGATCCTGCCGCTTGCGATCATTCTCATCGTGCCGCTGGCCGTTCTGGCGGCGCTGATCGGCGTGCATCTGAGGGGGATGGACAACAATATCCTCACCCAGATCGGGCTTATCGTGCTGATCGGCCTTGCGGCCAAGAACGCGATCCTGATCGTGGAGTTTGCCCGACAAGCGCAGGCTGAGGGAAAGAGCGCCGTCGAGGCGGCCATCGAGGCCAGCCACCTGCGTCTGCGTCCGATCCTGATGACGGCCTTCGCCTTCATCTTCGGTGTCGTGCCGCTGATGATCGCAACTGGTCCGGGCGCGGAAATGCGCCAGTCCCTCGGTACCGCCGTCTTCTCCGGCATGCTGGGCGTTACGCTGTTCGGCCTGTTCCTGACGCCGGTCTTCTACGTCGTCCTGCGCCGCCGGCGCAAGCAGGCGGAAGCCGCGCAGGAGCCTTCGGCCACCGATGCCGCGGCACAATGATGCCTGACGGAGCGGCCGGGTGTTTCACGGGAAACGCTCAGCCGCTTTATCCCATTGTTTTTTCGGGGTTTCAGATAGGAAGCTGCTGCGAGCTTTCCGGTAGCGGCTCAGAGCGGTTCAGTTTTCCACGGAGCCGCTCTATCTCTTTCTTTTCACGCAATTCCGGATGGAAAACCGCTGCGCACTTTTCCTGGAATCGATCTAGAGATGCGGATTGCGAGGCCGATATTTCTTAACCAGCTGCTGGTTGGTTTCCCTGGCGCCCGGCATGTTGGCGCTGAGATAGACGGGCGGATTGCCATCCTTGCAGAGTTCGGCAGCGACATCGGCGAAGATGGCGTTCAGGACCGTCGTACCGACGGCTGTCGAAGCCGGACCGACCTTCAGCTCCGTGCCCGGCAGATCGATCATGGCATCGCCCGGCGGCAGGCCGTTGTCCAGCACGATATCGGCGATATCGGCCAGTCTCCGGCGTCCATTGGCGATGGCGGCCGAATAGGCGAGGGATGTGATGGCGATGACCGTCGCGCCGATCTCGCGACCATAGTCGGCGGCCTCGACCGGCGCGGCGTTGACACCGGAATTGGAGGCAATGACCAGCACGTCGCCCGGCTGCATGCCATAGCGTTCGAAGACCGGGCGGATGAGCCCTTCGGTACGCTCATAGACCGAACTGATGACGGCGCCTTCATGCAGCATGGCAGAGCCCACCAGCACGGGAATGGTGAAGGCGAGGCCGCCGGCGCGATAATGCACCTCCTCCGCCAGCATGTGCGAGTGGCCGGTGCCGAAGACATAGACGCGGCGATCGGCACGTGCGGCCGCGCAAATGGCGGCCGAAGCCCGGGACATAGGCTCGGCCAGCGTTTCACGCAAGGTTTCCAGCCGGCCGATGAGGGCGGTGAAGTAGCTGTCCGTGACTGCGGTCATGCCGAGCCTCCTTTTCAAATTTTAGGCCGAAGGCAGGCCGGATATCCATGTTTCGGTGACTTCGATGGCGTCGTTGATGTGGACGAGATCGGCGCGGGTTCCCGGCGTCAGATGGCCGCGGTCGGCAAGCCGCAGGAAGCGAGCGGGATAGGAAGTCGCCATGCGCAAGGCCTCAGCCAACGGTAGCTCGAGAATATTGACGCCGTAGCGGATGGTGGAGGCCATATCGACATCGGAGCCCGCCAGCGTGCCGTCATCGAGCGTCAGCTTGGAGCAATAGCCGCCCTTGGTGCGATAGACCGTGCGGCCATTCAGCGTGAAGCTCGGAAGATCGGTGCCGACGAGCGACATGGCATCCGTGACGAAGAACAGCCGGCCTTCACCGCGCTTGGCGCGCAGCGCGACGCGCAGCGCTATCGGATCGACATGATGGCCGTCGGCGATGATACCACACCAGGGGGCAGGGTGATCGATCGCCGCGCCGACGAGACCGGGTGCGCGATGGCCCATCTGGCTCATGGCGTTGAAAAGATGGGTAACGCCACGCGCACCGGCATCGAAACGCGCATCGGCGGCTTCCGCCGTGCAATCGCTATGGCCGATGCTGACGATGACACCGCCTTCGGCGAGTGCCTGCACCTGCCGCTCGGTGACTTGCTCGGCGGCAATCGTCACCAGCAAGGTGCCGATCGCCTCACGGGCGCGGATGAAGGTCCGGACGTCGCTGTCTTCGACCGGACGCATCAGCTCGGCAAGATGCGCGCCCTTGCGGGCCGGCGCCAGATGCGGGCCTTCCAGATGCAGTCCGGCGACGCCGCGATTGGCTTTCACCGCCTCGATGGCGCCTTCGATCGCCGCCGCGCTCGCGGCCGCGACATCGGTGATCAGCGTCGGCAGTAGCGATGTCGTACCGTAGGGGCGATGTCCTGCGGCAATCATGTACATGGAGTCGGCCGAGGGCTCGTCATTCAGCATGCGGCCGCCGCCGCCGTTCACCTGCGCATCGATGAAGCCGGGAGCAAGCACACCGCCGTTCAACGCAATCGTTTCGGCATTGTCGGGCACGTCATTGGCACCGGTAATGGCATGGATACGGCCATTGCCGATCACCAATGCGCTATCCTCGTGAAACCGATCGCCATCGAAGATGCGGGCGCCGGTAAAGACCTTGTAGTCCATCACATGGTCTCCGTTACCTTGAGGAGATTAGCCGGCTTGTCCGGATCGAAACCCTTGCGACGCGTTACCGACTCGATGAGGCGATAGTAGCACAGCAGCGATACCAGCGGATCGAGCAGGCCGTTGCCTGTCGTCGGCATGCGCAGGTTGATGCCGGCAAGCGGTGCGGTCGAGAAGGAGACGGCGGTGGCGCCGAGCTTCTGCAGGCGCTCGATCGCCTGGGCATTGTTGGCAAAGGCAGCATCGTCGGGCGAGAAGGCGACGATCGGGAATCCCGGCTGCACGAGGCGCATCGGGCCGTGCATGAGTTCGGCCAGAGAGAAGGCTTCGGCATGAAGGCCGGCTGTTTCCTTGGCCTTCAGCGCTGCTTCCAGCGCGATGGCGAAGGCGGGGCCGCGACCGCCGGTATAGAGCGATGAGGCATTGAAGAGCACATCTTCAGCCGCCTTGCCGTCGATGCCCGAGGTGGCGGCAAGTGCTTCCGGCAGTTTCGCAAGACCATCAACAAGCGCCTTATCCTGCGAAATCGTTGCCGTCACGCCGGCAAGGGCCGCAACCGAGGCGATGAAGGATTTCGTGGCGGCGACGCTCTGTTCTTTGCCGGCGTTGAGGCCGAGCACGATGTCGGCTTCCTTGGCGAGCGGGCTGTCGGTGACGTTGACGACGGCGATCGTGGTGGCGCCACCCTTCTTGGCAGCGGCCTGTAGCGCGATGATGTCGGGACTGCCGCCGGACTGCGAGACGGTGAAGTGGATGCCGCCCTTCAGATGCAGCGGTGCGCCATAGACGGAGGCGATCGACGGCCCGACAGAAGCGACCGGGACGCCGCAGGAGATTTCGAAGAGATATTTGAAGAAGGTGGCGGCATGGTCGGAAGAGCCGCGCGCGGCCGTCGTGATCAGCGATGGACGACCGGTCGAGAAAAGCTTCGCGATCTCGGCGAAAGCGGGCTTTTCCTTTTCAAGCAGCGTCGCAACCACCTCGGGCGATTGGCCGGCTTCCGTCAGCATCAGGGATTGGGTCTCGCTCATAGGTCATCTCCAATTCTCAATTCAGCAACAAAATCATAGGCGTCGCCGCGATAATGCGAGCGGGTATATTCAACGACGCGCTGGTCGGCCAGGCGGGAGACCCGTTCGATCAGAAGCGCCGGCGCTCCGGCCTTCACGGTCAGGATCGAGGCGGAGGTCGGGTCGAGCGTCACTGCGGTTAGCCTTTGTTGGGCACGCACCGGCTTGAAACCCTTGGCGGCAAGGGCGTCATAGAGCGATCCCTCGGATATGGCATCTTCGCCCAGAAACTTGATGGGAACGACGGCGCGCTCGATAGCGAGTGGCTGGCCATCCGCCAGGCGCAGTCGGTCGAGCCGCAACACGGGCTCATCAAGGCTGAGGCCGAGCAGGAACGATTCCTCCGGCGCCGGTGCGCTGACGGTGCGTGACAGGATGCGTGCCGCCGGTTCGCGTCCGCGCGAACGCATGTCGGCGGAGAAGGAGGAGAGGCGCCAGAGCGGTTGCTCGATGCGCTCGACATGCTGCGAGACGAAGGTGCCGCTGCCATGGCGGGATTCGATGACGCCCGAAGCGAGGAGATCGCGATAGGCGGTACGCACCGTGACGCGGCCGATTTCCAACGCTCCGGCTAGGTCTCGCTCGCCCGGCAACGCCGTGCCCGGCTTCAGTAAACCTTCCTGGATGAGGCCGGTCAGCGCCTGCGCGAGGCGCTTGTAAAGCGGTCCGCTCGCGGTCTCGTCGCCCAAACCGCGATTGTTCAATTCGAGGATCAAACTGGTTCTATCCATGATGTTTATATAGAACCTATTTAGAACCAATTCACAAGGTGAATCTGGTAGCATCACAAAAAAGAATCGGCCGGGCGCTTTGGACGCCCGGCCGAAATTTAGGAAAGCCGGCGTTTCAGCTTAGTTCTTGGTGAAGATATAATCCGTTTCCTGCCGCAACACCTCGCCCGGGCGGAGCACGGCATTGGGGAAGCCTTCGTGGTTGATGGCGTCGGGCCAGACCTGCGTTTCCAGGCAGAAACCGGCAAACGGGCCGATCTTGCGGCCGTCGTGGCCGGGAACCGGCACGTCCAGCTTGAAACCGGTATAAAACTGCACGCCGGGCTCGGTGGTGCGCACTTCGAGCGATACGCCGGAATTGACGCTGCGGGCGAGGGCCACAGACCGCTTGGCGGTACGCTCGGTCGAGAGGCAGAAATTGTGATCGTAAAGCGCCTGCTCGCTTCCTTCGAAGCGCTTCATCGGCGCCATCTCGCGGAAATCGAAGACAGAGCCTTCCACGGAGCGGATTTCGCCGGTCGGCACCTGCTTGTCGTCCGTCGGCGTGTAGTGATCGGCGGCGATCATGATGTCGTGGCCCAGCGCATCGTCGCGACCGTCGAGATTGAAATAGGCGTGCTGGCAGACATTGGCGAGGGTTGGCTGGTCGGTTGTGGATTCGTAGGTCACCGACAGCTCGCCGTTGCCATGCACCCAATAGGTCGCCTGGATCGTGCAATTGCCGGGATAGCCGGCGCGGCCATCGGGATCGACGATCTTCAGGACGACGCGGTCGGTACTATGCTCGACGATGGTCCAGTTGCGCTTGGCGATATTGTCCTTGCCGCCATGCAAGTGGGTGACGCCCTTTTCGTTGAGCTCCAGCTGATACTGCTTACCATCAAGCGTGAAGCGACCGGCGCCGATGCGATTGGCGCAGCGTCCGGGCGTGGCGCCGAAATAGGAGGAATGAGCCGGATAGTCATGAAAATTGTCGAAACCGAGCAGGAGCGCCGGCTCGTGGCCATCAAGGCGAAGGTCCTGGATGACCGCGCCCCATGACATGATATGAGCCGTCAGGCCGCCACCGACGATCTTGACGCGATAAACGGTATCCCCATCGGCCGTCGTCCCAAAATGTTCCCGCTGCAAAGTGCTTTCGGTCATATCAGCTCATCCATTGCTTTTGAGTATGTGAGGCCAGACCCTGCCTCCATTCGCGCGGTTCCGCAACCGGTTCGATGGCGAAATTTAGGGGTAGGTTAACAGGGATCAAGGCTCCGTCCGGCTTTCGAGACGCTACGCTGCACCGGAAGTATGCAATGCCTATGACAGAGCTCCGGTTTCCGTAACAGCCCCTCACCCCAGCCCTCTCTCTGCAAGCGGGAAGAGGGCTGGGGTGAGGGGCTAGGCACGAGAGTGCAGCAGAACAGTGCGCGCCTAACTATTGTAAACCCAGGCTAATCGGTCAGCGCGACAATTCCCGCGTCGCCTTTTCCAGCCCGCCGAGGGTCAGGGGGTACATGCGGTCGGTCATCAGCCGGCGGATCATCGAGATCGAGGTTGTATGGCCCCAATAGCTTTCCGGCACGGGGTTGATCCAGATGCATTTGCGGAAATGGCCGGTCATTCGCGCGAGCCAGGTCTCGCCGGCCTCCTTGTTCCAATGCTCAACCGAGCCGCCCGGCTGAGAGATCTCATAGGGGCTCATGGATGCGTCGCCGACGAAGACGACGCGGTAGTCGGGACCGAAGGTGCGGATGAGATCCGTCGTCGCCGTGATGTCGACGCGCCGGCGGCGATTGTCCTTCCACACACCCTCGTAGAGGCAGTTGTGGAAGTAGAAATATTCCATGTGGCGGAACTCCGCACGGGCTGCGGAGAAGAGTTCCTCGACGACACGGATATGGTCATCCATCGAGCCGCCGACGTCGAAGAACATTAGGAGTTTGACGGCGTTGCGCCGTTCCGGTCGGGTCTGGACATCGAGATAGCCATGCTCTGCGGTGGAGCGGATGGTGCCGGAAAGATCAAGCTCCTCGGCCGCCCCCTCGCGCACCCAGCGGCGCAGGCGCTTCAGCGCCACCTTGATGTTGCGGGTGCCAAGCTCGACGCCGTCGTCGAGATTCCTGAAGTCGCGCCGATCCCAGACTTTTACCGCGCGGCGATGGCGCGAGGTTTCCTGGCCGATGCGCACGCCTTCCGGATTGTAGCCGTAGGCGCCGAAGGGCGAGGTACCCGCCGTGCCGATCCATTTCGAGCCGCCCTGATGCCGGCCCTTCTGCTCGGCCAGCCGCTCGCGCAGCGTTTCCATCAGCTTGTCGAAGCCGCCGAGCGCCTCGATCTCTAGTCTTTCCTCTTTGGTCAGGTGCCGCTCCGCTAGCTTGCGCAACCATTCCTCGGGAAGGGCGGTCGGCTCTACCGCTTCTCCATCGGCATTGCCGCCGATCGCCTCGACGCCGCGGAAGTAATCGGCGAAGACCTGATCGAAGCGATCGATGAAGCGTTCGTCCTTGATGAGCGTCGTACGCGCTAGGTAGTAGAAGGCCTCGACGTCATAGTCGGCAATCCCCTCTTCCATTCCCTCAAGCAGCGACAGGAATTCCCGGAGCGTCACCGGAACTTTCGCTTGCCTCAGCTTCAGGAAGAAGGGAATGAACAAGCCTCAAGTCCTTTCCTGGCCGATCTCCTCCAGATCATACGGCGTGGTCTGGTAGATCTCGTTGATCCAGTTGCCGAAGAACAGATGCGCATGGCTGCGCCACCGGTTCTGCGGGGGAATTTCGGGATCATTATGCGGGAAGTAGTTGTGCGGCATCTTGATCGGCACGCCCGCGTTCACATCCCGGAAATACTCGTCCGCCAGCGACGTGGAATCATATTCCACGTGATTGAACATGTAGAGCCTGTTGCAAGTCCGCTCATGCACGAGACAGACGCCCATCTCGCTCGAGTCCATCAGTATTTCCAGGCCAG
Organism: Rhizobium sp. 11515TR; assembly: GCF_002277895.1. Lineage (NCBI taxonomy): Bacteria > Pseudomonadati > Pseudomonadota > Alphaproteobacteria > Hyphomicrobiales > Rhizobiaceae > Rhizobium > Rhizobium sp. 11515TR. The sequence goes on along the minus strand of NZ_CP022998.1, from coordinate 238,450 downwards.
GCACCTTTTCGATGTCGGCGCGGCGCACTTCAGTCCAACGCGACACCGGAATGGCGAAATCGTCGGAGAAGCCGTTGAGATAGACCGAAGAGGGCTTCAGATTCTGGTGGCGATAGACGCCGAAAGCCTTTTCCTTCAGCGTGTATTTCGGCACCTGGTGAAAATGGTAGATCGCCGCCATAGCGCCCCAGCAGACGTTCATCGTCGAATGGACGTTGGTGGCCGTCCAGTCCAAGATCTCCTGCATTTCCTTCCAGTAGGTGACGTCTTCATATTCCAGCAGCTCGATCGGCGCGCCGGTTATGATGAAGCCGTCGAACTTGCGGTGCTTCACCTCTTCCCATGTCTCGTAGAAAGCAAGCAGATGCTCCTGTGAGGTGTTCTTGGCCTTGTGGCCGCCAACGCGCACCAGCGAAAACTCCACCTGCAGCGGTGATGCGCCGACCAGGCGCGCCATCTGGATCTCGGTCTTGATCTTGTTCGGCATGAGGTTGAGAAGCCCGATCTGAAGGGGGCGGATATCCTGACGGAACGCCACCGTTTCGGTCATCACCCGCACACCCTCGTTCTGGAGGGTTTCAAACGCGGGGAGCGTATCGGGAATCTTGATGGGCATTGTTTCACTCGCCAAATACAAAAAAACCGGCCGCGATAAGAATCGCTACCGGTCCGCACGCGGCCCTTTAGCGACTTATTTAACGTGGCTGCAAGCCGGCCGGCCAAATCACCACGAGGGAAATTCAATAGACCTGTCATCTCGGCGGGTCAATGGGGCAAGCGCCGGCGAAAGTCCGGGGCTGAGCTCGGAGGCGCAACGTGGCCTACAGATATTCAAGGAGGGCTTCCATGCCGTAACCGAGGCGATGCCTGGCAGCTTCGATCGGTAGCCAGAAGAAGCGGAAGCCGATCGGGTCGCCGCCGTCGAAAGGAGTCATTTCGTAGTGAAGCCAAGTGGCAGGCGCTCGTTCGGAGATACGGCAGCGGAAATAGTGCCGTTGGTGATGATAATCGCGGCCGTTCTTTTCGAAATGGTAGTCGTGAATGCCCAGCGAATAGAGTTCGTGTGGCGCAAAACCGGTCTCCTCTTCGAATTCGCGCGCCGCGGCCGCTACAATGTCCTCACCGGATTCGACAGTGCCGCCGGGAACCTGGAGCTGGACGGCGGGAAAATCTGGTTCATCGAAGACAAGCAGACGCCCGTCCCGAACGGCATAGATCAAGACCTTGACCGCATCGGGCTGCATTATCTTCCCTGACTGCGCGCCATGAAGGCCAGCCGTTCGAAGAGATGGACATCCTGCTCGTTCTTCAGCAGTGCGCCATGCAGCTTCGGCAAAGCATTCTTCGCATCGGCGCGAAGCGTTTCGGGATCGATATCGTCTGCGACCAGCAGGCGGATCCAGTCGAGCGCTTCGGAGGTCGATGGCTTTTTCTTCAGGCCCGGCAGGTCGCGGATTTCGAAGAATTGCGTCAGTGCCGCATGGATGAGCGTCTGCTTGATGCCGGGATAATGCACCTCGACGATGCGCTTCAGCGTCTCCATGTCGGGAAAGCGGATATAGTGGAAGAAACAGCGGCGCAGAAAGGCGTCCGGCAGTTCCTTCTCGTTGTTCGAGGTGATGATGACGATCGGGCGGATGGCGGCCCGGATCGTCTCGCCGGTCTCGTAGACATGGAATTCCATGCGGTCGAGTTCCTGCAGGAGATCGTTCGGGAATTCGATATCGGCCTTGTCGATTTCGTCGATCAGCAGCACGCACTTCGTCGGCGAGGTGAAGGCCTGCCAGAGCTTGCCCTGACGAATATAGTTCCTGACATCGTGAACTCTGATGTCGCCGAGCTGGCTGTCGCGCAGGCGTGAAACCGCATCATATTCGTAAAGACCCTGCTGAGCCTTCGTCGTCGATTTGACATTCCATTCGATCAGATCAAGACCAAGCGCGGCCGCCACCTGGCGCGCGAGTTCAGTCTTGCCCGTACCAGGTTCGCCCTTTACGAGAAGCGGACGCTCCAGTCTTATGGCGGCATTGACGGCGACCATCAGATCCTTGTCGGCGATATAGTCGGCAGTTTCCTGGAATTGCATCGGAAGGCTTTCTCAATCTTTCGAGCGCAAGCTAATTGCTGACCTTATTCGGTTCAAGACGCGAAACCGTGTATATAGGAATGTGATCCCACCGATCTATTGCAAGGGTGGACATGAGGGCGGGTCATGATTAACTGACGGGACGCGTCGCAGGGAAGTGCTGATGGCAGTTGAAAAGCAAGCCAAGCCGAATATCCAGGGAAATGAACAGGTCGGATACGATTTGAGCCTTTTCTTTCGGCTGAGGATGATGTTCTCCGCTTTCTGGAATTCGGCCGTTCGCATCAAGATCATTTCCCTGACCATCGCGCTTTTCGTGATCATTCTGGTCACGGCCTATGTCCAGGTGCTGCTCAACAGCTGGAATGCGCCCTTCTACGATTCGCTGGCAAGGCGCGATATTTCCGCTTTCTTCCATCAGCTCGGCGTCTTCGGCATCATCGCCGGCTCGCTGCTGGTCCTCAACGTCGTTCAGGCATGGCTCAACCAGATGACTGCGCTCTACATGCGCGAGGGGCTGGCGCGCGATCTGGTCGATCAATGGCTGCAGGCCAAGCGTGCGCTTCGCCTTGCCTCCTCCGGGCTGATCGGCGTCAATCCCGACCAGCGGCTGCATGAGGACGCCCGCAATCTTGCCGAAAGCTCGACGGGGCTTGCCATCGGATTGGTGCAGGCGACGATCCTGCTTTTGAGCTTCATCGGCGTGCTCTGGGAGCTCTCCAGCGGCATGGTCTTTCACCTCAGGGGCATGAGCTTCTCCATTCCCGGCTACATGGTCTGGGCGGCGATCCTCTATGCCGGGTCCGCCTCTTTCCTCAGCCAATTCGTCGGCCGGCGTCTGGTGCGATTGAATGCAGATCGCTATTCGAAGGAAGCCGAGCTGCGCTTCGCGCTCATGCATGCCAACGAGCATATGCCGGCAATCACCATCGCCGGCGGCGAGGAGAACGAGCGCCGGCGGATCAATCTCGATATATCGGCCGTGCTTGCCGTCATCCGCCAGCTTGCCATCGCCAATACCAATCTCACATGGGTTTCGGCCGGCTATGGCTGGCTGGTGCTGATCATTCCCATTCTCGTTGCCGCGCCTGCCTATTTCTCCGGCGGCCTGACCTTCGGCCAGCTGATGGTGGCCGTCGGTGCCTTCAATCAGGTCAATTCGGCGCTGCGCTGGTATGTCGCCAATTTCGGGCCGATTGCCGAATGGCGTGCCACGCTGATGCGCGTCACTGATTTCCGCAAGGCGCTGACGGAAATGGACGACAAGACGCCGATGCCGCACACCCTCGTCTTCGAAAAGGCGGCGCCGGGTACGATGGTCTGGACCGACCTGGAGATTTCGACGAAGACCAGTGACGAAGCGACGGAAAACGGCTTCCGGATCGCGGAGGGTACGGTCACGATCAATGCCGGCGAGCATGTGATGATCAACGGCGATCACGGCGTGAACCGCAGACTGCTGTTCGAGGTGCTGGCGCATCAATGGTATAGCGGTTCCGGCACGGTCAGCCTGCCGCCGATGGACGACATGCTGTTCGTGCCGCACACGCCTTATGTGCCGACCGGCACCCTCAGGGAGGCAATCTGTTTTCCGGACGATCGGGACGCCTATGACGATGCCGCCGTCGATGCCGTCATCGACAAGGTAGGGCTTGGCCGTCTGAAGAGCCGTCTCGATACGCAGGCTCGCTGGGATCGATTGCTCGATACCGAAGAGCAGAAAGCCGTCGGTTTTGCGCATCTGCTGCTCGCAAAGCCGAAATGGATCGTCTTCGACGATGCCATGGAAGGGCTTGAGGCCGAAGTTCAGGCGAAGGCCTTTGCTCTGCTCACCGAACTGGAAGGTGCGACCCTGATCTACATCGGACGCTCCGATGCCTTCATGCATTCCATGTCGCCGCGCGTCTTGCATCTGCAGGCCCTGGCTCCGCATGAGCACAGCACCGAGATGCAAACGCCTCCTGAAACCGCCAGTGCTATGCAGGCGGATGAGAAAAAGGCCAGTGCTCCGTAAGGCGGTGGGATACGTCTTGGTGTAGCCCCTCTGCTTCAACCACCCAAAACGCAAAACGCCCCGTCACCAGGACGAGGCGTTCTTCATGCAAGCAGGTGGCCGAGGCTCAGTCCTTGGCGCGCTCGACGTAGGAATTGTCTTCCGTTGCGATGACGACGCGGGTGCCGGCGTTGATGTGCGGCGGCACCATGGTGCGCACGCCGTTCGAGAGCATGGCGGGCTTGTAGGACGAAGATGCCGTCTGGCCCTTGACGACCGGCTCGGTCTCGGTGATCTCGAGCGTGACGTGACGCGGCAGTTCGAGCGCCAGCGGAACGCCTTCGTGGATCGACAGGATGCAGGTCATGCCTTCCTGGAGATAGGCCTTCTGGTCGCCCATGGTTTCGGCATCGACGACGACCTGGTCGTAGGTGGCCGGGTTCATGAAGTGGAAGCCTTCGCCGTCTTCATAGAGGTACTGGAAGTTGACGTCTTCAACGAAGGCGCGCTCGACCTGTTCGGTGGTGCGCCAGCGCTCGGACACCTTCACGCCATCGACGATGCGGCGCATGTCGACCTGGGTGACCGGAGTGCCCTTGCCCGGATGAAAGTTCTGTGCGGTGAGAACGACGTAGAGCTTGCCGTCGACGTCGAGAACGTTGCCCTTGCGGACCGAAGAGGCGATGACCTTGACCATAAGACTTCCTTGTAACGCTGCCTTTTGCGTCGTAGAGGGACTGTCGAAATGCTCTCCGAGACGCAGCTTTTGTTTGCTTGGGGGCGCAACTACCCTAAATCAACGGAAATAGCCACCCCCAAGGCGGCCGGTGCGCCGAAGAAAGCTAGGAATGAAGCCAAAGACGAGCAAAGCGTCCCCCTGGTGGACCCGCAATGTCCATGCGGACCGGCGGCCGTTCCTGATCGGCCGCAATGCCATCCAGACGGCGCTGCGGACTTTCTTCGCGCGCAACGACTTCATCGAGGTGGATACGGCGACGCTGCAGGTGTCGCCCGGCAACGAGGCTCATCTGCATGCTTTCGAGACCGAGGCGCTGACAACCGACGGCAAGGCATCGCCTCTTTATCTGCATACATCACCGGAATTTGCCTGCAAGAAGCTGCTTGCGGCGGGCGAGGAGCGTATCGCCTGCTTTGCCCATGTTTACCGCAATCGCGAGCGCGGGCCGCTGCACCATCCGGAATTCACTATGCTGGAATGGTATCGAGCCGGCGAAAGCTATGAGGTCCTGATGGCTGATTGCGCCGCAATTCTGGCGCTTGCGGCCGAGACCGTCGGCGCGAAGAAATTCAGCTATCGCGGCGCCGAAACCGATCCTTTCCTGCCGCCGGAGCGCGTTAGCGTCGCTGCTGCCTTCGAGCGCTATGCCGGCATCGATCTCTTCGCGTCCGTCGGTCTCGACGGATCGACGGATCGCGAGCGCCTGGCGGCGGATATGCGCAAGGCGGGCATTCGCGTTGCCGACGACGATCTGTGGCAGGATCTTTTCAGCCGCGTATTGGTGGAGAAGATCGAGCCGAATCTGGGCTTTGGACGCGCCACCATTCTTGACGAATATCCTGTTTCCGAGGCGGCGCTTGCGCGGTCATCGGCCAGGGATCATCGCGTTGCGGAGCGTTTCGAGCTTTATGCCTGTGGCGTCGAGCTTGCCAATGCTTTCGGCGAACTCACCAATGCCGAAGAGCAGCGTCGTCGTTTTGAGATCGAAATGGCGGAAAAGCAGCGTGTCTATGGCGAAACCTATCCGCTGGACGAGGAGTTTCTGGAGGCGCTTGCCGTCATGCCCGAGGCAAGCGGCATTGCGCTGGGCTTCGATCGGCTCGTGATGCTGGCAACCGGTGCCTCGCGGATCGAGCAAGTGCTGTGGGCACCGGTCGCGGAGTTCGACGCATGAATGTGATGCGCCCAATCCGTACTATCGGCGAGCTCGAGCGTGCCGGGCTGATCGATGCCGATCAGGTGATGGCGCTGGAAGCCGTGGCGGAGCGCTATGCCGTCGCCCTGACGCCGACCGTGACACGCCTGATCGATCCCGAGAATCCTGCCGATCCCATTGCCCGACAGTTCGTGCCGGATGCCGCCGAACTCATCGTTACGCCGGAGGAGCGGGCCGATCCGATCGGCGATCACGCGCATAGCCCGGTCGAAGGCATCGTTCATCGCTATCCGGATCGCGTGTTACTGAAAGCTGTGCACGTCTGCCCGGTCTATTGCCGCTTCTGCTTCCGCCGCGAGATGGTCGGGCCACAGGGACTCGGTACGCTGGATGGGGATGCGTTGGACGGCGCCTTTGCCTATATCCGCGAGCACAAGGAGATATGGGAGGTCATCCTGACCGGTGGCGATCCGCTGGTTCTCTCGCCGCGCCGGCTGGAAGAGATTCTCAGGCAGCTTGCCGAGATCGACCATGTGAAGATCGTCCGCTTCCATACCCGCATTCCGGTCGTCGACCCCTTGAAGGTCGATGCGGCGTTGATCGCGGCGCTGAAGGCGAGCGGCAAGACCATCTATGTGGCGCTGCATGCCAACCATCCACGCGAGCTGACGGAGGAGGCGCGCGCTGCCTGCGCCCGGCTGGTCGATGCGGGCATCGTGCTGGTCAGTCAGTCGGTTCTCCTCAAGGGCATCAATGACGATCCGGACGTGCTGGCGGCGCTGATGAAGGCTTTCGTCGAAACCCGCGTAAAGCCCTATTACCTGCATCATCCCGACCTTGCGCCCGGTACCAGCCATTTCCGCGTTGGCATCGCCGAGGGACAGGCAATCGTTGCGGCGCTGCGCGGCCGCATTTCCGGCCTTTGCCAGCCGACCTACATTCTCGATATTCCCGGTGGCTACGGCAAGGCCGATATCGGCCAGAGCTCCGTCCGTGAGCTGGGTGAAGGTTGCTACTCGATTTCAGACTATCGCGGCGGCGAGCATATCTATCCGCCGCAAAGCTAAAGTGCGTACTTATGATGTTATATTGTACTGACGCTCTGATTGTGGTTGTTGTTTTCGAATAAAACGTAGTGGCGAATTTTGGTGCGTTAACCTTTTTCGAGGCCTCGCTCTTCCAAAAATCGACATGTCATAATATTAGATAAATATAATATTTTTGCGGAAGTCATCGTTTATATGACTTACGGAAGGTAAATTTTCATCAGATAAATGTTGAATATAGCAATTTTCTACGAAGTGTAAGTTGTTTGTATTTACCACGTCGCTTAGCGGAATGTTCTATTTTGCCTGTTACTTCTTGGCGAAGGATAAGACGGCGTAACTGCGGTTATGCTTACCATTGCCAGAAGGAACTAGACTATGAACAAGACGATTCGCGATTTGCTGGCCAAGTTCGGCGCGCTTCCCGTTGCTATCGATCAGATCGAAGATGATGCTGATCTTTATGCGACCGGCCTGTCTTCTTTCGCTTCCGTCCAGTTGATGCTCGGCATCGAGGAAGCCTTCGACATCGAGTTTCCCGACAACCTGCTGAACCGCAAGTCCTTTGCCAGCATCGCCGCGATCGAAAGAACCGTCGGCATGATCCTCGATAGTAGAAAGGTCGCATAATGACTGCGGCGGTCGCTTTACTCGAGGTTGGGTCGGGCGAAGGAGCGGCGGTGCGCGCCGCCCGCGTCGCAGCGATCGCCAGCCAGCACGCCGATGCCGTCGATGCCGAAGGCCGGTTCCCACGCGAAGCCGTCGACGCCATGCGCGCCGAGAAGCTGCTCTCCATCCAGATCCCCGCCGATCTCGGCGGTGAAGGCGCGTCGATGACCGAAATCGCCGAGCTCTGCTCGATCCTCGGTCAAGCCTGCGCTGCAAGCGCCATGGTTTTCGCCATGCACCAGATCAAGCTGTCGAGCCTGGTCGAGCACGGCGTCGACAGCGATTGGCACCGCGATTTCATGCGCCGCATCGCCAGGGAACAGCTGCTGCTCGCTTCGGCGACCACCGAGGGCGGGATCGGCGGCAATCTGCGCAACAGCATCTGCGCCATTAAGGTTGAAGGCGATACCTGCACCCTCGAAAAGGATGCGACCGTCATTTCCTACGGCGCCCATGCCGACGCCATTCTGATTACCTCGCGCAGCCATGCCGAGGCGGCGTCTTCCGATCAGGTGCTGACCTGCTTCCTTAGGGATCAATACGACATCAAGCGCACGGTCGAGTGGAACACGCTCGGCATGCGAGGCACCTGCTCCGACGGCTTCCTGTTTAAGGGCGTGGCGCCGGCCAAGCAGATCCTGCCGAAGCCATTTGCCGAGATCGCCGCGCAATCGATGCTGGCAAGCTCGCACCTGCTCTGGAGTGGCGTATGGTATGGCATTGCCGCCGATGCGGTTTCGCGTGCACAGGCTTTTGTTCGTGCCGCTGCCCGCAAGTCTCCCGGCGCACAACCGCCCGGCGCACTGCGTCTCGCCGAAGCCTCCAGCATGCTGCAGATGGTGAAATCCAACGTGGTTGCCGGGCTGAAGGCCTATGAGGAGGCGAAGCTCGATGCGGACCGTCTGTCGTCGATGGCTTTTGCCGTGGCGATGAACAACGTCAAGATCGCGTCATCCGAGATGATCCTGCCGATCATCAATCACGCGATGCTGATCTGCGGCATTATGGGCTACAAGAACGGTACGCCCTACAGCCTCGGCCGTCACCTGCGCGACGCGCACTCGGCGCAATTGATGATCTCGAATGACCGCATTCTCGGCAATACGTCGACCATGCTGCTCGTCCACAAACAAGATACCAGCCTGTTGGGGTAATCGTCATGGATATGCAAACATCGTTTCTCGACCGTCTTTTCGAATCCGGTCTGCTGATCGACACCGGCGTTGATGGTCTCTACGGCCGCAGCGGCCAGTTCGAAGACGTCATTTCCGCTTTCGAGCGCCTGATCGACAAATTCGGCGGCGCCGATGGCGCCGAAGCAATCCGCTTTCCGCCCGGCATGAACCGCGCCTTCTTCGAGGCGAGCGGCTACATGAAGAGCTTCCCGCAGCTGGCCGGCACGGTGCACAGCTTCTGCGGCAACGAGCTCGACCATATGAGCCTGCTGAAGTGCATGGAAGTCGGTGACGACTGGACGAAAGACCAACAGGCGACCGATATCGTGCTGACGCCCGCCGCCTGCTATCCGCTCTATCCGACGGTTGCCAAGCGCGGCGCCATTCCGGAAGACGGCGCGCTCTACGACCTGCAATCCTATTGCTTCCGCCACGAGCCTTCCAAGGACCCGGCCCGCCAGCAGCTCTTCCGCATGCGCGAATATGTCTGCATGGGCAGCGAAAAACATGTGACGGATTTCCGCCAGAGCTGGATGGATCGCGGTGTGGAGATGATGAAGGCCGTCGGCCTCGACGTGACCATCGACGTCGCCAACGACCCGTTCTTCGGGCGGGCCGGTAAGATGCTCGCCAACAACCAGCGCGACCAGAACCTGAAGTTCGAGCTGCTGATCCCGATCACCTCGACCGCCAAGCCGACCGCCTGCATGAGCTTCAACTACCACCAGGATGCCTTCGGCACGAAGTGGGGCCTGAATTTTGCCGATGGCCGCGTCGTGCACACGGCCTGCGTCGGCTTCGGCCTGGAGCGCATTGCGCTGGCGCTGTTCCACACCCATGGTCTCGACACCAAGGAATGGCCCGAGAGCGTGCGTAAGGCGCTGTGGGGCTGATCGCACCCATGGCTGCCGTGTTTCAGGGACTGGATCCCGCCACCTACAAGCCACATGCGCTCCACGACAGCGAGCGCATGTGGCCCGAGACCAACTGCTATATCGATCTCTGGATCGAGGTGCTTTCGAGCCTGAAGCTGCCGCCGGAAGCCATGCTCGGCTTCACGGTGACACAGGATTTCGAGGGCGACCAGTTCACCTTCTTCAAGGTGCCGCTCGAGGATCTGGAAGCGCTCTATGGCGTGCGCTGCACCGAGCTTGCGATCTACGACAAGGTGCAGAACCATGTCGCCGAGCAGATCGGCCGCGGTCGGCTCTGCCTGGTGGAGATGGATTCCTTCTTCATGCCGGATACTCAAGGGGTCGGCTATCGCCGCGAGCACGGCAAGACGACGGTGGCGATCAACCGGCTCGACATGCACGGCCGCACGGTCGATTATTTCCACAATGGCGGGTTCTTCAGCCTGTCGGGCGAGGATTTCGACGGGCTTTTCCAGCTGCATCTGACGGATGAGGACCTGCCCTTCCTGCCCTATACGGAATTTGCGAAGTTCCCGGAGAAGGCACCCGACGAAGCCGCGATCCGTCAGGCGGCGCGGCAGCTTCTGTCCTTCCATTTCCGGCGGCGGCCCAAGGCCAATCCGATCCGCGCCTTCGCCGAAATCTTCCCGGCCCAGGTGGAAGCAGTCGCTGAACGGCCCTTTGGCTTCTTTCATAAATATGCGTTCAACACGCTGCGTCAGCTCGGTGCCAATTTCGAGCTTTCCGGCAGTCATTTCGATTGGCTTGCGGCCGATCTGGCCAATGCCGCCGGCGAAGCGCGGAAAATTTCCGAGACCGCAAAATCGGTGCAGTTCCAGCTGGCTCGCGCCATTACGCGCAAGAAATTCGAGCCATTGCGCACGGCGCTTGATCCCGCCGCCGATGCGTGGGATTCCATGATGAGCGAACTCGAACGGAAGCTTTGACCGGCTTCCGTTCCATCGTCATACGGCTGGATTATTTCTGAACATATTGGGGCGGGGAAATCCCCGGAAGATATCATGGGCGGGCGCTTGGTGGATCTCGGCGGCGGAATGCGGCTGAGCGAGGGTTGGAATCTGGTACTGACGGAGGCGGGCACCTGCATCGTGCCCTCCGATGTGCCGCTGACGTCCGGCTTTATCCCGGCGCCCGTGCCCGGCACGGTGGCGGAAGCCCTGGAAAAGGCCGGACGCTTCGACCGGACGAAGCCACAGCCGCTTCACGACCGGGATGCCTGGTACATCTGCCGTCTGGTGGATGCTGAGGCCGGTGAGGCGGTCTTGCGGCTGGAGGGGCTGGCGACGCTTTGCGAAGTCTTCCTGAATGGCCAGCAAATCCTCGTGTCCGAGAGCATGTTCGAGGCTCACGACGTCGACGTCACCCTGCTTGGCGGCGACGAGCTAGCGCTCTGCTTCCGTGCGCTGGAGCCGAAGCTTTCCGAGCCCGGCCCCCGCGCGCGCTGGCGGCCGCAGATGATTACGCCGCAGGGTCTGCGGATGGTGCGCACGACGCTGCTCGGCCATATGCCTGGTTGGTGCCCTGAGGTTCAGGCTGTCGGTCCTTGGCGACCGATTACGCTGCTGCGGTCGAGCGCGCCTGTGATTCGCGATCTCTCCTTGCGGCCGGACTTGCTCGAGAATGGCGAGGGTAGGCTCTATGCCTCGCTCTCGATCGAGAGCGATGTTGAAGAGCTGCTGTTGCGCTGCGGGGAGGCGGAGCAGGCCTTCGAAAAGGATGGTGCCGGGCGCTATACCGCAATCCTGAAAATTCCCGATGTGGCGCCCTGGTCGCCGCATACGCATGGCGTGCCGCAACTTTATGGCGTCACGCTCGTCGTCGATGGTGTGGGGCATGCGCTCGGGCAGACCGGTTTTCGCCGGCTGTCGATCGATCGTGGTGCCCATGGCCAGGATTTCGCTCTTGTCGTGAATGGCGAGCGGATTTTCTGCCGTGGCGCGGTCTGGACCACAGCCGATATCGTACGCCTGCCTGGGGACCGCGATGACTATGAACCCTGGCTGCGGCTGGCGGCTGAGGCCGGCATGAACATGATCCGCATCGGTGGCACCATGGCTTACGAGACGCCGGAATTCTTTCGTCTCTGTGACGAACTCGGCCTGCTGGTCTGGCAGGATTTCATGTTCGCCAATTTCGACTATCCGAAGAATGACAAGGCGTTCAACGCCCATGTCGAGGCGGAGGTTTCGCAGTTTCTGGGCGGTACCCGGCTGTCGCCCTCGCTGGCGGTTCTTTGCGGTGGCAGTGAGATTCACCAGCAGGCCGCCATGATGGGCCTGCCCGAACAGTTCTGGAAAAGCCCTGTTGTCGAGGAGATCATCCCGCCGCTGGTGCAATCGCTGCGACCTGATGTGCCCTATGTGGTCAATTCGCCCTCTGGCGGGCCGATGCCGTTTTCACCGAATGCCGGCGTCACGCATTATTATGGCGTCGGCGCCTATATGCGGCCGCTTACCGATGCGCGTCGCGCCGATGTTCGCTTCGCCGCCGAGAGCCTGGCTTTCGCGCAGGTGCCGCAAGCCCGCACGCTCGGCCAGCATCTGCCGGTCCCTGCCGTCCATAGCCCGCTATGGAAGGAGCGCGTGCCGCGCGATCGCGGCGCATCCTGGGATTTCGAGGATGTGCGCGATCATTATCTTCAGGAGCTTTATGGCTTCGAGCCAAACAAGCTACGGCGGGAAGACCCTGATCTCTATCTCAACCTCTCCCGCGCCGTGACCGGCGAGGTGGCCGAGGAAACCTATGCCGAGTGGCGCCGTCACGGTTCCGGCTGCAACGGCGCGCTCGTCTGGACGCTGCAGGATCTGCTTCCCGGTGCCGGCTGGGGCGTGATCGATTCGACCGGGGAGCCCAAGCCGGTCTGGTATGGGCTGCGCCGCGCTTTCCGGCCGGTGCTGGTATTATTAATGGACGAGGGCACGAACGGTCTCGACGTACATGTCATCAACGAGAGCGATGCGGCGCTCGATCTGACCATCGAAGTCTCCTGCCTGCGCGACGGCCGTCAGATCGTCGTCGGTGGGGGCCGCGATCTGGTGCTCGAAGCGCGCGGCAAGCAAAAGATAGCCTGCACTGATCTTTTCGGCGCCTTCTTCGACACGACCTATGCTTTCCGTTTCGGGCCGCCGTCGCATGATGTCACGGTCGCGCGGCTGACGAACTCGATAACCGGCGCGGTGATTGCCGAGGCGTTTTACTTCCCCCTTGGCCGCACCAAGGCATTCCACGATGCCGAAATCACGGCGTCAGCGGTGCAGGAGGGCGGGGACTGGTTCCTTGACCTCAGCACTAATCAGCTGGCGCAATCAGTGCAGATCGATCTGGAAGCCTATCGGGCGGAGGAGGACTGGTTCCATCTTGCGCCCGGCAGCCGGCGGATTCGGCTGCACCGGCGGGAGGGCGTTCCGGCCGATGTCATTCCATCCGGGCAAATCCGCTCCGTCGGCAGCCGGCGGATCGTCGAAGTGTGAGGAGGTGCGGAGGTCTATCTCGCCCCTGGCGGGCGAGAAAGCAATTTCATTGGTTTAGGAATTGCGACATTGGAGGTTCAGCGCATTCAAAAGCTCAGCGCAATTTCTAAGTCATTGAAATTGCAAGAGAGGGGCCGTTTCTTGCGCCAATAGACTGGAAGCTGATTGCGTCCATGCCTACCCCCGCTCTTGTAAAAACTAAGAATTAGACGAGAGACGAGCCCTCGCCTAATCCTAAGTTTTTACTTTCTCGCCCGCCAGGGGTGAGATGGGTTCTGCGCCAGCTCTTCTACAGCGTCATCCCATCCGGCCCGAATAGATGGCAGCGCTCGGGATCGATATGGATGCTGACCATCTCGCCGGCGCGGATCGCCTGCTGATCTTCCAGCGCCACCGTCAGTGCCTGGCCGCCATGCAGTGTCACATAGAGGATCGTCTGGCCGCCCAGATGCTCGACAAGATCGACGCGGGCGCTGCCCAGTCCTACCCCACGATCGCCGACGTTCAGGTGCTCCGGGCGGGCGCCGAGGGTGACGGGTTGCCCCGGCTGTAGGCTACCCAGCCGTCGCGGCAGGCGCACCGTCTGGCCGGCGAGGTCGATGACAGCGGAGCCATCGTCGGAAGCGACGATCTTCGCATCGAGAAAGTTCATTTTCGGCGAGCCGATGAAGCCGGCAACGAACTTGTTCTTCGGCTTGTTGTAGAGGTCGAGCGGCGCGCCGACCTGCTCGATCTTGCCGCCGTTCAGCACCACGATCTTGTCGGCCATGGTCATGGCCTCGGTCTGGTCGTGGGTGACATAGATCATGGTATTGCCGAGACGCTGGTGCAGGCGGGCGATCTCGACGCGCATCTGCACGCGCAGTTCGGCGTCGAGGTTCGAAAGCGGCTCGTCGAAGAGGAAGATGTTCGGTTCGCGGACGATGGCGCGGCCGATGGCGACGCGCTGGCGCTGGCCGCCGGAAAGCTGCTTCGGCTTGCGCTGCAGCAGCTGCTTGATCTGCAGGATCTCGGCTGCCTTTTCGACGCGCGGCTGGATGTCCTGCTTCTTCATGCCGGCGGTTTCGAGGCCGAAGGCAAGGTTTTTGTAGACGGTCATATGCGGATAGAGCGCATAGGACTGGAAGACCATGGCGATGCCGCGCTTGGAGGCGGGGACATCGTTCATGCGGCTGCCGTCGAGATAGAGCCCGCCGCCGGAAATCGGCTCGAGGCCGGCGATCATGCGCAGCAGCGTGGACTTGCCGCAGCCGGAGGGACCGACGAAAACGGTGAATTCCCCCGGCTCGATTTCCAGATCAATCCCGTGAACCACCTGAAGCTCGCCATAGCGCTTGATAACCTTCTGCAGCGATACGCTTGTCGCCATGGGCGCCTCCTCCTTCTTGGTTCCGACGGCTCGCGGGGCAATGTTCATGACGGCCTCCAGCTCTTGTATTTCTTGGCTTCCGGCCCGACGGGGAAGCGGACTTCGGTGCGGGTTTCCGACGATTCGTAGAATGCGGTGACCAGTTCCAGCGCCTGGCGGGCATCGGCCGTCGTCACCGGCAGCGGTCCGCCGGACACCAAAGCTTCGTGGAACAGCCTCATCTGCGTGTTGAAGCGGTTGGGAATCGGTGACCAGTCGGCGAGCAGCGCATCGATCTTCGCGCCGATCTCATCATTGGCGGGAATGATCTTCCAGGGATCCTGGCCGGGGCTGTAGGGCTCGTGGTTGCTTTCGATCAGGACGTTTTCGAAGGCGAGTCGCAGGCGGCTGATCTGCTCTTGCGAGCCGAGCGTCGCGCTGATGGTGGCGAGCGCGCCATTTTCCATCAGCAGGCTGGCGCTGGCGCAATCCTCCACCTCGATATTGTTGACGCGGGTGGCGACGCGGCCGAAGAGGCCTGCGATCGGTCCCATCAGATAGGTCAGCATGTCGTGCAGATGGATGGAGTGCGTCATCAGCACGCCGCCGAGCTCGGTGTCCCACTTGCCGCGCCAAGGGACTGCATAGTAATCGGCGCCGCGCACCCAATGCGTCTCCGACGTCGCGATATAGGGCTTGCCGGCAATGCCTGACGCGATGATGCGCTTCGCCTTCTGGATACCGTCGCCATAGCGATACTGGAAGATCGGCATCAGACGGCCCTTGGCCGTCTTTTCGGCCGCGATGACCGCATCGACATCGGCCAGCGATCCCACAAGCGGCTTTTCGCAGACCACATGCTTGCCGGCGGCAAGCGCCTGCATGATGAGCTGGAAATGCGAGCCGGGCGGCGTGCAGATGTCGATGATGTCGATATCGGGCATGTTGAGGACTTCGGAGAAATCCTTGAGGCGCCTGCCGATGCCGAATTCGTAGCCGACGGCATTCAGGCGTTCCTCGTTGAGATCGCAGAGGACGGCGACCTCGAAACGGTCCGAATGCGGCAGATAGCCTTCGACGATATGGGAGCGGCCGATGCCGAGGCCGATGATCGCGACTTTCTTGATGTCGGACATGTCGCAACTACCTCTGAATGTTGTTGAGCGATGTTGCCTCGGCAAGGGCCTGCGCCTTCAGCGCCAGCTCCATGGCCTTGAAGCAATGTTCCTGACCCATGGCCGTTTCGGTGCGATCTCTGATGTCGGCAACAAGCTGTCGGCCATAGGGCAACTCCACTCCGGCACAGTCGATATGCTGCATGCCCTTGCGGTCGGTGAGGAAGAGATGGTCGGTGCCGGGCCGGCCGGCGACATCGATATATTTGCGCAGCTCGATCGTGCCTTCCGTGCCGACAATGAACAGGCGGCCGTCGCCCCAGGTGGAAAGCCCGTCCGGCGTGAACCAGTCGACCCGGACATAACCCGTCACGTCAGGTGTCCTCACATGGAAATCGCCATAGTCCTGCAGGCCGGGCGTTTCCGGATTGGCGCGGTTGGACACCGTTGCCGACAGCACTTCGGCTTCGAGGGAGTCTGCAAAGAACAGAAACTGCTCGCATTGATGTGAGGCGATGTCGGCGATGATGCCGCCATAGCGCTTGCGATCGAAGAACCAGTCCGGCCGGGTCGGTTTGCGCAGACGGTGCGGACCGAGGCCCGTCGTGTGAATGACCTTGCCGATGGCGCCGGCTTTCACCAGTTCGCCGGCCTTGACGGTCGATGCCGTTTCGAAGTGCTCGGAGTAGAGGATGGAGACGATACGCTTGGTCTCGGCCTGCACCTTTTTGACTTCCGCGAGCTGATCCAGCGTCACCATGCCGGGCTTGTCGAGCATCACGTCCTTGCCGTGGCGCATGGCCTCGATAGCAAGGCCGGCACGCTCACTGGAAATCGCGGCGCTGACGATCAGGGCGATGGAGTTGTCCTCGAGAATTTCTCGTTTATCGGCAACGCGTTTCGCCTGCGGAAAGCGCTCGGCGAAGGTGGCGGCGAGATCGTCTTCCACTGAGTGGAAGGCGACGAGTTCGGCGCCGGCCCGCAGCATGACGTTGACCTGGCCGTAGATATGATCGTGATTTAGGCCGATGGCGGCGAAGCGCAGCGCGCTCATGCGACATTTCCTTTCGTGGGTTTGTTGGTTCGCAGCCCCAAATCTTGGGTATTTGGGGCTGCGAGGTTCATAATCAGCGTTTGAGGCCGGCGGTCGCGATGCCGTCGATCAGCA
This sequence comes from Rhizobium sp. 11515TR, assembly GCF_002277895.1. NCBI lineage: Bacteria > Pseudomonadati > Pseudomonadota > Alphaproteobacteria > Hyphomicrobiales > Rhizobiaceae > Rhizobium > Rhizobium sp. 11515TR. The sequence continues at coordinate 221,550 of NZ_CP022998.1, read as the reverse complement.
GCCTCTGGAAGAAGAGGAAGATCAGGAAGACCGGGATCAGTGACAGGCTCGACATGGCAAACAGGCTGCTCCAGTCGGAACTTCCGGTGGAATCCACGAAGGAGCGCAGGCCGAGCTGCACCGTGTAGGTATTGATGTCGGAGAGATAGATCAGCGGCCCGAAGAAATCGTCCCAGGTCCAAATGAAGGAGAAGATGGCGGCCGTCGCCAGAACGGGAAGCGACAGAGGCAGCATGATGCGCCAGTAGATGCGCCATGGGCTGCAGCCATCCATCATCGCGGCCTCGTCCAGCTCGCGCGGAATGCCGCGGAAGAACTGCACCATCAGGAAGATGAAGAAGGCGTCGACGGCCAGGAATTTCGGCACGACGAGCGGCAGCATGGTTTTTACCCAGCCAAGCTTCAGGAAGAGGATATATTGTGGGATCAGCGTGACGTGATAGGGCAGCATCAGCGTGCCCAGCATCAGGGCGAACCAGAAATTCTTGCCCCAGAAATTTAAGCGCGCGAAGGCGTAGGCCGCCAGCGAGCAGGAAATGACGTTACCGATGACCGATAGCACGGCGATGACGGCTGAATTCCAGACGAATTTGCCGAAGGTGACCTGGCCGCCGAACCAGCCGCGGGCATAGGAGCTGAAATCGAATTGCGAGGGGATCAGCGACGCCGTGCCGAAGATCTCGTTCTGGTCCTTGATCGAACCGGACAGCATCCATAGTAGCGGATAGAGCATCACGATCGACGCGGCGACGAGAGCGACGTGGATGAGGACGGAGAGGAACCATGGACGCTCGCGCGGCGGCTTCATGTCCTCGGCAAAATGAGTGAGCTTCGCGTCAGTCATCGTAATGGACCCAATAACGAGCGGAGAGGAAGGAGAAGGCGGTGAAGATCGCGATGATGATCACCAGGATCCAGGCCAGCGCCGAGGCATAGCCCATGCGGAAATAGCCGAAGGCTTCCTGGTAGAGATAGAGCGTGTAGAACAGCGTCGAATCGATCGGCCCGCCGGTGCCGGATGAAATCACATAAGCCGGCGTGAAGGCCTTGAAGGCGTCAATCGTCTGGACCACCGCGTTGAAGAAAATGACCGGCGTCAGAAGCGGCAGGGTGATCTTGAAGAAGATCCGCGCCTTGGAAGCGCCGTCAAGGCTGGCGGCCTCATAGAGATCGGTGGGGATCTGGCGCAGGCCGGCGAGGAAGATGATCATCGGCGAACCGAACTGCCAGATGGCGAGAATGACGAGCGTATAGAGCGAATAATCGGGATTGGAGATCCAGCTCGGCCCGTTGATGCCGAAGGCGTACCAGAGCAGGGTGTTGACGATGCCGTCGGCATCGAAGATCTGCCGCCACAGCACCGCGATCGCGACGCTGGAGCCGAGCAGCGAGGGCAGGTAGAAGATGGCACGGTAGACCGGCAGGCCCTTGATGCCGCGGTTGAGCAGCAGCGCTACCAGCAGCGCGAAGGCGAGCTTCAGCGGCACCGAACAGACGACATAGAACAGCGTCACCTTCATCGACGACAGGAACTTGTCGTCGGCCGTTGCGATCCGCACGTAGTTCTCCATGCCGACCAGGTTTGGCGACTGCAGCAGATTGTAATCGGTGAAGGAGAGATAGAGCGAGGCAATCGCAGGCCCGAGGGTCAGTCCGAAGAAGCCGATGAACCACGGCAGAAGGAAGAGATAGCCGGGTGCGTTGCGCGCGAATGCGCTCGGCGCCTTATAAGCGGTTTCCACGCGCAACGGCGCGCGCGCGCCGACGGCCAAGCCGCCGGCAACGCTCTTGCTGTTTGTACCCACGGTATCAGCCTCGCGTAATGTTTGCTGCTGCCTGTTCGGTGAACTTCGTTCCAGCGTCCTGTGCGCTGGTTTTGCCGAAGGCCACCTCCTCGGCGATCTTCTTCAACAGGAACGCATTCTCGCCGGCGCCGTTCGGCGGTGACGGTGGCAGCGCTCCGACATGCGGTGTCAGCCGGCCGATATAGTCGACCACTTGCTTGCTGACGGGGTCCAGACCCGGCGTCAGGAGATCGCGGATCTTTTTTGAAGGCGGAACGCCGCGCTCGACTCCGAGTGCCTTGGTGCCTTCCGGGTCTTCGACCAGGTAATTGACGAAGGCGACGGCGGCATCCTTGTTCGCGGACGTTGCCGAAACCGACATCAGCATGGACGGCTTTAGATACTGGCCGGGCTTGCTGTCGGCATTGGCCGGATAGGAGACGATATCAAGCTTCTCCTTGACCAAGCCCTGAATGGCAACGAACTGATTGGAATGGGCGTAGCTGACGGCCGCCTTCTTGGTCACGAGCATGTCGGTTTCGAGGGTCTGCTGGTCCAGCGCCTGGACGTCGGCTGGCGTGCAGGCACCAATCTCTCGCATATGGCCCCAGAAATCGAACCATTCAGTGGCATCCTTAGCCTCGAAGGCCAGTTTGCCGTCGGCCGTGTAGAGCGCCTTGCCGCGCTGGCGCAGCCAGCATTCGAAGGCCGGCTCACCGCCGCTTGCATCGGCCGTGCCATAGAAGCCGCGGCGTTTCTTGGCGGCTGTCACCTTGGCACAGGCATCGCCGAGCTGCTCCCAGGCCATGCCGTCATGCGGCGGCTCGACGCCGGCTTCGCTCCAGGCGGCCGAGTTGACGACGACCATTGAGGAATTCACGCCGAGGCTGACGCCGTAGATCTTGTTATCAACCTTGCCGGAATCGATGTTGGCCGGGCCGAAATCTTCGATTGCCAGGCTCTTGCCGAGGTAAGGCGTCATATCGAGCAGCGCGCCGCGACGGGCATATTCGAAGATGTAGCGGTAATCCATCTGGATGAGGTCGGGCGCGTTGCCGCCGCCGGTCTGGGTGGCCAAGCGCGTCCAATAGCTGTCCCAGCCGAAGGATTCGCCGGCGATGGTGATATCCGGGTTCTTGGCCTGATATGCCTTTACGGCTGCAAATGTCCGGTCGCTGCGCTCCTTCGACCCCCACCAAAGAAGACGCATCGCGGTTGCCGCATTGGCGCGTGAAAGTCCCATACCGCTGAAGGCAAGCGTGGCTGCCATGCCGGCTAGCAACTGCCGGCGGTCGATCGTCAACGTCATCCTGGTCTCCTCCCCAGTGAACCGATGATTTACGAACTGCTTTGCATGATATAACTATTTGGTTACAAGTTGGATAGAAACGCGACCGCTGTCAAGCGCCAATCGTGCGGCGATCAAAACGATGCATGCCGGAACCGGCAGCATCCGTCGCTAATGCTACCGTTCGGAAGGAGATCGTCCATGGCGGTCAGGGCGAGACAAGAGACTGAAAATAAAGCGCAAGTGGATACCGACAAGGTCGTGGGCAAGCGGTCGAGAAAAGCGTCGCGCAATCCGCAGCGCACCCATGCCACGATCCTAGACGCGGCGACGGAGGAATTTGCCGCGCATGGCTTCGGTGGCGCCAGGGTGGATGCGATCGCAGCGCGGGCACAAACGAACAAGCGGATGCTCTATCATTATTTCGGCGACAAGGAGGGGCTCTATCTCGCCGTTCTGGAGGCGACCTATGCGACGATCCGTAATGCCGAAAAACAGCTCGATCTCGCGCATCGCCATCCGGAAGAGGGGATACGGGAGCTGGCCTTGTTCACCTGGCGGCATTTTCTTGCGCATCCTGAGTTTCTGAGTCTGCTTGCCACCGAAAACCTGCATCATGCGCATTATCTGCAGCGCTCCGACAAAGTCTCGGCCATGCATTCGCATCTGATCGACGAACTTGCGGACGTGCTGCGCCGTGGGGAGGCACTTGGCATTTTCCGGCCGGCGGTCGATCCCATATCCGTCTATCTCACGATCGCGGCACTTGGCTTTTTCTATCTGTCGAACCGCCATACACTATCGACGATTTTCGCGCGGAAGCTAACGTCCCCGGATGCGCTGAATGAGTGGGGTGAGCATATCGTTGCCGTCACGCTCGCTTCTATCCGGGCGTAGTGCCGGGCAGCGCAGCGGTTTCGAGAAATTTTCAAAAGGTGATTGACAAGGCTGGAGGTAACGCGCGATCTTGTAACCATATGGTTACATTGCTTGATTGATCAAGCATTTGCTTTTCCTGGTTCTGGAGGGAATTGGGGATGGAGGGGATAGCGTGAGCCTGTCGCTACAATGCGACGGAGCCGGAGATTTGAAGAACCGGTTCTGCAACGAACGAATGCCCTCTCACTCCGATCCCAAGCAAATAGACTTGCCTGACCATCACGGGAGCCGCCTAACATCATGACCGATCCATTGAAAATCAGGCTTGTCGAGGCCGAGGCATTCAAGCGCCCGGTCAAGCTGCGGCTGCCCTTCCGTTTCGGCGCAGCAACCTTGCGCGAGGCGCGGCAGATCTTTTTACGGGTGCGCATCGTGGATACGCAAGGGCGCTCGGCCGAGGGGATGGCTGCCGAGCTGATGGTGCCGAAATGGTTCGACAAATCGCCCGAGCTTTCCAACGCCGACAATGAAAACCAGCTGCGACGGTCGCTGGCACTGGCGCTCGATGCGTTGCGAAGTGCCGGGTCAGGAACGGCTTTCGGCCTGCATGCCGCCGTCGAGGCCTCGCATCATGCGCAAGCGGCAGCCGAGAAGCTGAACGGGCTTGTCGCATCATTCGGCTTGGCACTTGCCAATCGGGCCATTCTCGATGCGCTCTGCCGGCTGGAGGGGCTGACCGTCGCGCAAGCGATCAAGGCGAACCGCCCTGGCATCGATGCTTCCACTACGCGCGATCTCTCGGGCTTCGATCTCTCAGGTTTCCTTGCAACCTTGCAGCCGGCCGCAAGCCTTGCCGCCCGCCATACCGTCGGTCTGGTGGACGCCATCGTGCCAGGCGATATTCCGCCAAGCGAGCGGCTGAATGACGGCCTGCCGGAAAGTTTCGAAGAGGCGATCGACGCCTACGGCCTGACCTTCTTCAAAGTCAAGGTTTCGGGTGCAGCCGAGGCTGATATTGATCGCCTCTGCCGCGTCGCTGCCGTTATCGATGCGAAGGTGTCCAATTACTCGGTGACGCTAGACGGCAACGAACAATTCTCATCCGCCGAGGCGGTCGCTGATCTGCTTTCCCGCGTGAAGGCGGAGCCGAGGCTGGCAAGATTTGCGGCATCGGTCCTGTTCGTCGAACAGCCGATCGCTCGCGCCCATGCTTTCGAGAAGCCGGTCGAGGTGCTTGCCTCCTTCAAGCCGGTGGAAATCGACGAATCCGATGCCGATATCGATGCCTTCGTTACGGCGAGGGGGCTGGGCTATACCGGTATATCCTCGAAATCCTGCAAGGGTTTCTATCGCTCGCTATTGAACCGGGCGCGCGTCGCCAAATGGAGCGCCGAGGATGGCATTTCCTATTTCATGTCGGCCGAGGATCTGACCACGCAGGGTGGCCTTGCCGTGCAGCAGGATCTGGCGCTCGCCTCCCTCATCGGCATGACGCATATCGAGCGCAACGGCCATCACTATGTCGACGGCATGGCCGGTGCGCCGGAGGCGGAGCAGGCCGCTTTCGCCGAGGCGCATTCAGATCTCTACCGTGTCAGCAATGGCCGCACACGATTGCGGATCGAGGCGGGGCAACTTGCGATCAGCTCCGTTATCGGTGCTGTCGGTCTCGGTTCGTCGGTCGCGCCGGATTGGACGGCGATGGAGAGGTCGCCGTACTAGCCTGCAGATGCTGCCGTGCTTGGCCCCTCACCCTAGCCCTCTCCTCGCAAGCGGGGAGAGGGGGACGACGGAGCGAAGCATTCTAGCTCGCCACCCTCAGCAGGCGTGGGCATGGCAGGGAAAGCCCCTCTCCCCGCGAGCGGGGTGAGGGGCACGCCGCCGAAATGAATTCAGGCCGCCGAGGCCTCATTATCGCTGTTTGCAGATTCTGGAGGAGCAGATGCAGTCATCGAAAAAACGCTACGCACTGGTCGGCACGGGAAATCGTGGCGTGACCATGTGGGGCAGGGATCTGGTCGAGCGCTGGAGCAGCGAGGTCGAGCTCGTGGCGGTCTGCGATCTCAACGCCATGCGGGCAAAGCGGGCGCTCGACTATATCGGCGCATCGGTGCCTATCTATACCGACTTCGACGAATTGCTGCGGACGGAAAAGCCGGATCTCGTCATCGTCTGCAGCCGCGATTCCACCCATGACGATCTGATTGTCAAGGCGATGGAGGCTGGCGCCGATGTCATCAGCGAGAAGCCGATGACGACGACGGTCGGCAAGATCAAGCGCATCCTCAATGCGGAGGCGCGTACCGGCAAACGGCTGGATATCTCCTTCAACTACCGCTTCGCGCCGACGGCGGCGAAGATCAAGGAGCTGATCAATTCCGGTGTCATCGGCGATGTCACCTCTGTCGACTTCCATTGGTATCTCGACACCAGCCATGGTGCCGATTACTTCCGCCGCTGGCATGCTTATGTCGAAAATTCCGGCAGCCTCTTCGTTCATAAGGCGACGCATCATTTCGACCTTCTGAACTGGTATCTGGATTCCGATCCGGAAACGGTCGCCGCCTTTGCCGATCTCAAGCATTATGGCCGCAAAGGCCCGTTCCGCGGCGAGCGCTGTCGCACCTGTCGTTTCAAGGACGAGTGCGACTATTATCTCGATATCAGCGCAACGCCGCTACTCGAAAGCCTCTATGAAGACCCCTCATCCGTCGACGGCTATGTGCGCGATGCCTGCGTATTCCGCGAGGATATCGATATTCCGGACACGATGGTGGCATCCATCCGCTATCGCAACGGCGTCAATGTCTCCTATTCCCTTAATACCTACATGCCGATCGAAGGGCATCACATCGCCTTCAACGGACACAAGGGCCGCATCGAGCTGCGCCAATACGAGAAGCAGAACTGGACGACACCGCCGGCAGACGAGATCGTCGTTATGAAGAATTTCGGCGATGTCGAGCGGATATGGGTACCGCATTCATCCGGTGGGCATTATGGCGGCGACGACCGGCTGCGCAATATGCTCTTGCGCTCCGGCCCGAATGACGAGCTCAAGCAGCGGGCTGGCTCGCGGGCTGGAGCGATGTCGGTTCTCTGCGGCATTGCCGCGCTGCAGAGCAGCCGCACGGGTCAGCAGGTATCGGTTGCCGATATCTGGGGCGAAGATGGCGGGTTGAACTTGCTGGAGCCGAGGCCTTAAAGCCGCGGTATTGAGTTTTCTCGTTTCGAGATCAGCTGCAGCTCGGCAGTTGCTGAGCGTAGATCCGCGTCATGCCGTTGAAGCGCTTGGCGCCGGCAAGGGCGGTTCCATTGCCGCGCCACGCTCCCTGCAGATAGCCTTTGGCGCCGGAATAATAGGCGAGATAGAGATCGTAGGAATCGTTCAGGGCAATGCCGGTCTGCAGGTGCGTCTGGTAGTGATACCAGCCGACGAAGTCGATGGCGTCGGCGAAATTGGTGCGGCTCGCCGTCCAGTTGCCGGTTTCGCGCTTGTACTTGTCCCACGTGCCGTCAAGCGCCTGTGAATAGCCGTAAGCCGTCGTCGGGCGCTTCCAGGGAATGAAGCCGAGCAAATAGCGCCGCGGCGGGCGGGCGCGCGGCCGGAAGCCGGATTCGGTATAGATCGTCGCCATCAGGATTGGCACGGGCACGCCGTATTTGCGTTCAGTGCGTTCGGCAGCCCGCTGCCAATTGTTGAACCAGCCGTCGCGCTGGTCGAAGATCGCGCAGATGTTGCGAGTATGGCGGGGTGCGGTGGCGCAGCCCGCCAGCACGCCGAGCAGCATTACGGCCAGAATGGAAAGGACGCGGCTACGCATTACTAGAACCTCTTCATTGCTGCGCCGTGCGTCTTCCGGAGGCACACGATACGCAGCAACAACCTGCCGGCGCATGGTCCTTTCCAAAAATTCGAAACCGAGCTTTTGACGGACACACGCTCATGAGATTGCTAGCGCGGAATGATTAAAAACGGGTTGTTTGTCTGTGCCGAAATGGGGCGATTTCAGGGTGTTTTCATGGATTTGCTGCGTCGCATCATGCCATCCGCGCCATATCCTCGCGACGGATTTCATAGAGGAGCGGCTTGCCTTCGATAAAGCGGATGGCTTCGTCGACCGCCATCTCACCGAGGCGGGTTCGCTCCAACCCGACGGCACCGGCAATATGCGGCGTCAGGAAGACGTTCGGCAGCTCGTAAAACGCCGAGGCGGCTTCTGGAATTTCCGGATCGGTGACGTCGATGATCGCGTCGATACGCCCGGTCTTTAGCACGCCGATCAGGGCCGCTTCATCGACCAGTGCGCCGCGTGCCGTATTGATGAACGTCGCCCCTTTTTTCATTAGCGAGAGGCGTCGGGCGTTAATCATGTGCCTTGTGGCAGGCAGCGAGGGTGCATGCAGGGAAACGATATCGGCCGATGCCATCAGCGCGTCCAGCTCGGCCTTTTCGACGCCGAGGCGTGTCGCTTCGGCCGCATCGATCATCGGGTCATAGAGCAGGATGCGGTAATTGAAGGGCGCCAGCAGCTCGATCACCCGCCGGCCGATCCGCGAGGCGCCGATGATGCCGATGGTGCGGCCGTAATTGCCGATGGCTTCGGCCTGCATCGGTACCGTCCGCTGGCGATTGCGGTCGGCAACGTAGAAGTCGCGAAAGCGAAAGACCTTCTTGCCGGCAAAGATGATGGCCGCAAGCGTAAATTCGGCGACCGGAAGCGCATTGGCCTGGGCGGCATGGCTGACCAGGATGCCGCGATCGAAGAGGCTGTCGCCGAGCAGGCCTTTCACCGTGCCGGCGGCGTGGACCACCAGCTTCAGATGCGGCGCCTTTGCGAGCGCAGCAGCATCGATCGTCGGAGCGCCCCAGCCGGTGATCAGGATTTCGGTTTCCGCGAGCAGCTTGGCCACACGCTCGTCGTCGAAGCTTTGCATCGGTGCGGCATCGAGCACGCGACCGATAGTATCGAGGCGCTGAATAAGTGCGTCTGGAAGAACATGCTGCGTGCGCGATGGTTGCATGGCAAATGCGATGGCCGGACGGCCGGAGAGGGATTGCGTCATGGCAGGCGACCCGGTGCCTTGATGGCGCTGACCGTGATGCCTTTGTCTTTGACGAGGGCGCGCAAGGCATCGATATCGGGTTTTGCGGGTGGCTTGTTCCAGGCGTGATTGACGGCGGACGGGTCTTTCTCCGCAAGCACGGCAGAGACGAGAATGGTTTCGCCGGCCGGAATGGTGCCCCGCAATTGCGGCACCAGCGTTTTGGAAACGATGAGGTTGGTGTTCGGCGGCGCCTTCTGCGCGACGCCTTCGCGTGGGATCGTCGAGCCTAGGTCGAGAATGCCGCTGAAATCCTCTTCGCCTATGGCAGAGGCGGCACCAGTGGCGGAGGAGAGCGTATCGGCTTCGAAATCCCGCCGCGCGATGGCAAAGCCGCCTTCGGCCGTCTGCAGCGGCCGTGGCGTGGTGATCCTGTGCAGGCGGATGTGCCAGGGCGCGGCCGGCATCAGCCAGGTCTCTACTGTCACGTCCGGATAGGGGGACCATTTGGCGTAAAGCGTATCCCCGGCGAGCTTCGTCTCTTCATTGGTTTCGCGCACGCGATAGTGTAGGCCGTCGTCGCTGAAGGCGAGCATGCTGTCGAAGGCGCCACCGGCAAAGATGCGCTCGTCGCTTTCGATGCTGAAGCCGTAGCGGGCGGAATAGGCAAATTTCGAATATTTCTCGGCGCCGAACCGCATCTGCTGGTTTTCCTGGCCGGAGGAGAGTGCCACGACATCATCCCTGCTGCGCAACAAAATCATGCCGGGATGCCTTTGCGGAATGATAGCCGGCTCATTTTCCGGAGCCTTTTCTTCCGCTGTCCAGAATGGGTGCGTTTCAGGCAGCGCCAACGGCAGGAAGGCCTTGAAGGCCCAATAGGGCGAGCCGGCGGAATTATAATTCTCGGACATCAAGAGGTTGGGATAGGCAAAGCCGATCGGCAGGGTGCCGTCGCGATGGGCGATCGGCTTGTCGGCCCACCAGCCCAGGTGCCGGAGGCACAGGCCCTTGATCTCACCCCATGGCAGCGCCTCGACATCCGCGAAGGCGAGCGCCGACCAGAAGCCGGCGCAGGCGAAGCGGTAGGTCAGGCTCCGGCCGAAGGGGATCGTGGCGCCATCGGGCGCGAACCAATGGCGGAAATCCCTCGCGAAGAGAATTGCGCGTTCGCGATAGCGATTGGCGCGATCGTCATCCACCAGCTTGGAATAGATCAGCCCATAGAAATGCATGGCGAAGGGAATGTAGTGGTCGATGCGCCGGACATTGCCGTCGCGATACCAGCCGTCAGCGATATAGAAGCCGTCCAGCTCGTTCAGATAGGTTTCCGTCAGGCTGTGGTCGAAGGTGGCGCCGAGCCGGTCGAGCGCGATATCCACGAAGATACGGAAGAATTTCCAATTATTGTCGGCGTAGTCGAAGGTGCGGGCGTGCTTGAGATAGGCAATCAGATTGTCGCGGGCGCGCCGATCGAGCGGTTCCCAGATCTTTTCCGGCACGAGGGCTAGCGCGAAGCCGAGGGCTGCCAGCTCGACCATGCGCTGGTCGCGGCCATTGACCGTGCCCCAATATTCCGGATGCTTCGGATCGACACCATTGGCGAGACCTGCGGCGTAACGATCCCAGTGGCTGAAGTCGCCGCCGCCAGCGCCGAGCGGCGCCAAGCCCCAGAGCGGCCGGGCGAAACCTTCGAGATCGGCCGCTGCTCGATCGAAATGTGCGCCGGCGGCGTCGATACGGACGCGGGCATTACCTTCTGAAAAATAAGGCAGCAGCGGATCGAACAGGTCGGTCAGCGCGCGGCGCATGTCCGGGAGGGTCTTCAGCGGGTTGCCGGCAAGCGGATTGGAGCTGGCGGGGTCATAGATCATCGGTTCGGCTTTCTCGATCGTTCCGCGGTGGATTGAATTTCAGGTTTCGGGTGGCAGCGTGCCGCCGGCGATCGGCTGCACGCCGTGGCAGATGTGGCGGGCCGGCGCATCGCGGTCGCGGAAGCGCGCGATCATCAGGCCGATCGCTTCGCGACCGAGGGCTGCGCGATCGACGCGCATGGTTGCCAACCGAGGATTGGTCATCAGGGCGCAGGGCAGGTCGTCGAAGCCCACGATGGCAAAATCCTCCGGCACACGCAGGCCGGCTTCAATGACGGCGTCGAGCACGCCGACGGCGATGAAATCGTTCATGCAGAAGGCGGCGGTATAGCCTTTGTCTGCCGCAAGGATCTCGGCGGTCTTGTCGTGGGCTTCCTGGCTGGAGCTGCCCCTGAAATTCATCGGCATGATGCGGCCTTCAGCGCCTTCCACCGAAGCGATCGCCGCTTCGAAGCCGCGGATGCGCTCGCGGATCGTCTGGCGATGCGAGCCGGTCAAATGCAGGATGCGGCGGTGACCGGCATCAAGCAGGCGCCCGGTCGCGTTATAGGCGCCGAAGAAATTCGAGGGTGAAACGCCGTCGAAGCGCAGCTTCGGATCGGTGCCGTTGACGAGCACGGTCGGCGTACCGCTGGCCGCAAGCCACTGGCAGAGCTCTTCCGAGGGGTCGATGCCGACGAGAAAGAGGCCTTCGGCACCGGCGGTCTGCAGATATTCTTTCACCAGTTCCGGTTCCGTCCTTGCCTCGCGGATAAGGCGGATGTCGAAACGCATTCCGCGCTCGGCAGCGCCTGCGCGAAGGCCCTCCAGAATACCCTCATAGAAGACGCTGAGGCCGCCTGTGACGCTGTCGCTGGCGATCAATGCCAGGCCACCGGCCGCCGTCTCGGCTGCGGTCTTCAGCGGATAGCCGAGATCGCTCGCTACCTTGAAGATGTGCTGGCGGATCGTCTCGCTGATGCCGGGTTCATTGGTGAGGACCCGCGACACCGTCGAGACGGAGACGCCGGCGGCAGTGGCGATGTCGGCCTGCCTGATGCGTTTGGAGCGAATATCGTTCATATCGCAAACGTTATGCAAAATTATGCAAATTTGCAACAGAAAGATTTTTTATTGCACTGTGCAAGGAAGTTGCATATCGTCGCGCAGACTTGTCCGCTCAAGGCGTCGGGGAGATCGCCGCGGATGACAACGCAAGAGAAGGAGGAATCTCATGCGCATGAATCGTCGTTCTTTCATGATCGGAGCTGCCGGAACCGCAGCTGGCCTTGCCTTTGGGGGAAGCGCAATCCCCGCCTTTGCCGATACGACGCAGCTGCGGGCGATGTGGTGGGGCTCGCCCGATCGCGGCAAACGCACCGTCGCCGTTGCCGAACTGTTTCACAGCAAGAATCCCGATCTGTCTGTCATCGGCGAGAGCATCAGCGGTGAGGGTTACTGGGCCAAGCTGGCAACCGGAATGGCGAGCCAGAACATCGCGGACGTTTTCCAGCTCGAGCCGAGCACCATCTCGGATTATTCGAAACGCGGCGCCTGCATGCCGCTCGACCAGTTCGTGCCTTCGACGCTGAATATCGACAGTTTCGGCAAGGATGTGTTGAAGCTGACAACGGTAGACGGCAAGCTTTATGGCGTTGGCCTCGGGCTGAACTCCTTCGCGATGTTCTATGATGAGGACATGTTCAAGAAGACCGGCCTGACGCCGCCCGGTCCGACGACGACATGGACGGAATATGCCGATCTCGCGGTGGAAATGACCAAGGCTGCCGGCAAGCGTGGCTATTGGGGCGGCCCTTATGGCGCGCGCTACAATTATGTGCTCGATGTCTGGCTGCGCCAGCGCGGCAAGAGCCTCTTTACTGAGGAGGGCGGGCTCGGCTTCGGCGTCGACGATGCCAAGGAATGGTACAGCTACTGGGAAGAGCTGCGCAAACGCGGCGGCACGGTCTCCGCCGATGTCCAGACGCTCGACCAGAACGTTATCGAGAGCAACTGCCTGGCACTCGGAAAATCGGCGATCGGCATGGCCTATTCCAACCAGCTGGTCGGCTATCAGCTCGTGGTCAAGAGCAAGCTCGCCGTCACCACGCTGCCGCGCGAGAAGAAGGATGGCCCTTCCGGCCATTATTATCGCCCGGCGCTGATCTGGAGCGTCGGCGCCACCAGCAAGAACGGTGAAGCGGCGGCCAAGTTCATCAATTTCTTCGTCAACGATGTCGACGCCGGCAAGATCCTCGGCGTCGAGCGCGGCGTGCCGATGTCACCCGCTGTCCGCGCCGCGATCCTGCCGACGCTCAATCCGGTGGAGCAGCAGACGGTGCACTACATCGAGCTGTTGAAGGATCAGGTCGGCACCTATCCCGTGCCGGCGCCGCTCGGCTCCCAGGAATTCGACGCGAACGTCGCCCGCCCCGTCGCCGACCAGCTCGCCTTCGGCAAGATTACGGTTGCCGAGGCGGCGCAGCGGCTGGTGGAGGAGGGTGCGACGAAGTTGAAGCGGAAGGGTTGATTGGATTTATCGGAGATTTCACTGTAACGAGCGAGGCTATACCCCGAGTATAGCCTCGCCCCAAAGTCTGTCGTTACTTCCCATCCCAGGGCTTCAGCGCATCCTGCTTCATTCGGCGCTGTTCTTCCGGCGGCAGCTTGTAGTCGCCCTTGTAGGGTGCGCTTTCGAACGAGCCGTAGGTCGGGTTGGCGATGGCGATCCAGTCGTGGCCGAAATGTGCCTTGTTGGCTTCGAAGACCTTCTGCCTTTCCTCGACGGTGCCTTTATAGTCGTCGGTGAAGTCGCCGAAATTATCGCCGAACATCAGGAGAATGCGGTAATTCTTGGCGATGAAGGCGCGGCGGGTGCCCTTGGCTGAACCCCAGTCCGGCTGTTCTTTGGCGCTCAGGAACGTGTCTACATTGTCGCCCATCGGAAAACCGAAGCGCTTCATTTCCTCGACGGTCGGGCCTTCCTCATCGGCGGTACGGTTGGTGACGTAGAAGACCTTCACGCCCTTCGAAGCCGCGTATTGGGTAAATTCCACCGCGCCGGGAATAGGCTTGTCCTGCTGGGCCTTCACATATTGCGTCCAGGTGTCCGGCTTGAAGCTGGTGCCTGCCGTGACGTTACGCGCCTGGTAGGGCGAGGTATTAAGGATGGTGTCGTCTACATCGAGGATGATGGCGGGCGGAAAGTCCTGGAAATTACCTGTCTGCTCAACCGGAGCTGCGGTCCAGTTCTTATCGGCCAGCGCTTCATCGAGCCTGATACGGCCGAGCGCATAGGCACCAAGCGCATTGGCCTGCGCCTCCACCGAGGTCTGATCCCAAAGAACGGCATTGAGATTGTCGTCGGGCATGGCGGCCGGCAGATCGGCGGCCAAAGCCGGCAAGGCGGACACAAGGCCGATCACGAATGTCAGGCGCCCTATATATCTATTTTCCACTCCGTTCTCCTTTATGAAATTCTGGAAATCAACTCATCGCATCAACGATTTCAAATAGGCGTCAAAGTCTTGATCCGGATAAGGATAGTTTGCGCGTAGACGGAATGTGTCAAGTATATGACAGCTGGCGGATCCGGGTTCAGTTGATTTTGATTTGCGGCCCACTATGCCAAGCGCTTCCATGCGGCGTCGTTTTTGACAAAGGCCATGCTGGAGCTCTGAAACAATAAAAAATGCCGGGGTCCTTTCAGACCCCGGCACCGCCGCATCTCCAAGTGCGGTTGCTTATTTCTTCGCGTCGGCCCAGCTCTTGACCAGTTCGTCATAATTGACGGTGATCGGCTTTTCTTTTTCGTTGGCGATCTTCAGTTGCGGAGCGAGATGGCCGTTCTTCACGGCATCGGCGTTCCAGTAGGCAAGATCGTGCTCTTCGGCGAGCTTCGGGCCGATGTCGCCCTGAACGCCTGCACGTTCCAGGCGCTGCATGACGCGTTCCTGGTCGGCGCAAAGTGCATCCATGGCTCCTTGCGCATCCTTGGCACCGGAAGCGGCATCGCCGATCGCCTGCCACCAGAGCTGTGCGAGCTTCGGATAGTCAGGAACGTTCGTGCCGGTCGGCGACCACTGCACGCGGGCCGGCGAGCGGTAGAACTCGATCAGACCGCCGAGTTCCGGCGCGCGCTTGGTGAAGCTCTTGTCGCGGATGGTGGATTCGCGGATGAAGGTGAGGCCGACATGGCTCTTCTTCACGTCCACCGTCTTCGAGGTGACAAACTGCGCATAGAGCCATGCGGCCTTGGCGCGATCGACGGGGGTCGACTTCATCAGCGTCCAGGAGCCGACGTCCTGATAGCCGAGCTTCATGCCGTCCTTCCAGTAGACGCCGTGTGGAGACGGCGCCATGCGCCACTTCGGCGTGCCATCCGAATTCATGACCGGCAGGCCGGGCTTGACCATGTCGGCGGTGAAGGCCGTGTACCAGAAGATCTGCTGGGCGATATTGCCCTGGGCCGGAACCGGGCCGGATTCCGAGAAGGTCATGCCTTGCGCTTCCGCCGGAGCATAGGCCTTCAGCCAGTCGAGATATTTCTGGATCGAATAGACCGCAGCCGGGCCGTTGGTGTCGCCGCCGCGGGCGACGCAGGAGCCGACAGGGCGCGAATTGGCATCGACCTTGATGCCCCATTCATCAACCGGCAGACCGTTCGGCAGGCCCTTGTCGCCGTTGCCGGCCATGGAAAGCCAGGCATCGGTGAAGCGCCAGCCGAGCGACGGGTCCTTCTTGCCATAGTCCATATGGCCGAAGACCTTCTTGCCGTCGACATCGCGACCGGTGAAGAACTGGGCGATATCCTCATAGGCCGACCAGTTGACCGGCACGCCGAGCTCGTAGCCATACTTGGCCTTGAAATCGGCCTTGTTCTTCGGGTCGTTGAACCAGTCATAACGGAACCAGTAGAGGTTGGCGAACTGCTGGTCGGGGAGCTGATAGAGTTTCTTGTCGGGAGCAGTCGTAAAACTGGTGCCGATGAAATCGGCGATGTCGATGCCCGGATTGGTGACGTCTTTGCCCTCGCCAGCCATCCAGTCGGTCAGGTTACGAACCTGCTTATAGCGCCAATGCGTGCCGATGAGGTCGGAATCGTTCACCCAGCCGTCATAAAGGTTCTGGCCGGTCTGCATCTGGGTCTGGATCTTCTCGACGACGTCGCCTTCCTGGATGACGTCGTGAGTGACCTTGATGCCTGTTATGGCGGTGAAGGCCGGGGCGAGAACCTGCGATTCATACTGGTGCGTCGTCAGGGTTTCCGACACGACCTTGATTTCCATGCCCTGGAAAGGCTTGGCCGCATCGATGAACCACTGCATTTCCTTTTCCTGGTCGGCGCGCGAGAGCGTCGAGAGATCGCCGATCTCCTTGTCCAGGAATGTCTTGGCTTCGTTCATGCCGGCGTGCGCCGTGCCGGCCAGGGCCAGCAAGGCAACTGCCGTTGTCGTCAAGAGATGCCGTCGCATATATTCCTCCCTACAGGTTGCGAGTGCATTGTCAGCCAGCCGGATTTCCGGCCATCTGTATCGATTTGCCTTACTGCTCCGCATGACCGGATGGACAACGGGGCGGTAACGGGTTGAATTTCCGTGTCAGACCAAACGGAAGACGCCGATAGCGTAGATCACGGAAAGAGCAAGAGCCCACCAAAGGCTGGGGCCTCCCAGGCCCAGCCAGGCGAGATGGATGAAAGCGGCGCCGAGCAGCGAAATGAACAGCCGGTCGCCGCGCGTCGTTTCGAAGCGCAGAATGCCGAGACGCGGATGGCCGCCGGGCGAAAGATACTCCCACACAGCCATGCCGATCAGCAGCAGCAGGATCGTCGCGAAAAACAGCGCCGTCGGCAGCGTCCAGGCCATCCAGGAAAAGTCTGTATTCATGGTGGTTTCCTTCAGACGCGGCCGAGCGCGAAGCCCTTGGCGATGTAGTTGCGGACGAAATAGATGACGAGAGCGCCGGGAACCAGGGTCAGTACGCCGGCGGCGGCCAACAGGCCCCAGTCCATGCCGGCGGCCGAGACGGTGCGCGTCATGATGGCGGCGATCGGCTTGGCATCGGTCGTGGTCAAGGTGCGGGCGATCAGCAGTTCCACCCAAGAGAACATGAAGCAGAAGAAGGCGGCGACGCCGATGCCGCTTGCGATCAGGGGAATGAAGATCTTGATGAAGAAGCGCGGGAATGAATAGCCGTCGATATAGGCGGTTTCGTCGATTTCCTTCGGCACGCCGGACATGAAGCCTTCGAGGATCCAGACCGCCAGCGGCACGTTGAACAGGCAGTGCGCCAGCGCCACGGCGATATGGGTATCGATCAGGCCGAAGGCCGAATAGAGCTGGAAAAAAGGCAGCGCAAAGACCGCCGGCGGCGCCATGCGGTTGGTCAGCAGCCAGAAGAAGACGTGCTTGTCGCCGAGGAAGCGGTAGCGCGAGAAGGCATAGGCTGCGGGAAGGGCACAGGCGACCGAGATCACCATGTTCATGACGACATAGGTGATCGAGTTGATGTAGCCCTTGTACCAGGACGGATCGGTGAAGATGATGGTGTAATTGCGCAGCGTCGGCTGATGCGGGTAGAGCGTCAGGCCGCTGACGATCTCCTCATTGGTCTTGAAGCTCATATTGACGAGCCAGTAGATCGGCAACAGCAGGAAGATGATGTAGATCGTCGGCACCAGCCACGCCCACCGCCCTTTTTCGCCGTGACGGCGGGTAACCTGCGTGCCCGTCGCAACAGTCGCATTTGCCGCGGCATCGGAAGCGGCCATCTTGTGCATCGCGGCGGCATCGGCCGTGGTGGATAGAGGTTTGCCGCTCATCGGCTCGCTCCCGCATCGTAATTGGTCATGACGGTGTAGAAGACCCAGGAGAGCAGCAGCACGATCAGGAAGTAGATCAGTGACATGGCTGCGGCAGGGCCAAGGTCGAACTGGCCAAGCGCCATCTTCACGAGATCGATCGACAGGAAGGTGGTGGAATTGCCGGGGCCGCCGCCTGTCACGACGAAGGGTTCGGTGTAGATCATGAAACTATCCATGAAGCGCAGCAGCACGGCGATCAGCAACACGCGGTTCATCTTCGGCAGCTGGATGTAGCGGAAGACGGACCAGCGCGAGGCGCCGTCGATCTTGGCCGCCTGATAGAAGGCATCTGGAATGGAGGCAAGGCCGGCATAGCAGAGCAGCACGACGAGGCTCGTCCAGTGCCAGACGTCCATGATGATGATCGTCGCCCAGGCGTCCGCCGGATCGGAGACGTAATTGTAGTCGATGCCGAGATTGACGAGAACATAGCCCATCAAGCCAATGTCGCTGCGGCCGAAGACCTGCCAGATCGTGCCGACGACATTCCAAGGGATCAGCAGCGGCAAGGCCATCAGCACCAGGCAGACGGGAACGCCGATGCCCTTCTTCGGCATATTGAGCGCGATGAAGATGCCGAGCGGCACTTCGATCGCCAGGATGACGAAGGAGAAGATCAGGTTGCGGATCATCGAATCCCAGAAACGCCCGGAATGGAGGATCTCTTCGAACCACTGCGTGCCCGCCCAGAAGAATTGATTGTTTCCGAAGGTGTCCTGCACCGAATAGTTCACGACGGTCATCAGCGGAATGACGGCGGAAAAGCCGACGAGCAGCAGAACCGGAATGAGCATGAACCAGGCTTTGTTGTTCCAGGTCTTCTCCATCGTCAGGCTCCCATCTCGATGCGCCAGGAGTCGGCGTAGATATTGATGCCGGCGGGATCGAAGGCGATGTGCGGCTCGGCCGGCACCGTCTGGTCCTCGCCGATGACGGCGACGATGTCTTGGCCGTCGAGCTTGGCGCGGACCACCTTGCGGCGCCCGAGATCCTCGACCTTGGTGACGGTAGCGGGCATGCCCTCGCGGCCGATGCGGACGAATTCGGGGCGGATGCCGAGTTCGGAACGGCCGGCTCGCTTTTCTTTAGGCGCGCCGGGCAGCGCGATCGTGCGGTTGCCGATGCGCGCGCTGCTGCCTTCGATTTCGACAGACATGACGTTCATGCCGGGCGAACCGATGAAATAACCGACGAAAGTATGGCGCGGGCGCTCGAAGAGATCGTTCGGCGTGCCGATCTGCACCACCTCGCCATTGTACATGACCACCACCTTGTCGGCGAAGGTCAGCGCCTCCGTCTGGTCGTGGGTGACATAGACCATGGTGAAGCCGAAGCGGCGGTGGAGCTGCTTCAGCTGCGAGCGCAGCACCCACTTCATATGCGGGTCGATGACGGTCAGCGGTTCGTCGAACAGGATGGCGTTCACATCCGAGCGCACGAGGCCGCGGCCGAGCGAGATCTTCTGTTTGGCATCGGCCGTCAGGCCGCGCGCCTTGCGATGGGCACTGTCGGAAAGGCCGATCATCTCGATGATTTCATCGACCTTGCGCTTGACCTCGGCTTCCGGAACGTGCCGGTTGCGCAGCGGGAAGGCGAGATTGTCGTAGACGGTCATCGTGTCGTAGACGACGGGGAACTGGAAGACCTGCGCAATGTTGCGCTCCTGGGTCGACAGCCGTGTCACGTCCTTGCCATCGAACAGGATGCGGCCTTCGGAAGCCTGCACCAGACCGGAAACGATGTTGAGAAGCGTGGTCTTGCCGCAGCCGGAAGGGCCGAGCAGCGCATAGGCGCTGCCGTCCTCCCAGCTGTGGCTCACTTCCTTCAGCGCATAGTCGGCGTCGGATTTGGGGTGGTCGTTGTAAGCGTGCCTGATGTGGTCGAGATCGATGCGGGCCATGGTCCCTCCTCAGGCGGCTTGTTGCAGGGCGGGAGTGACGGCAGCACCATCGGTGTCGAAGACCATGATGTGGCGCGGATCGATATAGACATCGATCGCATCGTCGACATCGATATCCTGCACACCCTGGGTCAGCATCACCCAGCGCTGACCGGCAAAATCGATATGGATGAAGCTCTCCGAGCCGGTGATCTCGGTCACCATGACACGCGCCGGGGCGGCGACTGCTTCCGGCGTCTGCGGCGCGAGCGCGAGATGATGCGGCTGAAAGGCGATCGTGTAGCGGCCATCCGGTCGGTCTTCCAAACCTTTTGGTACGGGCAGGCGTATATTGCCATCAAGCGCGAATTCGCGGCCGCGCTTGTCGAGCGTGATCGTGTTGAGCGGCGGATCGGCAAAGGTGGTGGCGGTAATCAGGTCCCGGGGATTGCGGAAGACATCGATCGTCGGTCCGAATTGCGTGATGCGGCCTTCCGCCAGGGTCGCGGTATTGCCGCCGAGAAGCAGCGCTTCGGACGGTTCTGTGGTTGCGTAGACGAAAATCGCACCGGATTCGGCAAAAATCTTTGGCAGTTCGGCCCGCAGTTCCTCGCGCAGCTTGTAGTCGAGATTGGCAAGCGGCTCGTCCAGCAGAACCAAGCCGGCATTCTTGACGATGGCGCGCGCAAGCGCCGTGCGCTGCTGCTGACCGCCAGAGAGGCTCAACGGCAGGCGATCAAGGAAGGGGCCGAGACGCAGAAGGTCGGCAGCCTTTTTCACTTCCTGGTCGATGATAGCGGCACTCTTGCCGCTCAATCGCATCGGCGAGGCGATATTGTCGTAGACGGTCATGGCGGGATAGTTGATGAATTGCTGGTAGACCATGGCGACGTTGCGACGCTGCACCGGCTGACCGGTTACATCGGCGCCGTCGACATGGATCGTGCCCGTGGTCGGCTTGTCGAGGCCGGCCATCAGCCGCATCAGCGACGTCTTGCCAGAAAGCGTCGGCCCCAAGAGCACGTTCAGCGTGCCGCGCTGCAGCGTCAGATTCGTTTCTGCAATATGCGTTTCGCCGCCGACAGACTTCGATACGCCCCTGAGTTCAAGCACGATAGATTCCTTCCATGCGCCGCATATCGATGCTGCCGCGAGGATCGCGAAGAGACTGATCCGTCCGGAAATGCCGTCGCCGGGCGGTGTCCATTGCTGAGATTATGGTTGTCGGGAGGTGGATTGTGCCGATCCGTTTGCGGAAATATCGCGCCGGCAAGAATTGCGCCGCACGACGTCAGTGGCGGTGCGGCCGATGCCGCAAACCAAGCCGTTTTCCGTATTGATCTGATTTTCGGACAATTATTCCTCCCCTTGTTTCGATTTGCATCCCTCACGCGAAAACCGAAACAAGAATGACGATAAATGAAGATAAAGGAATGTCAAACGAAAACTGACCGCGTTTCAGTTTCGCTTCATGAATCCTGTCTCGGATGTGTTTTAGCGATTTATTATCAATCTGGTAAGCAATTGATCGGAATTGCAAATGGAGGCTGACGCATCTTCCGATGCGTCCACGCGCATTGGGGCCGAACGGAGCCTGGTCGCCCGTGCTGACAGTCGTACGATCAAAATGGGGAGCGAAGCCTGGCACGGAATGTGAGGCAGGACCTGCTACGTCGAGGTGAGGAGATAAGGGCGGTTGATAGTTGGCTGCAGGATGCGGGATGGAAGTCCCTGCCCAAGCTCCGTTCACGGTGGTCCCGCCTGCTCATCATTTGCTCGAAACGATGAAAACCGCCGTGCGCGCGAATCGCGCCATCATCGGGTTTGCCGATGCAGAACCGCCCCTCAAGCATTTGAGGAGCGGCAATTTTCGCAACAGACGGGGCTTAGCGCGCGGCCCAGTTGGCGCCGCGACGGAAGATGGTCTTCATCTGCGGCACGTCGAATTCCTTGGCCTGGTGGCCGAGCGAGGAATAGAAGACGCGGCCCTTGCCGTATTTGCGCTTCCATGCGACCGGCATGACGACGCCGTCGATCCAATAGGCATGGTCGCCGGTGAAAGTGGTGGTCGCCAACACCTCGTTCGACGGGTCGACATGCATGTAATATTGCTCCGACGTGTAGGGGAAATCGGTGATCCCCTCCATGATCGGATCGTCCGGCCGCGTGATATTGACCGTATAGTCGATGATGTTGCCGGGATGGGCGACCCACTGGCCGCCGATGATGAACTGATATTCGACGCTTTCGCGGAAACTATCGCCAGCACCGCCATGATAGCCGGCTATGCCGACGCCGCTTTCGATCGCAGCGGCGAGGTTCTTCACCTCTTCCTTCTCGATCTTCGACATGGTGACGATCGGCACGATCAGGCTGAGATCGTGGACCGAGGGATCGGCGAAGGCCTCGGTGCTGTTTTCGAGATAGACCTTGAAGCCGTCCTCTTCCAGCATGTCGCGGATGATGTGGGCGCATTCCTGGGGTTCATGGCCGCTCCAGCCGCCCCAGACAATAAGTGCTTCACGCATGATGATCCTCCTGAAATTACTTGATTAGCGGCCGATCTGCCCGTCCACCAGGGATTCGGACAGAGGGGCGGGACGCTCCGTTTGCGTCGTGATGGCGACCGTACGGCCCGTATCGGAAGCCGTCTGGAAGGCTTCCATGACTTCGAGCACATGCAGCGCCAGGCTGCCATTGGCGCGGTGCGGACGGTTCGAGCGGATGGCATGCGCCATGTCGGCGACACCGAGCGAACGGTAATTGCCGTCGGCATAGGGCGCGGTGATCTCGCGCTCGGCAAATTCGCCGCCCTTCTTCAGAAACTCCACCGGGCCGCCGAACCGGTTGGGATCGGGCACGATCAGCGTGCCTTCGGTGCCGTAGACTTCGAGCGGCACATGCTTGTGGCCGGCGACGTCGAAGCTCATGCCGATCTGGACGACGGCGCCACTCACAAAGGCCATGACGCCGGCGACATGCGTCGGCACATGCACGGGGATGTGCTCGCCGTTACGCGGCTCGCTGGTGATGATGCGCTCCTTGCGTGGCGTCACCGCAAAGCCGGCGACCTGCGAGACGGGGCCGAGCAGGTTGACGAGATCGGTGATGTAATAAGGGCCCATATCGAGCATCGGGCCGCCGCCGACTTCATAATAGAAAGCCGGATTCGGATGCCAGCGTTCGTGCCCCGGGCACATGAAGGTGGCGGTGCCGCCCACGGGGATGCCGATCGCCCCTTCGTCGATGATGGCGCGCGCCGTCTGGTGGCCGCCGCCGAGGAATGTGTCGGGCGCGGCGCCGATCCGCAGCCCTTTGGCGGCAGCGGCATTGGCGAGCTTCTTGCCTTCGGCGAAATTGATGCCGAGCGGCTTTTCCGAGTAGGTGTGCTTGCCGGCATCCAGCGCCTGCAGACCGACGGCGACATGCGCCTTCGGAATGGTCAGGTTGACGATGATCTCGATCGATGGGTCCGCCAGCAGGTCGGCGATGTCGACCGCCTTCAGACCGAATTCGATGGCTTTTGCCTCGGCGAGGTCGCGATTGAGGTCGGCAACGCCTTTGATGTCGAGAATGGGAAAGGATTTCATGGCGGTGAGATAGGCGCCGGAAATATTTCCGCAGCCGATGATGCCGATGCCGACCTTGTTCATAGATTTCCTCCAGATGAATTGTCTTTGCTGCCCTGCGAAATCAGAGAGCCGGTGCCGGCCCCGTCGTTCCCCAGGGCGATTCGTAGAGTTCGCGCAGTGCCACGACCGCCGCACCTTGCGCCCAGGTCTCGTCGGTGGACTGGTCGAAAACCAACTCGGTGACGCCCCTGATCGATGGCGGGATGGCCAGCGAATAGGCCTCCCGCAGGCTCTCGAGGAAGGGCTGTCCGAGCGCCAGGCTCGAACCCACGAGAATGACCCGCGGCGGGGCAAACAGCGTGACGATGTTGGCGAGCGCCATGCCGCAGGCCTCGCCGGCACGAATGGCCGCGCTGATGAGCGTGTTGTCCTCGGCATCTATCAGCGTCTTGGCATGCGCCATTCCGCGGCCGAGGCGGATGGCTTCGGCAAAACGGCCGCTTGGCTGGTCGCCGAGAATGGCGCTTTCGCCGGCAAGGCTTGCCAGACGAATGATGCCCTGTGGTCCCATGCCTAGGACGAGATCGCCGAGATTGTGGCTGAGGCCGCCGGCGCCGCGAAAGAGCTGGCCGCCATGCAGCACGCCGAGCCCCAGCGTCTGTTCCAGCGACACCAGCACCATGTCATCCAGGTCTCGTGCCTTGCCGAACCAGTGGTGCGCGAGCGTGATGGCATGTGCATCGCTTTCGACGATGGTGGTCACGCCCAGCCGTTCCGACATTTCCTTGGCGAAATCGACGCCGGCTTCTCGGAAGATAGGGCTGGTGCGGACATGGCCGGTGCGATGCTCGACGACGCCGGGCAGGCCGAGGCAGACGGAATCGATCTCGTCGAGCGCCAGATTGGCATCGACGACGCAGCGGCGCACGCCATCCTCCAGGAGATCGGCAATGACGCCGATCGGCTGCCGGTCGACACGCAGCGCCAGTGTCAGCGTCGAGAGAACCTCGCCGCAAAAGTCCGTCACGACAAAGACCATGCGATTGGCGGCGATTTTCGCACCGACGACGCGCGCGGCATCCGGGTTGAGCTCCAGCATGACGCGGGGCCGGCCGCGGCTGGCCGCCTCGCGCAGGTCGCCTTCGGTGCGGGCCAGGATCAGCCCGTCATCCAGCAGCGAGGCCGTGATTGCCGAGACTGTGGTCGTCGAAAGCTGGGTGCGGTCGCTGATTTCGATACGTGCAATGGAGCCCGCCCGCCGGATCGTATCCAGCACATTGAAGCGGTTTATCGCCCGCATAAGCTCGGGATCTGCTGTTTTCATGAGAATGGCGCCGAATGACGGACCCGCTCGGCTGCGGCCTGGTATTTTTAACGGAGTGCGAATTAAATAGCCTATGGCCATTGCCCAATGTCAAGCCATTTCGCAGGCGATCTGCCAAAAATTTAGCAATGACGGTTGACATTTCAGCAAAGCTCCGTTGAATTATTCCGCATAAGGGAAAAAATATTTGAGGCTCTTGGTTCCCTTGGGAGGAGAAAATCATGATCCATCTACGTGGGGCCAAAGCCCTTCGCATCGCGGCTGTCGCCGCTACGACCGGCCTGGCGATTCTCGCTGGCGCGACGGGCGCTGCTGCCGACACCGTCGTCAAATGGCTGCATCTGGAAACCGATCCGACCTATGTCGCCGTCTGGCGCAAGATCGCGGATCAGTATGAGGCCAAGCATCCCGGCACAAAGATCGAGATGCAGTTCCTGGCCAACGAGGCGTTCAAGGCGAAGCTGCCGACATTGCTGCAGTCCAAGGACGCTCCCGATTTCTTCTTCAGCTGGGGCGGTGGCGTGCTGAAGCAGCAGCAGCAGACCGGCACGCTGCTGGACCTGACCGCGGCGATGAACGCCAAGGATGGCGCCTGGCTGAAGAGCTACAATCAGGCAGCCGTCAAGGGCCTGACCTTCGATAACAAGATCAGCGCAGTACCCTATAAGCTCGGCACGGTTTCCTTCTTCTACAACAAAGCCCTGTTCGCCAAGGCCGGTGTCGATGCCAGTGCCATCAAGACGTGGGACGATTATCTGGCCGCGGTCAAGAAGATCAAGGCTGCCGGTATCGCGCCGATCGCCGGCGGCGGCGGCGAGAAGTGGCCGATCCATTTCTACTGGAGCTATCTGGTGATGCGTGACGGCGGTCAGCAGGTCTTCAACGACGCCAAAAACGGGAAAGGCAACGGTTTCAACGATCCGGCGATCATCAAGGCCGGCGAGCAGCTTGCCGAGCTCGGCAAGCTCGAACCCTTCCAGCCCGGCTATCTCGGCACCACCTGGCCGCAGGCGCTCGGCGTTTTCGGCGACGGTAAGGCTGCGATGATCCTCGGCTTCGAAAATACGGTTGCCAACCAGCGCACCAATGCCGGCGACGGCAAGGGCCTGGCGGATGACAATATCGGCCGCTTTGCCTTCCCAGCCGTAACCGGCGGCGCCGGTCTTCCCACAGACACGCTCGGCGGCCTGAATGGCTGGGCGGTTACGAAGAAGGCCCCGCCCGAGGCACTCGATTTCCTCGCTTACCTCACCAATGCCGAAAACGAGCGCACCATGGCACAGGCCGGCATGATCATCCCGGTCGCCGTCGGCGCCGAAGATGGCGTGAAGGGTCCGCTGATGCACGAAGCAGCCGACCAGCTCGCGCATTCGACCTGGCATCAGAATTTCTTTGACCAGGATCTCGGCCCCTCGGTCGGCCGCGTCGTCAACGATGTGGCTGTCGGCATCGTCTCCGGCCAGATCACGCCGAAGGATGGCGCGCAGCAGGTCCAGGACGCCTTCGAGCAGGATCAGCTCTAGTGCCTTCTGGCGCCGGCCTCTCCCTTGTGCCGGCGCCGATTCTTCTTTGAACTGCAACTGTCGAGACTGCCCATGACCGATGTCAGCGCCACGACCGCCATGCCCTCCGTCGCAAGAACGAAGGTCGCAGCGAAGCGAAAATCGCCAGCCGCGCGCGGCCGCTTGCCCGTCATCCTGCTATTTCTGCCGCCGGCTTTGCTGCTCTTCACCATCTTCGTCATCCTGCCGATGGGGGAAGCGGCCTGGTACAGCCTCTATCGCTGGAACGGCTATGGTCCGCCGACCGAATTCGTGGGTCTGCGCAATTTCCAGGTGCTGTTCAAGAATGGCGCTTTCCTGACGTCGCTCAAGAACAATGCTCTGATCATCGTCGTGTCGATCGCGATCCAGGTGCCGCTTGCCATTTGGCTGGCGACGATGCTGGCGCATCGCATTCGCGGCGTCGTTCTTTTCCGGCTGATCTTCTTCCTGCCTTACGTGCTGGCCGAAGTGGCCGCCGGTCTGATCTGGCGCTTCGTCTATGACGGCGACTACGGCCTGTTTGCCGCGATCGCACATTTCCTCGGCACTCCGACACCCTATGTGCTCGCCGACAAGGATCTCGCGATGTACGCCGTGCTCGGCGTGATCGTGTGGAAATATTTCGGCTTTCACATGATGCTGTTCATCGCTGGCATGCAGTCGCTCGACAAAAGTGTGCTGGAAGCGGCCGAGATCGACGGTGCCACCGGCTGGCAGAAGTTCCGCTACGTGACGCTGCCACTGCTTGGCTCGACGCTGCGTCTTTCCGTCTTCTTCGCCGTCGTGGGATCGCTGCAGCTCTTCGACATGATCATGCCGCTCACCGGCGGCGGCCCGTTCAATTCGACCCAGACGATGGTGACCTTCCTCTACAATTTCGGTGTCACCCGCATGCAGGTCGGCCTCGGCAGCGCCGTCGGCGTCGTGCTGTTCGTGATCTGCGTCACCCTCGCCTTCGGCTACAAACGGATATTTATGCGCAATGACTGATCTGGCCTCATCCGTTCGACTGACCACCGGCACGAAGATCTATCTCTATGTGTCACTGACGATCATTGCCGCGATCGTGCTGATCCCGCTGCTGACGACCGCGCTCGGCGGCTTCAAGACGCTCGGCGATCTCCGTACCAATCCCTTCGGCCTACCGGCCGAGTGGCATTTCGAGAATTATACCGGCATTCTGTTTGGCGACCGCTACTGGCGGCAGATGATGAATTCGCTGATCATCGCCGTTCTCACCGTGTTCCTGACACTGTCGGTATCGGCCATGGCGGCCTTCGCCTTCGCGCATGTGAAATTCTTCGGCTCGAACTTCCTGCTGAACTATTTTCTCATCGGTCTGATGTTTCCGGCCGCCACAGCCATCCTGCCGCTCTTCATCCGAATCCGCGATCTCGGCCTGCTCAACACCTATTGGGGCGTGGTGCTGCCGCAGGTGGCGTTCGGCCTCGGCATGAGCATCCTGCTCTTCCGGAACTATTTTCGAAACCTTCCGGAAGAATTGTTCCAGGCGGCCTTTGTCGACGGTTGCGGCTATATCCGCTTCTTCTGGCATATCTCGCTGCCGCTTTCGCGGCCGATCATCGCGACCGTCAGCATCATCTCCTTCGTCGGCAGTTGGAACAGCTACATTCTGCCGCTGATCATGCTGAACTCGGATTCGATCTATCCCTGGCCGCTCGGCATGATGGTCTATAGCGGCGAATTCGGCACGGAATGGGAACTGGTGCTCGCTTTCATCACGCTGACCATCCTGCCCACCGTCATCGTCTTCTTCCTGGCGCAGAAGCACATCATTGCCGGCCTCACCGCCGGCGCCGTGAAATCCTGAGCCTTACTGGAGCGCAAACAACATGGCATCCGTCGAACTGCACAACATCCACAAGGCCTATGGGGCGCTGACCGTCATCCACGATATCTCGCTTTCGATCGAGGACGGAGAGTTCATCGCGCTCGTCGGCCCCTCCGGCTGCGGCAAGTCCACGCTTCTGCGGATGATCGCCGGGTTGGAGGAAATCACCGATGGCGACGTGTCGATCGGCGGACAAGTTGTCAACGCGATGACGCCGCGCGAGCGCAACATCGCGATGGTCTTTCAATCCTACGCGCTCTATCCGCATATGACGGTCGCCGAGAATATGGGCTTCAACCTGAAGCTCTCGGGCGAGACCAAGCAGGTGATCGAGCAGCGGGTCAATGAAGCCGCGCGCATGCTCGATCTCACCAAGCTGCTCGACCGTAAACCGGCGCAGCTTTCCGGCGGGCAGCGCCAGCGCGTCGCCATGGGCCGCGCCATCGTGCGCAACCCGGCCGTCTTCCTCTTCGACGAGCCGCTTTCCAATCTCGATGCGAAGCTGCGCGTGCAGATGCGTTCGGAAATCAAGGCGCTGCATCAGAAGGTGCAGACCACTTCGATCTATGTCACCCATGACCAGATCGAGGCGATGACGCTTGCCGACCGCATCGTCGTCCTCAATCAGGGTAAGATTGAGCAACAGGGCACGCCGATCGAGCTTTATCGCAAGCCGGCCAATCTCTTCGTCGCCGGTTTCATTGGCTCGCCGGCCATGAATTTCCTCGACGGCGTGATCGAGGGCGTCGATGGCGCGCCGGCTGTGCGGCTGAAGGACAGCACGCCGATTCGCATCGCCGGAGAGCGTAAGGTGAAGGCGGGCCAGAGCGTGAAGGTTGGTTTGAGGCCTGAGCATCTTAGCCTTGCAAGTGCCGGTTCGCCCCTTACGGGTCAGACGCTGCTCGTCGAGCCCACAGGCGCCCAAACGCACGTGCTCTTCGATCTTGCCGGCGAACAGGTGACGGCTGTTGTCGATGGCGAGGCGCCGGTGCGCTATGGGCAGCCGCTGAATGTCTCGGTGAACCCGGAGCAGGTCTATGTCTTCGACGCCGCGAGCGGCCTGGCTCTTTAAGTTCTCACATCGATGGAATCGACGCGATCGGGATAGAAGGCCATGTAATCCTTGATCCGGCTGACGGATGCATAGGGATTTTCGTAAGTCCATATGGCGTTCACCGAACGCTCGCCGCCGGCCGGAATGCTATAATAGGAGCATTCGCCCTTGTAGGGACAGTAGGTTTCGTGGCTGGTCCTTTCCAGCAAGGACATGTCGACATCCCTGCGGGGGATATAGATGACGGCCGGATAGGATGCTTCCTTGAGCGACAACGCCTCATGCGTATCGGCGATAACCTTGTCGGCGACGGAGACGATGACATGGGCCTGCTTGTCCTCGATCGTGATCGGATGATCCGGACCGGGGATCTTGACTGCTCTTTCGGACATTCCTGCTCTCCTCAGCTTTGATGACAGTCAGCAGAATTTGGTTCTGCCGCGACTTCTGCGGCAGAACCAAACTCACCTGACGATCTCAGTTTAAGGGGATATAGGAAGCATCCTGCCGATTATCAGGTCCTTTGCGACCCTGGCGTTTTCAAGGCCCCCCAGCGTAGGCCATCCATCAGCAGACGCACGAGGCGGCGGGATCGGTCGTACCATTCCGGTGAATCGGGCATGGAATAGGTGCCGGAAAGTGCCTGCAGAACGTCCGTGCTGTCGACGTCGGTGCGGATCGCGCCGGCGGCGACTGCGCGGTCGATGAGGCTTGCGAGCACGACCGGCACCTTGCCATAACTGTCGGCGAAGAGCTTGGAATTGCTGTTGAAAAGGATGCGAAGGCTGTCGGCCATGCCCCGCTTCGTCGCGATGTAACCGACGAAGCGATGCATCCATTCCTCCAGAGCTTCATCCGGTGGGCGCTCGCGTGAAAGTTCCTCGGCGGCATCGCACAGTGCTTCGACTTCGTGATGATAAACCGCTTCCACCAGGTGTTCCCGGCTCGGAAAATGGCGATAGAGCGTGCCGATGCCGACATCCGCGCGGCGAGCTATGTCTTCCAGGGAGGCGGCGGTGCCGTGGCTGGCGAAAGCTTGTGCTGCAACTTCGATCAGCTTGTCATAGTTGCGTCGCGCATCGGCGCGCAGACGCCTGCTTTCATTCGGCAGCATGGGCTTTGGTTCCGGCAACGGCTTGCGCGCCAATTTCTGCTCCTTGCGGGTTACCATGTGAGGATATCCGGCATCGTGTCAGATAGTGCGCGGCGATATCTTCTCCATCGCGAAATATAGAAGGATTGTTATCGCATTCGTCATCGAGGCGCCATTGCCGCCAGCGGGAACCGGGCTTGCAAGGATCGGGAAGGACGTTCGTGCGGATTTCTGGCCGGCTTATGGAGACGGCGCGCCGAAATGGCTCGGTCCAAAGCCCGGCCCCAAATTCGGCCCGAAGTCCGATCCTGAATTCGGCCCGAAGCTCGGCCCCTGCTCGAAGTTGGCGAAAGGGGCGGAGGGATTGTCACGGGCCGGCGGAACGTCGAGGTAGCTCATGATGTTCTCGACGTGGTTGACCTGTGAGCGCAGGCTGTCGAGCGACTTGCCGGTTAGATTGGTGCCGGCGGGCAATTGCGCCGTCAGCGGATTTTCGTAACGTCCGTTGACGCGCAGCTCGTAATAGAGATGCGGGCCGGTGGAGTAGCCCGTCGAGCCGACATAGGCGATGACCTGGCCCTGGGTGACGCGCTGGCCGACGCGCAGATCCGACGGCGTTGCCGAAATATGGGCATAGGTGGTCTCGTAGCCGCCGTCGTGGCGGATGCGGACATATTTGCCGTAGCCGGTTTCCCAGGAAATCTTTTCGACGACGCCGTCGCCGGCGGCCTGGATGGGGCTTCCCATCGGCGCACGGAAATCGACGCCGTTGTGGAATTTCTTCACGCCGAGAATGGGATGGATACGCCAGGCAAAGCCGTCACCAAGCGTACCATTCGGCACGGGCCGATGCACGAGCGACTTCGCGATCGAGTGACCGCTCTCGTCGTAGAATTCCGAGGGGCCTTCGCCTTCATTCTTATGCAGATAGAAACGATGCGTGTCGCCGTCGGCATGGAATTCGATGAACATCAGTTCGGTCCGGCCGTCTTCCGCCTTGCGGAAGAGCAGGTCGACGCTGTCCGGAGCATCGTCGATGCTGGTGAGCGAAATGCCTTTGGCCTTGGCGAGCTTGATAAGTTGCGAGGCATATTCCTTGGTCAGGCCGGCTCTTTCGAGCTTGTCGCTGACTGCCCGCTCGTCCCTCTCGTCGACACCCTTCAAATCGACCGCGGCAACCTCCGTCGAGGATGGAGCGTCGGCCTGGCTCTCGCTGTAGAGCGTGGAAAACAGCCTGTCATTGGCCATCGGCACAAAGCCATTGGCATCATCACGGGCAACGACACGCTCCGGCGTCTTGTCGCCGCTGAGGCGGGCCATGATCAGCTTCGGGCGGGCATTGGGGCCCTTTTTCTCAAGCAGGAGTTCCAGGCTGTCGCCGGGGGAAACGGTATCGGTTTCCAGCGCACGCTGCAGCTCGTCGCCGGCGTCGCTGCCGAGGCCCGCAGACGCCAGGATATCCTGAAGATCCTGCTTGTCCTTTGGCATGGAAACGAGCCTGTGGAACTCACGGCCGGCTTCGCCGGTCGTCGCACGCGATACGCTGACGTTCAGCGGCACGCCGCGAACCGGAAAGCGAGAGCGGCGCACGGCATCGTAATGCGTGGTCTGCGGATAGATGCCGTGGCGGATATCGGAAAGCGAAGGCGGCGAAAATGCCACATTGTCGGCGCGCTCGTCGCCGTAGGAGGCATTGATAGCGCCGCCGCCGTCACGCGCTAGGGCGGTTTCGTCGGATTTGAAGACCAGTGTCGTGCGATGATAGGTGAAAATGCGGGTTTCGCCGCTGGATAGTTTTTCGGCCACCTGCGCAAAGCGAGCGCCGTCGAAACGCTGTTTTGCCGCCAGCCGGCTGGCTTTGCGCATTGCTGGCTGAGAGAGCGCGAGCTGCGCGGTGCGCACCGGCGTTGCCCGTTCTATCGTATGACGCGCCAGCAAGGGATAGAGCACGGTTGCGAGCAGGCCGAAGGAGGCGGTGCCTGCGAGACCGATGGCGATCAGGTGGCGAAGATGGGCGGAGCGCGGCAGAAAGGGAATATGAAAATCGTGATGCGGCCGCGCCTGGATCGCAGCCTCTGCAGGAAATTGAACGCGCAATGGACTTTCGGCCATGAAGTGAGGAACCCTGCAGATTGCTGTGGGCCCAAACTAGGGCAAATCATGGCAAAATCTAGGCAAATATTACGAGTCAGTTAACTGCCGTGATCGTCCACAGGGCGAGATTCGCGCGTTCAAAATGATTCGTCAACCGAAGATGGTGTCGTAGAGCAGTTTGAAGTTCAGCGCCAGGATGATGGCGGCAACTATCCAGGATAGAATGGCGATGCTTCTGGAGACGACGAAACTACCCATTTTCTCGCGATTCGTGACGAATTGGACCAGTGGAATGACGGCAAAGGGCAGTTGCATGGAGAGAACGACCTGACTCAGCACGAGCAGGTTCGCAGTGCCTTTTTCACCATAAATAGCGGTTACGAACACAACCGGAATAATTGCGAGGCCGCGCGTCAAAAGTCGCCTTGCCCAGTGCGGAATCCTGAGCCGGAGAAAGCCTTCCATCACGATCTGGCCGGCAAGCGTCGCCGTTACGGTCGAGTTGAGGCCGGATGCGAGCAACGCGATCGCAAAAAGGGTGGAGGCGATACCGAGGCCGAGCAGCGGCGACAACAGCTCGTAGGCCTGCCCGATCTCGGCGACGTCGGAATGGCCGCTGGTATGGAAGGCGGCGGCTGCGACGATCAGGATCGCGGCATTGACGAAGAGCGCCAGCATCAGCGCGACGGTGCTGTCGATCGTTGCCCATTTGATCGCATCGCGGCGACCCTCTTCGGTGCGCTTATAGGCGCGGGTCTGGACGATGGAGGAATGCAGATAGAGATTGTGCGGCATGACCGTCGCACCGATGATGCCCATGGCGATATAGAGCATCTCGTGATTGGTGACGATTTCGGGCGAGGGGATGAAGCCCTGGAGGATCGCCGCCACCGGCGGTGCGGCCGCGGCGATCTGGATGGCAAAACAGATGGCGATGACGGTCAGCAGCGCGATGACGAAAGCTTCGAGGTAGCGGAAGCCCTTGCTCATCAGCAGCAACAACAAAAATGCGTCGAGCGCGGTGATCAGCGCGCCGCCGATCAGCGGAATTCCGAAGAGCAGCTGCAATGCGATCGCAGTGCCGATGACTTCGGCAAGATCGCAGGCGATAATGGCGAGCTCACAGGCAAACCACAGCGCCAGATTGACCGGCCGCGGATAGTGATCGCGACAGGCTTGGGCGAGATCACGGCCGGTGGCGATGCCGAGCCTTGCGGAAAGCGCCTGCAGCAGGATCGCCATCAGGTTCGACAGCATGATGACGGTGAGAAGCGTGTAGCCGAACTGCGCGCCGCCGGCGAGATCGGTCGCCCAGTTGCCGGGGTCCATATAGCCGACGGAGATCATGTAACCGGGGCCGACGAAAGCCATCAGGCGTCGAATCCAGCTGCCGCCATGCGGAACCTTAACCGTGGCATTGACTTCGGGAAGGCTCGGACGATCGTCCTCGTCGCGCCTGGCAAACTGCCATGCGCGCTTCTGTACTGCGGCTTCCTGAACTTGTGTCATGCGGGGCTCCGGGAGGATCATGCTATGAGACTACTAAATAAATATGACCGATATCAAAATTATGCAATAGGCTATATTTCAATGGTCATTGCATCCCGCCCGGCCGAGGCCATGACCTGCCGTTCGTTTGCCGATGGGCCGGGCGTCGAGGCGGCCAGCGCTGCTAGAGTATTTCCGCTTTCTTCGAATTGCGAAAACGTTCTCTCTTATTGTTTTCAGGCAAATTTCTTGCGGAAACCGCTGCGCACTTTTCCTGGAAATGCTCTAATGCCTGCGCCTTGAAGGAAAGGTTGGATCAATCAGGGACGAGCGGCGAGACGGTGTCGTTTTGCCATGACGGATTTACATGACGGGTCGATCCATCTTGGAGCGAGAGAGCCGGGGCTTGGCGCAGCTCGCTCAATCTCGTCCGGAGTCTCGTCTGTCGCAAGGAGGTCCTCCGCCACCAAAGCGGCGGAAGGCGGTCGCCGGTCAGAGCCTATTCGGCGGCGTCGTGCTTGGAAATGGAATCGCGGACGACGCCATATTGGCCACCCCAGCGATCGGTCATTTCGTGGCGAATATCCCATAGATCGGGGAAGAAGCGATGGCGCGTGCCGGCCTGCAACAGCTCGACGGGACGACCTTTCAGCGATTTCGAGCCGAGGCCGATGGAACGCTGGATCAGATAGATGTGATTGGCGCGGAATTTCTGGAACAGTTCGTCATATTCGACCAGCGCTTCGGCGACCACGTAGCTGTCGCCGTGATCGTATTTAACGTCATAGATATCAGCGACCGTCAGGCCGGCGGCATCGAGATAGTTTGCCTTGAAGGCGTGCCAGAGATCCGGCGGCATGCGCAGCAGAAACCCGAAGCCGGGCGATTCCTGGCCGCTGCCATTGCCAAGTTGCAGCCGGATTTGCTGATATTCCTTCGGGGACATGGTTTCCAGAAGATCGAGCTGGGTCGTCATCATGCGCATGATCCGGTGCACGCGGCCCATAAGGGTTACGACGCGATGCGTATTGCGCTCCTCCATGAAGCCGATGACATCGACCAGTGTGTAGGCCATCAGCTTCATCCAGAGTTCTTCGACCTGATGGACGATCTGGAACTGCAATTCGTCGCCGTTGACCATGCCGTTCAGCGGCTTCTGACAGGCGAGCAGCTTGTCGCACTGCAGGTAGACGCCATAGTCGCGCATTTCGGGCGCCTCGATGCGCGCGTAATAGTCTTTCTTCTGCATCTTCGTTCCCTTTGTTCCGGCTTTCGGCCGTCCAGCATATTTGCTCACTTTCAAGGATACGAAATTCAGCTTGAACATTGTTCCTATTTGTCATCCATTTCTGAAGAAATGGAGTACGATCGATCATTCTTACGGCTATGGAGAGAACGATGGAATTAGATGCCCTAGATCGTAAGATCATTACCGCGCTGGAGGCCGATGCCCGCCTCTCCTTTGCTGCGCTTGCCGATCTGGCCGGTCTCAGCAAGACGCCATGCTGGAAGCGCGTAAAAGCGCTGGAGGAAGCGGGTGTGATCCGGGGATACAGGACGCTTCTCGATCCGGCCAGGCTCGGTTTCGGGCTGGAGGCTTTCGTGCAGGTGTCGATCGATGTCGAGCGCTTCGATGCGTTTGAGGCCGCCGTGCGCCGCCATCCGTTGATCTGGCGCTGTCATGCGACGACGGGCGAGGCTGATTATCTCCTGCATATTCTGGCGACCGATATGGCGGCGCTCGACCGGTTGCTTCGGCAGGAGCTCAATCGGCTGCCGGGCGTCCGGCATACCGTCACGTCGATGTCGACGCGGGAGATCAAGTCGGACATTTCGTTGGCCGAGGCCATGCAGCATGTCGGCGAATAACTATCGGCCGTCGTCATATCGCATCGAGGCGACGACACGGCCATCAGTCGTTCGCCGACATCGACAAGAGAAAAGGAGTTGCTGGATCGAAGCAATCACATCGGCGGCACGGTGCCGTTGAGGCCGACGGCAACCCGGTCGGCGGAGACGGTGGTTTCGCCGGTTTGCTCGCCGATGATGAAGACGCCGGCGCCGGGCTTCAGATCGGCTTTCTTCGCGAATGTCAGCGTCACGACAGGCGTGCCATCCGGCACTTTGATCTTGCGTTCGCCACCCTTGTAGCTGAGCGTCAAGGTCGGGCCGCTGACCGAGGTCACGGCATTGGTGACCGTAGCATTGGTCATCGAGCCGTTCGGCGCCGAATCCCAGGGGCGGTCGCCTTCGCCGGTTCCCTTCATCGAGGCCGGGAAGATGACCACTTCGATCGCGCCATTGATGCCGCTATCGGTCGGCTGCGAGGCGATGCCGACGAAATCGCCGGGCTTGATGTCACTGATAGCAGCCTTGACGACGCCACCGACGCTCCAGCCCGATTTCAGCGCGACTGTCACGTCCTTGCCGTCGCGGGACTTGACCTTGAGCGTGTCGCCATTGAGGCTTTCCACGGTGCCGCGCACCCTTACACGTTCGGCGGCCTCTGTGCTTTGCAACGCGGCAAGCGTGGCGACGGAGAGCGTCAGCGCAGCCGCGATCAGACGTTTGCGATCCATGGGTGGGGTCTCCCTCGAGATATCGGCCGCGCGATGCGCCGGTCGTGCTTGATAAGAAGGCTGAAATTGGTCGGTGGAAGCCGCGGAACGGCTTCGAAGCCATCTACATCGCGATCCTATGCGCCACTTCGATCAGCCGCCATTCAAACAAGCGTGAGATTGCCGTCTTATCCGGCATGGGCAGAAATTCCTGGAAAAGGTCATTTTTTCGCAGAACATCAAGCATTGCTTAACGTTTGACGTTAGACTGGGCTGGTTATCTCGAATTTCCTATCGCGCGTTGCGCTGGGCTGGGGAGATTGGAGAACGAAATGACCGCGATTCGTCCGCTTCTGATCGGAATCCTCCTGATTCTGGCATTGGTTCTGATTGCGCTCAGTATTCTGCTAGTCGATCCCCACCAGCCTGTCCGTCAATCCGACAACCTCATTCCGCCGCCGACAGAGTCGCCGCAGCGTCCCTAAGTGGGTGCCGGGAATGGTCAGCTCGCCGGTGTAAAGCGTGCCACGAGGCTGTGGCGATCACCGGGATAGGTGAGGCGGACATGGGTTATCGGGCCGGCGGCGCTCCAGGTGCGCCGCTCGACGACGAGGCATGCCGTCCCTTTCTGGATATCGAGGTTGGCGGCGGCGTCGCCTTCGGCCGATATTGCGCGGATCTGATGTTCGGCGGTACTCCATGGCACCTGGTTGAGCAGCCAAGGGCCCGGCGGCAATGTCTCGAAATCTGCCGTCGCTGCTTCCGGCACCGCGTCGAGATTGATGACGCGATTTTCCAGGCAGAAGGGGCGCGGACCGGCGTAGTGGATGCAGGTGATCTCTATCACGGGGATGGAGCCGACGAACTGCAGCCTGCGCGCGTCCTCCGACCGTCCACGCCGTTCGGCAAGCTTTATCAGCCTGTGCGAATAGGGCAGGTTGAGCGACAGGACCTCGGACTTGATGTCGTGAATCTCAAGTACGGCGGATTGCGCCTGCGGATGCGTGACGAAACTGCCCGAGCGCTTTCGCCGCTCGATCAGGCCGGCGCGCGCAAGCTGGGTCAGCACCTTGTTCACCGTCATGCGCGAGCAGTCATACTGCTCCGCCAGGTCCATCTCGAACGGAATGCGATGCCCTGGAGGCCAGGCGCCGGAGACAATCC
Organism: Rhizobium sp. 11515TR; assembly: GCF_002277895.1. Taxonomy (NCBI): domain Bacteria; kingdom Pseudomonadati; phylum Pseudomonadota; class Alphaproteobacteria; order Hyphomicrobiales; family Rhizobiaceae; genus Rhizobium; species Rhizobium sp. 11515TR. The sequence goes on along the minus strand of NZ_CP022998.1, from coordinate 184,213 downwards.
GGCCCTCGATATCGCTGAGGATGCGCTGATGGAGGGTCGCCTCTTTGCTCGTGGTCATGCCACCCATCTGTTCCGTGTGAGACATGGGATTTCCCGCAAGTTATTTAGGGGTCAATCAATGGGAGGAAAAGCGGTTTTTAATCGATAAGCTCGGCCATCGCCTTGCGGAATCGCGCCGAGATTGCCTCCCGCTTGATATGATGACCGCCTTCGACCTGCTTGTGGCCCAGCGCCCAGACACCATCGACCTTGACGCCGCCGGCGAAGGTCCAGTGATCGAGAAGCCGATCGCCGGAGACATAGGGCACCGCACTCACATCAAGCGAAACGATATCGGCGTGATTACCGACGACGAGGCCGGCCGGTGCCTTGAGAGCCGCGCCACCGCCCGCCAGAGCGCCGTCGAACAGCATGCGGGCGGTCGAACCGCCGGTCTCGGCGATAACGTTGCGGGCACGCAGCGCCAGGCGCTGCGAATATTCGAGCTGCCGCAACTCCTCGGGCACCGAAATCAGGATGTTGGAATCCGAACCAATACCGTAACGACCATCTTCTTCGAGGAAGAGCGGTGCAGCGAAAACGCCGTCGCCAAGATTGGCCTCGGTGATGGGGCAAAGGCCGGCGACTGCGCCGCTCCTTGCCATGCGCCGGGTTTCATCCTCGGTCATATGCGTGGCATGGATCAGGCACCAGCGCTCATTGACGGGCGCATTATCGAGCAGCCATTGCACCGGCCGGGCACCCAACCAGGCGATGCAGTCCTCGACTTCCTTCACCTGCTCGGCGACATGGATGTGGATCGGCCCATCGCCGGCGATCGGCACGAGCCTTGCCAGCTCTTCCGGCGTCACGGCGCGCAGGCTATGCGGCGCGATGCCGAGTTCGGCGCCGGGCAGGCGGCTCGTGACCGTACGGCAGCCGGCCATCAGCGCCTCGAAGCTCTCGATCGAATTGATGAAACGGCGCTGGCCCTCGATAGGGGCGGCGGCGCCGAAGCCGGAATGGGCGTAGAAGACGGGAAGCAGCGTCAGCGCAATGCCGGTCTCAGTGCTGGCGGCGCCGATGCGCTCGGCCAGCTCGGCGATGTTGGCATAATGGCTGCCGTCCTTGTCATGGTGCAGATAGTGGAATTCGCCGACGCGGGAGAAGCCGGCTTCCAGCATCTCCATATAGAGCTGCGCGGCGACGGCCTCGACGTGATCCGGGGTCATCGACAGGGCCAATTTGTACATGACGGTACGCCAGCTCCAGAAGCTGTCGTTGGCCGGGCCGCGGACTTCGGCAAGGCCAGCCATGGCGCGTTGGAAAGCGTGGCTGTGCAGGTTCGGCATGGCAGGCACGAGAACACGCTGCCTGTCGTCACCGGCTTCGGGCGCAACATCCGTCGCGATCTCGGCGATGCGGCCGTCTTCGAGGGTCAATCGCACATTCTCGTGCCATCCGTCGCCAAGCAGTGCGGCGCGTGCATGAAGTCTCGTCATGGTCTCACCCTTTCCTTTCGGACGCGGAGTCCAAAATCCCTCTTGTCAGTCTTTCGATTATGTATATACATTATGAGCCAACGAGGAAAGGCGTAAAGCTGATGGGTGGGAACAATTTTTCCGAAGATGGCCCCAACGATGGCAAGGAAAACGGCGCGGCAGCCCGCGTCTGGCGCAATGGTCGCCTTGCGAGCTTGAAAGAGGGCGAGGCCCGGCTCGGCACGATCGAGAAGGGCGCTATCCTGACCAAGGGCGGCCGTATCGTCTTTGCCGGCCATGAAGCCGATCTGCCTGATACGTCCGATGCTGAAATCATCGATCTCGAAGGGCGCTGGGTGACCCCCGGCCTCGTCGACTGCCACACGCATATCGTCTATGGCGGCAATCGCGCCCGCGAATTCGAGATGCGCCTGGAGGGCGCGAGCTACGAAGAAATCGCCCGCGCCGGCGGCGGCATCGTTTCCTCCGTCAACGCGACGCGGGCGCTATCGGTGGACGAGCTTGTTGCTACCGCTTTGCCGCGCCTCGACACGCTGCTGTCCGAAGGCGTAACGACAATCGAAGTGAAGTCAGGCTACGGCCTCAACATTGAATCCGAGTTGAAGATGCTGCGGGCCGCACGCAAGCTCGGCGAAGTTCGCCCAGTTCGCGTCGTCACCTCCTATCTCGGCGCGCACGCGACCCCGGTGGAGTACAAGGGCCGCAATGGCGATTATATCACTGATGTCGTGCTGCCCGGCCTGAAACAGGCGCATTCCGAAGGTCTTGTCGATGCTGTTGATGGCTTCTGCGAGGGGATTGCCTTTTCGACGGGCGAAATCGCCCGCGTCTTCGATCTTGCCAAATCGCTCGGTATTCCGGTGAAGCTGCATGCCGAACAGCTTTCCAATCTCGGTGGCGCCAAGCTTGCCGCCTCCTATGGTGCACTTTCAGCCGATCATGTCGAATATCTCGATGAGGATGGCGTCAAGGCGATGGCTGCGGCTGGCACGGTTGCCGTGCTGCTGCCTGGTGCCTTCTATGCCATCAACGAGAAGCAGAAGCCGCCGGTTCAGGCCCTGCGTGATGCGGGCGTTTCGATCGCCATCGCCACGGACTCCAATCCCGGTACCTCACCGCTGACCTCGCTGCTGTTGACCATGAACATGGCTGCTACCCTTTTCCGCCTGACGGTCGAGGAATGCATTGCCGGCGCGACGCGCGAAGGCGCTCGCGCCCTTGGTCTCCTCGCCGAAACGGGCACACTCGAGGCCGGCAAGTCGGCCGATTTTGCCATCTGGGATGTCGAAAGCCTGGCGGAGCTCGTCTACCGCATCGGCTTCAATCCCCTCCATGCACATGTTTTCAAGGGAAAGAGGTTCAACCGATGACTGTCGTTCTCCATCCGGGTTCCGTCTCGCTGCAGCAGCTGGCGACGATCTATTGGAGCGGTGAGCCGGCTAAGCTCGAAGCGTCCTTCGACGCGGGCATCGCCAAGGCCGCGGCCCGCATCGCCGAAATTGCTGCCGGCAACGCGCCGGTCTATGGCATCAATACCGGCTTCGGCAAACTGGCATCGATCAAGATCGACAGTGCCGATGTCGCCACACTTCAGCGCAATCTCATCCTCTCGCATTGCTGCGGCGTCGGGCAGCCGCTGCCTGAAAACGTCGTCCGCCTCATTATGGCGCTGAAGCTTATTTCGCTTGGACGTGGTGCCTCCGGCGTTCGGCTGGAACTCGTGCGGCTCATCGAAGGTATGCTCGAAAAGGGCGTCGTTCCCGTCATTCCCGAAAAGGGTTCCGTCGGCGCGTCCGGCGATCTTGCGCCGCTGGCGCACATGACCGCTGTCATGATGGGCCATGGTGAAGCCTTTTATGCCGGCGAGCGGCTTTCCGGCGCGGCAGCGCTCGAAAAGGCCGGTCTGACACCGGTCGTGCTTGCCGCCAAGGAAGGGCTGGCGCTCATCAACGGCACGCAGGTGTCGACCGGCCTTGCGCTTGCCGGTCTCTTCCGTGCCCATCGTGCCGCCCAGGCCGCCCTCATCACCGGCGCTATGTCGACGGATGCGGCGATGGGTTCTTCCGCCCCCTTCCATCCCGATATTCATACGCTGCGCGGCCATAAGGGCCAGATCGATACCGCCGCTGCCCTTCGCGGCCTGCTCGCCGGTTCGGTGATCCGCCAAAGCCATATCGAAGGCGACGAGCGTGTGCAGGATCCCTATTGCATCCGTTGCCAGCCGCAGGTGGACGGCGCTTGCCTCGACCTCCTGCGTTCCGTCGGCCGCACGCTCGAAATCGAAGCCAATGCCGTCACCGACAATCCGCTGGTGCTTTCGGACAATTCCGTCGTTTCCGGTGGCAATTTCCACGCCGAGCCCGTCGCTTTCGCGGCCGACCAGATCGCTATTGCCGTCTGCGAAATCGGCGCGATCGCGCAGCGCCGTATAGCGCTGCTCGTCGATCCCGCGCTTAGCTACGGCCTGCCGGCGTTCCTTGCCAAGAAGCCGGGCCTGAACTCCGGCCTGATGATTGCCGAAGTGACCTCGGCGGCACTGATGTCCGAAAACAAGCAGATGTCGCACCCGGCCTCGGTCGACTCGACCCCGACCTCTGCGAACCAAGAAGACCATGTCTCCATGGCCTGCCATGGTGCGCGCCGCCTGCTTCAAATGACCGAAAACCTCTTTGCCATTATCGGCATCGAAGCGCTGACGGCTGCCCAGGGCGTCGAGCTGCGCGCGCCGCTGACGACCAGCCCGGAACTGACCCTTGCCATTGCTTCGATCCGCGCCGCCGTGCCGTCGCTGGAAGAGGACCGCTACATGGCGAACGACCTGAAAGCCGCCAGCGAGCTTATCGGCTCCGGCGCGCTCAATGCCTCGATTTCAACCAACATCCTGCCCTCCTTGGAGATGTGACATGACCAACCCACGCCATAATATCCGCGATATCCGCGCGCCTCGTGGTCCGGAGCTCAATGCCAAGAGCTGGCTGACCGAAGCGCCCTTGCGCATGCTGATGAACAACCTCGATCCTGATGTTGCCGAGAACCCGAACGAGCTGGTCGTCTACGGCGGCATCGGTCGCGCCGCCCGCACCTGGGATGATTTCGACCGTATCGCCGCGACGCTGAAGACGCTCAACGAAGACGAGACGCTGCTGGTGCAGTCCGGCAAGCCGGTCGCCGTGTTCCGCACCCACAAGGATGCGCCGCGCGTGCTGATTGCCAACTCCAACCTCGTGCCGCACTGGGCGACCTGGGATCACTTCAACGAGCTGGATAAGAAAGGCCTTGCCATGTACGGCCAGATGACGGCCGGCTCGTGGATCTATATCGGCACGCAGGGCATCGTGCAGGGCACCTACGAAACCTTCGTCGAAGCCGGCCGCCAGCACTATAATGGCAATCTCAAGGGCAAGTGGATCCTAACCGGCGGTCTCGGCGGCATGGGCGGCGCGCAGCCGCTGGCGGCCGTCATGGCCGGTGCCTGCTGCCTCGCCGTCGAATCGGACGAAACCCGCATCGATTTCCGCCTGCGCACCCGGTATGTCGACGAGAAGGCAAAGACGCTCGACGAAGCGCTTGCTTTGATCGACAAGTGGACGAAGGCCGGCGAAGCCAAGTCCGTCGGCCTGCTCGGCAACGCCGCCGAAATCTTCCCGGAACTCGTAAAGCGCATGAAGGCTGGCGGTCCGCGCCCGGATATCGTTACCGACCAGACCTCCGCTCACGACCCGCTGAACGGCTACCTGCCGATCGGCTGGACGGTGGCCGAACACAGGGCCAAGCGTGAGAGCGACGCGAAAGCCGTCGAAGCTGCCGCCCGCGCCTCGATGAAGGTGCATGTCGAAGCCATGGTCGCCTTCTGGGATGCGGGCGTGCCGACGCTCGACTACGGCAACAATATCCGCCAGGTCGCCAAGGAAGAGGGTTTCGAAAACGCCTTCGCCTTCCCGGGCTTCGTGCCGGCCTATATCCGCCCGCTCTTCTGCCGCGGCATCGGTCCGTTCCGCTGGGCTGCCCTTTCGGGCGATCCCGAGGATATCTACAAGACCGACGCCAAGGTGAAGGAGCTGCTGCCCGACAACAAGCACCTGCACAATTGGCTGGACATGGCGCGCGAGCGCATTTCTTTCCAGGGCTTGCCGGCGCGCATTTGCTGGGTCGGTCTCGGCGATCGCCACCGCCTCGGACTTGCCTTCAACGAAATGGTCAGGAATGGCGAGCTAAAGGCGCCCGTCGTCATCGGCCGTGACCATCTCGACTCCGGCTCGGTCGCTTCGCCGAACCGTGAGACGGAAGCCATGAAGGACGGCTCGGATGCCGTTTCCGACTGGCCGCTGCTTAACGCCTTGCTCAACACCGCATCGGGTGCCACCTGGGTATCGCTGCACCACGGCGGCGGCGTCGGCATGGGCTTCAGCCAGCACTCGGGCATGGTCATCTGCGCCGATGGCACGGATGATGCGGCCAAGCGCCTGGAGCGCGTTCTCTGGAACGACCCGGCCACCGGCGTCATGCGCCACGCCGATGCCGGCTACGACATTGCGCTCGACTGGGCCAAGCAGCAGGGCCTGCGCCTGCCGGCCATCCTGGGGAATTGATGAGACGCGCTTCCCGGCCTCAGTATTTTCGATTGAGGCCGGGATAACGCAAGATGGTTTCGTCGACGGTGATCAACGGAATGCCTTCGACAATAGCCTGAGCGATCAAAATGCGATCGAATGGATCTTTGTGAAGAGGTGGAAGCCCCGCAATTGCGATCGTGTGCTCGCTGATGATCGGCAGCTCTTTGTAGCCGGCCTCCATTAGCTTATAACGCAGCCGAAATGGGTCGGTATGAAAATCGCTTCGCCCCGAACCGTGTTTGATCGCGACTTCCCAAATATTTGCAGGGCTAAAGAGGAGCTCGTTTTCGTCGTTATCGATGAGCGCTCTCACCTCCTGCGAGAGAAGTGCGATATCACCCGCCGCCCATATGAGGATATGCGTATCAAGGAGAAATCTCATTTCTTGCTGATGTCGTCTCGATTGCCGTAGAACATCTCCTCGATTTCATCAGCCATCATGGTGTCGAAATCGTCCGGAACCACGATCTCGCCTTTCATGAAACCGATACGCCGCTTCTTTGGCGCCTCTTTCTCTTCGATGGGTATGACCTTCACCATCGGCTTGCCTGCCTTGGCGATAATGAAAGCTTCGCCCTTGGCGGCTTTTTCGATCAGCCGCGACAAATGCGTCTTCGCCTCGTGAATATTGACAGTTTCCATAGCAGGCTCCGAATGGACTTAGTCCACTAAACTTAGTTTACCCTCAATCGAATTGCAATGATGGGACAAGAATAGATGGCAATGCCGAAAATCACGCTTCTCCGCAGCGATAGTCACCGTCGTATGCCCTGGAAAAACGGCGGCGGGGAAACGGTGGAGATCGCCGTTTCGCCAGAGGGCGCCGTGCTTGCCGACTTCGACTGGCGCGTCAGCATGGCGACCGTTGCCACGGACGGGCCGTTCTCGGTCTTTCCCGGCATAGATCGCACGCTATCCATTCTCGATGGCGAAGGCATGACGCTCTTCATCGAGGGCCGCGCGCCTGAACGTCTCACACAGGCAAGCGAGCCGCTGCCCTTTGCTGCCGATGCACCAACCTCGGCGACATTGATCGATGGCACGATCACCGATCTCAATGTCATGACGCGGCGGGACTGTTTTACGCATTCCGTGCGGCGTGTTGCTATAGATGGACATAGGGAGATCGCTTTCGAGATCGGGACCAATCTGGTTCTTTGTCATCGAGGCAATGCCAAGGTCGATGGCATGGCGCTTGCCGTGGGCGATTGCCTTTTGATTTCCAACGACAGCGCCGGGCGGCACTCGATCTCGGGCAAGGCGCAGCTGTTCCATATCGCCATCGCGGCAATATAGTCGGCTATCTGCTGTTCCTTGACTTGACACCCGCCCAGCTCGGTCATCCTATTTCTGTCTAGTAGAAAGAGGATACCGGCATGAGCGACGATCAGATCCCCGCCGATAGCAAGCTCACAACATCCAAGCGCCGCTGGGCGGCGAAAGGCAAGTTTCTGACGGGGCGCGTCAGCCGGCCCGAAACAGAGCGGCTGCCACCGGGGCAGCATCTCGTCAAGAACTGGCCGGTGCTCGATCTCGGCGTGCAGCCACAGATTTCTCTGTCGAGTTGGCGGCTCGATGTGATCGGCTTCGTGGAAAATCGGCTCAACTTGGATTGGGCCGCTTTCCAGGCGATCGAGCAAAGCACCCGTGTCAGTGATATCCATTGCGTGACGACTTGGTCGCGCTACGACAATCGCTGGGAAGGGGTTTCGACGCGTGATCTCCTCGATCTCGCCATGCCGACGGCCGAGGCACAGCACGTGTTGCTGACGAGCTATGACGGCTATACCACCAACCTGCCGCTTGCTGATTTCGCTGCCGAGGATGCGATCCTCGCGACCGCCTGGGAAGGCCAGCCGCTGACAGTCGAACATGGCGGCCCGATGCGCCTCGTCGTGCCGCATCTTTACTTCTGGAAGAGCGCCAAATGGCTGAACCGCATCGAGCTCATCGGTGCGGACAGGGCCGGCTTCTGGGAGAAGAACGGCTACCACATGTATGGTGATCCGTGGCGGGAGCAGCGTTACTCGGACGATTGACGCTCCCGGCGCCTTGCGGGTGAGGTGGCCTGGCTCTCTGGAATCGCGGTTCTTATGTCACCGTGTCAATTTTTGATGGCGACGGCTGGGTTTGTGGCTTTGCAAGCCGCCGTCATGGGCGTATTCAATGATCGTATGATTACGGCCGGCATGCACGGCTCCTTTGAACGCCAATCTCCGAAATTTCATCTCATGACCGTTGCCAGGACCATAGAAGAGCCTTCCGAAGCAAGTTTCGGCCGGCAGTCCCGCATCATCGCCTTTGTCGTCGCCGTCTCCTTCTTCATGCAGATCCTCGACGGCACCATCGTCACGACATCGCTGCCGCAGATGGCGAAAACCTTCGGCGTCGAGCCGGTGTCGATGAGCATCGGCATCACGGTCTATCTGCTGACCATGGCCGCCTTCGTGCCGCTGGCCGGCTGGGCCGGCGATCGCTATGGCGCGCGGCGAGTGTTCCTGGCGTCGATTACGATCTTCACTGTGGCATCGCTGTTTTGCGGCCTCTCGGGCAATTTGACCGAGTTCATCATTGCCCGTGCCGTTCAAGGCATCGGCAGCGCGCTGATGACGCCCGTGGGACGCATCATCGTGTTGAAGAATGCTCGCAAATCCGATCTGGTGCATGCGATGTCGATGATCACCTGGCCGGCGCTGACCGCTCCTGTCATCGGCCCGGTGCTTGGCAGCTTCATCACCACCTACCTCAGCTGGCATTGGAATTTCCTGATCAATATCCCGATCGGCATTATCGGCCTTGGTCTCGTCCTGCGCTTCGTGCCGGATCAGCGGGAGGAAAAGGTCGCCCGCCTCGATTTCATCGGCTTCCTGCAATCGGCGGCGGGGTTGACCTTCCTGCTTGCCGGCCTCGAATTCGTGGTGCAGGGCACGACGGGGCTGGCGGTCAGCATTGGGTTGATCGCTGCAGGCGTGGTCTTCTCCGTCATCGCCACCCGGCATTTCATGACGGTCGATGCGCCCTTGCTCGATCTCTCCGCCTTCAAGGTGCAGACCTTCGCCATGTCGACGCTTTCGGCCGGTACGGCGAGCCGTGTGGCGATCAACGCGACGCCGTTCCTGATCCCGCTGCTCTTTCAGGTCGGTTTCGGTCGTACGGCGATCGATGCCGGCACCTATCTGCTGTTCTATTTCGCCGGCAATCTCGGCATGAAGGCGATCACGACGCAGATGCTGAGGATTTTCGGTTTCCGCAACGTGCTCATCGTCAATGGGCTGATCTCGTCGGCCAGCATTGCCGGATGCGCGTTTCTGTCTCCATCGACGCCAGACGCGTTGATATATTGTCTGCTATTCATCGCCGGTCTGTCGCGTTCGATGAACTTCACGGCGCTGAATACGCTCGGGTTTGCCGATATCCATGCCGCGCAGCGCAGCTCCGCCTCGACGTTGTCGAGCATGCTGCAGCAGATTTCGCTGCTGCTTGGCGTTGCCGTCGCTGCCGCCGTTCTCAATCTCTCGCGCACGATTCATGGTGGGGAAACGCTCTCGCTCATCGATTTTCGCTGGGCTTTCCTCATCATTGGCCTTATCGGTGGCATCTCCGCATTGCGTTTTATCAGCCTGCCGCATGATGCCGGCGCAGAGGTATCCCGCCATAAAGTGAAGACCTGATCAAACCTTCAAATTCTTAACGATATTGACAGGCAAGCCGCTGTAAAATGGCCTGCCGGTTCCCATATGAAATCCGCGTCAACTCCCACAGGAGGCAGTCCCATGCTGCTCAGAACCCTCGCTATCTCTGCTCTCATCGTCGGCATGTCCAGCGCCGCCATGGCCGAGCAGGTGCACAAGCATCATCCTAAGCGCGTCAATGTCGAGGCGTTCCAGGCCGATGTCGGCAGCGTCGACCATTCGAAGGATGCAATTCTCCCGGATGGCACCATCAACACCGACCCGTCCGTGACTGGCCCGATCCGCGCCGGCGACTCCATTTCCCGTCTGCAATGCGCCGCTGCCCCCAACTCCGTCGGCGCTCGTTCGAGCACCTATAGTGCGGGCTCCGCTTCGCTTTGCCCGTAACGGCGTGATGGCTCGAGCTGGTCTTAAGCCAGTTCGATATCCGTCTGCTTGAACCGGTCGCTTTTCGACAATAGCGGCTGGCGATAATAGCGAGCGCAGGCATAGCTCATGCAATCATCAAGGCTGAGGTGTGCCGCATGGGCGCCTTGGCCATAGCGCTCGTAAGCTTCCGTTGCCAATGCGGCGGCGCGGGGCGGCACCGCAAGCAGCTGAATGTTCATGAGCTGCAGAAACATGCGGACAGCTTCGCCGGCCTCGGTCGGCGACAATCCTAAACTATCGGAGACAAGGATTGCGGTATTTGCTGCGACAAGCGGCGAGGTCATTCGCGCGGTTGCCGGCTGCATGCGGATGGCAAAGGCGCGCGCCTCCTCCTCGTTGGTCATCATCGCCGACAGCACTGAAGCGTCGATAAACATCAAATCTCTTCCGCTATGCCGGCGCTTTCGCTTTTGGCGATGGCCTTCTGTTTGAGATTGCGGCAGAAAGCCACGGCGACGTCGGCAAGGGCCGGTTTGGTCAGCTCCTCATCCAGCGCCTTCTGCAAGGCAAGCCGCACGGCTTCCGTCTTGGTGGCTGCCTTGGTCAGCGCCTGGTAGCGGCGCGCCAATCGGTCTATGGCATCGTCCTTGATGTAAAGCGGCATGGAATATCCCTTCAAATCCTATGGATATCCTTAAGCTCCGTACATGGTGAGGGCAATCATATCCGCCGGTGATTGCATCCCTTTCCTGCGATATTTAGATGACGATCATCATCTAACGTGATAGGAGTGGTCCGAAGATATGGTTTGCTGTCCGTGAGGAGATGTCATGTCCGCTACCGATCCCATCGTCATCGTTTCCGCCACTCGCACGCCCCTTGGCCGTTTCCAGGGAGATCTCTCGCCCTTGCAGGCGCACGAGTTGGGCGCGCATGTCATCCGCGCGGCGCTTGCGCGTGCCGGTCTTTCGGCGGAGAGAGTGGATGAAGTTCTGTTCGGCTGCGTTCTGCCAGCGGGGCAGGGACAGGCGCCGGCCCGGCAGGCTGCGCGCGGGGCTGGCCTGCCGGATGCTGTCGGCGCCACCACCATCAACAAGGTCTGCGGCTCCGGCATGAAGGCCACCATGCTGGCGCATGACCTGCTTCTCGCCGGCTCGGCCTCGATCGCGATTGCCGGCGGCATGGAATCGATGTCGAATGCGCCTTATCTGCTGGCTAAGGCGCGCGGTGGTTACCGCATGGGCCACGATCGCATCTTCGACCACATGATGCTCGACGGGCTCGAGGATGCCTATGAGAAGGGCCGTTCCATGGGCGATTTCGGCGAGCTGGCAGTCGAGGCCTATCAGTTCAGCCGCGAGGATCAGGATGCCTATGCGGTCGAGACTTTATCGCGCGCCCGTGCCGCAACGGAGAACGGCGCTTTCGAAGCCGAGATCACCCCGGTTTCGGTGATGGCGAAAGGCGCTCCGGTCACCATCGCCAAGGACGAGCATCCGCAAAAGGTCTCGCCGGAAAAAATCCCGACGCTGAAGCCCGCCTTCCGCAAGGATGGCACGATTACGGCTGCCAGTGCTTCGGCCAATGCCGATGGCGCGGCCGCGCTCATTCTGACGCGCCGCTCGCTTGCCGAGCGAGAGGGATTGCCGATCCTTGCCGAAATCAAGGCGCACGCCACGCATTCTCAGGAGCCTGCCTGGTATACGACCGCGCCGATCCCGGCGATCCGCAAGCTGCTCGACAAGACGGGCTGGAAGATCGGCGATGTCGATCTCTTCGAGATCAACGAGGCCTTCGCCGTTGTCGCCATGGCAGCTGCCAAGGAGCTCGGCATTACACGCGATCGTCTGAACATCAATGGCGGCGCATGTGCGCTTGGCCACCCCATCGGCGCCACCGGGGCGCGTCTCCTCGTGACGCTGCTGCACGCGCTCGAGCGTCAGGGTGCGAGGAAGGGCGTTGCGGCGCTCTGCATCGGCGGCGGCGAGGCAACGGCGATTGCTGTGGAGCGGGTTGGGTGACTGTAGTGATGTAGCGGCTGGACAGGCATGCCTATTGATGCCGCGCCTGCCGGCGTGGCCCCTCCTCCTAGCCTTCTCCCCTTGGGGAGAAGGTGGCCCGAAGGGTCGGATGAGGGGGCTATCGATTTGAGTTCATGGATTTTCGTAGTCTTGGCGGGCACCCCCTCATCCGCCTGGCGGCACCTTCTCCCCGCTGGGGAGAAGGGCAATCCCGCTATTTCGCCAATCTCAGCCTCAGTGCATTGCCGATGACCGAGACCGAGGACAGGCTCATCGCGGCTGCAGCGATCATCGGCGATAGAAGCAGGCCGAAGACCGGGTAGAGCACGCCGGCTGCGAGCGGCACGCCGAGCGCATTGTAGCCGAAGGCGAAGGCGAGGTTCTGCTTGATGTTGCGGATCGTCGCTTCCGAGAGATGGCGGGCGCGGACGATGCCGTTGAGATCGCCCTTCACCAGCGTGATGCCTGCATTTTCCATGGCGACATCGGCGCCCGTGCCCATGGCGATGCCGACATCGGCTGATGCAAGCGCGGGTGCGTCGTTGACGCCGTCGCCGGCCATGGCAACGATGCGGCCTTTGGCGCGTAACTCGTCGATCAGCGCCTTTTTGCCTTCCGGCAGCATGTCGGCGCGCACTTCGTCGATCTCAAGCTGCTTCGCAACGGCAGTGGCGGTCTTGCCGTTATCGCCGGTCGCCATGACGATGGTCAGACCGCTTTCGTGCAGTGCCTTGATGGCGGCTGCCGTGGTCGGCTTGATCCGGTCGGCGACGGCGACGAGGCCGGCCAGCTTCCTGTCGATGGCGACGAACATGACGGTCTTGCCTTCGCCGCGCAGGCGCTCGGTCTCGGCTTTCAAAGCGTCGGTCGAAACGTCAAGATCGGACATCATAGCGGCATTGCCGAGCGCGATCGCCGTGTCGTCAGCGCTGCCTTCGACGCCTTTGCCAGTTACCGCCGAGAAGCCGGAGATCTCGACGAAGTGCGCCTTGCGCTCCTCGGCGCCGGCAACGATGGCTTCAGCCAGCGGGTGCTCGGAGCCGCGCTCCAGGCTGGCGGCGAGCGAGAGAAGGCGTGCCTCGTCTGTGCCCGCCGCAGGGACGATATCGGTCAGGTTCGGTTTGCCTTCCGTCAGCGTGCCCGTCTTGTCGACGATGAGGGTGTCCACCTTGGCGAAGCGTTCGAGCGCTTCGGCATCGCGCACCAGCACGCCCTCCTGCGCGCCGCGACCGGTGGCGATCATGATCGACATGGGCGTTGCCAGCCCCAGCGCACAGGGGCAGGCGATGATGAGCACGGCGACGGCTGCAAGCAACGCATGCGCCAGCCGCGGCTCCGGCCCTACGAATGCCCAGACGGCGAAGGCGATGATGGCAGCTGCGACAACCGCCGGCACAAAGACGGCAGAGACGCGATCGACCATCGTCTGGATAGGGGCACGTGAGCGCTGCGCTTTGGCAACGAGCTCGACGATACGCGAGAGCGTGGTCTCGGCGCCGACTTTCTCGGCCTGCATGATAAGCGCGCCGTTTTTGTTGATCGTGCCGCCGGTCACGGCGTCGCCCTTGGCTTTTTCGACTGGCAGAGGCTCGCCTGTGATCATCGATTCATCGATGGTCGATTGTCCCTCAATGATGGAGCCATCCACGGGAACGCGCTCGCCGGGGCGCACGCGCAGCCGATCACCGGCCTGGATCTCGTCGACGGGCACATCGGTTTCGCTGCCGTTGGCGCCGATCCTCCGTGCCGTTTTCGGCGCGAGATCGAGAAGGGCGCGAATGGCCGAGCCGGTATGCTCGCGAGCCTTCAATTCCAGCACCTGGCCGACGAAGACCAGCGCGACGATGACGGACGCCGCTTCGAAATAGACGGGCACGCTCTCGCCGTGCCCGCGGAAGCTCATGGGAAATAGGCCGGGGGCGAGCGTGGCGATGACGCTGTAGACATAGGCGGTGCCGACGCCGAGGCCGATCAGTGTCCACATATTGGGGCTGCGGTTGACAAGCGAGTTCCAGGCGCGGCGGAAGAAGGGAAGAGCCGCCCAAAGCACGACTGGCGTTGCGAGGACAAGCTCGACCCAGGTGGCGATCGGCTCGCCAATCCAGTCGCGAATGGGCAGGCCGATCATCGGCCCCATGCTGATGGCAAGCAGCAGCAGCGACAGCGCGACGCTGATCCAGAGCCGGCGTGTGAAATCGGTAAGTTCCGGGTTCGGGCCTTCATCGGCCGTGGGAACACCCATCGGCTCCAGCGCCATGCCGCATTTCGGGCAATCGCCGGGATGGGCGCTGATGACCTCGGGGTGCATCGGGCAGGTATAGAGCGTGCCTTTCGGCACCGGCTTTGGCGCGGGTCTGTTGCCATCGAGATAAGCTGATGGCTCCGCTTCGAACTTCGCCTTGCAGCTGGCTGAGCAGAAATAGAATTTCTCACCCTCGTGCTTCATGAAATGGCGGGCGGTGGCGCGATCGACCACCATACCGCAGACGGGATCTTTTGCTGTGAGATAGTTTTCCGGTGCAGCCTCGAATTTTGCGCGGCAGCCATTGCTGCAGAAGTGGAAAATACGGCCGTGATAATCCATCGACGGCTTACCAGCATCGGGATTGACGGTCATGCCGCAGACGGGATCGCGGATCACCACATCCTGAATGTCGGCATCATGATGATGGTGATGACCGTGGCCATGATGGCCGTGATCGTGCTCGTTGTGCGGTGCCATGTCATACTCCTTTGCCCGAAAGGGCGTCGGAAAGCCTTATGAACCTTCCCATCGCTGGAAGGTCAAGGCGGAAAATAGTGATTGCCATCCACAGTTCACAGGGTTGCCTTCCTATCTCGCCGCGGACGGCGATGATAAGTTCCGTAAGATCGATGCAATGATGTGATTCCAATGCGATATGATCTAACCACACTGCCGCTTGCCGCGCTTCTGCCCGCCATCGTCAAGGCGGAGGATATGTTGGCACGGCTGGATGAGCGTGTCCTGAGGCATGCGGTGGCGGATGGTTTTCGCGAGCGCGGGCACTTTTTCGATGCCGCAGGCGCGCTCTGGGTCGGCGGCGAACTCGTGCATGTGGAGGATCTCGTCCTGCATGATGCGCGCATGGATACGCGCACACCGACGCACGAGCTGACCATCGCCCATGCGGTGCTGCGCAGCCGTCGCCGGCTATGGGCCGCCGATCCGTCCTGGGGGCTGGAGCCAGCCGGCCTTGCCGTCTTACGGGGGGATGTCGGCGAAACCGAAGACACCATTTCGCCGCGTTCGACGCGTGCCCCGGCCATAGAGCCCGACGAACCAGTGGACGAGGAAGACGATTTCGGCGTTGATTTCGCCGAGATCGACGCCATTCTCGCCCGATCCGACAAGATCCTGAATGGCGGCGTTCCGGAAGCGCGGCAGCCGACCGTTGATGTTGATGATCCCCTTGCACTCATCCGTGATGAGGATTGGGATGAGGATGAGCGGCTGGAGAGCTGGCGCGCTGTTATTCGCGAGGCTGATTTGCTGCCGCCCGCTCTCGGCGCCGCGGTGCTTTTCGATGCCTGGGAGCGAATAGAGCCACTGCGACGGCAGCATTGGCTCGGCGGCTTGCTGGTCAGCGCCTATCTGCGCAGCCGGGGCAAGGTCACATCCCATCTCTTTTGCCTGAATGTCGGCCTGAAAGCCGTCCGTCACGACCGCCGGCGTGCGCCAGATCGCACCACGCGGCTGACAGCCTTTATGGAGGCCATGGCACTTTCGGCCGATTCGGGCCTGAAGGAGCTCGATCGCCTTTCGCTTGCTCGGCTGCAGATGGAGCTCCGGCTCAAGGACCGGCGGTCCAACAGCAGCCTGCCCGAAGTCATCGATATCGTGCTGTCGCGGCCGATCGTTTCGGCGAAGATGATCGCGCGTCATGTCGGCGTCACCTCCAGAGGTGCGCTCAATCTGGTGGCTGAACTCGGCCTGCGCGAGATGACGGGCCGTGGTCGCTACCGTGGCTGGGGCGTGCTTTGACGCGCTGTAGCGGCCTGTGCGGGTAGACGCATCCACCTTGCAACCACAACCCTAGTTTTTCGTCCAATGTTACAGTTTGTTACGCTAAGTGGCGCTAAAATGGACAAAATTTAATGGCCATACCAAATTCCTAAGCGGCACGATGCAAGCTAAGGTCGCGCCATGAATATCGGGGGATCGCCGATCACCCGGGCTTTGAGGAAAGGTGCGTGAATGGCTCGGACGTTTCGGGTCGTCGTGTGGTTGGCTGTGATTGGCGCGGTTGGGTATGGCGCCTATGCGACCCGCGATCGTTGGCTTGGGCCGGCAGAGAAGCTGCTCGCCTATCAGAACGCGGCTGCGCCGGGAGAGCAAGCCCAGGGTGAGCGCCGCGGTGGTCAGGGGCAGGGCGGCGGCAGCGGCAGACGGCGCAGCATGTCGCAGTTCAGCGGACCGGTTCCCGTACTTGCTGCCGATGCGACGACGGCCGATGTCCCCGTCTACATCAACGGCGTTGGGTCGGTTAAGGCGCTGAATACAGTGACGGTGCGCGCGCAGGTCAGCGGACGAATCGTCGAAATCAATTTCGTCGAGGGGCAGGATATCAAGAAGGGTGATGTCATCGCCCGCATCGACGATTCTGTCTACAAGGCGCAGCTCGATCAGGCGATTGCCAAGAAGGCGCAGGACGAAGCCCTGCTCGCAGGCGCCCAGCGCGATCTCGTCCGCTATCAGCTGATGGTGAAGAGCGCCTCCGGCACGCAGCAGCAGGTCGATACGCAGACCTCGTTGGTGGCCCAATATACAGCACAGGTCCAGGTGGATGTGGCAGCCATCGAGAGCGCGCAGGCAACACTCGATTATACGACGATCAGGGCGGCCTTCGATGGGCGCACCGGCATCCGCAACGTGGACGTCGGCAATCTCGTCAGCTCGTCCGATGCGACCGGCATCGTGACGCTCTCGCAGATCAAGCCGATCTCCGTGCTGTTTTCCATTCCGCAGCAGCAGCTTGCCCGCGTCAATGCGGCCAGTGCGGCCGGAACGCTTGCCGTCCAGGCCATGGGCAATGACGGCGAGACGGTGGTCGACAACGGCTCGCTTGGCGTGGTCGACAATCAGGTCGATCCCACTACGGGTACGGTCAAGCTGAAGGCGAATTTCCCCAACGACAAACTGGCGCTGTGGCCAGGCGCCTTCGTCAATGCCCGCCTGCTTGTGGAGACGCTGAAGGGCGTTACCGTCATTCCGAGCGGCGCCGTGCAGCGCGGACCGAACGGCACCTTCGTCTATATCATCGGCCAGGATCAGACCGTTGCGATGAAGCCGGTCAAGGTGCGCCAGCAGGACGATACGCTTGCGGTCATCGCCGATGGTGTGACGCCCGGCGATAAGGTGGTGACGACCGGTTTCGCGCGGCTTCAGAATGGGTCGAAGGTGCAGATTTCGGCCAATCCGGATCAGGCGTCGCCGGCTGCTCCGTCAACCGACAATAACGGACGGCCTGTTGCAGAGAACGACCAACAGAATGCTACTCCAGGCACCGCGAATGCGGGCGAACGTCCGCATCGCCGCCACAATGGCCAAGGCGGCCAGGGTGGGCAGGGCGGTCAGAGTGGTGCTGGCGGTCATAATGGCCATCGCGGCCAGGATGGTCAGCCTGGCGCCGCTGGCGAGCAGGGTGCGGATACGGGCGGCGGCTCGGCCTCCAACAATTCCTCCGCTACGCCGACGCAGCAACAATGAACGTCTCGTCGCTCTTCATCTCCCGGCCGATCGCCACCTCGCTCCTCGGGGTGGCGGTGCTGTTGGGCGGCATTCTCGGCTTTCTCTTCCTGCCGGTCGCGCCGTTGCCGCAGGTGGATTTTCCGACGATCCAGGTGACGACGCAGCTTCCGGGTGCTGATCCCGATACGATGGCGGCGCTGGTGACGGCACCGCTGGAGCGGCCGCTCGGCCAGATCCCGTCGCTGGCTTCGATGACCTCATCAAGCGCCTTTGGCATCAGCCAGATCACGCTCCAGTTCGATCTTGGCCGCGATATCGATGGCGCGGCGCAGGATGTGCAGGCGGCCATCAATGCCGCCGGCTCGACCCTGCCGCGCACGCTTCCCTATCCTCCGACCTATTCGAAGGTGAACCCCGCCGATACGCCGATCGTGACGCTGGCGCTGCGCTCCAACAGCTATTCGATCCGCGAGCTCAGCGATTTTGCCGATACCATGATGGCGCAGCGCCTGAGCGAAGTGTCGGGCGTCGGCGACGTCAATATCCAGGGCGGCGTCAAGCCCGCCATCCGCATTCAGGCGGATCTGCCGCGCCTTGCTTCCTACGGACTTGCCCTGGAGGATATCCGCACCGCCATCACCAACGCCAGCGTTGCCGGCGCGAAGGGTTCGCTCGACGGCACACAGCAAAGCTTCACGCTTGCCGCCAACGACCAGATCGTCGATCCGAACGTCTATAAATCGGTCATCGTCGCCTACCACAACAGCGCGCCGGTGCAATTGAAAGACGTCGCGACTGTCGTCGAAGGGCTGGAGAACAATCGAGTCGGCGCCTGGTATCAGGGACAGCCCGCCGTCATTCTCGACATCATGCGCCAGCCGGGCGCCAACGTCATCCAGACCGTCGAGAATGTCCTGAAGCAGATCCCGAAGCTGAAGCAGGCGATGCCGGCCGGCGTCTCCCTCGATATCGTCAATGATCGTACCGAGACGATCAGGGCTTCGATCCATGATGTGCAATGGACACTGGTCATCAGTATCGGTCTCGTCATCCTCGTCGTCCTGCTCTTCCTGCGGACGATGACGGCGACCTTCATTGCCGGCGTCGCACTGCCGCTGTCGCTGATTGCCACTTTCGGCGTCATGTGGTTTGCCGGCTTCAGCCTCGACAATCTCTCGCTCATGGCGCTGACCATCGGCACCGGCTTCGTCGTGGACGACGCCATCGTGATGATCGAGAACATCGCGCGTCATATCGAAGAGGGCGAGAACCCGATGCAGGCGGCGCTGAAGGGCGCCGGGGAAATCGGCTTCACGATCATTTCGCTGACCGTCTCGCTGGTTGCCGTCTTCATTCCGCTGCTGTTCATGACCGGCATTGTCGGCCGCATGTTCCGCGAATTCGCACTGACGCTCACCATTGCCGTCGTCGTGTCGGCCGTGGTTTCGCTGACGCTCACGCCGATGATGTGCGCGCGCATCCTGCGCAAGCCAAAAGAGCATCAGGGCGGCTTTCTGGCCGGTGCCGACCGTTTCACCGACTGGATGGTTGGAGGCTATCGGCGCAGCCTTGTCTGGGCTGTGGATCGCAGCCGTCTTATGCTGCTGGTGACGGTGGTGACGCTGGCTGCGACGATCGCGCTTTATGTCGTCATCCCCAAAGGCTTCCTGCCGGCACAGGATACGGGCCTCATCACCGCCGTCATCGAAGCCGAGCCGACGACCTCCTTCGAAACCATGAAGCAGATCCAGGCCGATGTGACCGACCGGCTGCGCAAGGATCCGGATGTCGCCGGCGTCGTTGCCGTCATCGGCGCTAGCGCCAGCAATCTGACGCTCAATACCGGCAATCTCAGTCTCGTGCTGAAGCCGCGGAATGAGCGTAACGCGTCCGCCGATCAGATCATCGAGAGGATGCGCGGCGAGGTGACGGGCTTGCCCGGCATTCACGTCACCTTCCAGAGCGTCCGCGACATCTCGATCAGCACCAGGGCCAGCCGTGCGCCCTACCAATATACCCTTACGGGCACGGATACGAATACGGTGGTCGACTGGGCGCAGAAGCTCGCCCAACGGCTGCAGGAAAGCCCGAAGCTGTTGGATGTCGCTTCCGAGGTGGAGATGGGCGGCGGGCGCATTTTCGTCGATGTCAATCGCGAGACCGCCTCGCGGCTCGGCGTGTCCATGCAGGCCGTCAGCGATACGCTGAACGACGCCTTCGGCCAGCGGCAGATCGCGACGATCTATGGCCAAGCCAACCAGTATCGCGTCATTCTGGAGGCTGCACCACAATATCAATCCGACCCGAAATCGCTCGACAAGCTCTATGTCGCCGGTGCCAGCGATACGCAGGTGCCGCTTAACGCCTTCACGACGGCGAGTTTCACGACCGCGCCGCTGGTCATCAGTCATGACGAGCAGTTCCCGGCCGTGACGCTCAGCTTCGATCTCGCCAAGGGTGCGTCGCTCAGCGATGCCGTCGCCGAGATCAAGGCGGCGGAACGCGATATCGAGATGCCCGACAATATCCAGCGCAAATATTCCGGTGATGCCGAAGAGTTTGCCTCCTCGCTTGCAGGTGAGCCCTGGCTGATCCTGGCGGCGGTCGTGACGATCTATATCGTGCTTGGCCTGCTCTATGAGAGCGCGGTCCATCCCGTGACCATCCTGTCGACGCTGCCTTCTGCCGGCGTCGGCGCGCTGCTCGCCCTGATGCTGTTCGGACAGGACCTGTCGATCATCGCCCTGATCGGCATCGTGCTCCTGATGGGTATCGTCAAGAAGAATGCAATCATGATGATCGACTTCGCGCTGGAGGCGGAGCGCAAGGAGGGGCTCGAACCGCGCGAGGCCATTCTGAAAGCCTCGATCCTGCGTTTCCGGCCGATCATGATGACCGCGCTTGCAGCGCTCTTCGGCGCCCTGCCGCTGGCGGTGGCCCAGGGCACGGGTGCGGAGCTGCGCATTCCGCTTGGGATCACCATCATCGGCGGTCTCGTGCTATCGCAGCTTTTGACGCTCTATACGACGCCGGTGATCTATCTCGCCTTCGAGCGCCTGCGCGCCAAGGTCGTCGGCCGCACCAGCGGCATGCCGAGCGCCGAGATGAATGAATTGGCGGGTGACGAGACATGAACATCTCCGAGCCGTTTATCAAACGCCCTGTCGGGACGACGCTTCTGGCGATCGGGCTGGTGATCCTCGGCATCGTTGCCTATCGCTTTCTGCCGGTGGCGAGCCTACCGACCGTCGACCTTCCCACAATCGTCGTCTCCGCCAGCCGTCCGGGCGCCGATCCCGCCAGCATGGCGGCGAGCGTTGCAGCGCCGCTGGAACGCCATCTCGGCACGATCGCCGGCGTGACGCAGCTGACATCGGTGAGCTCGCTCGGCTCGAGCACCATCATCGCGCAGTTCGATCTCTCCCGCAGCGTCGATGGCGCCGCGCAGGACGTGCAGGCGGCGTTGAACGCGGCGGCGACCGATCTGCCGGGCGATCTGCCGACCCTGCCATCCTTCCGCAAGATCAATCCCGCGGCAGCGCCCGTCCTGATCCTGGCGTTGACCTCGGACAATGTGCCTGCGAGCGCCATCTACGATGCCGCCGACACGGTGGTCGTGCAGCGCATTTCGCAGGTCGATGGCGTCGGCGGTGTGACCGTGAGCGGAGCCGACCAGCCCGCCATCCGCGTCCGGCTGGATCCAGACCGGCTTTCCGCCATGGGCCTGTCGCTCGATGCCGTGCGCACCTCGATCGTCAATGCCAACGTGCTCGGCCCGTTCGGCTCGATCGATGGGGCTTCGGGTGCATTCTCCCTTGCCGTGAACAGCCAGTTGCGGACGCCGGAAGCTTACGGACGGATCATCGTGCAGAGCGGGGATGGCACCGCCGTTCGCCTCTCCGACATCGCCACTGTCGAGCCCGGGGTGCGCAACAGCCGCTCGGATGCCTGGTATGACGGCAAGCCGGCCGTGCTGCTCAATATCACCAAGCAGGCGGATGCGAACGTCATCGCCACCGTCGATGGCGTCAAGCAGCTGATCCCCGAACTGCAGCGGCTCATTCCCGCCGGTGTGAATATCTCGATCCTTTCCGATCGCACCACGACGATCCATGCCAGCGTCAACGACATGCAGTGGACGCTGCTTGCCACCATCTGCCTGGTCATGGCCGTCGTCTTCGTGTTCCTGCGGCGCACTACCCCCACAGTCGCTGCCGGCGTCACTGTGCCGCTGTCGCTTGCAGGCACTTTCGCCGCGATGTGGCTCTTCGGGCTGTCGATCGACAATCTCTCGCTGATGGCGCTTGCCGTATCCGTCGGCTTCGTCGTCGACGATGCCATCGTCATGATCGAGAATATCTATGCCAATCTGGAAACGGGCATGAAGCCGATGCGGGCAGCGCTCGAAGGCGCCAAGCAGATCGGCTTCACGGTCATCTCGATCAGCCTGTCGCTGCTTGCCGCCTTCATTCCACTATTCTTCATGGGCGGCATCGTCGGCCGCTTCTTCCAGACCTTCTCGCTGACGCTCGGCTTTACCATCGTCGTTTCGACGCTCGTGTCCCTGACACTGACGCCGATGATCTGCGGTCATCGCCTGCGCCAGCATGATATCGACGCCCGGCCAGGCCCGTTCGGCCGTATCGTCGAGGGCACGCTGGGCGCCATTACCGGCTTTTATGGCCGGACGCTACGGGCGGTGCTGCATCACCGTTTCCTTTCCGTGGTCGTCATCATCGCCTGCGTGGTCATGTCCGGCTATCTCTATGTCAAGGTTCCGAAGGGCTTCATCCCGCAGGACGATACCGGCTTCATCCAGGGCGGAACGCAGGCTGCGACCGATATCTCCTATCCCGCCATGGTCAAGCTGCAGCAACAGGCGGCGGATATCGCTTCGAAGGATCCCGCCGTTTCCGGTATCGGCTCTTCCGTCGGCGGTGGCGGCTTTTCCAGCTCCATCAACCGCGGTCAGCTCTATATCTCGCTGAAGCCGGAATCGGAGCGTGCGCCGACGGCCGAGGTCATAGACCGGCTCCGCAAGCAGCTGATGGCTGTTCCAGGCCTCAGCACTTTCCTGTTTTCGCCGGGCGATATCCGCGCCGGCGCGCGCCAGTCGCAATCGCAGTATCAGTTCACGCTCTGGGGCGCGAATTACGACGAGCTGGTGGAATGGGCGCCCAAGGTGCTGGAGCGGATGCAGGCCCTGCCGGGATTGACCGATGTCGCGACCGACAGACAGCCCAACGGCCTGCAGGCGACCGTCAATATCGACCGCAGTCTGGCCTCCCAGCTCGGCGTGAACATCCAGTCTATCGATTCCGCGCTCAACAATGCCTTCGCGCAGCGGCAGATCTCGACGATCTACACGCAGCGTAACCAGTATCGCGTCGTGCTGGAGGCGGACCCGAACTATGCGCTCGATCCGCATGATATTTCCAAGCTCTACGTGCCCGCCTCCGGCGGTACACAGGTGCCGTTGAGCGCAGTGGCGTCGATCGACCGCACGCTGGCGCCGCTGGTGGTCAATCACCAGGGTCAATATCCCTCCGTCACCATCTCCTACAATCTGGCGCTCAATACGCCGCTGCAGGTCGCCAACGATGCCATCCAGAAGGCGGTGCTGGACATGCATCTGCCCGACACGCTGCATGCGGATTTCGCCGGCGATGCGGCGAGCGTCACGCAATCTTCCGGCAGCCAGCCGCTCTTGCTGCTGGCGGCACTGCTGACGGTCTATATCGTCCTCGGCATCCTCTATGAGAGTCTGGCGCATCCGCTGACGATCATCTCGACGCTGCCGTCCGCCGGTCTCGGCGCGCTGCTGGCGCTTGCGATCAGCGGTACCGAGCTGACGATCATCGCCTTTATCGGCATCATCCTCTTGATCGGCATCGTCAAGAAGAACGGCATCATGATGGTGGACTTCGCGCTGCAGGGCGAGCGCATACTCGGCCTGTCCTCGGAAGAGGCCATCTATCAGGCCTGCCTCAAGCGTTTTCGGCCGATCCTGATGACGACGCTGGCAGCATTGATGGGCGCCATCCCGCTGATCATCGCCACCGGCCCCGGGTCGGAGCTGCGACGCCCGCTCGGGATCACTATCGTCGGCGGCCTCGTCGTGTCGCAGGTACTGACGCTCTATACCACGCCGATCATCTACCTGATGCTTGCCAAGCTACATGCAAAATGGTCGCCGAGGGCGCAAGCCACGGTGCCGGTGCCTGCCGCTTCGAGCTGAGACGGTCCCAGCTCTCACATTCCAGATCGCGTTCTTGACACTGCTTTTTGGCTACTGTTGAGCCAGGAAAGCAAAAGGCTCCGGTGTGGTGATGCCGGAGCCTTTTGTTCGAGGCTGGATTAAAACCGCCCGCTTCTCGATGCCGGAGCGGGCAGTGTTTCGCTAATGCGTGGTGCCGCCATCGGTTGCAGGCGTCTCCTGCGTTGTCACCGGGCCGACCCTGCCCTTGAAGATACGGCGGACGGAGACGAAGAGCAGCGGGATGAAAAAGATGCCGAGCACGGTCGCCGAGATCATGCCGCCCATGACGCCGATACCGATCGAGTTCTGGCTACCGGAACCGGCCCCATTGGCGACCGCCAGCGGCAGCACGCCGAGGATGAAGGCGAGCGAGGTCATCAGGATCGGTCGCAAGCGCTGGCGGGATGCTTCCAGCGTTGCGTCGATCAGGCTCTTGCCCTGGTTCTGCTGCTCGATGGCGAATTCAACGATCAGGATGGCGTTCTTTGCCGCCAGGCCGATGGTCGTTAACAGGCCGACCTTAAAGTAGACGTCGTTCGACTGGCCGAAGATGGTGGCTGCCAGCAGCGCGCCGAAGATGCCGATCGGGACCGACAGCATGACGGCAAGCGGGATCGACCAGCTCTCGTAGAGGGCGGCAAGCGCCAGAAATACCACCAGAATGGAGATGGCATAGAGCTGGGTTGCCTGGTTGCCCGAAAGCTTTTCCTGAGCGGACAGGCTGGTCCATTCGTGGCTGAAGCCCGGCGGCAGGCTCGCCATGATCTTGTCGATCTCGTTCATGGCGTCGCCCGAGGAGACGCCAGGCGCCGCGGAGCCGAGGATTTCGACCGCGGACGAGCCGTTATAGCGCTCCAGACGCGGTGAACCGTAGGTCCATTCGCCGCTCGAGAAAGCGGAGAACGGCACCATGTCGCCGCCGGAATTGCGCACATACCAGCGGCCCAGGTCTTCGGGCTGCATGCGGAAATCCTTGTCGGCCTGGACATAGACCTTCTTGACGCGGCCGCGGTCGATGAAGTCGTTGACATAGGTGCCCCCCCAGGCCGTCGACAGCGTCGTGTCGATATCCGAAAGGCCGATGTTCAGCGCACTCGCCTTTTCCTGGTCGATGTTTACGGAATATTGCGGCGTGTCCTCCTGGCCGTTCGGACGCGTTCCGAACAGCTTGTGGTTCTGTGCGGCTGCGCCAAGCAGCTGATTGCGGGCCGCTATGAGCGCTTCATGGCCGGCGCCGTTGATATCCTTGATGAAGAAGTCGAAGCCGCTCGAGCTGCCGAAGCCGGGGATTGCCGGCGGTGCCAGCGCAAAGACGCTACCGTCCTTGATCTTGGAAAAGGCTCCCATGGCACGACCGGCGATGGCTTGTGCCTTCGACTGCGGCGTCTTGCGCTGATCGAAATCCTTCAACCTGACGAAGACGAGACCGACATTCTGGCCCTGACCGCTGAATCCGAACCCGGCGACCGCAAATGCGCCCTCAACATAGTCCTTCTCATTGTTGAGATAATAATCTCTCACCTGGTCGAGCACCGCCCAGGTACGGGAATCCGTGGCGCCTGGAGGCAGCTGGATGGCCGTCAGCAGAATGCCCTGGTCTTCGTCCGGAAGGAAGGAGCTCGGCAGGCGATTGAAGAGATAACCGACACCGACGCCGATCAGGACGAATATCAGCAGAAAAACGGCGGTCATGCGAATCATGCGGTGTACGCCGCGCTGATAGCCACGTGTTCCCCGCTCGAAATTGCGGTTGAACCAGCCGAACACGCCCTTTTCCTTCGCACCATGTTTGGGCTGCCTGAGAATGGTGGCGCAAAGAGCTGGCGTAAGGATCAAGGCGACGATGACGGACAGCACCATCGCCGAGACGATCGTCACCGAGAACTGCCGGTAGATGACGCCGACCGAACCGGAGAAGAAGGCCATCGGTATGAACACGGCCGAAAGCACCGTGGCGATGCCGATCAGCGCGCCGGTGATTTCCTGCATCGACTTGATCGTCGCCTCGCGTGGCGACAATCCCTCTTCCTCCATCACGCGCTCGACGTTTTCGACGACGACGATGGCGTCGTCGACCAGAAGGCCGATCGCCAGCACCATGCCGAACATGGTCAATGTATTGATGGAATAGCCGAACATCGCCAGCACGCCGAAGGTGCCGAGGAGCACGACCGGGACGGCGAGCGTCGGGATCAGCGTGGCGCGCAGGTTCTGCAGGAAGACGAACATGACGATGAAGACGAGCACGATGGCTTCGAACAGCGTCTTGACCACGTCCTCGATCGACAGCTTCACGAAGGGCGTCGTATCATAGGGATAGACGATCTCCACGTTCGGCGGCAGGGTCTCGCTCATATTGCCGATGGCTGTCCGCACCGCCTCGGCCGTATTGATGGCGTTGGCGCCGGAAGCGAGCATCACCGCAAGACCGGCGGAGGGATGACCGTTATAGGTGGTCGACGTCGTATAGCTGTCTGCTCCGAGTTCCACGGTGGCGACATCGTTGATGCGCACCAGCGAGCCGTCGGACTGGCTTTTCAGGATGATGTTTTCGAACTGCTGCGGCGTCTGCAGGCGGCTCTTTGCCGTGACTGTCGCATTGAGTTGCTGGCCCTTGCGCTGCGGCAGGGCACCCAACTGGCCGGCCGAGACCTGCGAGTTCTGGGCCTGGATTGCGCTCGTTACGTCGCTCACCATCAGCTGATATTTGGCAAGCTTGTCCGGATCCACCCAGATGCGCATGGCATAGCCGGCACCGAAGATCTGCGTATTGCCGACGCCTTCGATACGCTTCAGCGTGTCGTTCAGGGTGCTGGAGACGTAATCGGCAAGATCGTTCGAGTTGAGCTTGCCATCCGTCGACACGAAGCCGACGACCATCAAAAAGTTCGAGGTCGATTTCGAAACGGTGATGCCGGTATTTTGAACCGTCTGCGGCAGCTGGGCGGTGACGAGCTGCAGCTTGTTCTGCACCTGCATCTGCGCGACGTCGGGATCGGCCTTGTTGGTGAAGGTCAATGAGATCGACGCCTGACCCGTCGAGGTCGAAGTCGATGTCATGTAGTCGAGATTGTCGATGCCGGTCATGCCCTGCTCGATGACCTTGGTCACCGAGTTTTCGACGGTTGCGGCGTCAGCCCCGGAATAGGTGGCGCTGATGCTGACTGTCGTCGGGGCAATCTGCGGATATTGCGAAATCGACAGCGTGAAGATCGAAAGTGTGCCCGCCAGCATGATGACGATGGCGATCACCCAGGCGAAGATCGGCCTGTCGATGAAAAAACGAGACATCGTCTAACCTCACTTCTGGACGCCGGAGGCGGCTTTCATATCGGTCTTTTCCAGGCCGGCCTGCTCCGCAGACGACTTGCTATCGGCGGCAGCCTGCTTCACTTCGCCGGTCGCATCGTCAATCGTTACCGGAGAAACGGTGACTTCCTGACCGTCGCGAACACGCTGGACGCCTTCGACGATGACGCGATCGCCATCGGCAACGCCCTGGTTGACAAGCCAGCTGTTGCCGATGCTGCGTTCCACCTTCAACACCCGCTGCTGCACCTTGCCCTCGGCGGTCACGAACATGGCGATCGGTTCGCCCTTCGTGTTGCGGGTCACGGCACGCTGCGGCACGAGGAAGCTGTTTTCGGCAATGCCTTCCTGAATGGTGGCGCGCACATACATGCCCGGCAGCAGGATGCGATCCGGATTGGGGAAGACGGCGCGCACGGTGATGGTGCCGACCGTTTCCGCAACGGAGGATTCGGCAAATTCCAGTTTGCCGGTTTCCTTGTATTGGCTGCCGTCCTCAAGCGTCAGATGTACGGAAACGTTGTCGCCGCTCGTTTTCAGCCGGCCGTCGGCGACGGCGCGGCGGAACTCGAGCAGGTTGGTGCTCGACTGCGTGACATCGACATTGATCGGATCGAGCTGGCGAATGGTGGTCAGCGCCGTCGTCTGGTCGGCAGTGACGAGCGCACCGACGGTGACGGTGGACGCATCGACGCGGCCGGAGATCGGCGCTCTCATCTTGGTATAATCGAGATTGATGCGAGCTGTTTCCAGCGCCGCCTTGGCAGAGGCGACATCGGCCTGAGCCTGGACGAGCGTGGACTGCGCGTCATCGAAATCCTGCTTGCTGACCGCGTTCTGGGCGCTCAGGCCCTTGTAGCGGTCGAGCTTGGCCTGGGCGCTGGGCACAGCACCCTCCGCCTTCTGCAACGAGGCTGCGGCGCTGTCATACGATGCCTGATAGGAGGACGGATCGATCTCATAGAGCACATCGCCTTCCCGGACCTCGCTGCCCTCCTTGAAGTTGCGGCTGCGGATGATGCCGCCAACCTGCGGCCGCACTTCGGCGACGAGGTAGGCGCTGGTGCGGCCAGGCAGTTCGGCGGTGATGGCGACGGATTGCGGATGCAGCGACATCGCGCTCACTTCCGTCTTGACGGCGGGAGCGGTGTTCTGGGCGGAGTTCTGCTGGTTGCAGCCCACCAGCAACATCGCGGCGACAATTCCGACGGTGGTCAGCGAACCGCGGCCAACCGGAAGGCGGGCTGGTATCGCCGAATATGCGATTGCAGAAGTGGGAGGGGCGAGCTTTCGCACGTTGCTATTTCCTGTTGCCTTATTTATAGTACCAAGTCGTACAGAAAATATTTGTACTGCTTCAAATGTCAATCGTATTCGACTGTTGGGGTCAAGACGGTGTGCTGACAAAGGAAAGAGCAGCCAAGGCCGACCAGAAGGCCAAGCGCCGTCCGCGCGGCCGTCCGAAAACCGTGAACGACGATGCGCGCCGCGCGGAGGTCGTCGCGGAGGCGCGCGCGACCTTTTACGAGTTGGGGTACGGCGGCACAACCATGGATTTGGTTGCTACCCGGTGCCGGATTTCGAAGCAGACCCTCTACAGGTTGTTTCCGAGCAAGACCGATCTCTTCAAGGCCATCATCGCTGAGCATCGTGCATCGATGCTGGCCTTGCCGCGGCCCACGGAGGAGAATTTGCCGTTCGACAAGGCGCTCGAGCTGATATTCATGATCGACATCGATGAGGATCAGGAGCGCGAACGGGACGCCTTCATTCACCTTGCCATCAGTGAGTCGCAGCAATCTCCGGAAATCGCCACGCTGTTGCACACTTATGGCGCTAGACCATCACAGCAGTTGTTGACGGATTGGCTTGTCGAGCAGCAGCGGCGCGGCTTGATCGAAATTGCCGATGCGGCAAGCGGAGCGCGCATGTTGATGAGCATGATCTTCGATGCGATGATTTCGAGGCCGGGGCGTCCGAAGGATTGGCCGGATCGCGAAACGCGGTTGCGCCATCTGCGCCATTGCATCGCGATTTTTACCGCCGGCGTCCAGCCGCGCAAAGGTGGCTGTTAAAGCGCCGCGATCTTTTGAATTCGATTCTTGCGCGTGGAGTTTGATTTTATGGAGGTCATTGTCGCAAAACCGCTGCAGGCTTCCGCGCGACATGCTTTCGGCCGACTGTTCCGACGCTCTCGGCTCACCAAGAAAAATGCCGACATGGCCTGCTGAGCCATACCGGCATCGTTCCGTATCCGGCAGAGGCCGGAATTACTCTAATTCAGTGTGCCACCACGTTTGCCGTGTCCGTTCCCTCTTCGAACAAGGGATTGGGCAAGCCATTTTCATACATTTCCTGCAGCACGGCCCCGAGCGCCAAATCCAGGCACCAGACCGGGAATTCCGCATTCAGGTTTTTAGCGCTCTGCCGTGCATAGGTGATGAGCCGAGCGATTGATGCCAGTTCCTTGAGCGAGTCCGGATCCTGGTATGCTGTGTCGATCGGAAGTGCTGCTGTCATTTCGTGCCCTCTATTGCCCCCGTTCCCGGCAGACGAATCGTGTCAGGCCGGGAACATGAGCAAACCGTAACGCATGTTTTGCAGCTTGGCGCGTGACATGCAGCGTGACACGATGCGTGATTGCTGCAAAATTTTGCTTTTGCAATTCCAAGGCGTGAAATACGGCATGCAAGGAGTAGGAGGGTGCCTCGCATCGACCATTTGCGCGCAAAATCCGCCTATGCTTCCACCATCAGCGTGATTTTGGTGCCGCCTGGATGTCAATCTTGGCGGCCCGCGCCGATGTCAGGCTAGACGAACTGGAATTTTCGGGGGGAGTTCGGGACCCAAAGAGAGTCGCGATCCTTCGGATTCGCTCCTTGTGCTTCAGGTCCTTGATCGCGCGCATGTCGCCGTCGCAAAACCGCTGCCCACTTTTGCGAAAATGATTTAGTTGCGCAGGCCGACCGATACGTTCGTTGCGCGCGGAAGGTGGTCCGGCAGCGCATCGGAAGTACTTGCCAGCGATTTGATCAGCGTCAGCACGGACTGGCGAATGCTTGGATCGTTGATTTTCATGAACGCCTTGTTGAGGCTCAAGCCTTCTTTGGACGTCAGGAAATCCGACAGATCCTCCAGCCCGTTGATTGCGCCGAGGCCGTCGGTGTTCAGCGGCTGCGAATTATCCTGCTGGAAGAAGAAGGCAACCGGCACGGCGAGCACGCCGGCAATGGCCTGCAGCCGGCTGGCGCCGATGCGATTGGTGCCTTTTTCGTATTTTTGCACCTGCTGAAACGTCACGCCGATCTGTTCGGCAAGCCGCTCCTGGCTCATGCCAAGCATAAGACGGCGCGTGCGGACGCGAGAGCCTACATAGGCATCGATCGGGTTCGGTACTTTTGCACTCACTGCGCAATCTCCTTATTCAAATAGGGCTGGTGAATTACACCATACTTTGACCCTTCACGACAAAGGGCGCGTGCCCTATCTGCCCGCGAAATGTGCGTTAAATGTGGGTGAAGCTCAACTAAAAGTCTTTTTATATTAAGTTTTATAGCTCCGTACACGCATAAACCGCAGAAAAGCTGATTCGCGTCAATGCGGATTGAAGATCGAGGACGACTTGCAATTATAGACAGGGCAGGCCGGGTTATCCTTGGTCGGCACGTAGCTGCGGCTGGCATAGTCGGAGATGTCGCATTGCCCGCGGCCGGCCACATAGCGGTCGTAGAGAACGGAGCCGCCACGGGACGATGGATAGCGCAATATCACCG
Source organism: Rhizobium sp. 11515TR (assembly GCF_002277895.1). Classification (NCBI taxonomy): domain Bacteria; kingdom Pseudomonadati; phylum Pseudomonadota; class Alphaproteobacteria; order Hyphomicrobiales; family Rhizobiaceae; genus Rhizobium; species Rhizobium sp. 11515TR. Next base: position 152,986 of record NZ_CP022998.1, on the reverse strand, counting down.
CGCGTTCGGCGGCAATCAGTTGCTGCACCGATGCGCAAGTCTTGCCGAGGGACTCGTAGCGGGAAATTGCCGATGCCGGCCCGGCTATCGCCATAACCGTCAGAATAAGGGCTGCGGCAATGATCCTCATCAATGGTTCCTCCCAGCGAAAGCGCTCAATCTAAAATAGTCGCGATACGGGAAATGCCAAGATGCAATGACGCTTCCCGTTGTGCGGAGATCCCTTGCCGTGGTTTCGAAGTTCTCGAAGAATGTGCAGGGCAAGTCGATCGATCCGTCGAAGACCTATACGACCGAGTTCGTCAAGAACGTCAAATAGTGCGCAGTAGCGTTTCGGGCGCCTGCGGCATAGTCGAGCCGTCGGCGTCCGCGTTCATAAAATCGCAATGTTCTCTTGCAGGATTGCGCACTGAAAGCTGACTGAAAGGTTGCCCGCGCTAGATTTGCTGAGCTTCGTGGAGGAAGCGCCTTTCCAGAGCGTCGTATGGCGCAAGAATAAAACAGGAGGAGACATTGATGCGTCCATCGCGCACCTTTTTTCATACCGTAGCCCTTTCCCTCGTCATGACAGCTGCTTCGTTTGCGGCCACGGCCGCCAATGCTGCCGACAAGATTTCCATCATGGTGGGCGGCTACGAAAAGCAGATCTACCTGCCGGCCAAGCTCGCCGAATCCCTCGGCTACTTCAAGGATGAAGGCCTCGAGGTCGAGCTTCTCAACGAATCCGCCGGCGTCGATGCCGAAAACCAGCTGCTGGCTGGCGCCGTTCAGGGCGTCGTCGGTTTCTACGATCACTGCGTCGACCTGCAGGCCAAGGGCAAGTTCATCAAGTCCGTCGTGCAGTTCAGCCAGGCGCCGGGTGAAGTCGAGCTGGTTTCGGCCAAATATCCGGATATCAAGTCCTTCGCTGACCTGAAGGGCAAGCGCGCCGGCGTCACCGGCCTCGGCTCATCGACCAACTTCCTGACGCTCTACATGGCGTCGAAGGCGGGCCTCTCGCCGGCTGACATCACCCCCGTTCCGGTCGGCGCCGGCCAGACCTTCATCGCCGCCATGCAGCAGGATGCCATCCAGGTGGGCATGACCACCGAGCCGACGATCTCGCGCCTGCTGAAGACCGGCGAAGCCAAGATCCTCGTCGATCTGCGCACGCTGAAGGGCACCGAGGAAGCGCTCGGCGGTACCTATCCGGCCGCATCGCTCTATATGGATGCCGCATGGGTCGATACGCATAAGGAAGAAGTGCAGAAGCTGGCGAATGCTTTCGTCAAAACGCTGCGCTTCATCAACACCCACTCCGGCGCCGAGATCGCCGACAAGATGCCGAAGGACTTCTACGTCGGCGACAAGGACGGCTACATCAAGGCTCTCGATGCCGGCAAGGAAATGTTCACGGCCGACGGCGTGATGCCTGAAGATGGTCCGAAGACGGTTCTTGCCGTGCTCTCGCAGTTCTCCAAGAACGTCAAGGGCAAGACGATCGACCTATCGAAGACCTACACGACGGAATTCGTGAAGAACGTCAAGTAAGCAGTCAGAACGCCGCTTCCGGCCAGTTTTCAGACAGGTTCCGGAAGCGGCGGTTCTAGAGACTTCGCAGTTCACTGGGCTTTGCGTGCATGCCCTGAAGGCACGCGTCAGGATCAGCACCATGCAACAGGATGAACGCCGCACCCCGGCGATCGAGCTCATCAATGTCAGCCGCCGTTTCGTATCGCCGACCGGCAAGTCGCTGACCGCACTGCGCGATTTCAACATGACCGTCGAGCGCGGCGAATTCGTCGCCGTTGTCGGCCCGACGGGCTGCGGCAAGTCGACGACGCTCAATCTCGTCACCGGCCTTGCCAAGCCGAGCGCCGGCGAGGTCCGCCTGATGGGTGGCCCGGTCGACGGCATCGACCGGCGTGTCGGCTTCGCCTTCCAGACGGATGCGCTCTTCCCCTGGCAGAATGTCATCGAAAACGTCATGGCCGGCCCCCTGTTTCGCGGCAAGTCGAAGGCTGAGGCTGAAAAGATGGCCAGGGATTGGCTCGCCCGTGTCGGCCTTTCCAAGTTCCTGCATCACTATCCGCATCAGCTCTCGGGCGGCATGCGCAAGCGCGTCTCGTTGGCGCAGACCTTCATCAACGAGCCGGAAATCCTGCTGATGGACGAGCCCTTCTCGGCGCTAGACGTGCAGACCCGCACGGTCATGCATGAGGAGCTGCTGAAGCTCTGGGCGGAGCGCCAAGCTTCGGTCGTCTTCGTGACGCACGATCTCGAAGAAGCCGTTGCTCTGGCCGACAAGGTCTATGTGCTGACGGCCGGTCCGGCGACGGTCAAATCGGTCTACACGATCGACCTGCCGCGCCCGCGCGTCGTCTCTGAGATCCGCTACGAGCAGAACTTCATCGATTATTGCAAGACGATCTGGGACGACCTGCGCGAAGAGGTCGAAACCAGCTATCGCCGTGCCGCGGAAGCGGCATAAGGGAGGATTGATCATGGCAAACACAGCTCTCGAAGCAGGCAATGCCCCGATCTTCCGCGCCGGCACCTCGGACGCGGAAATCGAAGCCGCAGCGCTGAAGGCGCTCGCTCGTCGCAAGTATGTCGTCAAGGCATGGCAGATCGGCATTCTGCTTGCCATCCTCGGCCTCTGGCAGCTCGCCTCCGACCTGCACTGGATCGATCCGTTCTTCTATTCGAGCCCTTACGGCATCGCACTGCGCCTCTGGGAGTGGGTCGTCGACGGGACCGAAAGCGGTTCGCTCTGGTATCACCTCGGCGTCACCATGGAAGAAGCGCTGATCGGCTTTATCATCGGCTCGGTGACTGGTGTTCTCGTCGGCGTCGCCCTCGGTCGCAACAAGCTCGCCTCCGACATCCTCTCGATCTACATCAAGGCGATCAATTCGATCCCGCGCGTCGTTCTCGCGCCGATCTTCGTGATGATCATGGGTCTCGGCCTGGCGTCGAAGGTGGCGCTCGCTTTCATCATGGTGTTCTTCGTGGTGTTCGCCAATGCCTTTCAGGGTGTTCGTGAAGCCGACCGCAACATGATCGCCAATGCCCGCATTCTCGGCGCTTCGAACTGGCGGGTCACCCGCAACGTCATCCTGCCCTCGGCGATGAGCTGGATTTTTGCAAGCCTGCACATTTCCTTCTCCTTCGCCATCATCGGCGCCATCGTCGGCGAGTTCGTCGGTTCGTTGGCCGGCATCGGCTACCTGATCTCGATCGCCAAGGGCACCTATGATGCTGCCGGCCTCTATGCCGCGATCATCCTGGTGATGGTGGTGACGCTCGGCGCCGAATACGTCATGACCCTCATCGAGAACCGCATCACCCGCTGGCGTCCGCAGCAGAGCCTCGACACGCATTAAGGGTCGATTTTCTGGCATCTCCCAAGGCCAGGGGCCGGGCGTTTCGCCCGGCCTTTTTGTTGGTCGGAAGACAGGGCCATCCTCGCCCTTCGAGGCTTCGCTCCTCAGTGTGAGGATGGAGTGCGCGCCGCATCGTATAGCTAGTTTAGCATGCGGTCTTGCGCAGAAAGTTAGCCCTTATGGTGAGGAGGCCTGCAAGGGCCTTCTTGAACCATGAGGGCGGGTGGTGGGCAACCGGGCCTCGTGCCTCAAACAGCCGGTAGCCGCACGCGGACCAGCAGGCCGCCACCCGTCGCGTCGCCGAGCGTGACCGAGCCGCCGGCGCCATCGACGACTTCGCGGACGATGGCGAGCCCCAGGCCGCTGCCTTCCGGCTCGGTGCCCATGATGCGATAGAAGCGTTCGAAAACCTGCATGCGTTCGGCTTCCGGGATGCCCGGTCCGTTGTCCTCGACCCATAGCAGAGCCGTATCGTCCTCTCGGCCAACACCGACCGTTACGCGGCCGCTAGGCTGCGTGTAGCGCAGCGCATTGTCGACGAGATTGACTAGCATTTCGCGCAGCATGGTGCCGTCGCCTTCGATATGCACCGGCGCCTCGCCGGCCTCCAGCCCAAGGTCGATATTGCGCCGCAGGGCTTCCTCGGCGAGCGTTTCCAGCACGCGCCGGGCCGTTTCCGCCAGATCGATCGTATCGCTTCGTGGTCGGCGGCTGCCGGGCTCGGCGCGTGAAAGCGTCAGGAGCTGGCTGGCGAGCCGCGTCACTTGCCGCGTGCTGGACCGCAATGCCGTCAGCGCCTCGTCGCGCTTGATATTGTCGGTCTCGCGCGCAGCAAAGCTTGCTTGCGTCGAGATTAGGGCGAGCGGCGTGCGTAGTTGATGGGCGGCGTTCGAGACGAAGCGACGCTGCGCCGCCATCTGGTTCTGCACCCGCTCCATATGATCGTTCAGGGCGTGGACGAGCGGCCGAAGCTCGTTCTGCACCATGTGAGGGTCCAGCGGATCGAGGCGCTGGCGGCCGCGCTCGCGCACGGCGTCGCGCAGGCGCAGTACAGGGGCAAGGCCGCGTTGCAGGCCGATGATGGTTACCAGGCCGGCGAGCAGGACGAGAGCAAGCTGCTTGGTGAAATCGGACAGCCAAAGCCTGCGGCGCATGGCATACTGGCTGTTATGGGTAACGGCAACGGTGACGGAAATCGTGCTGTCCTGATCGAGGCCAACAACCGGGTGGCTCAGCATGAGTACCCGGACGCCGTCGGTCCGAAACGTCATGTCCTCGCCGTTCAAATCCCGTTTCGGTCGTGGCAGATCGGGAAAACCGGCGATGAGGTTCCCCCACGCCGTGACCACCTGATAGAAGACGCGGTCGCCATAGCCGGTATCGAACATTTCCAGCGCAGCCGGCGGAATGTCGATCTGCACGGTGCCGCTTCCGTCGACATGCGTCGCTTCCGCGATGACGCGAGCGGAGGCGAGCAGCGTGCGGTCGGTGACAAGATCGGCGGTCGCATCGGCCGAACGGAAGCTTAGATAAAGGTTGATGCAGATCGCGCCGATCAAGGTCAACACGACCCAGGCAAACAGCTGCGCGCGAAGACTACTGGCTACCCCGCCCAAGGCGCGGCTTACGAGGCCTTTGGATGGAGACGTCTCGTCATTGCGCATGGCGGAGGAGGTAACCCAGGCCGCGCAGCGTCGCGATCTGTACGGAGCTGCCTTCGAGCTTCTTGCGGACGCGATGCACATAGATCTCGATGGCGCTGGTGTCGGCGAGATCGTCAAAGCCGAAGACGCTTTCCGAGAGCGTCGCCTTGGTGACCGTCGTACCGGCTTTCATGACGAGATGTTCGAGCACGGCATGTTCGCGCGGCGTCAACGCCAGAGATTCGCCGGCCAGATAGAATTGCCGCGTGCCGCCATCGAATACCAGGTCACCGACGGCGATCTCCGGGGCGGCGCGGTCGTGACCGCGGCGGACGGCCGCACGTATGCGGGCTTCCAGCTCGGCAATCTCGAAAGGCTTGGCGAGGTAATCGTCAGCGCCGCTGTCGAGGCCGGCAACACGGCCATCGAGACTGGCATTGGCCGTCAGGATGATGACCGGCACCTTGTTGCCGCTCTGGCGCAGCCGCTTCAGCAGCGTCAGCCCGTCCATTTTCGGCAGCGACAGATCGAGGATGACGATGGCATAGGCCGCCACTTTCAGCATGTGCTCGGCATCTTCGCCATCATAAGCGATGTCGACGACATACTGTGCCTGACGCAGCGCCTTGCCGAGCCAGGACGCCAGTTCGCGGTTGTCTTCGACGATCAGGAGCCTCATGGGGCGACTATACAGCAAGTGTCGGATATGGCGAACATTTCCGGCGATTTTCCAGCCAGTGGATCATCGGTTGGCGAGCCTCAGGCCCATCTCCCTGACCTCTCTCAGATAGACCTTGCGCGCATAGGGCGGCGTCAGATTGTGGTCGGCCTCGGGAATGATGGTGAGGCGTATGTCCGGAAAATGCTTCAGGCCCGCGCCGTTCTCGCCGAACTGGTCATGCAGATGATCGAGGCCGATATCATGGGCGCTGTAGATCAGAGACATGTCGACGCCGCGTTTGGCAAGCGTGCGGAAACCACCCAGCACAGGTCCTTGAGCCGCAGCGAAGATGGGGAACGTGCCGAGCAGCTGGCGAACCGTTCGTATCGCCCGCCGACCGAACCCGGTCGCCATGTTGCATATGGCGCTCCTTGCATCGATCTGGCCGCCGAAGAGCCGCTTCAGCGTTTCCATCTGCAGAAGCTTGCGCCCGTAGGTTTCGAGCGATCGGGGAGCGAAGCGCAGCGCTTCATCGACCGATCGGCTCTCGTCCCAATGGAAGCTGTAGGGATTGACCGTGATGAGGCCGCGGCAGCGCGCATCGCGTAACGCTGCCTGAAAGGCGAGATAGCCGCCGCTGCAGCGTCCTACCACATAGGCCGGCAGCAGGCCCCGCTTCTCCAGCATGTCCAGCGCTTCGGCGACATCCCGATGCTGGTCACGGGAATAGAGCACCTGCTCGGGTGCCCCGGAAAGCGGCGGGCTGTCGCCGACATTGGCCGTATCGAAACGCAGGGATGCAATGCCGTCGCGAGCGAGCGCACGCGCCATGGTGACCGACATCCGGCCCCAGCCGGCATGTCTGTCATAGGCTGTCGTCAGGAGCAGTGCGGTCGCGCCCTTTCGGGCACCTTCGGGCTCGCAGAGAATGCCGAACAGGCGGTTGTCCGCGCCGAAACGCAGCGGCCTTTCGCGAAAGCCTCCGCCGATCAGAGGTTCCGCGACCGGCGGTGTAAGATCGGTCGATGTGGCCTCACCGGTTTTGGCGGCGACCGACTGTACCCATTCGACTATTTTCCGGCCGGTTTCGGCTGGCATGGTGGCGATGGTCGGGTTCGAGACGAGATCGTCGTAACCGTCGTAGGAAGTCTGCGTAACCTCGGGGCCGAGCGTTTTCAGATGGTGCGCAAAGTCGGAGTCTCCGGGGCGGCCCGGGCGCGTCAGTACCTGGCAATTCGGTGTCGCGAGCCGATCCAGCGTCATGAGGTTCAGCTTTTTCACCGCATCGGCGGCACTATCAGGCATGCGCAGGCTGGCGACCGTGACGCCCTCGGTCTGACGCTGCGCTTCGGAAAGGCCCATGCTCTCATCGATCATCTTCGACCAGACGTTCAGTTCGCGAAGATAGGCGCGGCCTGAAACGACGGGTGCAAGAAAGGCGACGCCGTCAATGCCGTCAAGCCGTTCGGCGAGCGTGGCGGCAATGGTTCCGCCAAGCCCCTGGCTGACGAGAACCAACCGCTCGCAGCCGGAAAGCGCTTTCAGTTTTGCCGCTGCCGCGAGGGCGGTTTCATGCCACGGCTCCAGACCCTCGCCTTCATCGGCCACGTCAAGCGCATCACCCGTACCGGCATAATCGAAGCGAAGACTGGCAATGCCGATATCGGCAAGATCCTCAGCCAGAATCCGCCAGAACTTGCGTACGCACATTTCCTCGAAGCCCCAGGGGCTGAGAAACAGGACGGCGGTGTTGCGTGACGGTGCCATGGCCGATGTGAACAGGCCGACCGTTCCGGCGAAGGTTACCGGGGCCGCTGCCGATCTTGACGGCCTTCCTTTGTCTTTTTCCTCGGCGGCTCCCCAACCAGCCATGCTAGTCTCCTCACATTCGGCGTGGGGCCAATAGGGCCAGAGCCTGAGTGGCAATCGGATTGATACGTGCAGGCAACCGCGTCGCGATCTTCTGCATGACCTCGATATCTTCGGCTGGAACGGCTTTCAGCATTCTGAGCGCAATGCCATAGGCTAGAGCGCCGGCGATGATGGCGCCTACGAGACCTGCGACACCGGTCAGCGCCTGAACGAAACCATAGCCTGCAACCGCACACAGAATGGCAGCAACCGTGACTTTTGCAAGGTTGATGAGCATACCGTGCGTCGATCCTTCGAATTCCATGCGGCGTACCGTCATCAGGCACAGGGCGACAAAGGCGAGCAGACGGACGAGTGCCGCACCCTCGCCTCCGAAAAAGGGTACGGCGATGACGCAGCCGATGACCATGATGACGCTGGCGATGACGCCGAGGACGGTGCGTTCGCGCACGCGATCCAGCGAATAAAGATATTGCGTGCAAATCTGCATGAAGACATAGGGCACCGCGGTCAAGGACAGCAGCGCCACCATGCCGCCGCTTGGCGCAAAGGCCGGGCCGAAGATCGTCACGACAAGCTCTGGCGAAATGGCGGCAAGTCCGAAGCTCATCGGCAGGGTGATATAGGCTATGCTGCGCGCCACGCCGGCAAAGACCTCGACCGGCAGCTTGTCCGATGCCCGGGCATGCATCTGTTCGGAATAATAGGGCAGAAGGCTGCCGCTCAACTGCACCGGCAGCTGCAGTGCCAGATTGGCGAGCGACAGGCCGACGGCATAAAAGCCGACCGCTTCGATGCCCCAATAGCGCTGCAGGAAGACGAGTTCGATGCGATTGAGGAAGATCGAGCTGTTGATGAGTTCGATCGAGAGGATAAGCGACGAGCCGATGAGAGCGGAAAGGCCGACGCCGCAACTGTTCTTGCGCGCGATCGCAATCCGAAGCGTCGCGATGAACATCGGCAGCTGCCCAATCGCATAGCCGGCGAGCGCGCCGCTGACGCCGAAGAAGATCGCTCCCGCAAGGACGGTAACGAGCTGCAGCGCCGAACTTATTATGGTGATGCGCAGGAAAGCGCCGACTTGCTGCTCGCCGATCAGATAGTTCTTGCTGTAGGCGCCGAGAGACTGAAGAACGAAGAATACGCCCGTTATGGCAATGACTTCAGATGCATCGCCCGCCCAATGCAGCCGCTCCGTATCCCAATAATAGGCGGCGTAGCCTGCAAGCAGGATCACGGTTGCGAGAATCGTCGGCTGCAGAAGATACGCGGCAAAACCAAGCCGTTCTTCGGTCGAATAGCCGTTCCCCTTCAGTTGGGGCAGAATGCGCAGCAGGGTAACGCCGGCGCCGAGCTCCGCGATCAGCGCTCCCGTCGTCGTCAGCCAAAGGGAAAAGGCGATGATGCCGTTTGCCTCAGGACCTAGCAGGCGCGCCGCTATGATCGAACATGCAAAGCCGGTCGCAAGCAGGGTCAATCCCGCCGCCGCGTTCAAAACCGAATTTGTCATTATGCTCTTCGTCATGAAGATAGACCGTTCCTCAAATTGCCGGAACCTACCGCACATGTCCGGCTTTTCGTGGAGATAGCGTCAGCTCTATTTCATATGCCTTAATATTTAGGGTTTAATGCTGCGCTAAGTTCATTTTTTACTTCGGCTAATATTCTTTCTCTCTGATATTGGCCGCTCCCAAGGCTTGTGCGGAGGGTCTCATTGTTCAGCCTCATCGTCTGCACGATCGATCGGTTCGATCAGCTGGAACGGCTATTCCGTTCGCTGGTGGGGCAGAGTCATAAGGATTTCGAGGTCATCGTCGTCGATCAGAATCTCGACGACCGGCTGCACGAGCTTATCGGACGCTTTTCTCCCTCCTTCCTCATTCGCCATGTGCGTTCGCCGAAGGGACTTTCGCGGGCGCGCAACAACGGCATGGCCGTCGCGGCAGGCGATTACGTCTGTTTTCCCGACGATGATTGCTGGTACGAGGCCGATACGCTTTCGACGGCCGCGACTTTGTTTGCCGAGCACCCCGACCTCGCGATCGTCACCGGCCGAACGCTCGATGCCGAAGGTCTTGCCTCCGTCAGCCCGACGGGCGAGACGCGGCTTGCGCTGACCCGGTGGAACTATCTGAAGTGCGGCAATTCCAATGGCATCTTCGTGCGCCGTGCCGCATTGGCCGATATCGGCGGTTTCGACGAGGATCTCGGCGTCGGTTCGGAATCGCCGTTCCAGAGTGGCGAAGAGGCGGATTTCCTGCTGCGCGCGCTTGGCGCCGGCAGACAAGCGATGTTCTTCCCGGAATTGATCGTCCACCACGATCAGGTCACCAGCGAATATGGCCCACGGCAGGTGGAGCGTGCACGCAAATACGGACGCGGCTTCGGCGCGCTGATGCGCAAGCAAGCGTTTCCCTTGTATTATGTCGGCTACCGGCTGTTTCGCCCGGCCGCCGGCTGGCTGGCGGCGCTGGCGCGCTTCAATGGCGATGCCGCCCGCTACAAGCGGGCCTGGCTCATCGGCATTCTGGAAGGTTATGCCACCTGGCCACGGTGGCGCAGGAGCTGAGGCGACTTGCCCTTCGGGGTCAGGGTTTCGGCATAGATGTCCATATAGCGCTGGGCGACCTCGTCCCAGGCATAGGCGCGGGCATCGCGCAACAGCTCCTGTCGCAGGCTTAGGTCGTCGCCCTGCAGGCGCTCGAACGCGGCGGTCAGCGCATCGGCGGCGGCTTCGGGATCGGAGAAATCCGAGAGCATGAGGGCCGGGTGGGTTTCGGCCATCGCCTTATAGGCTTCGTTGGCGTTCAGCACCGGCAGCAGGCCGGCGCTCATCGCTTCGATCGCCACCAGACCGAAGCCTTCGTACTCGGAGGCCGAGGCGAAGAGCGATGCGCGGGCGATGATGTTGCGGATGGAGCCTTCGTCGATCGAGACATGCAGCGCGACATTGCGTTCCAGATTGCGAACGGCAATTTCCTTTTCCAGCGTTGCCCGGTCGAGATCCGATTCGGCGCCGATAATGTCGAGATGCCAGTCCTCATGACGGCCTGCCAGCACCTTCATGACGTCGAGCAGGTGATCGAGCCGCTTATTGACCGAGAAACGGCCTATGGTGACGATGCGGCGGCGCGCTTCCAGGGCAGCGCAATTGGAAAACTTGCCGACATCGGCGCCGTTTTCGATCAGGTGGACGCGACTTTCGGCAATCTGCGCAAAGAGCCGCGCGTCGGATTGGCTGCAGCAGATGAGAGAGGCATAGCCGAGTGCGGACAGCCGCGTTGCCGTGTTGAACCAGACCTTCTTGATGACCGCATATTTCTGCGTGTGGAAGAAGCCGCCATGGGTGGTGGCGACCATGGGCCGTCCGTGCATCAGCTTGCCCCAGGCCAGCGCATCGAAGAAGAAATCGACGGCGTGGACATGAACGAGGTCGGCATCGGCCAGATGGCGAAAGACCTTGGGCGCCAGCGGATAGCGGCTGGAGCCGGACCAGGGAATGCGGACGATTTCGATGCCGTCGATTGTCTCGCTTTCGGCAAGTTCCCGGCTGGGATCGGAAAACAGGCTGTTGCAGGTGACGACGCGCACGCGATAGCCGCGAGAAACCAGCTGGCGGCACAGATTGGCAACGACGTCTTCAAGACCGCCCTTGTTCGGCAGGAACTGGCGCACGACATGCACGATCAGCGGCCCGGCCTGCTTGTTTGCCTGAGTATCCGAAACAGCCGATGTCATCGATCCACCCTCGACCCCTATGCCGCGCCATGCACCGGCAATCCGGCGCTGCAGCGCGCCGCCCGTTGATCAGTCGGCGAAGCAGATCATCAGGTCGGTTAAAAAGGGTTTAACCGCGGCCGGAAAGCCAAGCGGTTTCGGACAAGAGGGTTAATGTCGGGGCGATTTGCGGGGTGGAGTGAGCTTGTCTGGTGGATGTGGTGATGGTGGGCCGATGTGTTGGCTGTTGCTGTCGTGACTTGCCCCTCACGCTAGCCCTGTCGCCGCGTGCGGGGAGAGGATTGGGGTGAGGGGCAATCCGGAGAACGCAGCTCCAATCGCCATAGTCGGCGACCCGAGTCCAGACCTCTCAGAACGCTCGGAAGGTCAGCGTCGTCAGCGAGCGGATGATGCCTGGAATGTTGGCGATGTGATCGTTGATGAACTTGCCGATATCCTGCTCTTCGGCAATGTAGACCTTCATCAGCAGATCGTAGTCGCCGCTGGTGGAATACAATTCCGAAACCAGCTCCGTCTGGTAGATCGCATCGGCGACCTCATAGGTCTTGCCGGGGGCGCATTGGAGCTGAACGAAAATGGGCTTCATGAGAATGTCCTGCTTCTGTCTGCCGCCGCCATAGCGGCCGGCTCTTCTCTATCATGGTCGAAAGCGCTTTCGCCATGCAAGTTTTTCTCCAGAGCCGATGATTTTTTGGCATCATGCCATGTCCATCGGATGTCGCTCTTGCCGCTTCCGCAACTTCGAGCATAGCGCTAGATTGGCGCGATTACCTCTGTCGATTGGACCGATTTCATGCTGAATGACCCGCGCTCCCATGGTCTTTGGGAAAAGACCGCTCCCCCACCGCCGGCAACGAAGCCGCTTTCCGGCGATGTCTCCGCCGATGTCGTGGTAGTTGGCGGCGGCTATACCGGTCTTTCGACGGCGCTGCATCTGGCGGAGGCCGGCACCAGCGTCGTGTTGCTGGAAGCCAATGAAATCGGCTTTGGCGGCGCGGGTCGCAATGTCGGCCTCATCAATGCCGGCATGTGGGTGATGCCAGACGATTTGCCCGGCGAACTCGGTGCGGTCCATGGCGAGCGGCTGCTCGATCTGCTCGGCAATGGGCCGAAGCTGGTCATGGAGCTGATCGACAAGCATGGCATCGCCTGCGAACTCGAGCGCAACGGCACGCTGCATTGCGCTGTCGGGCCGGAGGGACTGAAGGAAATCGAGGAGCGCGCCAGGCAATGGGAAAAGCGCAGCGCGCCCGTCACGGTGCTGGATGCGCGGGAGACGGAGCGTCGCGTCGGCAGCTCGGCCTATGCCGGGGCGCTGCTCGACATGCGCGCTGGCACGCTGCAGCCACTTGCCTATGCGCGGGGCCTTGCCCATGCCGTAGTGAAGGCTGGCGCTACCATTCACACCGGCAGCCGTGTGACCGCTACGGAAAGAAGCGGTGCGAAGTGGCTGGTTTCGACGGATGGCGGCAAGGTCAGCGCCAATTGGATCGTGGTGGCCACCGACGCCTATAGCACCGGTCCGTGGGAAAAGGTTCGAAACGAGCAGGTGCATCTGCCCTATTTCAATTTTGCCACCGTGCCGCTCGGCGATAACCTTAGAAAATCCGTGCTGCCGGGGCGCGAGGGGGCTTGGGATACGAAGGAAGTGCTCTCGTCCTTCCGCATGGACCAGGCCGGTCGGCTGGTCTTCGGCAGCGTCGGCGCGCTGCGCAATACCGGCCTTGCCATCCACAAGAACTGGGCGCGGCGGTCGATCAAAAAACTCTTTCCGCAGCTGGCCGACATTCCCTTCGAATGCGAATGGTATGGCAAGATCGGCATGACCGACAATGCGCTGCCGCGCTTCCACAAGCTAGACCAGAACGTTGTCGGTTTCTCAGGCTATAACGGCCGCGGGATTGCGCCCGGGACCGTGTTCGGCAAGGTGTTGGCCGGCCATATTCTCGGGCAGATTTCCGAGGCCGATCTGCCGCTGCCGGTGACCGATATCGTCGAGCCGAGCTTCAGGGCGGCGAAGGAAATGTGGTACGAGGCGGGCGCCCAGGCCGCGCATTTCGTCGGTGCCCGGGTGTAAAATAATCGAACCGGCATTAGGGGAAGAGGAAACAAGATGACCGCGACATCAGATCTTGCTGCCGAAACCAAGGCCATACTGACGGAAATCGGTGTGCCGGCCGACCGCTACACCGGCGGAACGCTTGCCGTTGCCTCTCCTGTGACCGGCGCCGAAATCGGCCGGCTGAAGGAGCATTCGCCCGGTGAGGCGAGGGCTGCAATCGAGGCGGCGCACGTGGCGTTTCGTGCCTGGCGCAACGTGCCGGCGCCGAAGCGCGGCGAGCTGATCCGCCTGCTCGGCGAAGAGCTGCGCGCCGGCAAGGCTGCCCTTGGCCGTCTCGTCTCGATCGAAGTTGGCAAGATCACCTCCGAAGGTCTCGGCGAAGTGCAGGAGATGATCGATATCTGCGATTTCGCCGTCGGTCTTTCGCGTCAGCTTTATGGCCTCACCATCGCTACGGAGCGCCCCGAGCACCGGATGATGGAAAGCTGGCATCCGCTGGGCGCGATCGGCATCATCTCGGCCTTCAATTTCCCCGTCGCAGTCTGGTCGTGGAATGCAGCACTGGCCATCGTCTGCGGCAATTCCACCATCTGGAAGCCATCGGAAAAGACGCCGCTGACGGCGCTTGCCGTGCAGGCTCTGTTCGAAAAGGCATTGAAGCGCTACGTCGCCGAGGGCGGCGAGGCACCCGGCAATCTTTCGACCCTGCTCATCGGCGGCCGTGATCTTGGCGAGTTGCTGGTCGATCATCCGCAGGTGCCGCTGGTTTCGGCGACCGGATCGACGGCCATGGGCCGCGCGGTCGGCCCGCGTCTTGCCGGCCGTTTCGCCCGCGCCATCCTCGAGCTTGGCGGCAACAATGCCGCCATCGTCTGCCCGACGGCCGATCTCGATCTCACCCTGCGTGGCGTTGCCTTTTCCGCCATGGGTACGGCCGGCCAGCGCTGCACGACGCTGCGCCGCCTCTTTGTTCACGAAAGCGTCTATGACCAGCTCGTTCCGCGTCTGCAGAAGGCCTATGGTTCGGTGACGATCGGCAATCCGCTTGAAGCCGGTACTCTGGTCGGTCCGCTGATCGACAAGCAGGCCTTCGACCGCATGCAGGCGGCCCTTGCGGCTGCGAAGTCGGCCGGCGGCACGGTGACGGGTGGCGAACGCATTGAATGCGGCTCTGCCGATGCCTTCTATGTCCGCCCGGCCCTTGTCGAAATGCCCGAGCAGACCGGCCCGGTGGAGCAGGAAACCTTTGCACCGATCCTCTATGTCATGAAGTACAGTGATTTCGACAAAGCGCTGGCACTGCATAACGCCGTGCCGCAGGGCCTCTCGTCCTCGATCTTCACCAATGATATGCGGGAAGCTGAGACCTTCGTCTCCGCCCGTGGCTCCGATTGCGGTATCGCCAATGTCAATCTCGGGCCCTCCGGCGCCGAGATCGGCGGCGCATTCGGCGGCGAGAAGGAAACCGGTGGCGGCCGCGAATCCGGCTCGGATGCCTGGAAGGCCTATATGCGCCGGGCGACCAATACGATCAATTACGGCCGCACCCTGCCGCTTGCGCAGGGCGTCAAGTTCGACGTGGCGTAGCGCGAGAGCCTTGCTGCATTGCGATGGAGAGGATGAAGGCGTAGAAAGCCTTTGTCTTCCCATATGTTTTCAAGGTCTTGTCCGATGCATCTGTCGCTTGCCGAAGCCGAAATATTGGTCATGGAGGCTTTGCAGCGAAACAGGGTTAGCGCCGAGAACGCCCGTTCGGTGGCTGTCGCGCTCGTTGCGGCGGAGGCTGCCGGGCAGGGTGGCCATGGTCTGCGCCGCGTCCCCGCCTATGCCGGTCAGGCCAAGGTTGGCAAGGTCGATGGTTTTGCCAGGCCGCAGCTTAGCCGACCTTCTCCCGCCGTGCTGCGCATCGATGCCGGCAATGGCTATGCCTATCCCGCGCTAGACCTTGCCGTTGCCGAGCTTCCGGCTGTCGCCCGTGAGCAGGGGATTGCGCTTGCCGCCATCAGCCGCTCCCATCATGCCGGTGTCATGGGCCTGACGGTGGAGCGCCTTACCGATCAGGGGCTGGTGGCGCTGATGGTCGCCAATGCGCCGGCCTCGATGGCGCCCTGGGGCGGCAAGACGCCGGTCTTCGGCACCAATCCGATCGCCTTTGCCGCGCCGCTGCCTGGCGAGGAGCCTGTTGTTATCGATCTCGCGCTGTCCAAGGTAGCGCGTGGCAAGGTGATGGCGGCGCGGCAGCAGGGTGCCTCCATTCCATCGGATTGGGCTTTCGACCGCGAGGGGAGGCCGACCACGGATGCCGAAGAGGCCTTGGCCGGCACGATGATCCCGGCTGGCGATGCCAAGGGTGCGGCACTTGCTCTGATGGTAGAGATCCTTGCTGCCGGCCTGACCGGTGCGAACTACGCCTTCGAGGCCTCCTCGCTCTTCGACGACAAAGGCGCTCCGCCGGCGCTCGGCCAAACGATCATCGCAATCAATCCGGCTGCGACGAGTGCCGTAGATACGGCGCAACGGCTGGCCTTGCTGGCAGGCGAAATCAGCCGAGATCCGAATGTCCGCCTGCCGGGTCGGCGCGGGCAGAGTTTGCGGCGTCTTGCACTGACGGAGGGGATTACTGTCGAGGACGAGGTGATCGCGGCGATCGAGAGGCTTTGAGGTGATGGTCGGGTGAGTGTGTGTTTGCCGTGCCTTCGGATACGGCCCCTCAACCCAGCCCTCTCCCCGCCGGCGGGGCGAGGGAGTTATCGCGCAAAGCAGGGCGCTACACGGATGAGAGGCAAGCAATTCCAGGAAAAGTGCGTAGTGGTTTTCCGTCCGGAATTGCGAGAGAACAAAGAGATAGAGCATTTCGCGCTTCGAAGAAAAGCGAAACGGCTCTAGTTGGTTGGCTCTATCGTCCCCTCGCCCCGCTTGCGGGGAGAGGAGGGTGAGGGGCAGGCACATCGTCACGACATTGACGGAGACGCCTGACTGCGACCCGCGATCCGCCGCTCACGCGACAGCCGGCTTTTCATCCAGCCAGCCGCCGGTGAAGCCGGCGCGTTCGAGGCCGGTGCGGAGGATCGGTGATTGCCGCATCAGGTTCCAGATCATGCCAGTGCGGGCGTTTTCGATCATCATGACGAGCAGGCCCTGGTCGATGGCGACGGAGCGATCATCTACCCATCCTTCCGGGCCGGGACCCTTGACGCTCGGATTGAAGCCGCCGGGGAAACGGCCGTCGAGCAGCAGGTTGGGATAGGTCGAAAGCAGCGCCCGCGTGCCGTCGAGTGCGGCCTGGCGGTCGAAAGCGAGGCAGGACAGCGGTCCCCATGGGGCGATGGTGCCGTCGTCGGGACCGAGCGGAGCGCCGCGGGCGGCATAGCCGAAGACCTTCGGGGCATAGCGCAGGCTGTGCTTGGTGCCTGTCGGGTTCGGGCCGTCACAGGCGGAAAGGCCCCAGATATCCTTCGTATAGCCGACGAAATGGCCGGGATTGCGCTCGGTATAGTCGCGCTGCACCGATATCGCCGTCTGCGTATTGCGGAAATAATCGATGTCCTTGTCGGCGACATGCTTGTCGCGGATGCCGCGAAAATCGATCCAGGCATGCGAGAAGAGGTGGATGAACAGCGGCCCGGCATAGAGGAAGGGCGTGTCCTTGAACATCATCCAGGTGTAGGTCGAGGCAAAGGCGTCGTAGCTTGATGGCGGGACGGGATGCGTCGGCGAGGCCAGCGCCAGCACATAGAGGAAAATCGCTTCGTCATAGCCCTGATAGCGCCACCGCAGAAAGCCGCTTGCAGGCTTCCAACCCATGCTGATGGTCTGGCCCTTGTTCAGAGCCCAACGCCAGTCGCAGCGCTCGTAGAGAAATTTCGCCTGCTTGCGGAGATCGCGCTCGACCTGGCTGTTTCCGGTGAAATAAGCGGCTGCGGTCAGCACGCCGAGCAGCAGCAGACCGGTGTCGATGGTAGAAAGCTCGCTGTTCCAGGCGCGGTTGCCGGTCTCCATATAGAGGAAGTGATAGTAGAAGCCGCGATGGCCGGTGGCGCCACGCTCGGTGCCCTGATCGCTGTTGGCGAAGAAATCCAGGGCGGCCAGCACCCGTTTGGCCGCATCGGCACGGCTGATCCAGTTGCGCTCGACGGCGACCGGATAGCTCGACAGCGCAAAGCCGACCGCAGCAATGCTGCAATGGCTTGTCTTGATGGAGGTATCCGCCACCAGTCCGTTTTCCGGATTGGTGTAAAGCATGAAATAGTCGAAGGCCGAACGTTGCAATCGGTCGATCAGCGCGTCGTCGGTTTCAGTTACCTGCTGCAGCATCTTCTATCCATCTCCTCGATGCTCCCATTCCCTGCTGAACATGGGAGCTTGGATAGTTGCAAATCAAACATGATTAACGATGACATACTTTTGTGGAGGATTCTTTAATATCAGTGGGTTGTTGAGGTGGCCATCCCCAACCCTGAGGGCTTGAAGATGCCTTTCCAGGTGATTTTCGGCGATATCGCCAGCAGAAGCGCACAAATAGCAGTCGGCGCGAGCCTGTTCGACAAGGGCGAAGCATTGGCTGTGTGGTGATTCGTGTCGATGAAATGGTTTAGCCAAGCGCCGTTTCCAGCCGTCGCTTCAGCCGCGCCAAGGTTCTGCCAAACACTGCCTCATCTCCAAGGGCTCTGGCAAGGGTCAAAGCGCCCTGTATGCCGATGACGGCCTCTTCGGCGAGCATTTTCGCCTCGATGCCCGGCACGCCGGCCCTGAGCAGAGCGCCGGCAAGCGCTTCGATCCAGCGATGGAAATAGCCGTGAATGGCGGTGGAAAAGCGATCACGCGTTTCGTCGAGCGCGAAGGCGCCGATCAGGCAGACCCGGCGGCCGGAGCGGAAATAGCCGTCTGTCGTCTCCCACATGCGGGCAATCGCTGACCCTGGCTCGCCCTCTTCCAGCGGCTTGAACATCTCCGTCACGAACCAGGCATCGATATTGGCCATGATCTCGGCGGCCATTTCTTCCTTACCGCCCGGAAAGAAGTGATAGAGGCTGCCCTTGGACAATTTCGTGCGGGCGGTGATCTCGCTCATCGACGCCCCTTCGTAGCCGAGTTCGCGAAAGACTTCGGCAACGAGGGCGATGGCATCGGATCTTTCGAAGACGGTACGCACCATCTCAAAGGCCGAGATCGGAGAGGCCGGGATGATCGTCCGGACGGCGGCCGAGCGGCCAGTGGAATTTTCGGTCTTCTTCGCTGATCGGCATATCGTTGATGGAGGCGAAACGGCGCTGCATCAGGCCGTCGGCATCGAATTCCCAGTTCTCATTGCCGTATGAGCGGAACCAATGGCCGCTGTCGTCATGCCATTCATAGGCAAAACGCACGGCGATGCGATTGCCCTCGAAGGCCCAGAGTTCCTTGATCAGCCGATAGTCGAGTTCTTTTGCCCATTTGCGCGTCAGGAATTCGACGATTTCCTTGCGGCCGCGCGGGAATTCGGCGCGGTTCCGCCACTGGCTGTCTTCCGTATAGACCTTGGAGACGCGTTCCGGATCGCGGCTGTTCCAGCCATCCTCAGCCATGCGGACTTTAGCGATCGCGGTTTCGCGGGTGAAAGGCGGGGCGAGTGGGGTCGGCATGATTGGCTCCTTATAAACCGATTTGTCTTTACTAGACTGATCGGTTTAGAAAGTCAAACGCTGTGATTTGCCGGTGATGGACTCAATGGGCGAATTTTCGCGCTCCGGCGACGCAGGCGACGACGGCCAGGGTTACGACGAGCATCGACCAGCTGACGCTTTCCTTAAGGAGGGCTGCGGCAAGCGCAAAGCCGAAAAAGGGCTGCAGGAACTGCAACTGGCCGACGGCTGCAATGCCGCCCTGGGCGAGCCCGCGATACCAGAAGACGAAGCCGATCAGCATGCTGAAGAGCGAGACATAGAGGAGGCCGAGCCAGGCAGGGCCGCCGATGCCGTCAATGCTGTGCGGCATGGTCATGAAGCAGAGCGCGACGGTGACGGGCAGGGACAGGACGAGAGCCCAGCAGATGACCTGCCAGCCGCCGAGTCGGCGTGAGAGGACTGCGCCTTCGGCATAGCCAAGACCGCAGACGATTACGGCGGCCAGCATCAGAAGGTCGCCGACCAGCGAGGCCGACACGTCTTGCGCAAGCGCGTAGCCGCAGACCAGTGCACTGCCGAGGATGGAGAATATCCAGAAGGCCGGGCGTGGCCGCTCACCGCCGCGCATCACGCCGAATATGGCGGTTGCCAGCGGCAACAGGCCGATGAAGACGATGGAATGAGCTGACGTGACATGCTTGAGCGCCAGTGCCGTCAAGAGCGGAAAGCCGACGACACAGCCGAGGGCGACGATGATGAGCGAGGTGATATCGCCGCGGGTCGGGCGCTTTTCGCGAAAAGCGAACAGGAGGCCGAGGCCCAGGAGGCCGGCGATCGCGGCTCGGGCAACCGTCAGGAACAGAGGGTCGAAATCCATCACGGCCACCCGCGTCGCCGGCAGGGATCCGCTGAAGATCACCACTCCCGTCAAACCATAGATCCATCCTGTCGTCGTCTTGTCCATCGCGCATGCTCCTTCTTGATCTTCGCGGTATCGACGCATTTGTCTGGCCAAGCCAGAGACGGTGCAGTACAATCCATAGGAACTGTTATGGTATAAGGGGCAGTACGGATGGATGGTCTGTTGGTGGCAAGCGCAGGTGGCGGCACGCGCATCGAGGGAGTGATGGGTGCGATTTCCGACCGTATCGCCACTCGCAACCTGATGCCGGGCGCGCGGCTTCCCTCTGTGCGCAGCTTCGCAAAGACGATGCAGGTGTCTGTTTCCACCGTGGTCGAGGCCTATGAGCGGCTTGCCGCAGAGGGTACGATCCGTTCACGGCCGGGTGCCGGATTTTATGTCTGCGGCCCACTGCCGCCGCTTTCCTTGTCCGAGACCGGAGCAAGATCGGATCGCAACGTCGATCCGCTCTGGATTTCCAGGCAATCGCTGGAGGTGGGAGACGATGTCCTGAAGCCCGGCTGCGGCTGGCTTCCACCCTCCTGGCTGCCGCAGGCGGCGTTGCGCAAGGCGATGCGAATGCTGGCGCGTGGAGACATGGGAGCGCTTGCCAATTACGGGACGCCGCTGGGCCTGCCGCCGCTGCGGCAGCTGCTCGCCCGGCGCCTTGGCGAACATGGTATCACGGTGCCGCCGGATCAGATCCTGCTGACGGAATCCGGCACGCAGGCGATCGATCTTCTCTGCCGTTTCCTGCTTGAGCCGGGCGATACCGTGCTCGTGGACGATCCCTGCTATTTCAATTTCCATGCGCTCTTGCGGGCGCATCGTGCCAATGTCGTCTCCGTGCCCTTCACGCCCACGGGGCCGGATGTCGAGCTGTTCGGGCAGATCCTCGAACGGCACAAGCCGCGGCTCTACATCACCAATTCAGCTATCCACAATCCGACGGGTGCGACGCTCTCGCCCGTGACGGCACACCGGTTGCTGAAGCTGGCGGATGCTGCCGGACTGACGATCATCGAGGACGATATCTTCGCCGATTTCGAGGATGTTCCGGCGCCGCGTCTCGCTGCCTATGATGGGCTCGACCGGGTGATCCATATCGGCAGCTTTTCGAAGACGCTTTCGGCCTCGGTGCGTTGCGGCTTCATCGCGGCGCGGCGGGATTGGATCGACGGGCTTGTCGATCTGAAGGTCGCCAGCAGCTTCAGCTGCGGGCAATTGTCGGCCGAGCTTGTCCATCTCGCACTGAAGGACGGCAGCTATCGCCGGCATGTCGAGGCCCTGCGGGTACGGCTTGCCAAGACCATGGCGGAGGTGTCGACGCGGCTGGAGGCGATCGGCATCGTGCCTTGGCTGAAGCCCCGGGCCGGGATGTTTCTATGGTGCCGGCTGCCGGAAGGGCTCGATGCCGCCGATGTCGCGCGTGCCTGCCTTGCCGAAGGCATCGTCCTTGCGCCCGGCAATGTTTTCAGCCTCTCGGATACGGCCGGACGCTTCATGCGCTTCAATGTCGCGCAGTCGACTGATCCCCGGATATTCGAGGCGCTGGAGGCCTCCATACGGAAACTGAGATAGCATTTTCCGCCAGTGGATTGCCGAGCGTTTTCGGCCTGTTCGGGAGATGCACGATGCTCTGCTCTTGCCAGGCGGAAATGATCCGTCATAGCTTTGCCACATCGCCGCTCCAAACGCGGCCCACATCGGCTATGAAATATTCGGCTAAATGAGGTTGGTCGTGCGCGTTCTGCTAGTTGAAGACGACAATATCCTCGGATCATCGCTGAAGAAGGCGCTGGAAAAACACGCCTACGGCGTCGACTGGATGCGCGATGGCGAATCCGGCCTCGAGGCGGCGGCGCATTCTCATTTCGCGGCGATCGTGCTCGATATCAATCTGCCGCAGCTGAGCGGCATGGAGGTGCTGCGGCGCATCCGCCAGCGGGGAAATTCCGTGCCCGTGCTGCTGCTGACGGCGATGGATTCCGTGCGCCAGAAGGTCGAAGGCCTCGATGAGGGTGCCGACGACTACCTGGTCAAGCCTTTCGATCTCGATGAGCTGCTGGCGCGGCTGCGCGCGCTCATCCGGCGGCGCGACGGGCGGACCGAAAGCGTCATCCGCTGCGGCGACGTGGAGGTCGATCCCTCCGCCATGGTGGCGCGCAAGGACAATGTGCAGGTCCATACCACGGCAAAGGAATTCCATCTCCTGAAGCTGCTGATGGAGCGCAGCGGCCGGTATGTGACGAAAAACGATATCGAATATGCGCTCTATGACGCGGAAAACACCGTCGAGAGCAATACGATTGAAGTGACGATCTATAATCTGCGCAAGAAGCTCGGCACCGATTTCATCAAGTCGATCCGCGGCGTCGGTTACATGATCGAGCGATGAACAATTCCACGCTTACCCGCAAGCTGTTTCTGCGCATCGCGCCGGTCGTCGTCGTGACGATCGTCGTGATCGCCGCTTTCGCCTTCAACAGCGCGACGCGGGAGATCAACAATATCTACGACGCCCAGCTCATCGACGATGCCAACGTGATCTGGAGCCTGCTGCGCCGGCCGCTGGAGAAGAATCCGGACCACGCGGCAAAGCAGATCGACGATATCGACTTCAACATGGACAATCAGCTGGCCTTCAATGAGGACGCCGATGATTATGCCGATGCGCACATGTTTCGCGCTTGGGTCGATGGCAATATCCGCTTCTACAGCAGCACGGCCTTTCTCTCCGATGTACCGCAGCAGAAGGTCGGCTTCACCACGCTGACCTATGGCGGAGACGAGTGGCGCGTCTATTCTCTGCCGATCCCGAACACGACCATCGTGATCGAGCTTGGCGAAAAGATCGCGCTTCGCGAAACGCTCGTTTCCAACATTCTCCTCAATCTGTTCTTTCCGCTGCTGATGCTGGTGCCGGTCATCGGCTTTCTCATCTGGCTCGGCATCAATAGTGGTCTGCGCACCATCCACGGGCTGGTGCGGCAGATCCGCACGCGATCGCCCGATGATCTCTCGGCTATCCCCGTCGAGGAGCTGCCGCGCGATCTGCTGCCGCTTGGCCGGTCGATCAACCAGCTGCTCGAAAAGCTCGCCCAGTCGCTGACGCTGGAGCGGCGTTTCTCCGACCTTGCCGCGCATCAGCTGCGCACGCCTCAGGCGAGCGTCAAGCTGCTTCTGCGGATGCTCGAAAATAGCGACAGCGATCAGGAGCGGCAGGCGATCATTTCCGATCTCGTGGCCAGCAACAACCGCACCATCCATCTGATCGAGCAGCTGCTGCGGCTCGCCAGGGTCAGCCACCATCCCCTCGATCTGACATCGGTGCCGCTCTATCACTGGATGGCGTCGCTCATTGCCGAATTCGGCAACATCATCACCAGCCGCGAGCTCGAGGTCGTGCTCGAAGGGGACGAGCCCATCCAAGTCAGGACGGATGAGTCGCTGCTACGCATGCTGGTCACCAATCTGCTCGACAATGCCATCAAATACACGCCGGTCGGAGGGGAGATCAAAGTTTCGATCGCTTCGGAGGACGGTTTTGGCTGCATTTCCATCAGCGACAGCGGTCCCGGCATTCCGCCGCATGAGAGGGAGGCGGTATTCCAGCGCTTCTATCGCCTCAACACGCTTCACACGGAAGGGGCCGGCCTCGGGCTCGCTATCGTTGCGGATACGGCGGACCGTCTCTCGGCAACAGTCGATCTTTCTACTTCACGTTTGGGCAATGGTCTTAAGGTCGATCTAAGATTGCCGTTGAGTTAAAAGTACAACGTCTCGTCGTTTTTCATTTTCGCATCATTTTCCCCTCATGCCCGGCTCATCTGAGGTTGTTAGACGCAACTTAGGATTAAGCGAAGGGGTATTTCATGCAGGTGTTTTGCGATTTTGATGGAACCATATCCATCGAAGACGCGACGGATATGGTGTTGTCCCGTTTCGCCGGTTCCGAGTGGGAAGATATAGAGCAATTGTGGAAGCAGGGGCAGATCGGCTCCGGCGAATGCATGCGCAGACAGATCGCTCTCATCGAGGCGAGCAGAGGCGAGCTTGACCGGTTTCTCGATACGCTGGCGATCGATTCCGGCTTTGAGACTTTCCTGTCCTTCTGCCGCCGCGGCGAATTGCCTGTCACGATCGTCAGCGATGGTGTGGACTATTTCATCCGGCGCATTCTGGCGCGTCACCGCATCGAAGGTCTGCCGATCGTCGCCAATGTGCTGACTTGCAGCGTTTCGCAGGGGCGCGAATCCTATTCGCTGTTCCCGCCATTTACGGCGACCGGCTGCGTATCCGGTGCCGGTGTCTGCAAATGCCGCGTCGTCGATAGCAGCGACCTGCAGGTCTATATCGGCGACGGGCGCAGCGACTTTTGCGTTTCCGACAAGGTCGATCTCGTTTTCGCCAAGGCCAGGCTTGTCGATTACTGTGAGGAAAACGGCATTCCGTATGTCGGCTTCGAAGACTTCTCCGATCTGCTTCCAAAGATGGAAGCCGTTCTCCCGAGCGTCGAGCGACGCTCCCGTGCACTGCCGCAAGTCAAGACGGCGTGAACCAGACCAAGAGGCATTGAATGAAAACGAATGTAGCCGAAGCCTTCAGCGGCGAGACCGAGTCCGTCCGCTCCGAAGAGGAATTGCGCGCTCTTGAGGAGCTCTATTGCTCCCATGGCGATACGGTTCACTACACGGACAAGCCCAAATTCTTCGAGGAATGCGAAGG
This sequence comes from Rhizobium sp. 11515TR, assembly GCF_002277895.1. Lineage (NCBI taxonomy): Bacteria > Pseudomonadati > Pseudomonadota > Alphaproteobacteria > Hyphomicrobiales > Rhizobiaceae > Rhizobium > Rhizobium sp. 11515TR. Next base: position 128,413 of record NZ_CP022998.1, on the reverse strand, counting down.
TTCCTTTGTCTACGATCGGACCGGCACACCGTTCCTCGATCTGCAGATGTGGTACTCCGCCGTCAATTTCGGCTATCGCAATGAGCGCCTGAACGAAGCCGCCCATCGCCAGCTCGACCGTCTCCCGCAGGTCGCCTCGCAATATCTGCATCGCGAGAAGGTGGAGCTTGCCGCACTGATCGCCCAGGATGCCGAGCGCAAGTTCGGCCGTAAGGGCCGCGTGCACTTCAACGTCGGCGGCTCCCAGGCCGTCGAGGATTCCCTGAAGCTCGTGCGCAACTATACGGGCGGCAAGAGCCTGATGTTCGCCTTCGAGGGCGGCTATCACGGCCGCACGCTCGGCGCCTCGGCGATCACCTCGAGCTACCGCTATCGCCGCCGCTACGGCCATTTCGGCGATCGTGCCCAGTTCGTTGAATTCCCCTATTACTTCCGCGGCCCGAAGGGCATGTCGAAGGAAGAATACGGACATTACTGCGTCCAGAAATTCGCCCGCCTGTTCGAGAGCGAATATAACGGCGTCTGGGACCCGAAGGCCGGCAAGTCCGAATATGCGGCCTTCTACATCGAGCCGATCCAGGGCACGGGCGGCTACGTCATTCCGCCGATGAACTTCTTCGTCGAACTGAAGAAGGTGCTCGACGATCACGGCATCCTGCTCGTCGTCGACGAAATCCAGATGGGCGTCTACCGCACGGGCAAGCTCTGGTCGATCGAGCATTTCGGCGTTTCGCCGGATGCGCTGATCTTCGGCAAGGCGATCACCAACGGCCTCAATCCGCTTTCCGGCGTCTGGGCTCGCGAAGAGATGATCAATCCAGACATCTTCCCGCCCGGCTCCACGCATTCGACCTTCGCCAGCAACCCGATGGGCACCGCCGTTGCGCTCGAAACGATGAAGATGCTGGAAGAGCAGGATTTCGGCGCTGCGATCATGGAAAAGGGCGCGCATTTCCTCGACGGGTTGAAGCAGCTGCAGAAGCGCCATGCCATCGTCGGCGAAGTCGACGGCCTAGGCCTCGCCCTGCGCATGGAAATCTGCAAGGACGACAGCTACACGCCGGACAAGGCGACGCTGGACTGGATGTGCGATGAAGGCATGAAGGGCGACCTTCAGGTCGGCGGCAGGACCTACGGTCTCGTGCTCGATGTCGGCGGCTACCACAAGAACGTCATCACGTTTGCTCCCAACCTGCTGATTACCCGCGAAGAGATCGATCTGGCGCTTTCCCTGCTCGATCAGCTTCTGACGCGTGCTGCCCGGAGATAAGACGGTGCAACTGCTGCTTCTTCATCTCGATGATGCTTTGGAGTTGCAGCCTGACTTTGTGCGCGCCTGCAAATTTGCCGGCGCGCACCAGTATTTCGGCAAGAATGCGGGGCAACAGGTTCGGCTGTGGAGCAAACAGAGCGCCCTTGATGATCTCAATCGCGAGATCGTCAAGAACAGGCCGACGGCCGGCAAGGACCCGCAACTGTGTTTCATGGGCTCCGGCGACTTCCACCATGTCACGGCCTTGCTGCTTGATGGCGCACTCGAACGACAATCCGGTGCGGCCACACTGATCCATTTCGACAACCATCCGGACTGGGTGAAATTCGACGGCGGCATGCATTGCGGCTCCTGGGTCAATCGCGCCCTTACCAATCCCTGCGTCCAGAAGGTCATCACGATCGGCGTCTGCAGCCATGATCTTCGCAGTCCCGAGCGCAAGGGCGCCAATCTGCACTGGCTCGCCGACGGCAAGCTGGAACTCTATCCTTACGAACATCCGCCGAGCCGTGTACTGGCCGATTACGGCAATGGCGCCAGCTACCGGCAGGAAAGAGGTGCGCTGCACTGGAAATCGATCGCCGAGATCGGCGAGGAAAATTTCATCGATCACATGCTCAGCCGCATTCGCACCGAGGCCGTCTACGTGACGATAGACAAGGACGTGCTGGCCGCCGACGATGCCGTTACCAACTGGGATCAGGGCCGCATGCGATTGCCCTATCTCCTCTCCCTCATCAGCGAAATCGGCAGCCGTCACCGCATCATCGGCGCGGATGTCATCGGGGATTATTCAACCCCGAGTTATGCTGGCAGCCTGCGGACCCAGTTCATGAAGCGCGCGGAGATCTTCATCGATCAGCCGCGTATGCGGCAGGGTGCCGAAACAATGCGGAATATCAACAGCGCGGCCAATCACGCCCTGCTGGAGGTGCTGGCGGAGTATATGCAATGACTGGCAGCCTGACACTTCCCATGCTTGGGCTCATCCTGTTCTGCGTGGTCGCGGAAACCGCCCGCGAAGTCTGCTTCAAGCAATCCGCCAGTGAGAACGCCCCCCTTCAGGCGCTGGCAAAACCGGTCACCTGGCTCGGCATTCTGCTCTGGGCCGTGGAGCTTTTCGCCTGGACGGCCGTTCTGGAGCACGTGCCACTGACCATCGCTTTCCCGCTGATGGCGATGAGCTATGTCGTCATCGTGCTCGCCGGCGCCGTCATCTTCAAGGAAAACATCAACCTGCGCCACGCGACGGGCGTGTTTCTCGTCACCGCCGGTGTGGTTTGCGTGGGAGTTACAGGACTATGAAAATCTTTGCGCACACCCGATGGGACCTTGCACCGGTGCTTGCCGCCGTCGCCCATCTCGCCTTCGACGTCTATCTGATCGTCGGCTTCGAAAGCCGGCCGCTTTGGCTCTCGGTCATTCTCGGCTGCCTTTATGCCGTTTCGATTTCCTGGAACATCAACAGCATATCACACAATTTCATCCATACGCCCTATTTCAAGCCGCGCTGGATGAACTACGGCTTCAGCCTCCTGGAGTCGGTCGCGATCGGCTTCTCGCAGACCTATTATCACTGGGTGCATATGCGCCATCATTCGGGCAATAGCGACCGTCCGAACGAAAAGGGCGAGACGATCGATATGCTCTCGATCTATCGCTATGGCCGTGACGGCCAACCGGAAAACGTCTGGTCCTATACGTTTCTGAGCTTCTTCCGCGACAGCCTTGGCGACATCCACAAGGCGATTGCCCGCAACCGCCCCTTCGATGCTGCCTGGGGACGGTTCGAGCTCTATTTCTTTCTAGGACTTGCCGCGGTCGCGCTGATCTACGATTGGAAGGCGGTGCTGTTCTTCGTGCCGTTCTATTATATCGGCAATTGCCTGTCGTCGCTGAACGGTTATTACGAACATCTGAACGGCGATCCGGACGAGCCGATCGCCTGGGGTGTTTCGAGCCACAAATCCTTCTACAACTGGCTCTGGTTCGGCAATGGCTATCATGCCGAGCACCATTATCGTCCCCGCACCCACTGGACGAAGCTGCAAGCGCTGCACGAGCAGATCAAGGAAGAGCAGGAAAAGAATGGGACGCATGTGATCAGCACCTGCCATGCGCTTGGCTTCATGGCCAAGGAAAACCGGCAGTCGGAGCTCTCTCATGAAAGCTGATGATTTGAGCTTCTTCATGGAGGGCTCAAACGGCAAGGGCGTTCTTCTGGTCCACGGACTGACGGGCGCGCCTGCCGAAATGAAACTGGTGGCTCGGCATCTCAACCGCAGGGGCTACAGCATCTATGCGCCATTGTTGGCCGGTCACGGCGTCGATGCGAAGACGCTGCGCGGGACCCGCTGGGAAGATTGGCTCGCCTCGGTCGTCGAGGCATCGGAGCTGCTAGCATCCAGAACGCAGGAGGTCTTTGCCGCCGGCATCTGCGTCGGCGGCAAGCTCGCCATGCTGGCTGCCGAACAGCAGAAGAAGACCATCAGCGCGGTGGCGATCTATTCTCCCTGCTTTAATTACGACGGCTGGGACGTTCCCTTCTATTATCCGCTGCTGGCCTCGCAGATCGGCTGGCTATCACGCGTTCCGTTCCTCGATCGGCTGAGCTTTAGCGAAACGACCTCGCTCGGGATCAAGGACGAGCGCATGCGCCGGCTGATCGAAGGCATGGCGAGCGAAGGGGTTCTGGAAAAATTCCCCGGCAAGGGCCTGGTCGAGATGCATCGGCTGGGCAAGACGCTACGCAGCATGCTGCCGCAGATGCGGACACCGACGCTGATCCTGCATGCTGAGGACGACGATCTCGCCAGCCCGAAGCATGCCCGCTATATTTCCGAGCATATCGGTGCTCCGCATGAGCTGAAATGGATCACGGACAGCTATCACATGATCCATGTCGACCGGCAGCATCGGCAGGTGGCCGATTTCACGGCCGACTTCTTCGAGGCGCGTCATGTCGCAGCCGCTGCTTAAAATCGTGCCACAGCCGACGGGGGACCCGGTAGCCGAAGTTCACTTCAGCATCCGCGCCATCGGCCGCGACACATGGAATGCGTGTTTCCCGAATGACGTCGAGGATTATGATTGCCTGCTCGCGATCGAGGAAGCCGGCCTCGAAGGGTTCGAATGGCGCTATATCACCGTTACGGAGGGTGGGCGCGTGAGCGTCGCCATGCCGGCCTTTGTCTGCCTCTACGCTCTCGATACGACGCTGGATGAGGGATTCCTGCGACGGTCCGTGCGCAGCGTGCAGCGATATTTTCCAGGATTTCTGAAGCTGCGCCTTGCATGTTTGGGATCGCCCTGCACCGAGACCGGTGCGATCGGCTTTCACCCCGACCTCTCGCAGGAGCGTCGTCGCGTATTGCTGACGGAGATGTTGTCCTTCTTCGAGCAGATTGCCGCGACGGAGCATTGTGCGCTGATCGGCCTCAAAGATATTCCGGAGCAGGCTTCGGCCGAGTTCGGCGATCTCTTTGCCGCTCGGGGCTATGCCTCGATCGGCGGTCTTCCGACGGCGTGGCTCGACATCGATTTCAAAACGATCGACGAATATCTCGCTAGGCTTTCGGCCGGCACCCGCAAGGATATGCGCCGCAAGATGAAATCCTTCGACCAGGTCAGGGTGGAGATGCGGACGGATTTCGGCGAGTTCCTACCTCAGGTGATGGCGCTCTATCATGACACGCGCAATCGCAGCGAATGGCAGTTCGAGGAGCTGACGCCTGCCTATTTCCAGGGCATTCTCGCCCACATGTCCGGCCGCTCCTTCTGCACCTTCTATTTCGTCGAGGACAAGCTGCTTGCCGCCAATCTGATCGTGCATAACGAGCGCGTGGCTATCGACAAGTTCTTCTGCATGGATGGGGAAAAGGGCCGGCCCTATAATCTCTATTTCATCAGCTGGTTTACCAATCTGCGTTACTGCCTGGAGAACGGCCTGAGCCGTTATCAGAGCGGGCAGGCCCATTATGCAAACAAGGTGCGCCTCGGCAGCAAGCTGACCGCCAATGCGATGTATTTTCACCATCGCAATCCTTTGCTTCAGAGTGTGCTGCGACTGATATCGCCGCTGTTCTCGACAGACGAGGCGGATGCGTAATGCCCCATATGCGTTTTTTCTGGCTTGCCGTGCCGGTGCTGAGCACCCTGTACCAAGTTCTCATCAAGCTCGGTGCCAGGCAATTGCACGATGAAGGTATGCAGGCATGGCTGTGGCAGGCTCTCTCCTCTCCATGGATATTGGTGGCTATCGCCATCGAGATTGTCGGTTTCTTCATCTGGATGAATGTGTTGGCCGAGCTGGATCTAAGCCGCGCCTTTCCGCTGACAGGCATCAGCTATGTGCTTGTTGTCGCGACCGGCTGGTTCGTCTTCGAAGAGCGGGTGGTCGCCCTGCAGATGGTCGGCAGCGGCTTGATCCTGACGGGCGTCTGGCTGATTGCAGGCGCCGGTGTCGAAGTGAAGGAGCATCATGAGGAATTGGAGCCGAAGCAGGAGGAACTGCGTACGGGGACCGGCAAGGATAGGTGATGTCCAATATGCAAGCTGACAACCGCCCGAAGGGCAAAACCCCCGCCATTTTCTCCAGCTTTGTCGACTGGTGTCTGAAACGCGGACTTTCCTCCATCGTCACGCGCGGCGCGCTGACCGTGACGACGGCAAGCGGCCGAGTGCTGACCTTCGGCGACGGCACGGGTGCGCCGGTCCATGTCCGTTTTACCGATGACCGTGCCGAATGGGCGTTGCTGATCGATGCCGATAAGCGGCTGGGCGAACTCTATATGGATGGTCGCTTTATCGTCGAGCGCGGCACGCTTTACGATTTCGTGGCGATGATGCTGCGTGAGGGGCAGAACAGCACCCATCCGCTCATTGCCCGCATCATCGATCATATCCGGGCCAAGCTCAGGATCTTCCGCCATCGTAACCTGCCTGGGCGCTCGAAGGCCAATGTCGCCCATCATTACGATCTCGACGCCCGGCTCTACGAGCTCTTCCTCGATCCGGACCGGCAATATTCCTGCGCCTATTTCGAGCATGCCAACCAATCGCTTGACGACGCGCAGATTGCCAAGAAGCGGCATCTCGCCGCCAAGCTTTTGATCGAGCCGAACAACAGCATTCTCGATATCGGCTGCGGCTGGGGCGGCCTCGCGCTGCATATGGCCGAACATGCGCCGGGCGGTTATGTGCTCGGCGTGACCCTATCGGAAGAGCAGCATGAGTATGCCTCGAAACGCATCACTGAGAAGGTCGGGGAAACGCCGGCGGAGGTTCAGTTTGCGCTAAGGGATTACCGCAGCCTGACCGGCCGCTTCGATAGGATCGTCTCCGTCGGCATGTTCGAGCATGTCGGGCTTGCGTCCTATCGCACCTTCTTCCGCAAATGCGCTGAGCTGCTGGAGGATGACGGCATCATGGTGCTGCACACCATTGGCTGTTCGGCGACCCCGGGCTTCACCACGCCCTGGCTCGACAAATATATCTTTCCGGGAGGTTATATTCCGGCACTGTCCGAGATCGTGCCGGAGATCGAGGCGGCGGGGCTTGCCATCACCGATGTCGAGGTGCTGCGGCTGCATTATGCCAAGACGCTCGAGGCGTGGCGGGAGCGTTTCATGGCACGCTGGGACGATGCCGCCAAGCTCTACGACGAGCGCTTCTGCCGTATGTGGGAATATTATCTTTCGACGGCGGAGGCCGCCTTCCGCTACGAGGATCTTGTCGTCTTCCAGATCCAGATCGCCAAGCGCAACGACATCATTCCGCTGACGCGCAATTATATTGCCGAGAATGAAGCGAAGAGCGCTTCAAAACTTGATGTTGAAGGTTCTGTTCAGCGTGAAGCCAACGATGTTCTGGTCGGGTGAGCCGAAGCGCGAGGTGATCGGGCTGTCGGCGGCATCGCCCACCAGGCGGTTATATTTCTCGTAGACCTGCACGCTCCATTCCGGCGAGATCGTGTAGGTGGCAGCCACGGTGAAGCCGACCGATTTCACGCCGGCGCCGGCATCGAAGGCATTGATATGGCCATGCCTCGCAGCTTCACTCTCCGAGATGCCGAAGTTGGTGCGCATATACACTGAATTTGCCATCGACAGGCGAGGGCCAGCGGACAATAGCCACTTGTCTCCGAGCGGCTGGAACCAGTCGAGGGCGAAGTCGCCGACCAGTCCATCGCCGCCCCAAAGCGACTGGCGTATTTCCGTGCGGAACCGGAGCCGATTGTCCATCAGCCAATATTGGGCAAAGCCGCCCGCATCGAAATTCCAGCGCACCCTGCGCTGGCTTTGGAGGTGCAGATTGTTGAGATCGAAGCGGTCATCCCGCAAGCCGACCACAGGGCCGATTTCAAGGCCTCCGAGATCGAAAAGCTGATAGTCGAAATTGTCGTCCGGGGCACTGTATTCCTGGGCCTCACCCAGACGATGGATGTCGAAAGATGGCAGGGCGCCGAAGGTATAGTGCTTCGATCCCTCATAGCTCGGTCCGTATTCCACGGTTGCTCCAAGCGTGACGACCCAGGTGCTGGATGAGGATTTCGCGGCGTCTTCCGCCCTGGACGATGTGGGAAAAGCGCCGGCTGCGAAGGCGGCCAGAAGCCCGATTCCAGCCAGCATCGATAAGCGGGCGGAGAAAGATGTCCCAACACTTAACACTCTGATAACACCCGATCTCCGATCGCCCTTGCAGCATTACTAGCACAGCTCAAGCTTCCGAAAACAGCAGAAAATGAACGAGTAATTATTGCGCGCGGCTTACGGCCCGAGGGCTCTTGCACCGCTTGTGCAAGCGTCGTGCTGTGCGCCTTCGGCCCGCTGCTGCGTGAGCGAGAAATACGCTCTGGAATAGATGAAAAACATGTCATGAACCTGAAGCGCTTGGCGCGCCAAACGCACGACGGTCGCTCTCACCACGGTTGGAAGCGGCGAATTTTATCCCTAGATAGGCTTTATTTCTTTTCCACTTCGATCAGTGAAAGAGGCGATGTGAACGCACGACAGGCAGGTTTCAGCGCATGAAGAATCGGCCGATTGACACGTCGGGTATCCCTGGATGGTTGAACCGCTACGAGCCTTTCCTGCTGTTGATGTTCGCTGCCCTTTCGGGCGGAATTCTCCTGTTCATCTATCTGACGGGCGAGGTTCTCGAAGGAAGCACGAGGGGGTTCGACGAGGCGATATTGCTGGCGCTTCGCCAGCCCGCGAGCCTCTCCGTGCCGCTCGGGCCGGGATGGCTGACCCATGCCGTCAGAGACATCACGAGCCTCGGCGGCACGACCGTGCTTGCGCTGATGACGGCGCTGGTGACGATCTATCTATTGCTCGACCGGCAACGCGCCATCGCCATTTTCGTCCTCGTTTCAGTGCTGAGCGGATGGGCGCTGAGCGCGGCCTTGAAGGTCGGCGTCGCGCGGCCGCGGCCGGATATCGTGCCGCATCTGGTCGAAGTTCACGATCTGAGCTTTCCGAGCGGCCATGCGATGGTGTCGGCCGTGACCTACCTGACCCTTGCCGCGCTGATCTCGGGCACGCGGACCTATCGCTCGACGCGGATCTTCACCGTCGCGGCAGGCATCCTGCTGACATTGATAATTGGTGCGAGCAGGGTCTATCTCGGCGTTCATTACCCTACAGACGTCCTCGGCGGCTGGTGTGCCGGCGCGACCTGGGCGCTCGCCTGCTGGATCATTGCCCGCCGCTACATATCGCCTAAGGCAAGCGACAAGAGGTCCGCCGAAGACGATGGTCCGCCTTTCAAATGAGGGAGGGTGTCCGTTGCAGGATTAGCATTGGACTTCGAGCCGTGTCGCCACCAGCAGCGAGTAGTCCGTACCCTTGGGGTCGCTGAAGAACATACTTGTCAGCGCTGCCTGGTTTTCCGCCATGACTTCCTTGGGGTTGGGCCTGATGACCTTGCGCTTGCAGCGGCCGAAGGCCGGCCCCGACGTGCTCAAATCGTTGTCGGTGGCGAAATCGACCGCCGTATAGAGCGTCTTGTCGTAGATGCCGAAGATGGTGGTTCCCTTGAGAAAGGTCTTCTGCTCCGGCTTCAGCGAAAAGGTCAGCGTCAGCGAACCATCCTTGTAGTCGGCCTGGATCGCATCCGGCTTGGCCATCGGCACCGCTTTGCCGTTGCTGGTGACGTTCGTGTAGTAACCATATTGCGCCAAGGAATCCCTGACCGTCTTTCCCACGGCCTTGAGCTCGCTTGCGCTCAAAGCCTGGTCGCCGCTCTTGCCGTAATCCATGAGCACGGAGGAGGTGAACACCTCGTCGAAGCTCCAGACATTGCGCAGCTCGCTGATGGAGCCATCGGGCGCCGAGACGACCTCGAATTTGGCATCGATGAAGATATGCGGATGGGCCAGTGCGGGAACCGGCAGAAGCGACAGTATCGCAATCAGCAGGGAAATCTTTGTTTTCATGCGAGCAATACCGCGTTCCGTCCGTTTATTTTGTTGCTCAGACCTGCACGTCAAATGGGACTGATTTGAGACTTGGGCACGCGGGCAAGGCATGGAAGCAGGGGAAGGAAGCAGGAATACGGAAACTTGCCTTTTCGGCAAAATACCAGCCTCGGCCTGGGCCGTGACTTCTTCTATTCGGAGAAAGACTTGGAAAACTGGAGCGGGCGAAGGGATTCGAACCCTCGACCCCAACCTTGGCAAGGTTGTGCTCTACCCCTGAGCTACACCCGCTCATTCCCGTCGCGATCCGGGGTAGTGTGTTGGACCGCTGGGCGTCGTCTTGCGGCGACGGGCGCTATATGGCCTAACCGTTTTTTAAATGCAACAGGGAAATGACGAGTTCGCGAAGAAAAATTGCATCTTCTTTTCATAAGCCATGGGAAAGCCCGGAAACGCCGGGCTTTGTCGTCTCGAAGATTGCAATGAAATTATGAGCGACGTATCAGGAGCGAACCATTTTTGATTGCGAGACGCCATGACCGAGACCAGCCCGAAGAACCGCGACGACCTTTTCCGATTCCTGGACGGGCTCGGTATTAGCCATACGACCAAGAATCATGCTCCGGTCTTCACCGTTGCCGAATCGGTATCGCTGCGCGACGAAATTCCAGGCGGCCATACGAAGAACCTCTTCGTGAAGGACAAGAAGGACAATTTCTTCCTGCTGACCGTCGAGGAAAATGCGACAGTCGACCTGAAGACAGTGCACACGCTGATCGGTGCGGCCAGCAAGGTGTCCTTCGGCAAGCCCGAAAAGCTGATGGAATATCTCGGCGTCATCCCTGGCTCTGTCACGGCCTTCGGCGCGATCAACGATACCGCCAACAATGTCACCTTCGTCCTCGATGCCGAGCTGATGGCGCATGACATCGTCAATTGCCATCCCTTGTCGAACGATGCGACGACGTCGATTGCCAGCGGCGATCTCCTGCGCTTCATGGAGGCGACGCGTCATACGCCGCTAGTCTTGAAAGTGACGAGCTAACGTACGATTTTAGCGCTAAGATTATAGCGGTCGGCTTCTCTTCGGATTGTCCGGTCGCTTTGGCCACTTCATGGAGCGTGCTGGCAGGCGAACCTCATCGTCTCGTCTGGAGATCATGCTTCTCACAAAATCAAGGATGCCGTCAGGCGGGAGACACTCATGAGCGGTTCGAACAATCCCTATAACGCTTCCTTCGGCGGACAGATGTCGGCCTCGGCATCCTACGGTGCCACGCCGGCCGGCGGCGGCGCTTCGCCAATCAAGGACACGACGACAGCGACCTTCGCCAAGGACGTTATCGAGGAATCGCGCAACCAGCCGGTGCTGGTCGATTTCTGGGCGCCCTGGTGCGGCCCGTGCAAACAGCTGACGCCGGTGCTCGAAAAAGTCGTCACCGAGGCACAGGGCCGCGTGAAGCTGGTCAAGATGAATATCGACGATCATCCCTCGATCGCCGGCCAGCTCGGCATCCAGTCGATTCCAGCCGTCATCGCCTTCGTCGACGGCCGTCCGGCCGATGGCTTCATGGGTGCAGTTCCGGAAAGTCAGGTTCGCCAGTTCATCGATCGCCTCGGCGGTCCGGCGGGCGGCGCCGACGATCAGGCGGCCGAGATTGCTGCCGTTCTGGAAGAGGCAAGCGGTCTGCTTGCCGCCGGTGATGTCAATGGTGCCGCCGAGCTCTTCGGTGCGGTGCTGCAGGCGGACCCGGAAAATGCCAAGGCGCTCGCCGGCATGGCCGAATGCATGATCGCCGCCGGCCAGAGCCAGCGCGCCCGCGAGGCGCTTGCCGACCTGCCGGAGACGCTTGCCAACGATGCCGGCATCCAGGCCGTGGTGAAGAAGCTCGACCAGATCGACGAGGCCCGCAAACTTGGCGATCCCGTGGCGATCGAACGTGAACTGGCCGCCAACCCCGACAATCACGAGCAGCGCATCAAGCTCGCCAAGATCCGCAATGTCGAAGGCAAGCGCGAGGAGGCGGCCGATCATCTGCTTGCCGTCATGCGCAAGGACCGCAGCTACGACGACGACGGCGCACGCCGCCAGCTTTTGGAATTCTTCGAGGTATGGGGCGCCAAGGACCCGGCCACGATCGCGGCGCGGCGCAAGCTTTCCTCCATTCTGTTTTCGTAAAGTGTCTGTTTCCTCGAGGTGTGGTGATCGTGCGGAACCTTTTCGCGCGATCGCTTGTTAGACGACGGTGTCAGGTATCCTGCAGTCGTGTGCTTCAAGCGGGCATCTCGGAGTTTTCATTGAAAATGCTCTTGTGTTTTCGGCAGACGGGCTCACATTATCGATGACGGCGCGAAAAGGGGGCGATGACCGCGATGTGTGTCGTTTCTGCGCGGCGATCTAAAATGCGTCGCGATCTCTCGGCTTCGCTTTTCGCACTTTAGGTCTTTGATTTTGCGCATGTCGCTGTCGCAAAACCGCTGCATATTTGCGCGACATGCTTTGGCGGGATGGAAGAGATGCAAGTCGGCAATGCCAGATATTTGAAGCCAAGCGATCTGCCCGAATCAGTTGCTGTCTTTCCCCTGTCCGGTGCGTTGCTGCTGCCCGGGGCTCAATTGCCGCTGAATGTCTTCGAGCCGCGCTATCTCGCCATGTTCGATGCGGCCATCGCCGGAAATCGTTTGATCGGCATGATCCAGCCGGCGCTGGGAGAGCCGCCGGAATCATCCAATCTGGCGCATGTCGGCTGCCTCGGGCGCATCACCTCCCTCTCGGAGACTGGCGACGGTCGTTATATCGCCGCGCTGACGGGCATATGCCGTTTCCGGCTGATGGATGAAATCACCGCCCACCAGCCCTATCGCACATTCCGCATCACCCCCTTCATCTCCGACCTGAAATCCCATCATGAGGAAGGCACGGTCGATCGCCCGGCGCTGCTTTCGGCTTTCCGTGCCTATCTGGAGGCCAATAAGTTGGAAGCGGATTGGGAAAGCGTCGAGCGAGCCGACAACATGATGCTGGTCAATTCGCTGTCGATGATGGCGCCCTTCGATCCGGCCGAGAAACAGGCCCTTCTCGAAGCGCCCGACCTGAAGACCCGCGCCGAAACCTTCATCGCCATCGTCAAGATCGTGCTCGCCGGCTCCGGCGACACCGATTCCCTGTTGCAGTAGGAATTTTCGCATGGACGTCACGGTCAGCAAAGTGGACCCGAAACTGCTCGATCTGCTCGTCTGCCCGCTGACCAAGGGGCGGCTGAGCTACGACCGGGAAAAGAACGAGCTGATCTCGGAAAACGCGCGCCTCGCCTATCCGATCCGCGACGGCATTCCGATCATGCTGATTTCGGAAGCAAGACGTATCGAGGATTGAGGCTGCTGGTTCAGCTCGGTTGAGACGTGTCATTCACTCGGCGATGCACCAGCAAAAGGCTGAGCAGGGTGCAATATGCAATGCTCGAGATCGCCATGGCCAGCCATAGTGCAGCCTGTGGGCCGGCGTAGGTCACCGCGGTGGTGAATAATGGTGGCGCCGCTGCATAGGAGAGATTGAGAGGGACCGCCAGTCGTGCCGATGCGCGGGCGTAAGTGCCGGTGGGAAAAATCTGCAGCGGCAGCGTGGCGCGGGTAACGGCGGTGATGCCGCTGGCAATGCCGTAAAGTGTGGCGAAAAGCATGGCGCCCGTGAAGCTATTGCTCAGCAGAAGAACCGCAAAGCTCAAGGGAAACAGCGCAGAGCCCGTGAGACCGATGGTAAAGCCCGACCAGCGCCGGCTGCCGAGTAAATCGACCATGCGGCCCGCCCATCGCGCAATGCCGATGAAGGCTGCTGCCGCCAGCGCGCTGGCATGATCGAGACCAGCAGCCTCGAAGAGGATGATGATCGTCAGGGCAAATCCCCAGGTAACGAAGCCGTTGGCGGCAAAGCTTGCGGCCAGCAAGGTGAAACTCGGCTCATGGATGGGGGCAGGCTCCAGCGCGGCCTTCTTAGCCGATTTCTCCTTGGGTTGACGGGCAAGCGTGGTCCAATGCAGCGGCGCGCAGACAAACAGCATCAGCGCGGCAAAGAAAAGCGTTGTAGCGCGCCAGCCCCATTGATCCTGCAGAAGGCCGGTCAACGGCCAGACGATCGTCGATGTCAGCCCGCCTGCCAGGATCAGAACGCCGAGTGCCCGACGCGCTGTATCGCCGGCGATTTCGCTGACTGCAATCTGTGCCGGTGTCGTCAACATGCAAGTGCCGGCGAGGCCGAGGGTCAACCATGAAAGAATATAGAGGATCGGACCGTGGGCGAGCCCCAGGATCAGCAGTCCGCCAGCGCCCAGAGCGCCCCCCCAGGTCATAATCGGGCGGGCGCCGTGGCGTTCGAAGATCGAGCTTAGCGGCCAGGACACCATCGCCATGACAACAAGCATGATCGTCGGTCCAGCCATGACCATGGGCAGGCCAACGCCCAGTTCGTGGGCCATGGCAGGCCCAATCACCGCTGGCAGATAGAAGGTAGAGCCCCAGCCGATGAGCTGTGTGAGCGACAGTGCGGCAACGGCGCGAACTATGGGTGAGCGGAATGGCATCCACGCAATCGGCGCGGAAAGCGTGATCGGATCGCGGTAGCGATATCGAAGGCGAGGCATCAAAGACCTTTGGCGGAGCAGCTTTTATTTCTGGCGGAATGCGAAAGACGAGCAGGTTGGTCAGTCGGCAAAATGCAAAGAAAGTATTGCTGCCTTTAAACGGCAGCCATGCTACGAATTTGGGACGGCTGGTTTGACTTTGCTGCGGATCCATTGGCATTTTGCATCTGCTTGTGCGCGATTTTCGCGTGATGCTCAAACGAGGAATTTGAGGGGAGATTGAGGAAAATTCATGCAGGAGCGGCACCGTATCTCGCTCAATGCCATCAGGGTGTTTGCGATCGTGGCGCGCACCGGAAGCCTGACAGCGGCCGGTAGCGAGCTTGGCGTGACATCTGGCGCGGTGAGCCACCAGCTCAAAAAGCTTGAAGACGAGTTAGGGGTGATTTTCTTCCGCCGGGGAAACAACACCGTCTCCCTCACCGAAATAGGGCGGCGGTTCTATCAGGAGGTCGCGCCGGCGATCGGGCTCATCGAACGCTCGGCCGAGGCTCTTTATCGCGACGAAAACGAAATCGGCGTCCACGCCACCACATCGCTTGCGCTGCGCTGGCTCATTCCGTCACTGGATCGCTTTCGCGCTCTCTGCCCGCAGGTGCGCGTCCGGGTGGAAACGAGTTCCGCGCGCGGTTTTCCAGCCGTTCCCGACTCGGATGTCAGCATTCGACATTTCCGGATAGGGGAAGTCGCCGAAGGATGGGAGTTCCTTGCGCGCGACTTGCGCCGTCCGGTCGTTTCTCCTGGCCTGCTGGCGAAAGATGCCAATCATCGGGAGATTGCCGTTTCGCGCCTGCCGGCTTTGCAATGCTGTGTGGGCAACTGGGACTGGCAGCTCTGGTGCGAGGCGTTCCGTCTTTCACCGGCAGATCTTTCCTTCGGCCATGCCTTCGACACGGACGACGCTGCGCTTCATGCCTGCGTCGCCGGCCTCGGAGTGCTGCTCGCACCGACCATCCTCACGGGCCGGGAAATGAAATCGGGTGCGCTGATAAATCTGCCTGGCTACGAACCAGTCGAAACCGGCACCTATCGCTACCGGCGCCGCTCGGAATCGAGAGCGGTCCGGCAATTCTGCAGCTGGATGGATGCCGAGATGCGGAACCTCGCATAGAGGATTTCCGCTTCAGAGATTGGCGATTCGACCCCGACTTGTCAGATCGCCTCGCCAGTCAGCAGCCGCGGATTGTCCTTTGCCGTGGTGCCGGCCGCCTGGCCGATGAAGAAGGATTTGAGGCTGGGCAGCCGGTCGACGATCCCCAGCCCGAAGTCGCGTGCGATGCGCAGCGGCGTGTTGTCATTGGAAAACAGCCGGTTCAGCACGTCGGTCGTCACCCCCATGCGGAAGGTGTCGAAGCGGCGCCAGGTCTGGTAGCGTTCTAGGGTGTTGATCGAGCCGATGTCGAGGCCGAGGCGGTCGGCTTCGACGATGGTCTCGGCAAGGGCCGCCACATCCTTGAAGCCGAGATTGAGGCCCTGGCCGGAGATCGGGTGGATGCCGTGGGCAGCGTCGCCGGCCAGCGCGAAGCGCGGCGCGACGAAGGCGCGGGCAAGAGTGAGGCCGAGCGGGAAGGCGCGGCGCTCGCCGATAGCGTGCAGCGCGCCGAGCT
Source organism: Rhizobium sp. 11515TR (assembly GCF_002277895.1). Classification (NCBI taxonomy): domain Bacteria; kingdom Pseudomonadati; phylum Pseudomonadota; class Alphaproteobacteria; order Hyphomicrobiales; family Rhizobiaceae; genus Rhizobium; species Rhizobium sp. 11515TR. The sequence goes on along the minus strand of NZ_CP022998.1, from coordinate 112,477 downwards.
TGTGGCCGAATCGACGTTCCAGCTCCTCCTCGAAGACGAGATCGTCCGAGGCGACCAGCCGTTCGGCATCGGAGGTGCGTTCCGTCCAGACGAGCGAGGAGCGGTTGTTCTTCAAGGGCAGGATGGCGAAGGGGCCGGAGGGCAGGAAATGCTCCTCGGCGCAGCCGCCATGCGGGCGCTCATGCTCGACGGTAACGACGATACCGGACTGGCCGTAATCCCAATTGACGGTCTTGATGCCGGCCATGTCGCGCAGCTTCGAACGCACGCCGTCGCAGGCCACCAGAAGCCGCGTTTCCAGCGTGCTGCCATCCGAAAGGGTAAGGGTGGTCTTGTTGTCGTCGGTTGCGAATACGGTGGCGCTGAGCCCATGCTTGATCGGGATGCCCAAGCGTTCGCAGGCGCCGCGAAGCGCCCCGACCATGGTGAGGTTCGGCACCATGTGGGCGAAGGGCTGACCCTCGGCCACTTCGCCGTCAAAGGTGAGGAAGACCGGACGGACGGGATCGCCCGTGCGCGAATCGGTGACGACCATGCGCGTGATCGGCTCGGCCTCCGGTGCGATCTCGTTCCAGACGCCGAGAACATCGAGCATCTTCGAGGCGGCCGCGATGATCGCCGATGCCCGCATGTCCTTCTTCCAGGCGGTTTCGGGAGCGGCTTCCACGATCATGACATCGAGGTGGGGTGCGGCCTGCTTGACTGCGACCGCTGCGGCAAGACCCACATATCCGCCACCCACTACCAGCATGTCCAACATAGCGCTTCCCTGTGTCTTACTGTCACGTCCTGCTCTATATAGAGCATCCTGTTGACGGTTCCTACCATGGGAGTTCAAGCAAAATGTCGCGAGAGACCGAGAAGCTCACCCCGATGGACACCGTGCTGGCGACGCTCGATCTCGAAACGATCGAGATGAACCTGTTTCGCGGTAGCAGCCCGCAGGTCGGCTGGCAGCGCGTCTTCGGCGGCCAGGTCATCGGCCAGGCGCTGATGGCGGCGCAGAGAACGGTGAATGGCGATCGCTTCGCGCATTCGCTGCATGCCTATTTCATGCTGCCGGGCGATCCTTCGGTGCCGATCCTCTATCAGGTCGACCGCCTGCGCGATGGTTCCAGCTTCAATACGCGACGTGTGCTGGCCATTCAGCATGGCAGGGCGATCTTTGCACTGACGGCGTCCTTCCAGGTCGACGAACCCGGCTTCGATCATCAGGGCGATATGCCCGATGTGCCGATGCCGGAGGAATTGATGGACGAGGAGCAGGTGAAGCAGCGCTATCTTGCCCATGCGCCGGAGAATGTCCGCCGCTATTGGGAGCGCAAGCGGGCGATCGAAATCAGGCCGGTGTCGATCGAAAGCTATTTCTCGCGCGCACAGCCGAGTCAGCGCCAGAATATCTGGGTTCGGGTGACGGGACCGGTGCCGGATGACCGGCTCTATCAGAACGCTGTGCTTGCCTATCTCTCCGACATGACGCTGCTCGATGTTTCCCTGAATGCGCATGGCACATCGGTTCTGGACCCGAGCGTCCAGGTGGCGAGCCTCGACCATGCCATGTGGTTCCATCGTCCCTTCAAGCTCGACGACTGGCTGCTCTACAGCCAGGAGAGCCCCAGCGCCTCTGGCGCCCGCGGATTTACCCGCGGCAGCCTGTTTACGCGATCTGGTGTCCTGATTGCGTCGGTGGCGCAGGAGGGGCTGATTCGTAAAAAGGCAAATGATTAAATAAAGTGCAATTTTATAAAATTGCACTTTATTTGTGCGGCTCTCGCGGCGAGAAATGCCACTTTATTGGGTCTGTGCAATAAATCTGTTTTATTTCAACACGTTATAAATGTGTCACGAATCTGGCACGTCCTTTGAATGTGTATAGCCAGTCGCTGCAGAAACACTCGTCGGCGGCAAGGAGAGTCGGCTCCGCGCCGAGGCTAACAAAGGATGGGAAACCAGATGAAAATTGTGATGGCCATTATCAAGCCGTTCAAGCTCGATGAGGTCCGTGAGGCCCTCACGGCTGTCGGCATCCAGGGCCTGACTGTGACCGAAGTGAAGGGCTACGGGCGCCAGAAGGGGCACACCGAGATCTATCGCGGCACCGAATATGCCGTCAGCTTCCTGCCGAAGCTGAAGATCGAGGTCGCAGTCGCATCCGAAACCGTCGACAAGGCAGTCGAGGCCATCGCATCGGCCGCCAAGACCGGCCAGATCGGCGACGGCAAGATCTTTGTCTATTCCATTGACCATGCCGTGCGCATCCGTACGGGCGAAACCGATTCAGAAGCGCTGTAAGACACGGCGGACCAGGGAGTTATTTGCATGTCATTTTCCAAGCTTTCCTCCGCCTTGACACGGGTGGGTGCGCTTTCTGCGGCCTTGCTTGCGCCGGCGATCGCCTTTGCGCAGGAGACCGCTCCGGCTGCAGCCGCTGCGACCGCCGCCGCACCGGTTCCGGACAAGGGCGACACCGCCTTCATGTTCATCTCCACCATTCTCGTGCTCTTCATGCTCGTGCCGGGCCTGGCACTGTTCTATGGCGGCCTCGTCCGCGCCAAGAACATGCTCTCGGTTCTGATGCAGTGCACGATGATCGGCGCGGTCGTAATGATCCTCTGGGTTCTCTACGGCTATTCCTTCGCCTTCGGCGGCGGTTCGAGCCCTTACTGGGGCGGTACGGCCAAGATGTTCCTCTCGGGCGTTTCGACCTCGACCACGGCTGCAACCTTCTCCAAGGGCGTCGTCATCCCTGAATTCATCTTCATGCTGTTCCAGATGACCTTCGCTGCCATCACGCCGGCGCTCATCATCGGCGCCTTCGCCGAGCGCATCAAGTTCGGCGCAGCCGTGCTCTTCTGCGCGCTGTGGGCGACCTTCGTCTACTTCCCGATCGCCCACATGGTCTGGGATTCCAACGGCATGCTCTTCAAGATGGGCGCACTCGACTTCGCCGGCGGCACCGTCGTTCACATCAATGCCGGTATTGCAGGCATCGTCGGCGCCATTCTCGTCGGCAAGCGCGTCGGCTTCGGCAAGGACATGATGGCTCCGCACTCCATGACGCTCACCATGGTCGGCGCATCGATGCTCTGGGTCGGCTGGTTCGGCTTCAATGCCGGCTCCAACCTCGAAGCTTCCGGCGGCGCGATGCTCGCAACCGTCAACACCTTCGTCGCAACGGCAGCCGCCATCATCTCCTGGTCGCTGGTCGAAACCTTCACCCGCGGCAAGGCCTCCATGCTCGGCGGCGCTTCGGGCATGGTTGCCGGCCTCGTCGCCATCACGCCTGCAGCCGGTATCGCCGGTCCGATGGGCGCGATCGTCATGGGTCTCATCGTCTCGCCGCTCTGCTACTTCTTCGTCTCGGTCGTGAAGAACAAGTTCGGCTACGACGATACGGCTGACGTCTTCGGCGTACACTGCATCGGTGGTATCTTCGGCGCCATCGCAACCGGCATCTTCGCCAGCGCCTCGCTCGGCGGCGTCGGCTATGCCGATGGCGTCACGATGAGCAGCCAGGTCGTCGTCCAGCTGACCGCCGTCGTCACGACAATCCTGTGGTGCGGCATCGGCTCGGCGATCCTCTACAAGGTTGTCGACGTCATCATCGGCCTGCGCGTCGCTCCGGAAGCCGAACGCGAAGGTCTCGACCTCGCCTCGCACGGCGAAGCCGCCTACCACAATTCCTGATTGGAGCTTGCGAAACCGGAGCAAACTCTCCGGTTTCGCTCAACATCCCGTCGCGTCCTATTTCATCGTAAATAGGCGCCCTTGGCCCGGACCTTGGTTCGGGCCCTTTTCGTTCGTGCGCAGCCATTTTTCTTCAGACGACAGGCGATTCATGAGGTTGGCGTGCATGGTTAACATGCCATTAACCCTCCTCTGATTAGGTATGGCTAACCTGCCGGCGAGTGGGCATAGACCGATTCGTTTGCGCTTTGGACAGGAACGGGGCTGGATATCATGGGCAGAAGCAATTCGGCGGCGTTGAGCGGTCGCCCCGACCGTTTATCGCTATCGAGTGTGGTTTGGCGTCAGGTCAAGGGCCTGACAGGTTTCGCGATACTGTTCCTGCTGGCGCTTGCCGTTGCAGCGCTGGCGACCTGGAACGTCATGGACCCCAGCTATTCCTACGCAACTGCCAATGCGCCGACCAACCTGCTCGGCTTTCCCGGCGCAGCCTTTGCCGACATCATGATGCAGTCGTTCGGCCTTGCCTCGCTTCTGGCGATGCTGCCCGTCGTCGCCTGGGCCTTTGCGCTGATCACCAACCGCAAGCTTCATCGGGTACCCTCGCGCCTCGGCGCATGGTTCGGCGGTTGCATCGTCGCGGCCGGCTCCATCGCCTGCTTTCCGGCGCCGCCCACCTGGCCCATCCCCAACGGCATCGGCGGTGTCGTCGGTGATCTTCTGCTACGCCTTCCGGCCCTTTTTATCGGCACCTATCCGAGCGGTGTCGTCGCCATCATCATCGGTTCGGTTCTCGCAGTCCCGGCCATTTGGCTCATGCTCTTTGCCTCCGGCGTCATCGGCGAAAATCTCGTGGAAGACGAGGAGGATGAGGACGATTACGAGGAAACTCGCAGCCGCGCCCGTCGGGTGGGCGACGTGGACGAGGATGACGACCGCGGCAGCTTCCTTGGCAATTTCATGGCCTTCGGCGCTGTCATGCATGCCTGGTACAACACTCAGGCTCGCCTGCGCCGGCTGTTCGGCATGGGTCCACGCAAGCGCCGCGACCATGCCTTCGACGCACCTTATGATTTCAACGACGACGAATTCGGTACGCTGAACGAGCCGGTGCGCGCCAAGGCACCCATGGCTCGGGGGGACCGTCTGGAGCCGTCCATGGATGGTCCGGCGCGCCGCGTCGTTTCCGCGCCGTCGATCAGTCTCGGTGACGATGAGGATGAAGACGAGGATTCGATCTATGATCGCGATCCGCGCCGTCCTGCCGATATCCTGCCTGACGATGAGGATGACGAGTGGCCGTTGGCCCCGGCTGCTCCAAAGGGAGCCGCTGCCGGCCATCGTGTCACTCCTGCCGCGCCGCGTCCGAAACCGGGTGCGCGGGCGGAACGCGAGGCGCAGACCTCCTTCATTCGTCCCTATGGCTTCCAGCTTCCCGCCGTCCATCTGCTTGCCGAGCCGAAGGCCGTTGCCCGCGATGCGACGCTCTCGGCCGACGCGCTGGAACAGAATGCCCGCATGCTCGAAGGCGTGCTGGAGGATTTCGGCGTCAAGGGCGAAATCATCCATGTCCGGCCCGGACCGGTCGTCACGCTTTACGAGTTGGAGCCGGCGCCCGGCATCAAGTCGTCCCGCGTCATCGGCCTTGCCGATGACATTGCACGTTCGATGAGCGCGATTGCTGCGCGCGTCGCCGTCGTGCCCGGCCGCAACGCCATCGGCATCGAGCTGCCGAACTCGACGCGCGAAACGGTCTATCTGCGCGAACTCATCGCCAGCCGCGATTTCGAGACCTCCAAGGCGAAGCTTGCCATGTCGCTCGGCAAGACGATCGGCGGCGAGCCCGTCATTGCCGATCTCGCCAAGATGCCACATCTGCTCGTGGCCGGTACGACCGGTTCGGGTAAATCCGTCGCCATCAACACCATGATCCTGTCGCTGCTCTATCGCATGACGCCGGAACAGTGCCGCCTGATCATGATCGATCCGAAGATGCTCGAACTCTCCGTCTATGACGGCATTCCGCATCTTCTGTCGCCCGTCGTCACGGATCCGAAGAAGGCCGTCGTTGCGCTCAAATGGACCGTCCGCGAGATGGAAGAGCGCTATAAGAAGATGTCGAAGATCGGCGTGCGCAACATCGACGGCTTCAACAGCCGCGTCGAGCAGGCCGTTGCCAAGGGAGAGGCGATCAGCCGCACGGTGCAGACCGGCTTCGACCGCCAGACCGGCGAGGCGATCTACGAGACGGAAGAATTCGATCTGAAGCCGATGCCCTACATCGTCGTCATCATCGACGAAATGGCCGATCTGATGATGGTCGCCGGCAAGGATATCGAAGGTGCCGTTCAGCGTCTGGCGCAGATGGCGCGTGCGGCCGGCATCCATGTCATCATGGCGACGCAGCGTCCGTCGGTCGACGTCATCACCGGCACGATCAAGGCAAACTTCCCGACGCGCATCTCCTTCCAGGTGACCTCGAAGATCGATAGCCGCACGATCCTCGGTGAGCAGGGTGCCGAACAACTCCTCGGCATGGGCGATATGCTCTACATGGCCGGCGGCGGGCGCATCCAGCGCGTTCACGGCCCCTTCGTTTCCGATGGCGAGGTGGAGGATATCGTCGCTTATCTGAAGACACAGGGCGCGCCGCAATATCTCGATGCCATCACCGCCGATGACGACGAGGATGATGACGGGCACGGTCCGGTCGGCACTTCCAATCTATCGGATTCAGAAGATCCCTACGATCAGGCGGTTGCGATCGTGCTGCGCGACGGCAAGGCTTCGACCTCCTATATCCAACGGCGTCTCGGCATCGGCTACAATCGCGCGGCGTCGCTGATCGAGCGCATGGAGCAGGAAGGCGTGATCGGCCCGGCCAACCACGCCGGCAAGCGCGAAATCCTCGTTCCCACCGAGGCCGATATTCTCGATCGCTGAGGCAACCTGCCTTTCCGTGTCGCATATCTCGTCTATGTTCAGGGAAATTTGATCGCAGCCCCTTACCGGCCCTGGGCCGTTGCGCCATGAAGACGCCGATTTTGCGCGCCATGGACGAAGCATGAAGGAGAATTCGATGACAAAGTTTGATGCGCAGCCGTCCAGCCGACTTTCCCTGACCCGCCGGCACCTTCTCGGCGCTGCGCTTGCGGTCGGCGCGGCAGGCGCTCTGCCGGTTTCGGCTTTCGCACAGGCTCAGGCCCAGACGCAAACAGCTGCAGCTACCCTCAATCCCGGTATCGCCCAGGCCATTGCCGATCATTTCTCGTCCATCAAGTCGATGAAGGGCGGCTTCCTGCAGATCGGACCGCGCGGCGATCAGATGAGCGGCGCATTCTTTATCCAGCGGCCCGGCAAGATGCGTTTCAACTACGATCCGCCGTCGCGCATGCGCGTGATCTGCGACGGTAATAACGTACAGGTCATCAACGATCAGACGCAGACGAGGAACATGTATCAGCTATCGAAGACGCCGCTGAGCCTGCTGCTGGCCAACAAGATCGACCTCTCGGCCGACATGGTGCGCAACGTCGATTCGCAGCCGGATCTGACCAAGATCACACTCGGCAACCGAACTGTCTTCGGCGATTCCACCATCACGATGATCTTTGATTCGAAGAGCTACGACCTGCGCCAATGGACCGTCATCGATCCGCAGGGCAAGACGACCGACGTCATCATCAACAATGTGAAGACGAACGTCGCCTTCGACGACAGTGTTTTCCGCATCGACTATACGCGCTAAGCGTCGCTTCCATCCTGCGCCACAGGTAAGCCGCGAATGGCGCTTTTCTTTCCGCTACAGCCGGTCTAAAGCCTTACGCTGACCGGAGAGAGACCGGTGATTCATCGAATCGCCGAATCGCTCCGGCTGTCTGTTTTGACGCAATTCCGGACGGAAAACCGCTGCGCACTTTTCCTCGAATTGCTCCAAGGAAAAGGCTCGGGCATGGGATTTTCGATTGCGACCTGGAACATCAATTCGGTGCGGCTGCGTATGCCGATCGTCGAGCAATTCGTCATGCAGGCCCGGCCCGATATTCTCTGCCTGCAGGAAACCAAGGTTCCGAACGAGCTTTTCCCTCACGCGCCGCTCCGCGCGCTTGGCTATGAGCACATCATCATTCATGGCCAGAAGGGCTATCATGGGGTGGCCATCGCCTCGCGTTTCCCGCTGACCGAGGATCATCGCCAGAATTATTGCAATGTCGGCGACAGCAGGCATATCTCGGCCATCTTCGAGCGCGGTGGCCGGCGCATCCGCCTGCACAATTTCTATGTTCCGGCCGGCGGTGACGAGCCGGATCGCACAATCAATCCAAAATTCGGTCACAAGCTCGATTTCATCGAGGAGATGAAGAAGCTGCATGCCAATGCCGAGCAGAACACCTCCGCGATCCTCGTTGGCGATCTCAATATCGCGCCGCTGGAGCACGACGTCTGGTCGCACAAGCAGCTCCTGAAGATCGTCAGCCATACGCCAGTGGAGACCGAAGGGCTGCTCGAGGTGATGAAGCGCGGCGCCTGGCTCGACCTGATGCGCCAGCAGGTGCCGGCAAGCGAGAAGCTCTATACGTGGTGGAGCTATCGCGCCAAGGATTGGGAGGCTGCCGACCGCGGCCGCCGCCTCGACCACATCTGGTCCTCCTCCGATCTTGGCCCGCATCTGCAGCGCATCGAGATCCTGAAAGCCGCGCGCGGCTGGGACCGTCCGTCCGACCATGTGCCGGTCGTGGCGCATTTCAATCTATAGATTTGCCGAGACGAAAATCCCCTTACTGGTTTCAAGCGCTAGCGGATCAGGGCGCGAAGCGGCTTCTCACCGTATCTATTTATGCGGGAAGTGCCGGGCGAACGCATGGTCGGTTGCTAGATAGTCGTCGAGGTTTTGCGATGCGGCATTCAGCGTCCGTTAACCGCACTCTTTTTTGGCGGCGTTCGCGGTATGGTAGAATATGGAGAATTCAGTATGCTTTTGCGATAAATTCGACTCCTTCCAACTGCGCGGTTGTTCATGTCACCTATGCTAGCATTGATTGTCGTGCTCATTTTCATCATGTTCTACGGCATCTCACGCGGACTATTTAGGAAGGGACATCGGCTCTTTGGATGGTTGATTGCCGTTCTGGCGTTTGTTGCGCAGCTCACCGTTTCGAACAAGATGGAGTACGACGCCAAAGCTGCAGGTTTTCAATCCTCAAGTGATCTCAGTGCTGCACATGAGGCAGGGATCTACGATCCCAACGCATGGAAACTGGTTCGAGGATTCCAAGACGCCTTACGTCAATCCCGGCCGATTTCACCGCCGGTCTCTTCGAAGAAGACCGCCATCGAGCTCTAAATTGAAATTCTGGCTTTGCTGTCAGGAAAAGCGGCCGAGCATTGCGGCTGCCTGTCTGGCAAGGGCGGCGAAGTTTTCGCGGATACGGTTCTGGATCAGCAGGCCGGCGTCCGGATATTCCTCGATCAGCCGATGGAAGAGGGCGCGCGTGATGCGGATCACGTCGGATTCTTCGGCGGCGACAGCCGTATATTTCCGCTCCACCAACGTTACCATCGCCAGTTCCGACAGCATGGTGCCTGCCTGGACCATCGCTTCCACCTGCTTCTGGCCATCGGCATCGATGGTGCTGAGCTCGAAACTGCCGCGCGTGATGACATAGGCGCATTCGGCCGGCGATTTTTCCCGGAACAGCGTCTGGCCCTCATTCACATGGCGGCGATCCGCGCCGAAGGCGATCAGCCGCAGCGGCTCATCGCCCATGCCATGAAACAGCGGCAGTTGCGACAGCAGTCGGATATCGTCGTTCAGCGCCATCGATCGCCTATGGAATGATCTTGTAGCCGCCGTTTTCCGTTACCAGGATTTCAGCGTTGGAGGGGTCGCGCTCGATCTTCTGGCGAAGGCGGTAGACATGGGTTTCGAGCGTATGGGTGGTCACGCCGGAATTGTAGCCCCAGACCTCTTCGAGAAGGATATCGCGGGTCACGACCTTCTGGTCGGCGCGATAGAGATAGCGGATGATAGCGGCTTCCTTTTCCGTCAGGCGGATCTTTTGTCCGTCTTCGGTCGTCAAAAGCTTCTGGCTCGGCTTGAAGAGGTAGCGGCCCACCGTGAAGGTCGCGTCTTCGCTCTGCTCGTGCTGGCGCAGTTGCGCGCGAATGCGGGCGAGCAGCACGGCGAAGCGGAAGGGCTTCGTCACATAGTCGTTGGCGCCGGCTTCGAGGCCGAGGATGGTGTCGGAATCCGTGTCATGACCTGTCAGCATGATGATCGGCGGCTTGAAGCCGTTCTTGCGCAGCAGCTTCACGGCCTCGCGGCCGTCCATATCGGGCAGGCCGACATCCATGATGAGGAGATCGACGGGTACGGTGCGTGCCGTCTGCACGCCCTTTCCGGCAGTCACTTCCTGCAGGACGTTGAATTCCTCGTAAAGCGATAATTGCTCGACCAACATTTCACGCAGGTCGTTGTCATCGTCCACCAGGAGAATGGTGCGTGCGGTCATGCCGTTCGGATCCTCGTTCTAATCCCACTTAAGTCCTACGCCAAATTGCATTTTTAGCAAGTCGCGACACGGCTCAGGCTTGGTCGTTTGGTTGAAACTGCTATGATTTCAAATGAAATCACGCGCAAAGCAAAAACATGTGAGGAAAATGCAAAAGACAAGGGCGGGGGCCAGGCGGACCGCTTCGACGATCGTCGTGCGTCCTCAGCCGGGTAAGAAAACGCGGGCGCTGGTGCAGGTCGGGGGCATGACGGTACCGGCGGCGATCGGCCGATCCGGACGCAGCATATTGAAGCGCGAAGGCGACGGCGCGACACCCATCGCGGATATGAAGTTGCTTTACGGCTTCACGCGCGGCGATCGGGTCCGCTTTCTGCGGACGGCCTTGCCGATGCGGCACATCCGGAAGGATATGCTCTGGTGTGACCAACCCGACGATCCCAACTACAACAGGCTGGTGAAGGCGCCTTTCAGGCCGAGCCACGAGGAATTGCGGCGGGGCGACGGCCTCTACGACGTCTGCCTAGTGCTCGACTGGAATGTGAGCTCTCGCAGGCGCAACCGCGGCTCGGCGATCTTCTTTCACCTGATCAGGCCGGGATACGAGCCGACGGCCGGGTGTGTTGCCGTGAGCCTGCGCGACATGAAGCGCATTCTGCCATCGCTGCGAAGAGGTACGACCGTCCGGGTTGTCTGAAAGGACGCCCGGGGTTAACATCCCGATATTCTCCATTATATGGGATTTCGACCGGTGCGCCTTTGCGGACCAGACCGACCCCTTTTCTTTTAGAATTTAAATCACGCCTTCACTCCACCCGCTTCTCATCCTTTGGAGACTTATCGTGACTACGCAACCGACAATTACGTTCAATGACGGCAATTCCATTCCGCAGGTCGGCCTCGGCGTCTGGCAGACACCGGAGAATGTCGCGCCGATGGCCGTCAGCACGGCTTTGAAAGCCGGCTATCGCCATATCGATACCGCAGCCATCTATGCCAACGAAGATGGCGTTGGCGAAGGCGTGCGGCAGTCCGGCGTTGCCCGCAAGGATATCTATCTCACAACCAAGCTCTGGAACGAGGCGCAGGGCTTCGATTCCACGCTGAAGGCCTTCGATGAAAGCCTGAAAAGGCTCGGCACCGACTATATCGACCTCTACCTGATCCACTGGCCGTCGCCGCACCGCAACCGTTATCTCGACACTTGGAAGGCTTTCGTGCGCCTGAAGGAAGAAGGCCGCGCCCGTTCGATCGGCGTTTCCAATTTTGCCGCCGCGCATCTCGAACGTATCATCGGCGAGACCGGCGTGACGCCTGTGCTGAACCAGATCGAGCTGCATCCCACCTTCCAGCAGACGGAACTGCGTGCGGTTCATGACAAGCTCGGCATCAAGACCGAATCCTGGAGCCCGCTCGGTCAGGGCAAGCTTCTCGGCAATGCTGTCATCGGCAAGATCGCCGCCAAGCATGGCCGCACCCCGGCGCAGATCATCATCCGCTGGCACATCGACAACGGCCTGATCGTCATCCCGAAATCGGTGACGCCGAGCCGCATCGAGGAAAACCTCAACGTCTTTGACTTCAAGCTCGAAGGCGACGATCTGGCCGAGATGGCCAAGCTCGATTCGGCCAGTGGCCGCATCGGGCCGGACCCGCTGACGGCGAGTTTCTGATTTCAGAAATTGAACTCTGGAAGGCCGGAAGCATTTGCATCCGGCCTTTTTCTATAAGCCGATTATAGCGCCTCCTCTGAAAGAGGTGCGCGCTTCGCATAAGCAGAGCCGGCAAGTGCTATAGCCAAAGTCCCAACGATCAGCAGAGCGGCCACCGCAAAGGTGGTCTGCATTCCGCTCGCCACTGCTTCCGGATGCGCCGCCGTGATGTCGGCGGCGCCGGAGGCGAATGTGAAGATCGCACCCATGACGGCGGCGCCTGTAATCAGGCCGAGATTTCGCGACAGGCTCAACATACCGGAAATCACGCCACGCTGCTCCGCGTTTATGTCCTTCATGATGGTGGTGTTGTTGGACGCCTGAAAGAGCGCATAGTTTGCGGTCACGATAACGAGCGGGCCGATATAGCCGGCGGCTCCGAATCTGCCTTGCAGCATCACTATCAGGAAGAGGCCGACAATCATGCCCGCAAGACCCGTCGTGGTCACGCGCTGGGCGCCGAAGCGATCGACAATGCGGCCGGCCGGTACCCCCGTCAGCGCCGACACCAGCGGGCCGGAGGACATGATGGCACCGACATGGGCTGCATCGAAGCCAAGGCTGCGAGAGAGATAGAAGGGACCGACCACCAGCGTTGCCATGATGACAGTGGAAACGAGAGTGCTCATGGCAAGGCCCGTGCTGAGCTTACGATCGTGAAACATGGAAAGATGCAATAGCGGCGACTTCACCTTCGTCTCAGTGAAGGCAAACAGAGCGATGCCTGAAGCCGTGGCCAGCAGCAGACCCATATTCAAGGCGCCAAAGCTTCCATGCCCGATTGTCATCGCCAGCGCATAGGCGGCCAGCGTCAGCGCCAGCAGCAAAGTGCCGATCATATCCAGCCGCCCCTGGCTTACCTTCCTGTGCCGGCGATCCGCCGGCAGGAAGCAGGCGGCGAGCAGGAAGTTTGCGATCCCGAGCGGCACATTGACGAGGAAAATGGTCTCCCAGCCGAAGCTGGCGATCAAGATGCCGCCGAGCGACGGGCCGAGCGTAGTGCCGATCGCAGACATGGTGCCGAGCAAGCCCATGGCGCTGCCCGTCCGCTCTTTCGGCACGGTTTCGCCGACCATTGCTATCGCCAGCGCCATCATCATGGCGGCGCCGAGGCCTTGAAAGGCTCTGGCGGCCAGCAACAGCCAGAGGGTCGGTGCGATGCCGCAGAAGAGCGAGGCGAGGGTAAAGAGGCTTATGCCGATCAGCAGCAGGCGCCGCCGGCCGAAAATGTCACCCAACTTTCCGACGCTGACGATCAGCGTGGTAATGGCAAGGAGATAGGCGAGCACGATCCATTGCACTTGTTGGAAGGATGCGCCGAATGTCCGAGCGAGCGTCGGCAGCCCGACATTGGCAATGCTGGTATCGAGCGAGGGCATCAGCATGGAGAGCGACAGGCTGGCAAGGGCCCAGCGGATCGAGGATGCGGATTTTGTGTGGCCGGCTTTGCGCGGCTCTTCAACGATTGGCTTCAATGTGCGCTCCAATTCTGACGAGATCTGAAAAATCCCGCCGAGGGTAACGGTTTGCCTGATGTGGCGGAACACGCAGCATTTGCACCTTATTCGTGCGTTTAGCGCTATATATTGGGAAAACCGTGCTATGCTTGCATCATGTCCACCCCCGATCTCAATCTGCTTGTCACCCTGAATGTCCTGCTTGCCGAAGGCAGCGTGGCGCGTGCTGCCCGGAGACTGCGGCTGAGTCCATCGGCGATGAGCCGGCAGCTGGCGCGCCTGCGCGAGACCACCGGCGATCCGTTGTTGGTCAGGGCCGGGCGGGGGCTGGTGCCGACGCCGCGGGCGCTGGAGCTACGCGAGCGCGTCGATCATCTCGTTCAGGAGGCGGAAGCGGCCTTGCGGCCCGCTGAAAGCCTCGATCTGAAGCAGCTTGCTCGAATCTTCACGCTGCGCACCCGCGAAGGCTTCGTGGAGAATTTCGGCGCCGAACTGATCGCACGCATTGCCGAGCAGGCGCCTGGCGTTCGGCTCTACTTCACTCAGAAGCTGGACAAGGACAGCATGCCTCTGCGCGACGGCACGATCGATTTCGAGACCGGCGTCGTGGGCGATGATACCGGCCCAGAGCTGCGGACGCAGGCGCTGTTTCATGATCGCTTCATCGGCGTGGTCCGAAGCGGGCATCGGTTGACCGAAGGGGAGATAACTCCGGAGCGTTATGCCACCGGTCGGCATATTCTCGTTTCCCGGCGTGGCCTGCAGAAGGGACAGATCGACGAGGCGCTGGAGAAACTGGGGCTGGCGCGGCAAATCGTGACGCTTGTGGGCAGTTTTTCGGCGGCGCTGGCTCTGGCGCGCGCGTCCGACATGATCGTCAGTGTTCCCGAACGGTATACGGGCAATCTGCGTGTCGGCATGCATACATTCGCGCTGCCGGTGCCGACATCGGATGTGACGATCTCGCTGCTCTGGCATCCTCGCATGGATGCGGATCCGGCGCACCGTTGGCTGAGAAGCTGTATTCGCGATGTCTGCGCCGGATCGCATCGGGAGCAATCAACCAGATTCGAAGTCGGCTAAATAATTGCGCAGCAGGCGGTCAAGAGCCTTTCGTTCGCCTTCAGAAAGGGTGGAGATCAGGCGTTTCTGCGTTTCGACATGCGCCGTCACCGCCGCATCAATAAGCTCGAAGCCTTTCGGCGTCAGGGATATCAGGAAGCTGCGGCCATCATCCGGGTTCTGGCTGCGAGCGACGAGGCCGGCCCTTTCCAACTGATCGATACGATTGGTCATCGTGCCCGACGAGACCATCATCGTCTCCATCAGGTCGCTGGGGGAGAGCGTATAGGGCTCGCCCGAACGGCGCAGGGTCGCCAGCATGTCGAAATTCGCCGCGTTCAGGCCGAAGCGGCCGAAGGTCTTCTCCATCTCGCGCGAGAGATGGAGCGCGAGATTGCGAAGGCGCCCGAACAGGCCCATGGCCGTGGTGTCGAGATCAGGCCGTTCGCGGCGCCATTGCTCAAGAATTTTGTCGATGCGATCCATGGCGGAACTTCGCCATGATTTTATCTTGACGTCAAGGTATTTCGGATTATCTTGAGGTCAAGATAAATTTCGAGGCCAAGGCCATGAACCGCAATTTCGACCTGTTGCTCACCGCCATCGCCCCGGCAATCTGGGGCAGCACCTATCTGGTAACGACGCAACTGCTGCCGACGGGCTATCCCCTGACGGTCGCCATGCTGCGTGCCCTGCCGGCCGGGCTGCTGCTGCTTGTGATCGTGCGGCAGCTGCCGCGCGGGATTTGGTGGCTGAAATCGCTGGTCCTCGGTGCACTGAACTTCTCCGTCTTCTGGTGGCTGCTATTCATTTCGGCTTATCGCCTGCCGGGTGGCGTGGCCGCGACGGTCGGTGCAGTTCAGCCGCTGATCGTCATCGTTCTGGCGCGCTTGCTGCTGGGATCGCCGATCCGCAGCCTTTCGATTGTTGCTGCGATTGCCGGCATCGGCGGTGTCGCGCTGCTGATCCTGACGCCGAATGCGACGCTCGATCCGATTGGCATTATTGCGGGCATCGGCGGCGCCTTCTCCATGGCAGCAGGAACCGTGCTCAGCCGCCGCTGGCGCCCGGATGTCTCGCCGCTGACCTTTACGGCATGGCAGCTGACGGCAGGCGGCGTGCTTTTGCTGCCGGTGGCGCTGCTGCTTGAGCCGCCGCTGCCGCATCTGACCGGCGCTAACATTCTCGGCTTCGCCTATCTCGGGCTGATCGGTGCTGCCCTTACCTATATTCTCTGGTTCCGCGGTCTGTCGCGGCTCGAGCCTTCGATGGTCTCGCCGCTCGGCTTCCTCAGCCCGACGACGGCGGTGATTCTCGGCTGGGCCGTGCTCGGCCAGCAGTTGAGCCCGATGCAGATCTTCGGCATTGTCATCGTGCTCGTCAGCGTCTGGCTGAGCCAGCGTGCGCAGCAGGCTCCATCCACCGAAAAATCAGCATCTACCGGGCGCCCGGCAACCGCGTCGAGAGGATAAGGCTACTAAAGCGCATGTCGTTATTGCAAAACCGCTTCCTATTTTTGCGCGACATGCTTGAGGCAGCAGTTGCCTCCAGACTTCTGACATCAGCTCGTAGACGATGTCGGCAGGAGTTCGTTGATGTCTTCGGGAATGAAGCCGCCCGTCTGGCGTTTCCACAGGCGGGCAAACAGGCCATTCTGTTCGGCCAGTTCCTCGGGCCTGCCTTCTTCCACGATGCGCCCGTAATCGAGCACGACTATGCGATCCATCTTGGCAATGGTCGAAAGGCGATGAGCGATGGCAATCACCGTCTTTCCCTCCATCACCAAATTGAGCCTATCCTGAATGGCGGCCTCGGATTCGCTGTCTAGCGCCGAGGTTGCCTCATCCAGCACCAGGATCGGTGCGTCTTTCAACAGGGCGCGGGCGATTGCGACGCGCTGGCGCTGGCCGCCGGAGAGCTTGATGCCGCGGTCGCCGACGAAGGCGTCATAGCCCTTGCGGCCTTCGCTGTCTGCGAGATCGGCAATGAAAGCATCGGCGCTGGCCATTTTCGCGACCTCCTCAATCTCGTCCTTAGTCGCCTCCGGCCGTCCGTAGCGGATATTGTCGCCGACCGAACGATGCAGCAGCGCCACATCTTGCGCGATGACCCCGATCGCGCGGCGAAGACTTGCCTGCGTGATGGCGCGGATATCCTGCCCGTCGATCAGGATCGCGCCGTCCTTGATATCGTAGAAGCGCAGGAGCAGGTTGGCGAGCGTCGTCTTGCCGGCGCCTGAGAGGCCGACGAGGCCGACCTTTTCGCCCGGCCGCACCGTCAGCGAAAGGTCATTGATGACGGGCTTGCCAGATTTGTAGGCGAAACGAACATTCTCGAAGCGGATTTCGCCGTTCGGGACGACAAGATCCCGCGCGTCCGGCCCGTCGGTAATGGTAGGCGGCGTCGTCATGACTGGCATGGCGTCCTTGATCGTGCCGATCGCCTGGAAGATCTGCTGGCCCATCTGCAGGAAAGTAAATGTGTGACCGGAGAGGCGGTTGAGAACATAAACGGCGGCGGTGAATTCGCCGATCGTGACGAAGCCATCCACGAGCCCGGTAAAGCCGATCGACAGGATAGCCAGCCAGTGCATCATGTTGAGAACGACGACGATGACCTCAGCGGTACGGTAAATGCGTTGTTCGCTCTGCTGAGCTTCGATAGCCTTGCCGATGATGCCTCTGATGGCGCCGGCCTCGCTGTCTTCCGCGGCGAATTGCTTGACCATTTGCATATTGGCGTAGAGATCGGTAATGGCGCCGGAAATCAGGCTGCGACGCTTGGCCGAGCGGCGTGAGCGCTCAGTGAAGACGGGCGCCAGCCTGACGGCGAGAAGCACGTTGAGCGTGATCCAGATGATGGACGGAAGGGCAAGCTGCCAGGAGAGCGCGCCCAGAAGGATGACGGAGCCGACCATCTGCATGATAAAGCGCGGAATGGACTGGAAGGCCGAAACGACCTGCTGCTGGACGGCTGAAGCTACCTGCTGCAGGCGCGAGGCGACCTGGCCGGCATAGAGATCGTGGAAGAAGGCGAGATCCTGCCGCTCCACCGCCCTGTGGCCTTGCCATTGAATGGCGGCCGGCATGCCGATGCCAAGCGTATGCGAGTTCAACGTATTGACGAGGAAAGAGCCAATCGGGATGCAAGGGAAAAGCATCAGCCCAAGGAAGATCAGCAGCATCCGGTCATTATGCAGGAAAGCGGCAGCACCCTGCTGCGTGACACCATCAACAATGACGGACAGGCCCCAAACGATGGTCAGGCTCATGACTTCAATCGCCATGGTGCAGAGCGCGAGCGTGATCAGGATGCCGCGAAACATGAGGATGAAGTGAAGAAGAACGGCCAGTGGCCCCGAGGGAGGCAGCGGCCGGTAGGGGATGTCGAGCGGCCGGATCAACCTTTCGAAGGGACGGTAGATCTTATCTGAAATCGACATGGGCTTCTCGGATCGAAAATCGGGAGGAGCGCGGGAAATGAGTCAGACGGGCGGCATAAAATCATCTTCCGGCTGCAATCTCAAATAGAGATTTCAGAAACTGTATGGGAGAGCGGATGTCGCGAAAGCCGGGCCTGAGGCGGTAGGGCTGAGAGCTGTCGCTGATTTCTGAGATAGACGGCTCAGGCGGGAGAATTTTACAGCAGACAAAAAAGGCGGCTCGGAGGCCGCCTTTTGCAGTCAATCAATCGAAGCAGATTACTTCCACTCGCGGATATCGACGAAGTGGCCGGCAATCGCGGCAGCGGCGGCCATGGCCGGCGAAACCAGATGGGTGCGGCCCTTGAAGCCCTGGCGGCCTTCGAAGTTGCGGTTCGAGGTTGATGCGCAGCGTTCGCCCGGCTTCAGGCGGTCGTCGTTCATGGCGAGGCACATGGAACAGCCAGGTTCGCGCCAATCGAAGCCGGCAGCCTTGAAGATCTTGTCGAGACCTTCGGCTTCGGCCTGTTCCTTCACGAGGCCGGAGCCCGGAACGATCATGGCGTTGACCGTGGAAGCCACCGTCTTGCCTTCAACGACCTTGGCGACGGCGCGCAGGTCTTCGATACGGCCGTTAGTGCAGGAGCCGATGAAGACGCGATCGACGTTGATCTCGGTCATCGGGGTGCCCGGCTTCAGGCCCATATAGTCGAGCGCACGCCACTTGGAGGCGCGCTTGGTCTCGTCCTGGATCTCGTCCGGGTTCGGAACGATACCCTGAACGGAGATGACGTCTTCCGGCGAGGAACCCCAGGAGACGATCGGCGGCAGGCTTGCGGCATCGAGTTTGACGATGCGGTCGTAATGCGCGCCTTCGTCCGATTGCAGCGTCTTCCAGTAGGCGATCGCCTGCTCCAGCGCTTCGCCCTTCGGCGCGCGCGGCTTGCCCTTGATGTATTCGAAGGTCGTCTCATCCGGAGCGATCAGGCCGGCGCGAGCGCCGCCTTCGATCGACATGTTGCAGATGGTCATGCGGCCTTCCATCGACAGCGAGCGAATGGCTTCGCCGGCATATTCGATGACGTAGCCGGTGCCGCCGGCGGTGCCGATCTCGCCGATGATGGCGAGGATGATGTCCTTGGCGGTGACGCCGGGCGGCAGCTGGCCGTCGACCTGCACCAGCATGTTCTTGGCCTTCTTTTGAATCAGCGTCTGCGTGGCGAGCACATGCTCGACTTCAGACGTGCCGATACCATGGGCGAGCGAGCCGAAGGCGCCGTGGGTCGAGGTGTGGCTGTCGCCGCAGACGATGGTCATGCCGGGCAGAGTGAAGCCCTGCTCGGGGCCAATGATGTGGACGATGCCCTGGCGCTTGTCGTTTTCGGAGTAGTATTCCACACCGAATTCGGCGGCATTCTTGGCGAGCTGCTCGACCTGAATGCGGCTTTCCTCGTTCTTGATGCCGAGGTGGCGATCCGGCGAGGTCGGGACATTGTGGTCGACGACAGCGAGCGTCTTCTGCGGCGCGTGAACCTTGCGGCCGGACATGCGCAGACCTTCGAAGGCCTGCGGCGACGTCACCTCGTGAACGAGATGACGGTCGATATAGAGAAGACAGGTGCCGTCGTCTTGGGCGTCGACCAGATGGTCGTCCCAGATTTTGTCGTACAGTGTGCGTGGAGCGCTCATGGCTACAGATCCATATTGGCATTATCGAAGATGGGGGTTGACGGATCAGGACCGCCGGCCTCGGGTGTGATCAGCGAAGTCGGCTGTTGAGCGCGCCCGAAATCATCGCAAAGAAACGTGCCGGCAGACGCTTATGGTCCTGCAGCACGAAAGCCGTGACGTAACGTCCGTCTTTGCTCATGATCTTACTCATGGCCATGCTCATATCAATTTTCAAAACCTTCGGCAATGGCGACGATAGGCTGTATCGGTACGGTCGCCTTTGGCCATCATACTTGCGCGCTGGGCGGCTGGCCCGCGGCCAGACGGGGGAAGGCGGAGCGGTCGCTGCCGGAGCGGCGGCGCATCCAGGCTTCGAGTTGCCTGAGCAGCAGCGACAGACCGATCGTCAGCAGCAGATAGATGAAGGCGAGGATCGACAGCGTTTCGAAGTAGCGGAAATTGGCCGAATAATAGAGCTTGGCGAGCTGACTGATATCGGCGACGCCGAGCACGGACACCAGCGAACTGTCCTTCACCATGGCGATGAAATCGTTCGACAGCGGCGGCAGGATGACGCGGATCGCCTGAGGAAAGACGACGAGCCGAAAGCGCTGGAAGCGGCTGAGGCCCAACGCTTTTGCTGCTTCGATCTGGCCCTGGTCGACCGCCTGGATGCCGGCGCGGAAGATCTCGGCGATGAAGGAGGAATAGGCGATGGTCAGCGCGATGATCGTGCGCCAGACGAAGGGCACGTCGCGGGTGATGAGCGGGCTTGCCCAGCCGGCGGAGATCAATGGCGAGACGACGAAATTATAGACGGCGACAAAGGCCGGCGTGCCGACGAAGGCGATATAGGAAAGCAGTACCAGTATCGGGATGCCGCGCACGATCTCGATGTAGAAGCGCGCCATCTGTCTGAGCACGAGGAAATCGGAAAGGCCGAGCAGCGCCAGCCCGAGGCCGAGCAGCATGGCCAGCGTAAAGGCCACCAGCGTCACGAAGACCGTGACGCCGATGCCATTCAGCAGAAGAGAGAAAATCTGGGCATAGAGGCCGTTCGCCGCAATTGCGAATGAGGCGACGATGCCGAGGATAGCGAGGGCAATCAGCCACCAGGGAAAGTCATCCTTACCGCGGTGCCCGCCCGGACCTGCCAAAGGCGCCATCAGAGCGGGCTTCCAATATATCGGTCTTCAGAGTTCATTGGCCCATCTTGTAGTCGAGGAACCACTTCTTGTTCAGCGCGTCGAGCGTGCCGTCGGCCTTGAGGCTGGCGATGGCGGCATTGATCGGGGCGACGAGATCGGAGCCCTTCTGGAAGATAAAGCCGAAATCCTCGGTGCCGAGCGGACCGCCGACGAGCTTCAAGCCGCCATTGGAAGCGTCGACGTAGCCCTTGCCGGCCGTGCCGTCGGTCAGCACCATGTCGACGTCTCCGGTCTTCAGCGCCTGCACTGTCGCGCCGAAGGTTTCGAAGGTCTTGATGCGCGGATTCTGCTCGTTGCCGTCGAGGACTTCATAGACGGCGGTGTAGAAGGGCGTCGTGCCCGGCTGCGCGCCGATCAGGGCCTCCTTGACGGCGGCGAAGCTCTTGGCATCGGTGAAGCGCTTCTCGTCGCCACGCACGAGCATGAACTGCTGCGAGCGCATATAGGGGTCGGAGAAATCGACCTTCTGCTTGCGGTCTTCCTTGATGGTGATGCCGGTCATGCCGATGTTGTACTGGCCTTCGGAAACAGCCTGGATCATCGCGTCCCAGCTGGTGTTCTGGTACTCGACCTTGAAGTTCAGACGCTTGGCGATCTCGTTCATCGCGTCATATTCCCAGCCGATCGCCTTGTTCGTCTTCGGGTCGATGAACTGCAGCGGCGGATAGGCATTCTCGGTGACGACGACGACGGTTTTGCCGTTCAGGTTCGGCAGGTCGGCGGCGAAGGCAGCGAAAGGTGCAAGCACGAGGGCGCCAAGGCCCAGAAGGAACGAACGACGGAATGCCATGAAAATCTCCCCGATTAGCGTGGCGGGAAAGTGTCATATTTGGAAAGTGCATGGCAAGGCCGTTGCCGTGGCTGCGATCATAAAAATAGAAAAGCAACTCTAAGCGGGTGGCTGGCGATGAAAATTTCTTTCCGATAGGCGTGAGCCGGACAGCAAAAAGGCGACCCGAGGGCCGCCTTCAAGCTTTGCGATCCCAAGTGGATCGAAACTTATTCTGCTGCCGGCTCGGCTGCAGCAGCAGCTTCGGCAGCTGCCTTTGCTTCGGCGGCTTCCGCTGCTGCCTTTTCAGCTGCGAGAGCCTGAGCGGCTGCAACCTTCTCGGCTTCGATGCGTGCCTTCTCATCGGCCAGAGCCTGACGCTCGGCATCGTTGAGCTTGCGGGCGCGGGTGCCGGTGTTTTCGACGATACGGGCAGCCTTGCCGCGCAGGTCGCGCAGGTAGTAGAGCTTGGCGCGACGGACCTTACCGCGGCGAACGACTTCGACGCTTTCGATCATCGGCGAGTAAACCGGGAATACGCGCTCGACGCCTTCGCCGTAGGAGATCTTGCGAACCGTGAAGTTTTCCTGCAGACCGCCGCCGGAGCGAGCGATGCAAACGCCTTCATAGGCCTGTACGCGGGTACGGTTGCCTTCCGTGACCTTCACGTTGACGCGAACAGTGTCGCCGGCGGAAAATTCAGGAAGGGTGCGCTTGGCTTCGATCTTGGCAGCCTGTTCGGCTTCCAACTGCTGAATGATGTTCATGTTATCAACCTCGTTGTTGCTTCAACAGCCAGAGCGCTCATCATTCTATCTTTGGTCGGACCCTGAGATCACGCCTCGGATATATGCCCGTTCAGGCAGGAGCGAATACGTCTGCTCTTCTTTGCTGGTTGATGGGAAATTTCCCATGCCGGGCGCGCACATACCCTATTGTCACGCGTTTGTCACCCCTTGCGGCTGAATTAAGTGGCGATTGGCGCCAGTTTTGCGGCGCGCTTGAACCAATGTCGCTCATCCAGCCGGTGTTGTCGCTACTTCTTCCGCAATTCGTCCAGCAAATCCGGCCGACGCTCTCGCGTCAGCTCCTCGGCCTTCTCCCTCTGCCATTTGGCGATTGCCGCGTGGTTGCCCGAGGTGAGGATAGCGGGGATCTCGCGGCCTTCCCAGATCTGCGGGCGGGTATAGTGCGGATGCTCCAGCAGGCCGCCTTCGAAACTTTCGTGCAGGCCGGAGAGGTCGTTGCCCATGACGCCGGGCAGGATGCGGATGATGGCGTCGAGCAGGATGAGGGCAGCCGGCTCGCCGCCCGAGAGGATATAGTCGCCGATCGAGACCTCCTCGAGATCGCGGCCGTCGATGACGCGCTGGTCGACACCTTCGAAGCGGCCGCAGACGATGATGACGCCATCGCCATCGGCGAGTTCGCGTACGCGCTTCTGCATCAGCGGCTTGCCGCGCGGGCTCATCAGCAGGCGGGGGCGGCTGTCGTTCTCGCTGGCATGATCGATGGCGCGGGCAAGCACATCAGGCTTCAGCACCATGCCGGCTCCGCCGCCGGCCGGCGTGTCGTCGACGGTGCGGTGTTTGTCGGCGGCGAAATCACGGATCTGCACGGTGTCCAGCGACCATTGGCCACGTTCCATTGCCTTGCCTGCAAGGGACGTACCGAGATGGCCGGGAAACATCTCGGGATAAAGCGTCAATATGGTCGCCCGGAAACTCATGGCGCGGTCACTTCTCAAAAAGGATCACTTCTTCGGCTTGCCCTGCGGCTTTTCGGGCTTGGCGGGTTTGCCGATCAGATCGTCGGGGTCGTCGATCAGGCCGGCGGCAAGCGGATCGATCAGGATCTTGCCGCCTTCGAGATCGATTTCGAGCACGGCGGCTTCGGAAAAGGGGATCAGCACGGGGCGCTTGCCCGGCCCCTTCAGCTCCAGCAGGTCGCCGGCGCCGAAATCATAGACGCCGCTGACCGTGCCGTAGCCGGTGCCCTGATCGTCCACGGCTTCCAGGCCTTCGAGATCGGTGTAGAAGAATTCGTCGTCGTCGAGCTCGTCATCCGGCAGGTTGTCGCGCTCGATATAGAGTTCCAGTCCGTTCAGCGCCTCGGCAGCATTGCGGTCATTGATGCCGCGGAAGCGCACGATGACGACATTCTTGGCCTCGCGGATTTCCAGAACTTCGAAGCTGCGGCCGTCCATGCTGTGCAGGTGGCCATAATCGCCAAGCGCGGTTGGATCCGAGGTATAGGCGCGGGCGCGCACGTCGCCTCTGAGGCCCTGCGCCGCGCCAATGGTGGCCATCAATACCGGGTTTTGCAGTTTCGTCATGGTCTCTTCGCCGATTGCCGGGATTATGCAGCAGATCCAAAATGCTACAGCGACCTTTGCACTCATTTGTGACACGCGGCGCTGTCGTTGGTTCTCTCATAGGCTGAACATTTGCCGATGGGAACAAAAAACGGGCGGCATGTCGCCATGCCACCCGTTTTCAATCAACGCGAGGGCCGATTACTCGGAAGCAGCGGCGGCGTCAGCAACCTTCTGTGCCTTTTCGGCAGCGCGCTCCTGAGCCTTCTTGCCCGGCTTTGCCTTTTCCGGGTTGTTCTTCGCTTCACGCTTTGCGATGCCGGCTTCGTTGAGGAAGCGCAGAACGCGGTCGGTCGGCTGGGCGCCGTGATCGAGCCAATGCTTGATGCGTTCGACCTTGAGTTCAACGCGCTTCGCGTCGTCCTTGGCAAGCATCGGGTTCCAAGAGCCGAGGGTCTCCAGGAAACGGCCGTCGCGCGGCGAGCGGGCGTCGGCTACGACAACGTGGTAGTACGGGCGCTTCTTGGAGCCACCGCGGGCGAGACGAATTTTCAGTGCCATGTTCATTCTCCTTAGGCTTTTCTTGACCGCTTCGTTGTGCGGTATGGTTACGTCGCGCTGCTTTTTTCGTGTCGCGTGATCCCTGTCGAAAACGTCCTGCGTCCTTCGGGATCATGCAGCCGGGGATTACCCTTTGAAATCCGCAGCGATCTGTTCATGATGCCGGATGACTTCCTTGATGACGAAGTTCAGGAACTTCTCGGCGAAATCCGGGTCCAGATTGGCGTCCTTTGCCAGGCGGCGCAGACGCTCGATCTGAAATTCCTCGCGCGCCGGGTCGGCCGGCGGCAGGTCGTATTTGGCCTTCAGCACGCCGACCTCTTTGGTGCAGCGGAAGCGTTCGGCCAGCATATGCACCAGTGCGGCATCGATATTGTCGATCGACTGGCGGTAGTTGCCCAGTTGGGCCTTGACGTCTGGATCAATCATGGGGGTCAACGATCCTTTTCACTTCTTCTTCGGCAAACCGGGGAGGCCCGGGAAACCACCGCCAAGGCCCGGCAGCTTGGCGCCGCCGAGACCCGGCAAACCGCCGCCGCCCAGGCCCGGCAAACCACCCGGAAGGCCGCCGGGACGGCCGAGGCCGGCGGCTTCGGCTTGTTTCTGCAAGGCTTCGAGCTGCTTGGGATCCATGTTCGACAGGTCGGGCATCCCGCCCATACCGCCGCCGAGACCCATCTTACCGGCAAGGCCGCCCATCAGCTGCTTCATCATGCCGCCTTTGCCCTTGCCGCCCATCATCTTCATCATGTCGGCCATCTGGCGGTGCATCTTCAGAAGCTTGTTGATGTCGGAGGCGTCGGTGCCTGAGCCGGCGGCGATGCGTTTCTTGCGAGAATGCTTCAAAAGGTCCGGATTGGCGCGCTCGGCCTTGGTCATCGAGGAGATGATGGCGAGCTGGCGCTTGAACAGACGGTCATCGAGGCCGGCGGCGGCCATCTTGTCCTTCATGCCGGACATGCCGGGCATCAAGCCCATGATGCCGCCCATGCCGCCCATTTTCTGCATCTGGCCGAGCTGGTCGGCGAGATCGTTGAGGTCGAACTTGCCCTTGGCCATCTTGGCAGCCATGGCGGCCGCCTTCTCGGCGTCGATATTCTCGGCAGCCTTCTCGACGAGCGAGACGATGTCGCCCATGCCGAGGATGCGGTCAGCGATACGGCGGGGATGGAATTCCTCCAGCTCGCCCATCTTTTCGCCGACACCGATCAGTTTGATCGGCTTGCCAGTGACTGCGCGCATCGAAAGGGCCGCACCGCCGCGGCCATCGCCGTCCATGCGGGTCAGCACGAGGCCGGTAATCCCGACGCGCTCGTCGAAATTGCGGGCGAGGTTGACGGCGTCCTGACCGGTCAAGCTATCGGCGACCAGCAGGATTTCGTGCGGATTGGACTTCTTCTTGATATCCGCCATCTCGACCATGAGCGGCTCGTCGATATGCGTACGGCCGGCGGTGTCGAGGATGACGATGTCATGGCCGCCGAGCTTGGCGGCCTGCACGGCGCGGGCGGCAATATCGGTCGGCGATTGGCCTGATATGATCGGCAGCGTGTCGACGCCGGTCTGGACGCCGAGTTGACGCAGCTGCTCCTGCGCCGCCGGGCGGCGCGTGTCGAGCGAGGCCATCAGGACCTTCTTGCGGTCGCGGCTCGTCAGGCGGTTGGCGATCTTGGCCGTCGTGGTGGTCTTACCGGAGCCCTGCAGACCGACCACCATGACGACGACCGGGGCGGGCGCATTCAGATCGATGCCGACGCCTTCGCCGCCGAGCATCTCGATCAGCTCGTCATGGACGATCTTGACGACCATCTGACCGGGCTTGATCGACTTCAGGATTTCGGCGCCGACGGCCTTTTCGCGGACGCGATCGGTAAAGGATCGCACGACATCCAGCGCCACGTCGGCTTCGAGCAGCGCGCGGCGAACCTCGCGCAGCGCTGCGGAAACATCGGCTTCCGAAAGCGCGCCGCGGCCTGTCAGTCCATTCAGAATGGAACCAAGACGGTCCTGGAGGTTTTCAAACATCGTTTCTTCCTTATCGATCGCTTGGGATTTGGACTTGGCGCAAGTTTGCGCGGTTCCTCGCCCGAAAACGTCGTGCTTTTCCATGACGAAAACAAGACGCAAAGCCAAAAAGCACCCGAGGGCGCATCGCGCTGTCGGGTGTTGACCTCCGGGATCTCTTTATACCTTAATGGGTCCCGGTCGGTGGCT
This sequence comes from Rhizobium sp. 11515TR, assembly GCF_002277895.1. Classification (NCBI taxonomy): domain Bacteria; kingdom Pseudomonadati; phylum Pseudomonadota; class Alphaproteobacteria; order Hyphomicrobiales; family Rhizobiaceae; genus Rhizobium; species Rhizobium sp. 11515TR. The sequence continues at coordinate 85,889 of NZ_CP022998.1, read as the reverse complement.
CGGAGGCTTGTGCTCGTCGCAGATTGCGGGCGATAAACAGGAAAAGACCGGCAAAGTCAACCCAATGCGGCGGAAATGCCTGAAATGCACGGATGACATCACCATATCGATGTCGATTTGACCGTATCACCGTTTTCAAATTGTTGTATCGATCCCAGCCGTCAAGTGATTCCCCGAGACCGTTCCGAATGAATGATACAGCCCTGACCGATCTTCTCGCCGCCTGTCGCGCTTACGCCGGCGGCCGGGTCGACACCCATTTCAATACGGCGGCGCAAGCCTTCTACGCGAGTGCCAAGGCCCAGCCTAAGATCGCGGCGCGGGCGGCGCGCGAGCTTAGCCACTTGCCGCCACCGGGAGCCGCCGTTCTTGCCAATATGCTCGGGACCATCGTCGAGAAGGGCGGGGCCGTGGAACGCAGCGGTCCGGCCGTGTGGGAGCTCTATCTGGCGTGGCTGCCGCAGATCCATCGCGGCTTTGCCGGCCGCAAGGAGCTGAGCCCTCGGCAAAAGCAGCTGCTGGATGCCTTTCAGCTGCTTGGTCAATCGGCGGTTTCGCATCTTTCCGGCATGCCGCAGGAGCGTGCACTCGCTGCCGGCAACAAGGCACTGATGGCGCAGCTTGCCGAGCTGCAGGATTATACGCCGGGTGCAGCCTGGGTTCGCCAGGTGCTCTTGAGCCGCAGCGACGATCTGCTGGTGCTGCACCTGCCGAGCCGCCAGGGCTTTCGTCTGCGCTATGAGAATATCGTCAACAGCTTTCATCTCTTCACGCTCATTCAGGCGACGTTCGGCGAGCGGCTTCCTGACGGTCGTACGCCCAATCGGTTCATTATCGATATGGCACGCTGCGTGACCGTGGCCGAAGACGGTAATGACGAACCCTGGTGGCGCTATCAGACGGTGCGGCCGGATGAGCCGGGCCTTGCCGACATTTCCGGCGAAGCATCCGTCGAGACGATTTCGCGCATCGATGGCCGGCAGGTCATCCTACTTTCGCCTGTGGTCGAAGGCGCAGCATTGTGGGACACGAGCTTCTTCACGCCACAGCTATTCGCAATGCCGGCGAATGTCGTGCTCGAGGAGGCGCTGACGCCTTCCGAGGCCGAAGAATGGTTCGCCAAAGCCGGCGTTCCCGCCGCCGAGGCGGCTGGTGCGCAACGGGCGGATAAAGCATGACAAGCTCATCGCGCTCGACCAAGAAAAATCCCTATTATCAAGGTCCGGTTTCCGACCATTTCGATGGTCAACGTTTCTTCAATCCCGGCGGTGTCGCGCCAGGCAATGCGCTCGATCTCTTGCGATGGCAGCTCGGCGGCGGGCGGGTACGCTGGCCCAATCCTGTCATCAGCGCCTTCCCGCCGGCCAAGCCGGATCGGCATGTTTTCGGCGACCAGATGCGGGTGACCATGGTCGGCCATGCGTCGATGCTGGTGCAGGTCGCCGGGTTGAATATCCTAACCGATCCCGTCTGGTCGGAGCGCGTCAGCCCCTTCCGGTCCGTCGGGCCGAAGCGCGTGGTGCCGCCCGGCATCCGCTTCGAGGACCTACCGCATATCGACCTCGTGCTTGTCACGCATAATCACTACGACCATCTCGATCTCGTGACCCTTGCTCGCTTGCAGCAGGCGCGCCGGCCAAAGATCGTCACGCCGCTCGGCAACGACACGATCATCCGCCGCGCCGTTCCAGATGCCGACATTACTGTTGTCGACTGGGGTGATCGCATCGCGTTCAAGACCGGCGTGACGATCGATGCCGAGCCTTGTCATCATTGGTCGGCACGCGGCATGGGCGACCGGCGCATGGCGCTCTGGGCGGCATTCGTGCTGACCACGCCAGCAGGTAAGATCTATCATGTCGGCGATACCGGCTTTCACGATGGCATCAATTATGAGGCTGCCCGGGAAAAACATGGCGGTTTCCGCCTCGCAATCCTGCCATTCGGCGCCTACGAGCCGCGCTGGTTCATGAAGGGTCAGCATCAGAATCCGGAAGAGGCGGTGAAGGGCATGAAGCTCTGCAACGCGGCCTATGTCGCTGGGCATCACTTCGCGACCTTCCAGCTGACGGACGAAGGCATCGATACGCCCGTTCAGGCGCTGGATGTCGCGCTGAAGGTGCACGGCGTGGAGCCGGATCGGTTTCGCCCGCTCAGGGCAGGCGAGGTTTTCGACGTGCCTGTTGTTTGATATTGTCGCCAAAACCCCTTCTCCCCGAAGGGAGAAGGAATTTTCAGCCTCAACGTGCCTTACTGCTTAATCTCAGGTTCAACCAGTTTCGCGAGATTGATCAGCGATTCCTGCCAGCCGAGATAACAGGCTTCCGGCGGGATGACATCGGGGATGCCGGCCTGGGTGATGTTGACCTCGGTTCCCACCAGCACCTTTTTCAATGTCACCGTCACTTCCATTTGGCCGGGCAGGTTGGGGTCGTCGAACCTGTCTGTGTAACGCACCAGTTCGCCGGGAACGAGCTCGATATATTCACCGCCGAAAGCGTGGACTTCACTGGTCGTAAAATTGCGGAACGACATCTTGAACGTGCCGCCGACTTTTCCTTCGAAGTGGTGCACGCTGCAGGCAAAGCCATTCGGCGGCAGCCACTTGGCCAGCGCATCCGCTTCGATGAATGCGCGATAGACCTTTTCCGGGCTTGTGGCGAGGACGCGGTGCAGGCTTATGGTATTCGGCATGGTCATAATCCCTATGGTTTGACGGAGTGGACGAGCCTAGGACGTGGCAATGTTTGACAATCCGACACGGCGAATGATTTTTTCTGAAAATAAATGACACTGCGGCCAAATCTGAAATTTGTCATCCTTCACGTCCCACTGGTAATTCCCCCGCAATTCCGCCATATACAGCTCGAAACACGGACGGACATGGCATCATGAGCAATACGGTCGAATTCGCGAGGATGAACGGGCTTGGCAACAAGATCCTGGTCATCGACATGCGCGGCCGCAAGGATGTGGTGACGCCGGCTGCGGCGATCGCGCTCAATGCCGACCCTGCCACCCAGTTCGACCAGATCATGGCGATCCACGATCCGAAGCTGCAGGGCACCGATGCCTGGATCGATATCCTCAACTGCGATGGCACGAAAGCGCAGGCCTGCGGCAACGGCACGCGCTGCGTCGTGCAGGCGCTTGCGGCCGAAACCGGCAGACACGTTTTTACTTTCCAGACCGTCGCCGGCATCCTGAATGCAAGGGAGCACGAGGACGGCACGATCTCGGTCGATATGGGCACGCCGGTCTTTGCCTGGGACAAGATCCCGCTTGCCGAGGAATTTGCCGATACCAGCCGCATCGAGCTGCAGATCGGGCCTATCGACAATCCCGTCCTGCATTCGCCTTCCGTGATGTCGATGGGCAATCCGCACGCGATCTTCTGGGTGGACAAGGACCCGATGTCCTTCGATCTCGATCGTTTCGGCCCGCTGCTCGAAAACCACCCGATGTTTCCCGAGCGCGCCAACATCACGCTGGCGCAGGTGCTTTCGCCGACGCTTGTTCGCACCCGTACCTGGGAGCGCGGCGCCGGCTTGACGCTTGCCTGCGGCTCGGCCGCCTGTGCTGCCGCCGTCAGTGCCGCCCGCACCGGCCGCACCGGCCGCAAGGTCACGATCGAGGTCGCCTCCGCGCCCGCACCGGGCAAGCTCACCATCGAATGGCTAGACAGTAACGACCATGTGGTCATGACCGGACCTGCCGAATGGGAATGGTCCGGCACCGTCGATCCGGTGACGGGCAGCTTCTCGCGCGATCCGGAGCAGGGGGCTCAGGCGCGGTGAGCGGGGTCGAGGTCATTACCTTCGGCTGTCGTCTCAATACCTATGAATCCGAAGTGATGAGGGCGGAGGCGGAGAAAGCCGGGCTCAACAATGCCATCCTGGTCAATACCTGTGCCGTGACGGGCGAGGCCGTGCGCCAGGCACGCCAGGCGATCCGCCGCGCGCGCCGCGACAATCCGCATGCTCGCATCATCGTGACGGGCTGCGCCGCGCAGACCGAGAAGCAGACCTTTGCCGAAATGACTGAGGTGGATGCCGTGCTCGGCAACGAGGAGAAGCTGAAGAGCGCCTCCTACCGCTCTCTGCCGGACTTCGGCGTTTCGGCGGAAGAGAAGCTGCGCGTCAACGACATCATGAGCGTGCGGGCGACCGCGCCGCAGATGATCCGCCATATCGATGGGCATGTGCGGGCCTTCATCCAGGTGCAGAACGGCTGCGACCATCGCTGCACCTTTTGCATCATCCCCTACGGCCGCGGCAATTCGCGCTCGGTGCCGATGGGGGCCGTTGTCGATCAGGCGCGCAATCTCACCGAAGGCGGCTATCGCGAAATCGTGCTGACCGGTGTCGATGCCACGAGCTATGGCGCCGATCTGCCGGGAACGCCGACGCTCGGGTTGCTAGCCAAGACGCTGCTGAAGCAGATCCCGGAGATCCGTCGGCTGCGTCTCTCCTCCATCGATAGCATCGAGGCCGATCGGCACCTGATGGATCTCATCGCCGACGAGCCGCGCTTCATGCCGCATCTGCATCTGTCGCTGCAGCATGGCGATGACATGATCCTCAAGCGCATGAAGCGGCGGCACTCGCGCGCTGACGCCGTGCGTTTCATTGAGGATGTGCGCCGTCTGCGCCCCGAGACGAGTTTTGGCGCGGATATGATCGCCGGCTTTCCGACCGAGACGGAAGAGATGTTTGTCAATGCTATCGGTCTGGCGGAAGAAGCCGGCATCGCGCATCTGCACGTCTTCCCTTACAGCCCGCGCCCCGGCACGCCTGCTGCCCGCATGCCGCAGCTCGATCGCGGCGTGATCAAGGAGCGCGCCGCCCGCCTGCGCGAGGCCGGGCAGAGATTGCACCAAGCCCATCTGGACAAGATGGTCGGCACACGGCAATGGCTGCTTGTGGAGAATGGCGGACTGGCGCATACGGAAAACTTCACGCTTGTCGCCGCTCCTGGCCTTTGCCCGCGCGACCTTGTGCAGGTCGCAATCACCGGCCACAATGGCAAGCATCTCGACATGCAACTTCTGGCCGCCGACGCGGCCTAATGCTTCAACGGACACTTCATGGCGCTCGGTTTCATCAAAAAAGTCTTCACCTTCGGCCGCGAAAAGCCGGCCGAGGAGCAGGCGCCTGCGGAGGATTCTCAGAAGGTTGATGTGCCCGTTGTCGAGCAGGAAGCGCCCGCTGTAGATGTTTCGGCGGCTTCTGAGTTTGCCGAGCCCTCGTCACCCCCCTCTGTCCCTTCGGGACATCTCCCCCGCGAGGGGGAGATCGGTTGGAGGGCGAGGCGTCGGCTGAGCAGGAACAACAGGCCGCGCAGGTTGTAGAGCCAGTTGCTTCCGCCGAGCCCAAGACGAGAACGCAGCCTGAAGAAGTACAGTCGGTCGAGTCGGAGCAATCCACCAATACTGAGGCCGATGTTGTTTTCGAGGAAACCTCCTCTGAACCGATCTCCCCCTTGTGGGGGAGATGTCCGATAGGACAGAGGGGGGTGACGAAGCCTCGGCAAGCCCGGAACTTTCGTCGGAAGACTCGGAACCCTTCTCCGAAACCAGCGAACCCGCAGCCGAAACCCCCATCCTCCCCAAGGGTTTCTCCATCGCCGCTTCCGCTCCGGCACCGGCTCCAGAAGCCCCAAAACAAAAACTCTCCTGGTTCCAGCGCCTGCGCGCCGGGCTTGCGCGCACCTCGTCGCAGCTGACCGGCCAGATCGCGGCGCTCTTTACCAAGCGTAAGCTCGACGATCAGACGCTGCAGGATCTGGAGGATCTGCTGATCCAGGCCGATCTCGGCGTCGAGACGGCGATGCGCGTCACCGATACGCTGGCGTCCGAGCGCTATGGCAAGGATGTGACCGGCGAAGATGTCGGCCGCATCATGGCGCAGGAAATCGCCAAGGTGCTGAAGCCTGTGGCAAAGCCGCTGCAGCTCGATCTCAGCCACAAGCCGCATGTGATCCTCGTCGTCGGCGTCAACGGCACCGGTAAGACGACGACGATCGGCAAGCTGGCCGCAAAGCTCTCTGGTGCAGGACTGAAGGTCACGCTGGCCGCCGGCGATACGTTCCGCGCGGCTGCGATCGAGCAATTGAAGATCTGGGCGGAGCGGACGAAATCGGACTTCATCGGCACCAAGCTCGGCGCAGACGCTGCAGGCCTCGCCTTCGATGCCTTTCAGCAGGCAAAGGCCAACAAGAGCGATGTGCTGATCATCGATACCGCCGGCCGCCTGCAGAACAAGGCGGAGCTGATGGCCGAGCTCGAAAAGATCGTGCGCGTGCTCGGCAAGCTCGATCCGGATGCGCCGCATACGGTTCTGCAGACGCTGGATGCGACGACCGGCCAGAACGCCTTGAACCAGGTGGAAATCTTCCGCAATGTTGCCGGTGTGAACGGGCTGATCATGACCAAGCTCGACGGCACGGCGCGCGGCGGCATCCTTGTCGCCATCTCGGCCAAGCATAAGCTGCCGGTCTATTTCATCGGCGTCGGCGAAGGTGTAGAGGATCTCGAGCCATTCGAAGCCGAGGATTTTGCCCATGCCATTGCCGGTACGGGGGCTGTAAACAGCCAATGAATGACAAGAACAAATTCGATGACAAACGTGACGACAGGGAAAGTGCCGCAATGACGACCAGCGACAGCGATCTCACCCCAAGTGCTGCCGACAAACACCACCCCATGCTGAAGCTGGTGCTGGAACTCGGGCCTTTGCTGGTGTTCTTCTTCGGCAATCTGCGCGGCGACTGGCTGGTGCAGCATTTCCCGCAGCTCGCAACTCTCGGCGGCCCCCTCTTCGTCGCCACCGGCCTGTTCATGGCGGCGACGGTGATCTCGCTCATCGTCTCGAAGGTCATGCTCGGCCATTTGCCGCTGATGCCTTTCGTCTCCGGCATTGTGGTGCTGATTTTCGGTGCGCTCGGCATCTATCTTCAGAACGAAACCTTCATCAAGATGAAGCCGACCATCGTCAACGCGCTGTTCGGTATCGTTCTGCTCGGCGGCCTTGCCTTCGGCAAGTCGCTGCTCGGCTATGTCTTCAATGCCGCCTTTCAGCTGGATGCCGAGGGCTGGCGCAAGCTGACGCTGCGCTGGGGTATTTTCTTCTTCGTTCTTGCCGTGCTCAACGAAGTCGTCTGGCGCGGTTCGAACTGGCTTTATCTTCCGGACACCAAGGCGGCGGATAATCTCTGGGTGAACTTCAAGGTCTGGGGAACGATGCCGATCACCATCCTCTTCACTCTGTCGCAGATGCCGCTGATCATGAAGCACACGGTCGAGCCACCGGTGGAAAACGGCAAATGAGCGAGGCCATCGACGCCCAAAGCCGCTATCGGCAACAGAGCTTCTGGTTCATCGCCTGCGCTGTCGTTCTGCTCGTGCAGATCGTCGCTGAATACATGATGGGCCGCGTGCCGATCTGCACCTGCGGTTACGTGAAGCTGTTCGAGCCGGTGGTGAAATCCAGCGGCAATTCGCAGCACATCGCCGACTGGTACACCCCATCGCATATCATCCACGGTTTCCTCTTCTTCGGTCTCACGCATCTGATCATGCGCGGCAAGCCACTGTCGATGCGGCTCTTCGTTGCCATGCTGATCGAATCCGGCTGGGAGATCCTGGAAAATTCCCCGATCATCATCAACCGCTACCGCGCCGCGACAATCTCGCTCGACTACGTCGGCGACAGCATCCTCAACTCGTCGATGGATGCCGTGTTCATGGTGGTCGGTTTCCTGTTTGCCTGGCGCGCGCCGGTGCTGGTGACGGTTGCCATCGCCATCTTCTTCGAGTTGCTCACCGGCTATTTGATCCGCGACAATCTCACGCTCAACGTGCTGATGCTGGTCTGGCCGGTCGATGCGATCAAAACGTGGCAGGGCGGGATTTAATCTTTTCACCCTCGCCCCTGCGGGGAGAGGGTGGCGCGATAGCGCCGGGTGAGGGGGCGTTTCGGGAGAGTGATGACTTTTGTTCGCCGCTCAAGGCTTTGTTGCTTCGTGCCCAGCCCCCTCATCCGCCCTTCGGGCACCTTCTCCCCGAGGGGAGAAGGGAGTTAAGACGCCGGCTTCCCCTGCGCCTTCGCTATCGCCGGATAGAGTCCTTCCTTCAAACTCGTCGGCGTAAACGGGCCGACCTGCTTGTAGAGGATCGTGCCATCGGGCGAGACCAGATAGGATTCCGGAATGCCGTAGACGCCCCAGTCGATGGCGGCTGAGCCATTCGGGTCGATGCCGATGGCGTTGTAGGGATTGCCGAGTTCGCCGAGGAAGCGGAGGGCGTTTTCGCTCGTGTCCTTGTAATTGATGGCCACGATGTTGAGCTGGCCGCTCTTGGCCAGTTCCTTCAGTACAGGGTGTTCATCACGACAGGGGATGCACCAGGAGGCGAAGACGTTGACGAGCGTCAGCTTGCCCTTGATGGCGTCATCGGTCAATGCCGGCAGGTTGGAGCCGTCGAGCGGCGCGAGCGCGAGCTTCGGCGCCTTAGTGCCAATGAGTGCCGAGGGAATAGCCGATATATCGGTGCCGTGCACTTCCTGATCATACATGACCTTGCCGACCGCAAATGCGATGCAGGCAAAGACGATCAGCGGGATGAGCGCCAGCATATAGCGTGCGGTGCCGCTGGATTTCGGCTGATCCTTGTTATCGGTATCCGCAGTCATTTCGTCTTGCTCTCGGGCGAGTGCTGCGAGTGGCGGCGGATGCCGGAGGCTTCCAATGCGGCGAGCTCACGACGGCGCAGGCGTCCTTCGATCCAGATCCAGGTAATAACAGCAAGGATCATGAACGCCGCAAAGCCATAGGAGCCGAAGACGTAGAACGGATGCGACATGCTACTCCTCCCGGCTCGCCATGCGCGCGGCCATGCGGCGCTGGGTGGCGATGCGCCGTCGCCAGATCTCGTTGCGGATCGCCATCAGGTGCAGCGTGAAGAACAGCAGCGTGAAGGCGAGCGCCATGGTGAAGAGCGGCCAGAGGAATTCCGCGTCGATGGCCGGACCATCCATGCGCATGATGCTTTCCGACTGATGCAGCGTGTTCCACCAGTCCACAGAGAACTTGATGATCGGAATATTGATGAAGCCGACCAGTGTCAGGATGGATGCGACACGGGCAGCTTTTGATGGGTCGTCCATGGCGCGGTTCAGCGCGATCAGGCCGAGATACATCAGGAAAAGGATGAAAACCGAGGTGAGGCGCGCATCCCAGACCCAATAGGTGCCCCACATCGGCTTGCCCCAGAGCGAGCCGGTGACCAGCGCGATCAGCGTGAAGGCGGCGCCGAGCGGGGCTGCCGTCTTGCCGGCGACATCGGCGAGCGGGTGGCGCCAGACCAGCGTGCCGATCGCCGACATGCTCATGATCGTGTAGCACATCATCGACAGCCAGGCGGCCGGAACGTGAATATACATGATGCGGACGGTATCGCCCTGCTGGTAATCGCCCTCGGTCGTAAAGGACAGATAGAGGCCGATCACGAAGAGCACGGCCGAGATGGCCGCCAGCCAGGGAATGAGACGCGCCGAGAAAGCCAGGAACCGTGTGGGGTTGGCAAGGTCGGAAAATCGGCTGATCGCAGTGATATCGCTCATGCGGCTTGTTTAACCCGATATGCCTTTTCCGGCAATCGACCGCATTGCCTCAGATGGACGAAACAGTATCTTATTGCGATCAATCAGTCGTGTTCCGCAGGGCAAGAGCAGCAGCGGCGGGGCCGAGGACGGCGAAGAACAAGGTGAGCGCGATCAGGATGAGGAAGGGCGGCAGGAACGGTTGCGGCCCTTCGACTGTGGCATAGGTGGCGCTGACGCCGAAGATCAGCACGGGGATCGTGAGCGGTAGCACCAGAATGGAGACCAGTAGCCCGCCGCGCGGCAGCGCCACGGCAACGGCAGCACCAACCGCGCCGATGAAGGTGATCGCCGGCGAGCCGACGAGCAGGGTCAGGGCCGTCGCGCCGATAGCCGTGTCGTTCATATTCATAAAGAGGCCGAGCAGTGGCGAGGCGATGACGAGGGGCAAGCCTGTCGCGATCCAATGCGCTGCGCATTTAATGAAGACCGTCAATACCAGCGGCGTTTCCTGCATGATGAGCAGATCGAGCGAACCATCGTCACGCTCGGCCTGGAACAGCCGGTCGAGGCCGAGAAGGCTCGCCAGCAGCGCTCCGATCCAGACGATGGCGGGACCGATGCGCGAGAGAAGCTTGAGGTCGGGTCCGACGCCGAAGGGAATGACGGCGACGACGGTGAGAAAGAAGAGGATGCCGATCAACGCCCCGCCGCCGGCGCGCACCGAAAGTCTGAGGTCGCGGAGGAAGAGGGCGGTCATGGGGAGACTCTTTCATGTTGAGATATACCTCGAGTACCCCCCTCTGTCGCTCTCGCGACATCTCCCCCACAAGGGGGGAGATTGGTAACTTGTGGCGCGCTCATGTCCCGAGCCAACATCGAATTTGTAGAAGCTGAACCCGCTGGTTTTGTAAGCGGGTGCGGCAAACTCCCAACAATCTCCCCCCTTGTGGGGGAGATGTCCCGAAGGGACAGAGGGGGGTATCGCAAGCTCGGCATGGGAGGAAATATCTGCATCATCCCCACACTCCCTCACTCACCCCGGCAAACCCCGTCATCCGCATCTCCTGTACGTTCTCCAAACCCAGCGGCTGGTGCGTCGCGGCAAGAACGATGCCGCCGCTCTTCTGATGGGCTGAGATCAGCTCCGCAAACAGCCGGTCGGCGGAGCTGTCGAGCGCTGCCGTCGGTTCGTCGAGGATCCAGATCGGGCGATGGGCGACCAGAAGTTTGGCGAAAGCGATTCGCCGCTGCTGACCGGCGGAGAGATAGCCGAAGGGCAAATGGGTGATGCCAGCAAGCCCGACGGCGTCGGCGGCTTCATCGACAGCCAGGCCGGAGCCGCCCGGCACATCGCCGAGGAAGGTTTTCCAGAAGGTCAGATTTTCCGTGACGGTCAGCTCGGATTTCATCGCATTGCGGTGACCGAGATAGTGGCTGGCTTCACCGGCCGGCCAGCCCGATTCTCCGTCATTTCCGGTGAAGGTGACACGGCCCTTTTCCGGCTTCAGAAGGCCTGCCACGACACGCAGAAGCGTTGACTTTCCCGACCCGTTGCGCCCGGTCAGAATGAGGGCGTCGCCACCTCCCAAGTCAAAGGAAACGTTCGAGAAAATCAGGTCTTCGCCACGCCTTGCCGCCAGATTTTCAGCGCTTAGATGCATTCGCTCAGACTTTCCCCGTTATCGTTGCCGCAGCGCGCAAAAAATTGTCCAAATTTGCGCTTTGTCACTCTGGCAAGTCTTTACGAAATTATCTATAAGACCTGCAACCACGCCAGCGGCCGGCGTGAATTCAATCCTTGCGCCGAACTTAAGGTTTTAACCTTACGTGCGGACAGCGGAAATGGCCGTACCCGCATCCTGATGTGCATAAAGTGCATAGGCGTTCGCACGACTGTGTTGGCTATCAGAAACGGGGTATCTCGTGTCTAAATCTCTTGACAGTTTCAATTGTCGTTCCACGCTGACCGTGGACGGGAAAGACTATGTCTACTTCAGCCTTCCCAAGGCTGAAGCCAATGGTCTGCCCGGCGTTTCCAAGCTGCCTTACTCCATGAAGGTACTGCTGGAAAACCTGCTGCGTTTTGAAGACGGGCAGTCGGTCACGAAGGACCATATCCTTGCTGTCGCCGAATGGCTGACCAACAAGGGCACCGTCGAGAACGAAATCGCCTATCGCCCGGCGCGCGTGCTGATGCAGGACTTCACCGGCGTTCCGGCTGTTGTCGACCTTGCTGCCATGCGCGACGCCATGGTTTCGCTTGGCGGCGATCCGGAAAAGATCAACCCGCTCGTTCCCGTCGACCTCGTCATCGACCATTCCGTCATCGTCGACGAATTCGGCACGCCGCAGGCTTTCGCCAAGAACGTCGAGCTGGAATACCAGCGCAATGGGGAGCGCTACCGCTTCCTGAAGTGGGGCCAGCAGGCATTCAAGAACTTCCGCGTCGTTCCTCCCGGCACCGGCATCTGTCACCAGGTGAACCTCGAATATCTCGGCCAGACCGTCTGGACGAAGGAAGAGGACGGCGAAACGATCGCTTATCCCGACACCTGCGTCGGCACCGATTCGCACACGACCATGATCAACGGCCTCGGCGTTCTCGGCTGGGGTGTCGGCGGTATCGAAGCTGAAGCCGCCATGCTCGGCCAGCCGGTCTCGATGCTGCTGCCTGAAGTCATCGGCTTCAAGCTCACCGGCAAGCTCAAGGAAGGCGTCACCGCGACCGACCTCGTTCTGACCGTCGTGCAGATGCTGCGCAAGAAGGGCGTTGTTTCCAAATTCGTCGAATTCTTTGGCCCCGGCCTCGACAACATGCCGCTCGCCGACCGCGCCACCATCGGCAATATGGGTCCGGAATATGGCGCGACCTGCGGCTTCTTCCCGGTCGACAAGGAAACGCTGAACTATCTCAACATGTCCGGCCGCGCCAAGGACCGTATCGCGCTCGTCGAAGCCTATTCCAAGGCTCAGGGCATGTGGCGCGACAATGACGGTTCCGATCTCGTCTTCACCGACACGCTGGAACTCGATCTCGGCGATGTCGTGCCGTCCATGGCCGGCCCGAAGCGTCCGGAAGGCCGCATCGCGCTGGAAAACATCGCTTCCGGTTTCGCGACTTCGCTCGAAACCGAATACAAGAAGCCCGGTCAGCTCTCCAACCGCTATGCGGTCGAAGGCACGGATTTCGATATCGGCCATGGCGACGTTGCGATTGCCGCCATCACCTCCTGCACCAACACGTCCAACCCGTCGGTGCTGATCGCTGCCGGCCTTCTCGCCCGCAACGCCGTTGCCAAAGGCCTGAAGACCAAGCCGTGGGTCAAGACCTCGCTAGCACCGGGATCGCAGGTCGTCGGCGAATATCTTGCCAAGTCCGGCCTGCAGGCCGATCTCGACAAGCTCGGCTTCAACCTGGTCGGCTTCGGCTGCACCACCTGCATCGGCAATTCCGGCCCGCTGCCGGCGCCGATCTCGAAGACGATCAACGACAAGGGCCTGATCGTATCGGGCGTCCTCTCCGGTAACCGCAACTTCGAAGGCCGTATCTCGCCTGACGTCCAGGCGAACTATCTCGCTTCACCGCCGCTCGTCGTCGCCTACGCGCTCGCCGGCTCAGTGCAGCTCGACCTGACGAAGGAGCCGATCGGCGAAGACCAGAACGGCAAGCCGGTCTATCTGAAGGACATCTGGCCGACCTCGCATGAGGTTCAGGAGTTCATCCAGAAGTACGTCACCCGCGAGCTTTATGAAACCAAGTATGCCGACGTCTTCAAGGGCGATGCCAACTGGCAGGCCGTGCAGGTTCCTCCGGGCCAGACCTATGCCTGGGACGACAACTCGACCTATGTGCAGAACCCGCCTTACTTCGTGGGCATGGGCAAAAAGGGCGCCGGCGTTTCCGACATCAAGGGCGCTCGCGTTCTCGGCCTCTTCGGCGACAAGATCACCACCGACCATATTTCTCCGGCCGGTTCGATCAAGGCTGCTTCTCCGGCCGGCTCGTACCTCCTCGGTCACGGCGTCGGCGTTGCCGATTTCAACCAGTACGGCACGCGCCGCGGCAACCACGAAGTCATGATGCGCGGTACTTTTGCCAACATCCGCATCCGCAACCACATGCTCGGCCCGAACGGCAAGGAAGGTGGCTACACCATCCATTATCCGTCCAAGGAAGAGACGTCGATCTACGATGCGGCCATGCAGTACAAGGCCGAGGGCGTTCCGCTCGTCATCTTCGCCGGTGTCGAATATGGCAACGGCTCGTCGCGCGACTGGGCTGCCAAGGGCACGAACCTGCTCGGCGTCCGCGCCGTGATCGCCCAGTCCTTCGAGCGCATCCACCGCTCGAACCTTGTGGGAATGGGCGTCATCCCCTTCGTCTTCGAGGAAGGCACCACCTGGGCAAGCCTCGGTCTGAAGGGCGACGAACTGGTCACGATCGAAGGCCTTGAGCACATCAAGCCACGCGAGCGTAAGATCGCCAAGATCACCTATGGCGACGGCTCGGTGAAGGACGTTCCGATCATCTGCCGCATCGATACGCTGGATGAGGTCGTCTACGTCAACAATGGCGGCATCCTGCAGACCGTTCTGCGCGATCTCGCTGCCTGATAGGCATTAAACGCTGTTATGGGAGGCCGCCGGAAAACTCTTCCGGCGGCCTCTTGTTTTTCACGGTGATGTGTACTGCGAGGCTTCCGCTCACTCCGGCCTCACCCCATCGTGACTTTGCGTCATCGCGTTAAACTATTATCTCTTGTTTCAGATTTTTCGGGCTTGATGTGGCCTGGTCGCCCCAAAAAGCGCGAGTTTTGCAGAGCCCGTGTAGGCAGACGGCGCTCGAGATTGGATGCAGAGGTAAGATAGAATGCGTCTTCGGTTTTTGGCTCCACTTCTGGCAGGCATTGCGCTCGCAAGTTCGCTGCATGCGCAGGAGGCTGCGAAGATCAAGGGCGTTGTCGAACTCTTTACCTCGCAAGGTTGCGCTTCCTGTCCTCCCGCCGATGCCGCCTTCCGCAAGCTGATACGCCAGGGTAATGTCGTGGCACTCGCCTATCACGTCGATTATTGGAACTATCTCGGCTGGAACGACACCATGGCGTCCAAGGATAATACGGCGCGCCAATATGCCTACGCCCGGACGATGGGCCGCAGCGGCGTCTATACGCCGCAGGCGATCGTCAATGGCAGGGATCACATGAACGGCGCGGATCTCGATGCCATCAACGTCAAGCTCGATGATTTTCAGCGCCTTGGCGAAGGGCTGACGGTTCCGGTGAATGCCGCCATGAAGGGCGACGAGCTGGAGATCAAGATCGGCGCCGGGCAGGGCAGGGCGAATGTCGTTGCCGTCTATTTCGACAAGGAACAGATGGTGGCGCCGAAAGGCGGCGAAAACAACGGCCAGCAGATTGCCTATATGCACGCGGTATCCGATGTCGAAACAGTCGGCATGTGGGACGGCAAGGCTATGAGCCTCGTGCTGCCGTCGACCGTGCTGGATAAGGCCGGCCGGCGAGGCCTCGCGATCCTGCTGCAGTCGTCGACATCTTCGGGCGATCCGGCTGCCATTCTCGGGGCGACTGTTCTGACGGTCGGTTCGGACGGCTGAGCGGTTTTTCCAGCTTTGCCGGAGGTCTTCCATTTTGGCGTGGTCGAAAGGCTTCCTATTTTGGCTGATGCCCAATAGGGGGGTGCCCGGCGAGGACGCATTCGGGGCTGGGGTTTAATCGATGCGTCCCGGCCGGGCCGTTTGACGCGGCGGCGCCAAACAGTCCTCTATACTTCCTGTAAATTGGGCGTCGTTTTGGCTGAAATGCGGCACTGACGAGGTGCTTTCACAGCTGGGAAAGAAATTGTGAGCCGCCAGCCGTCTTGCAATTTGATGTGGCTGAGGCAAACTGTCATTCTCCTGTCATGAGATAGCCCCTGGGGGATTGATGACTGATCAGCCGGATTTGAGACACGGTGAAAGCCGTTCCGCAGATACCAATTCATCCGTCGTCGTTGATCTCAGAGAATACAAACAGAGCAAGGACCCGCTACCGGTGACCTTTCATCGCCGGGAGCTGGATGCGATTCTCTGGATCTATGGCCGCATGGTCGGCGAAGGCGAGTGGCGCGACTACGCCATCGACCATTTGAAGGACAAGGCGGTTTTCTCCGTCTTCAAGCGCTCCGGCGAAATGCCGCTCTTCCGCATCGAAAAGAATCCGAAGCTCGCCGCCAAGCAGGGCGCCTTTTCCGTCGTCAATACCAACGGCATGATCCTGAAACGCGGTCATGACCTGAACCAAGTGTTGAAAGTTTTCGACAAGCAGCTGAAGCTGGTGGAGAAGTAGTTTCTCGTCATTGGCTCGCGCTTGTGGCGAGTGCGGCACCCCCTCTGTCACGAAGTGACAGAGGGGGTATCACAGGCTCTGCGGACTCATAGGTCCGATACTGATACTATTCCCCAAACAACGTCCCAGGATAAACCGAGGGATCGGGATCGCTCTCCGCACCCTCGCCCAGCGCCTTCTGCATCAGCATCGTATCCAGCCACCGGCCATGCTTGTAGCCCGTGCCCTTCAAGAGCCCGACTTCGGCAAAGCCTGCCGCGCGATGCACGGCGACGGAGGCGGGATGGGCGCCGCCGATGACGGCGATCATCTGGCGGAAGCCGAGCGCTTCGCAGCTTTCGACGAGTGCATCGAGGAGCAATCTGCCGACGCCGCGCCCGCGCGCCTCCGGCGCCAGATAGATCGAATCCTCCACCATCCAGCGATAGGCCGGCCGCGTGCGGAATGCGGAGGCATAGGCATAGCCGAGGAACGCGCCGGTCTCGTCTTCGGCGACGAGATAGGGATAGCCCTTTTCACGGATTGCCTCGAACCGGGCCGCCATCTCTTCCTGACTCGGCGGCGTGATTTCGTAGCTTGCCGTACCGTTCAGGACGGAATCTCTGTAGATGGCGGTGATATGGGGAAGGTCGTCTGAAGTTGCGCTGCGGAGGCTGACGGACATTGCTTCTATTGCCTGATCTGCGAATTTACGACGGGCGCTATCAAATCGCAGGGCGTCTGCCCAAGCAAATAAAAAAAGGCGGCCGAGGCCGCCTTTTCATGTCTCATTCATCCCGTGCGATTAACGGCGGTTGCCCATGAATTGCAGCAGGAACATGAACAGGTTGATGAAGTCGAGGTACAGCGACAGGGCGCCCATGATCGCCTTGCGGCCAGCCACGGTCACGTCGTCGGCTTCGTAGTACATTTCCTTGATCCGCTGTGTATCCCAGGCGGTGAGGCCTGCGAAGATCAGGACGCCGATCACCGAGATGGCGAACTGCAGGGCGGACGAAGCCAGGAAGATGTTGACGAGCGTTGCGATGATCAGGCCGAAGAGACCCATCATCAGGAACGAACCCATCGCGGACAGATCACGCTTCGTCGTATAGCCGAACAGCGACAGCGCGCCGAAGGAGGCGGCGGTCACGAAGAAGGTCTGCACGACGCTCTGACCGGTGTAGATGATGAAGATCGACGACAGCGACAGACCTACCAGCGCGGCGTAGACCCAGAAGGTCGTCGTCGCGGCGGCCACGCTCATGCGGTTGATCCTGAAGCTCAGGAAGAAGACCATTGCCAGCGGGGCGAGAATGACAACCCACTTCAGCGGGCTGAGATAGATCGCCTGGCCGAAGGCCGTGATCTGTCCGTTTGCAAAGGCGAGCGAGAAGGATAGATAGGCGGCAACACCCGTGATCGCCAGACCCAGCGCCATCAGGTTATAGACCTTGAGCATGTAGGCTCGAAGGCCCTCGTCTATCATCGCACCGGATTGCGCACCGCTCTGCGCCCGGTTTTGGTAATTGCGGAAGTCAGCCATGTTTTCCTCTTTCAAGCTCCGATTTGATTACGGTGTCGGGTCTTTCAAGGCCCAGGCGCCGCTGCGGAGCTCAGCATGCCTGCAAAGAATATGAGGCTTTCGGGCCTCATACACAAGGGTCAAGCGATCCGGCGCAGGTTAAATCGATGTAATATCGAGCCGTTTTGCCGGCTTCCGGTTCATCTCCGTAACGAATCAGAGCTCGCGCAGAACAGGCGCTGCCTTCTGGCCCAGGATGCGCCAGGTGCCGATCAGGCCGATGCCGACGGTCAAAATCAGCGCAATAACTAGGGTGGAGAAAGCGACATCGGGCAGGAAGGCAGAAGGCAAGCGCATGATGCGGCTGACGATGTACCAAGCGGATGCGGAGCCGGCGATCAGCGCGAAGATGGCGGTTGCGGCGCCCAGGATCAGATATTCGTAGCTGAAGGCACGGATCAATGTCGCGCGCGTCGCGCCGAGCGTCTTGAGGATGACCGCATCATGCGTGCGGGCGCGGTTGCCGGCGGCAAGCGCTCCCGCCAGCACGAGCACGGATGCGATGAGCGCGACGGAGGCGGCGGAACGGATCGCCGTCGCCAGCTGTCCCACGAGCGTGTTGACGACATCGAGTGCATCCTTGACCCGTACGCTTGTTATGGTCGGGTAGGTATTCGTGACCTTCCTCAGGATAGCCGCTTCCTGTTCCGAAGTGGCGGATGTGTCGGTCAGGGTCGCGAGCCAGGCATGCGGGGCGCCCCTGAAGGTATTGGGCGAGAAGATCATCACGAAATTGATCGACAGCGACTGCCATTGCACCTTGCGGAAGCTGGCGATCTTGGCAGTGATGTTGCGGCCGAGCACGTTGACGGTGACTTTATCGCCGAGCTTGAAGCCGAGCGCCTTGCCTTCCTCTTCGGAGAAGGAAACCAACGGCTCGCCGCTATAATCCTTGTCCCACCATTTGCCTTCCGTGACCGAGGCGTTTTCCGGCACCGTATCGGCATAGGTGATGCCGCGATCACCGCGCAGGACCCATTGACCTGCCGCCGGCACCTTCATCTTGGTGACATCCTCGCCATTGAAGGCGACGATCCGGCCGCGCAGCATCGGCGCCTCGACGAGCTTGCCCTTGGGGTCGATGTCGAGCACGATCTTGCGAAAGCCTTCCAGCTCCGGCCCCTGAATGTCGACAAAGAAGAAATTCGGCGCCTGCTCGCTCATGCGGCCCATGAGTTCGCGGCGCATATTGCCGTCGATCAGCGTCAGTGTCACCAGCAGCGCCAGGCCGAGGCCGAGCGACAGCACGACGGAGGAGGTGAGCGCGCCGGGCCGATGAATGTTGCCGATCGCCAAGCGAAGGGCCGGCGAGCGCACGCGCGGGCTGCGGCGGGCAAGCCAGGAAAGCAGGGCTGCCACCAGGCGCAGCACGACGAAGGCGCCGGCGATCGAAACAACGAAGACGATGGCGATGAAGCGATCATAGGCGGTGATGATCGCCAGGGCGGCGAGTGCCGCCATCAGCACACCGGCGGCGAGCAGATAGGGCCAGCCGGGAAGGCGTCGCGCTTCGAAGCCCTGCTCGCGAAACAGCGCCGTTGCCGGCACCTCGCGGGCATGGCCGAGCGGCGGAATGGCGAACGCCAGCGTCGTCAGGAGGCCGAAGAGAGCGGCAAGCGTCAGCGCGCCGGGATAGAGCCGCGGCGCAGTCGAAATCGGCAGGAATTCTGCCATGAATTGCGATGCGATCATGGGCGCAATGGCGCCGAGGACGAGGCCAATTGCTATGCCGGCGAGCGCAACGACGGCGATCTGGATGAGATAGATCAGCACAACGACGAAGGCCGGCGCGCCCAGGCATTTGAAGGTGGCGATGGTCGTGCGCTTCGAATCGAGGAAGGCGCGTACGGCATTGGCAACGCCGACGCCGCCGACGATGAGCGCCGCCAGGCCGACCAGCGTCAGGAACTGCGAGAAGCGGGTGACGTTGTCGGCGAGCTGAGGAGCAGCGCGATCACTGCTGCGGATCGACCAGCCTGCCTGCGGAAAGGCGGCATTGGCACGGTCGCCGAGATTGCGAAGGCCGGCTGCCGGGTTGTCCATGCGGATCTTGTAGGATTGTTCGACCAGACTGCCCGTGGTGATCAGGCCGGAGGCGATCAGGGCGTCGCGGCTGGTGAGCAGACGTGGTGCGAAGCCGAAGCCTTCGGAGACGGCGTCGGGCTCGCTTTGGATGGTGCCCGATATGCGCAGCTTCGTATTGCCCAGCAGCAGATCGCTGCCGACCTTGAGGTTCAGGCGTTCCAACAGCAGGGGCGCTACGACGGCGCCATAGGCGCCATCCTTGGCGGCAAGCAGCGTCGACAAGGGCTGATCGGGATCGGCCTGGAAGGTGCCGTAGAGCGGATAAGCGTTGTCGACGGCCTTGACCTCGACCAACGCCTGATCCGAGCCATCGGGCAGACGTGCCATGGAACGCAGCCCGGTGGAGCGGGAAATTTTGCCCAAGCTTTGGAGATAGGCGAATTCTTCCGGTGTCGCCTCGCGATTGCGCAGTTCGAAACGGGCGTCGCCTGATAGCAGCGATTGTCCCTGCGTCGAGATCGCGTCGGTGATCGAACGGGAAACGGAATTGACCGCAGCGATCGCGCCGGTGCCGAGCGCGATGCAGGCGAGAAAGATGTAGAAGCCGCCAAGGCCGCCGCGCAGTTCGCGCAGGGCAAGGCGGAAGGCGAGGGGCAGGCGAAGTCCTGCCGCGCTCATGCAATGGCTGCCTGGTTGGTGCGCGTGCGCATGCTGTCGCTCTCGATTTCGCCGGAGCGGACGCGGATCTGGCGCGAGCAGCGGGCGGCAAGGGCGGGATCATGGGTGACGAGCAGCATGGTCGTGCCGCGCTCGGCCTGCTGGGCGAAGAGCAGGTCGGCGATTTGCCGGCCGGTATCGGTATCGAGATTGCCCGTCGGTTCGTCGGCGATCAGGACGGCGGGCGAAGGCGCCAGCGCGCGGGCGATGGCGACACGCTGCTGCTCGCCGCCGGAAAGCTGGCCGGGATAATGATTGAGCCTCTGGCCTAATCCTACTGCTTCCAGTTCGCGCCGGGCGATATCGAAGGCATCGCGGATGTTCGCAAGTTCCAGCGGCACGGCGACATTTTCGAGCGCCGTCATATTGGCGATGAGGTGGAAGGACTGGAAGACGATGCCGATATTGCGGCCGCGGAAATCGGCGATGCGATCTTCGCTCAGGCTATGCAGCGGCGTGTCGCGGATCAGAAGTTCGCCGCTGTCGAGCTTTTCGAGGCCGGCCAGCACCATCAGCAGGGTGGACTTGCCGGAACCGGACGGGCCGACGATGCCGACGGCCTCACCCTCCATGACGGTGAGATCGATGCCCTTCAGCACGTGGACGGAGGCGGCGGCATTGCCGAGCGTCAAATCCGCCTTCTTCAGCTCGATGATGGTTTTTGCCAATGCGAACGCCCTATATATCAGAGAACATCAGAGACAATGGCGGGCGCGATTTGGCCCGAGCAGCGAATCTAGGGAATGGATCATGGGTTTTAAAGTTGCCGCGCTTCACTTCGCTGTCATCACTTTCGGTCTTTTGTTTGGCGCGGTTCATTCTGCCGATGCACGGACGATCCAGCTGGTCGGCTTCGGCGACAGTCTGATGGCGGGCTATCAGCTGCCGCCCGGCGATGGCTTTCCCGCCAAGCTGGAGGCGGCACTAAAAGCCAAGGGATTGGATATTGCAGTCGTCGATGCCGGCGTTTCGGGCGATACGACCTCAGGCGGCCTTTCGCGCATCGACTGGTCGGTGCCCGATGGCACGGATGGCGTGATCCTGGAGCTTGGCGCCAACGACGCACTGCGCGGCATTCCGCCGGAACAGACGGAAAAGAACCTCGAGACGATGATCGAGCGGCTGAAGGGCAGAAAGATCCCGATCCTTCTCGTCGGCATGCTGGCGCCGCCGAACATGGGGGGCAACTACGCCGATAAATTCAATCCGATCTACAAGCGGCTGGCCGACAAATATCAGCTTCCGCTCTATCCGTTCTTCCTTGATGGCGTTGCCACCCATCCGGATTTGCAGCTTTCGGACGGGATGCATCCGAACCCCAAGGGGGTTGATGTGATGGTCGAGCATATGTTGCCGGCTGTTATGAGTTTTGTAGGGACGATTGACGCAGGTGCGAAATAGATGCTTGCACCGACTGCAAATGCGTGATTCCCTACCTATACCTGCAAGAGATTCGGGGAGTGCTCGTCATGCCGAGACTTTTTACCGCCCTCGAAATTCCGCGCAATGCGGCCATGAGCCTGTCATTGTTGCGCGGTGGTCTCCCGGGAGCCAGGTGGATCGACGTTGAAAATTATCACATCACCTTGCGCTTCATCGGCGATGTCGATGGCCGCACGGCGGATGAGATCGTCGACCGTCTGGACCGGATAGATCGACCTGAATTCCAGCTTCGGCTGGAGGGCATCGGTTCCTTCGGCTCTAAGAAACCGCATTCGGTTTGGGCCGGGGTCTCGCAGACACCGGATATGTTCGCGCTGCAAGGCGAGATCGAGCGCATTTGCCAGCGGATCGGCCTGCAGCCGGATCCGCGCAAGTTCACGCCGCACGTGACGCTCGCCAGGCTAAAGTCCTCGCGGGTCGACGATGTCGTGCACTATCTATCCGGCCGCGGCAATTTCTATACCCAGCCCTTCACGGTCGGGCGCTTCGTGCTTCTGTCGTCGCGCGAATCGGTCGGTGGCGGTCCCTATCTCACCGAAGAGATATTCCCGCTTCACGAGCCCCGCAGCACGTTCCCAACTTTGGGCAACAACGCGCTGCAGCCGGCCAAGAGCATGGTGTAAACCGCTTCGAAATCCTCGCGGTCGCCATAGTAGGGATCGGAATGTCCTTGTTGCTTCCGAGCGCCAGGGCATTGAAGAGATACAGCCTCCCGAGGGATTCCGCGGGTGCTGCCTTGCGCAAGTTCTTCAAATTGTCTTGATCCATTGCCAGGATAAGATCGAACCGGCTGAAATCAGATGGTTCGATGCGGCGAGCGCGCTGGGCTGAAATATCGATTCCGTGGCCGGCGGCAACCGCAACCGAACGGCGATCCGGGCGTTCTCCCTGATGCCAGCCGCCGGTGCCAGCTGAATCGATGTCGAATTCACTGTCACAGCCGCCCTCGCTTGCCAGATGTCTGAATATGCCTTCGGCGAGGGGCGAGCGGCAGATATTGCCGGCGCAGACGAAAAGTATCCTGTGACGATCCATGTTATCGTTTCACCGCCAGAGCTTTCCGCTTTTCTTCGAAATGCGAAAACGCTCTACCCTTTTGCTTTTACGCAATTCCGGACGGAAAAAACGATACGCAGTTTTTCTGGAATTGCTTTAGAGAGGAGTGACTTGCCATGAAATACGACCGACTGGGCCGCGCGGCAATCGATAAAAATCTTGCGGAGCTTGGAGGCTGGGCGCTTGCGGATGACGGCCTTTCGATTTCGAAGACTTTCAAGTTCCGCAACTTCGTCGAGGCCTTCGGCTTCATGACGGAAGCCGCTCTTGCCGCGGAAAAATTCAACCACCATCCGGAATGGTTCAACGTCTATTCCCGCGTCGAGGTGAAGCTGACGACACACGATGCCGGCGGCCTGACCGATCATGACGTCAAGCTGGCGAAGGCGATGGAGAAGGCGGCGGCACGCCGGATCGATTGAATCGCGGTAGGCGATCACCATATGTTTACACGGCCCGGCCGACGGGCCTCGATTGAGGTGAATGGAATGGATGACATCAAGTACGGGGAAATCCTGATGCCTGGTGACGAAGAGACCCAAAAAGAGCAGGAGAAATCGGTGCGCAGAAAATTCTGGCCGACCTTGCGGAAGGCAGCTCGCCATATTCCCTTTTCCCGCGACGTCGTGGCCGCCTTCTATTGTGCGTTCGACCCGCAGACGCCGACGCGTGTTCGCGGCATATTGCTGGCGGCGCTCGGCTATTTCGTCATGCCGGTTGATATTATCCCCGATTTCTTTGCCGTCATCGGCTTTTCCGATGATGTCGCGGTGCTGACGCTCGCTTTCAGCATGATTAGAGGCCATATCCGCCAGGAACATTACGACGCCGCCGATCGCGCGCTGGAGAACGAGCCCGAGTCTATGAAGACCGCCTGATGCTTGTTTTGCTGAGCCGATCTGAATCCTCTCGGGTTTCCAGAGATTTATGAGACCTCCCTGATTTTAGCGAGGTCAAATTCTTGCCCGAATCTTTCTGTCTTAAATCGAAGCTGCAGGGTGGTACTTCATCATCCGGGTTTTCCAATTCCTTCTGATGCGTTTCAAGCTTTGCGCGATAACTGGATTGAAATGGCACGGAGCCGGTGGCGGCAGCGCTCCGTTGACGGTTTGGTAACCTGAATAAAGTCAAAATAAGGCAGCTCACGAGCACAGGCGTGCGTCAAACGAATCGCCATGAGCTCTGGACCGCAAGAAATCGGCAGGAAACCATGTTTGTAAAAAGCTTCGCAATCGCCCTCTCGCTTGTTCTGGCCGGAACCGGCATAGCGTCCGCGCAGACCAAGAAGCAGACGCAGGCAGCGGCGCCAGCAGCGCCGGCGGCTCCGACGCGCATTCAGCAATTTGACGCGTGGGGTGCCTATTCCTACCAGTCCGCCGGCGGTAAGGTATGTTACGTTCTTTCCGTGCCGACGGCCAAGGCGCCGCCAACGGGCATCGACCATGGCGACAATTTCTTCATTGTGTCGCAGCGTCCGGGCCAGAACATCTCCTATGAACCGCAGGCGATGATGGGCTATCCCCTCAAGGACAACTCGAAGGTCAACGTCACCATCGACAACAAGACCTTCGTGATGTTCACCAAGGACAAGGCCGCGTGGGTAGAGAACGCCGCGCAGGAGCCGGCATTGGTCGCCGCGCTGAAATCCGGCCACTCGCTGAAGGTTTCGGCAACCTCAAAGAAGGGTACTGCCACTTCCTACACCTATTCATTGAAGGGTGTGACGGCTGCGCTGAAGCAGATCGAAAACTGCAAATAAGATCGAGCGCCGAAGGATCACGCAAATGTGATCTTTCCGTTGCCGCGACCGCAATGAGCAAGGCCGGTCAAGTCGACCGGCCTTTCGTTTTTGAAGGCCAGCCCTTGCTTTTGAGGGAAAGGGATGACGCGAGCGGAAATTAATGCTAAAGGCCGCGCCAACGATAGGTGTGCGGCAGATAGCTTCCCCCGCCGCCGCATGAATCTTCAGATTTCCGTGCCTTGCCCGCATCCGCAGCTTTCGTCAGCTTTTGCGGCATCGCCGATGTGAACCGTTGGAACGATCTTATGTCCGCAACCGATGTCATAACACCCTCCAGGCTCAAGCCGATGCCGGTATCGCAGCCCGTCGAGCTTTCGCCGAAGCCATCGCTGATCGGCATGACACGCGAAGAGATGGGCGCGGCGCTTAGGGGAAAGGGCGTTGCCGACAAGCAGATCAAGATGCGTGTCAGCCAGCTCTGGAACTGGATCTATGTGCGCGGCGTCTCCGATTTCGATGCCATGGCCAACGTGTCGAAGGACATGCGCGAAATGCTGAAGACGCATTTCACCATCGCCCGTCCGGAGATCGTCGAGGAGCAAGTCTCCAATGACGGCACCCGCAAATGGCTGCTCCGCTTCCCGCCGCGTGGCGCCGGCCGTCCCGTCGAAGTCGAAAGCGTCTATATTCCGGAAGAGGGGCGCGGCACGCTCTGCATTTCCAGCCAGGTCGGCTGTTCGCTCACCTGTTCCTTCTGTCATACCGGCACGCAGCGCCTAGTGCGCAATCTGACGGCGGAAGAGATCCTGTCGCAGTTGCTTCTGGCGCGCGACCGACTCGGCGATTTCCCGGACCGTGAAGCGCCGCAGGGTACGATCATGCCGGCCGAGGGACGCAAGGTCAGCAACATCGTCATGATGGGCATGGGCGAGCCGCTCTATAATTTCGAGAGCGTCAAGCAGGCTCTGCTGATCGCGTCGGATGGCGATGGCCTATCCTTGTCGAAGCGGCGTATCACTCTTTCGACCTCGGGCGTCGTACCGGAAATCTACCGCACCGGCGACGAGATCGGCGTCATGCTGGCGATCTCGCTGCATGCCGTGCGGGACGACCTGCGCGACATGCTGGTGCCGATCAACAAGAAGTATCCGCTGAAGGAGCTGATGGACGCCTGCCGCGCCTATCCCGGCCTGTCGAATGCGCGCCGCATCACCTTCGAATATGTGATGCTGAAGGGCGTCAACGACAGCCTCGAGGATGCCAAGGGGCTGATCCAGCTTCTGAAGGGTATTCCCGCAAAGATCAACCTGATCCCCTTCAATCCCTGGCCCGGCACGAATTATCAGTGTTCGGACTGGGAGCAGATCGAGAAATTCGCCGATTTCATCAATTCGGCCGGCTATGCCTCGCCGATTCGCACGCCGCGTGGGCGCGATATTCTCGCCGCCTGCGGTCAGCTTAAGTCGGAATCCGAGCGCATGCGCAAGACGGAGCGACTGGCATTCGAAGCGATGATGATCGCCAATCACGGCGAGGATTGAGGTCGATGCTCCTTGGACTACGCAAGCCGATACGCCTCCTGTGGGGCTATCTCGCCGCTTGCGCACTGATGGGTTTCGTATTGGCTTGCGTTGCTGCCTATACTCTTCCGGGGAGCGGTGTGCCGGAGCTCTTCGTTCTGACCATCGAGATGACCAAGGCCGCAATGATCGTCAGCATTTTGCCATCTCTCATCGTCATTCCCATCATGGAATGGCGTGGGGTTCGCCGCTGGTTTGGATACGCGATCTACGGCGCGGTCCTGTCGTCCGTGGCATCCATTCTGATTTCCGGCTCTATGGAAAAGCCGCAAACTCTTAATCTGATCACGATCGCGGTCTGCTTCGCTTTTCTCGGGGCGGCCTGCGCGACCGTTTACTGGTTAATCGCTGGCCGCCACCCAATCCTCAGCGAGCCTGAGTAAAGAAAATCTTCACCGCAAAGATGGAGAAGACGCCGGCAAAGGCGTAGTCGAGGCCGCGCATCACGCCGCGATTCTGCTGTAGCCAAGACGACAGACCGTCGGCAGCAAGAACGACGAGCATGTTCACCGGCATGCCGATGACGATGAAGAAGAAGCCGAGGAAGAGCAGCTTGTGCGTGACGGCAGGATCGCCGGCAGTCACGAACTGCGGCAGAAAGGTCATGAAGAAGATGATGACCTTCGGATTCAGCAGATTGACCCAGAAGCCATTCGAGATATTGGCGAAGGGCGTTCCGCCGACCGTATCGACCTTCTTGACCGACAGGCTGGAACCGAAACGGATCGCCTGGATCGCCAGCCACAGCAGATAGGCAGCGCCGCCGGTCTTCAGTACGGTAAAGGCGACCGGCGAAGCCGTGATCAGCGCGGAGATGCCGAAGGCCACGAGGCAGGTATGGACGACCACGCCGAGCGTGGTGCCGAGTACGACGAAGAGCGCGGCCTTTTTACCCTGCGCCAGCGCGCGGCTGATCGATAGTGTCATGTCGGGACCAGGCGTCATCGCCAGCAGCAGGCTCGCTGCCGAGAAGGCCAGAAGGGTCGGCAGACTGGGTATGAAATCCATGAAAGTCGCTCCGAAAGCCGGATGATAGTGCTTGGCGTTTTCTTATCGGGCTTTCGGCTGATTGCAAATCAATCCTTCTTTTCGAGGAAGGCCTTGAATTGATCGGCATAGTCCGGGTGCCAGCGTGACAGCGGCGGCCGGTTCTCGACGATATCGCCGGCGGCCCAGAGCATGCGGCGTTCGTCGACCGGCCGGGCCACGTCATTATCGGGGCAGAGAATATAGAAATCGCCGCGCCTCAGGCTTTCCATCATGAACTCGACAGTCTGCTCCGGCGTCCAGGCGCCAGCAGGTTTTTCCCTGCGATCGCCTTTGGTCAGACCTGTGAAGACGAAGCCGGGGATGAGGAGATGGGCTGAAATCTTGGCGCCTTCCGTATTGCGGAGTTCGTGCTGCAGCGCTTCAGTGAAGACCTTCACGCCGGCCTTCGAGACATTGTAGGCGGGATTGCCGGGAGGCGTGGTGATGCCCTGTTTCGAGCCGGTGTTGATGATAACTCCCGGTTCACCATGGGCGATCATGCCCGGTCCGAAGATGCGCGTGCCGTTGATGACGCCGAGCAGGTTGACGCCAAGGATGGCGTCCCATCCGGCCTGGGCGCTGAAGATCGAGGTGTCCGGACCGATGCCGGCATTGTTCATCAGCACATGTACGCGGCCGAAACGCTGCAGGACGGCGCGCTGCAATGTTTCCAGAGCCTCCTTGCTTGCAACGTCGGTCTCAACGGCCATGACATGCTCTTCGCCTGCGATCGTCTTGAGTTCAGCGCTCGCTTCAACCAGGCGATCCCCACCGAGATCGGCAATGACGACGCTCATGCCGAGTGAGGCGAAGTGTTTTGCTGCGGCAAAGCCGATGCCGGAAGCGCCCCCGGTGATGACGGCAACATTGGATTTCTTGAAAATGTCTTGAATATCGGTCACGAGCGGAGCCCTCCTCAGGCATTGTTCGGTCGCCGCCGAATATGGTACTTTCCCGAAGCGTGTCAAACCGCTTGAGCTGCCGCCACCCGCACTTCCCCTTGCGCCTCGTGATAATCTCGCTAAAAGTTCCGCGATACAGCTTTGCGGGCCTTTCCCCTGGTCCGCCTTGAAACGGAACTCATCATGGCATCACATAAAGACGTGAAGAAAGTCGTTCTCGCCTATTCCGGCGGTCTCGACACCTCGATTATCCTGAAGTGGCTGCAGACGGAGCTGGGCGCCGAAGTCGTCACCTTCACCGCCGATCTCGGCCAGGGCGAAGAGCTGGAGCCGGCGCGCAAGAAGGCCGAAATGCTCGGCATCAAGGAAATCTATATCGAGGATGTGCGCGAAGAATTCGTGCGCGATTTCGTCTTCCCGATGTTCCGCGCCAATGCCGTCTATGAAGGCGTCTACCTGCTCGGTACCTCGATTGCCCGTCCGCTGATCTCCAAGCACCTGATCGAGATCGCGAGAAAAACCGGCGCCGACGCCATCGCGCACGGCGCGACCGGCAAGGGCAACGACCAGG
Source organism: Rhizobium sp. 11515TR (assembly GCF_002277895.1). Classification (NCBI taxonomy): domain Bacteria; kingdom Pseudomonadati; phylum Pseudomonadota; class Alphaproteobacteria; order Hyphomicrobiales; family Rhizobiaceae; genus Rhizobium; species Rhizobium sp. 11515TR. The sequence continues at coordinate 57,315 of NZ_CP022998.1, read as the reverse complement.
TTCGCTTCGAGCTTTCGGCCTATGCGCTGAACCCGGATATCAAGATCATTGCGCCCTGGCGCGACTGGTCGTTCAAGAGCCGCACTGACCTACTCGAATTCGCCGAGAAGCATCAGATCCCGGTCGCCAAGGACAAGAAGGGCGAAGCGCCTTTTTCCGTCGACGCTAACCTGCTGCACTCCTCGTCCGAAGGCAAGGTTCTGGAAAACCCGGCCCAGGAAGCGCCTGAATATGTGCACATGCGCACGATCTCGCCGGAAGCCGCTCCGGACAAGGCGACCATCATCAAGGTCGGCTTCGAAAAGGGCGATGCCGTTTCGATCAATGGCCAGCGCCTGAGCCCGGCAACCTTGCTTGCGAAACTGAACGATTACGGCCGCGACAACGGCATCGGCCGTCTCGATCTGGTCGAGAACCGTTTCGTTGGTATGAAGTCGCGCGGCGTCTACGAGACCCCCGGCGGCACGATTCTGCTCGCCGCCCATCGAGCCATCGAATCCATCACGCTCGACCGTGGTGCCGCGCACCTCAAGGACGAGCTGATGCCGCGCTATGCCGAGCTGATCTATTACGGCTTCTGGTTCTCGCCGGAGCGTGAGATGCTGCAGGCGCTGATCGACAAGAGCCAGGAACATGTCGAAGGCGAAGTGACGCTGAAGCTCTACAAGGGCAATGTCATGGTCATCGGCCGCGAAAGCCCGAAATCGCTTTATTCCGACAAGCTGGTCACCTTCGAGGACGACCAGGGCGCCTACGACCAGAAGGATGCGGCCGGCTTTATCAAGCTGAATGCGCTGCGCCTGCGCACGCTGGCCAAGCGCAATCTGTCGAAGTAATAAGATATTGAAATGAGAAATGGCCCGCTTCCGATCGCCGGAGGCGAGCTTTCTTATGTGGAAACTGGCGGCCGGAGTTAATCGACCGGCCTCAATTCACGTTCGACTTCGGCAGGTGCTTCGGCCTTCTGCAGATTGCTGCGGAAGGCGCAGAGTGCGTCATGCAGCTGAACTTGAAGATCTTTGTCGAAGCCTTGCGTCGCGTTGCGCTCGACTTCGCAGATTTCCCTGTCGATCTGCTTCAGCTTGGCGTCGGCGGATTCCGAAAGCACGATCCGCTTGGCGCGGCGATCGAGCGGGTCGGGTTGGCGTTCGATCAGGCCGCGTGCCTGCAGCTTGTCAAGAAAAGCGCTGACCGTCATCGGCTCCAACCCCATGCGGGAGGCGATGTCGAGCTGGCGGCTGCCATTGATGGCGGCGACCTGCATCAGCGTTCGTGCTTCACCCGCCGTCAGCCCGAGCCCAGCGACAAGGATGCGTCGCTCGAAGGCCGCCCTGATCAGTCGGGCGCAATCGCTCACAAGAAAGGCGAGCGAATCCGTATTAATCCTGCTGTTCATAAGCGCTTCCCTACCTACGCTCTTTGATTTTTTGGGCCCCACTACGTTCTTATTGATTTCATCCCACGAACACAACGGCCTCCTGGAACTTAAAACGGTCAGCTGCTTGACCAAGTTCCATGGATTGCTACTCTCGCGTGATCACCAGCGGGATCACTCATCATGACGCAATCGCTCGTTGTCGGCGCCTTCCTCGCCGCGCTTTTCTACGTGCTTATTCCCGGTCCCGCCTTTCTGGCTCTGCTCGGCATCGGGGCCGGCCAGGGCCGCAAGGCGGGTGCATTCTTCGTCAGCGGCCATCTGCTTGGTGATCTCGTCTGGTCCGCGCTCGCCTTGGTCGCCATCGTCGGCGCCAAGACCATCGGCACCTTCGTCTTCGATCTGCTCGGTTTGCTGTGCGGCTTCTATCTCGCCTGGATCGGCTGGAGTGCCGTGACCGCCAAGCCGAGGGGTGACGGCAAGGCACTCGTCAATGTCGACCGCCCGTTCCGTCGCGGCCTGATCTTCGGCGTCACCAATCCGAAGGGATATCCTGTTGCGCTGGCGACATTCACGGCTCTTGTCGCGGGCTCCGCCAGCGCATTGACCTTCAGTGCGCTGCCGCTGCTGCTTGTTGTTTCCTTTGCCGGCTTCATAACGGCCGACCTCATTCTCATCAGCATCATCGGCGCAGGCGCTGTGCGGCGCTTCTATCGTGCGCATGAGCGGCTGATCGTGCGCTGCTCCGGCGTGCTTTTCATGGGTTTTGCGGCGCAGGCGCTCTGGCACGCCACGCCCGGTCTGCTTGGCTGGCGCAAAGCCTGACCGTCCCCTTCAATTTGTTCAGCCTCCCGCCATACCAATTCGGCAGGAGCAGCCTTATATCGTGCTTCGATCAGATGCTGTCGAAAGGATGCCTTGCATGTCTTCTCTTGCCGCCGTCAATCCTGCGCTCACCGAATGGAACGGACATCAGGGGCTGCCGCGTTTCGATGCGGTAAAGGATACGGATTTTGCTGCCGCCTTTGATGCAGCGCTTGCATCGCATGAGGCCGAGATCGACGCGATCGCCGGCAACAGCGACGCGCCGACCTTCGCCAATACCGTGATCGCGCTCGAAATCGCCGGCGATGAGCTCTCGCGCATCTCCGCGCTATTCTGGAACAAGGCCGGCGCTCATACCAACGAGACCATCCAGGCGCTGGAGCGTGAGATCGCGCCGAAGATGGCGCGGCATTATTCGAAGATCGGCACGAACGCGGCACTCTTTGCCCGTCTCGATGCACTTTGGGAGAGTCGCGACGCGCTTGGGCTGACGCTGGAAGAAACCCGTGTTCTGGAGCGGCACTGGAAGGGTTTCGTCAAGGCCGGTGCTAAGCTGCCGAAGGCCGAGCAAGAGCGGCTGTCCGCCATCAACGAGAAGCTTGCCGGCCTCGGCGCGCAATTCGGACAAAACGTCCTGGCGGATGAAAAGAGCTGGGCGCTGCTTTTGTCGGAAGAGGCCGATCTCGCCGGCCTTCCCGACTATCTGCGCGAGGCGATGGCAGCGGCTGCGCGCGAACGCGGCGAGGAGGGCAAATATGCTGTCACCCTGTCGCGCTCGATCATCGAGCCGTTCCTGACGTCTTCCGAGCGCCGCGATCTGCGCGAGCAGGCCTTCAATGCTTGGGTGGCGCGGGGCGCCAATGGCGGCAAGACCGACAATCGTGAGATCATTCGCGAGACTCTGGCATTGAGAGCAGAGAAGGCGAAGCTGCTTGGCTATGCCAATTTCGCCGAACTCAAGCTCGACAATACGATGGCGAAGACGCCTGATGCGGTGAACGATCTTCTGATGGCCGTCTGGAGCAAGGCGGCAGCACGAGCGGCAGAGGAAGAAAGGGATATTGCGGGGCTGATCGCCGAGGAAGGCCGCAATCACGAGGTTATGCCCTGGGATTGGCGGCACTATGCCGAGAAGATCCGGACGCGGAAGTTCGATTTCTCCGAGACCGAATTGAAGCCCTATCTGCAGCTCGAAAAGATCATTGCCGCCTGCTTCGATGTCGCCGGCCGTCTGTTCGGCATCAAGGCCGTCGAGCAGAAGGGCGTTCCAGCCTATCATCCCGATGTGCGCGTCTTCGAGATCCGTGATCGCTCCGACAAGCTGGTCGCTCTCTTCCTTGGCGATTACTTCGCCCGCAGCTCGAAACGCTCCGGCGCCTGGATGAGTTCCTTCCAATCGCAGCACAAGGTGCCGCTGAAGAACGGCCATATCGGCGAGCTGCCGATCATCTATAATGTCTGCAACTTCGCCAAGCCGGCGGAAGGCCGGCCGGCGCTGCTGTCGCTTGATGATGCCCGCACGCTTTTCCACGAGTTCGGCCATGCGCTGCATGGAATGCTTTCGAACGTCACCTATCCCTCGGTTTCGGGCACTGGCGTTTCTCGCGATTTCGTCGAACTGCCGTCGCAGCTCTACGAGCACTGGCTGACGGTTCCTGCCATCCTCAAGGAATATGCCGTGCATTATGAGACCGGCGCTCCGATCCCGCAGGCGCTGCTCGACAAGGTTCTGGCGGCCCGCACCTTCAATGCCGGCTTCAACACGGTCGAGTTCACCTCTTCGGCTCTGGTGGATATGGCGTTCCACACGCGCGGCGCGGTCGAAGATCCGATGGTGGTGCAGGGGGAGGTGCTGGCCGAGATCGGTATGCCGAAATCGATCGTCATGCGCCACGCGTCGCCACACTTCCAGCATGTATTTTCCGGCGACGGCTATTCGGCCGGCTACTATTCCTACATGTGGTCGGAAGTGCTCGATGCCGATGCCTTCGCCGCCTTCGAGGAAACCGGCGATGCCTTCAATTCGGACATGGCTGCGAAACTCAAAGGCAACATCTATTCCGTCGGTGGCTCGATCGATCCGGAAGATGCCTATAGGGCTTTCCGCGGCAAGCTGCCGAGCCCGGATGCGATGCTGAAGAAGAAGGGGCTGGCGGCCTGATCGGGCTGCCAGAGCGAAGCTCCGGATAGCGTATGCCTTGCCTAGTGACCGCCGCTCGTTTCCGGTTCGGGCCAAAGCTGTACGAGATAGCGGTCGTCTCCATGAAGTCCGTCTTCGCTGAGGGTGTCGATACCGGACATACACACCTGTATGCCTAGGAGTCCGGCCTTCACAGCAAGACGCGGGGCGTCGGGCTCGTAATCCGTCAATCCAGCCAAAACGAGTTGACCGGAAGGGCAGTCGAGCGTGGCTTCAGCCACATGCTGGTAGATGTCGAGATCAGTCGCCGGGCGTTGATCATGCCATTCAATTTGCACCGGCACAGCGGTATTGCGCGCCGTATGAAGAATGATCGCATTAGGCCCGACAGCGAGGCGGCGTACAATCACTTCTTCCGTATAATCTTCAGGCAGGTCGGGATGGGCTTCGTCGCGCAGATATATTTGGAAGTAATCGGCAAAGAGATCGCCCTGATACAGGATCTTAAACATGTGTGTCTCGGCGAGCTGGCGGTTGTTTTCAGGCGGAGTGAAATTCGCATATCGGTTGCCCGAAGGCCAGCTTGCCGATTTATGTGACCGCGTTCGATCTGGGCGGGTTTTGCCTTGCGGGTCAGGATTTGCGCGAAAGCAAAGCTAACAGCTCAGCCAATTGGCCGGCCTGTGCATCGTCCAGCTTATTGCCCACATGGCGTTGAAGTGCTGGGGCATAGGCTGCCCACATGCGGCTGCGCATGGCACTTCCTGCTTCGGTGATGACGACCCAGCGTCCTCGGCCGTCCTCGGAAAATATCTCACGGTGAACAAGGCCGGCCTTTTCCATCCGGTCGAGCAGGCGCGACAGATTATGCTGGGCGAGGAGCGTGCGCTCCTCGATCTCATAGGGCCGCAACTTTCCTTCGGCGGCCTGCGTCAGCTCCCATAGCACGTCGTACCAGCCGAGTGGCGGTAGGCCGGCTGCCTTCAAATCCTTTTCGATCGCCGCGAGGACGATTTGTTGCGTGCGCATGAGGCGCACCCATGCTCGCGTGACGGCAGCGGAGGGTTTCGAAGGTGTGGCATCTGAATAATCGGACATGGATGCAATTACATCTATATTGACCAAGCTGACAAGTCCGAATATAGATGCAATTACATCTATCGCGAAGACCCGGGAGATTTGATCATGTCCGACGCTAAACTGATCCTTGTCAGCCATTACCTTTGCCCCTACGTCCAGCGAGCTGCCATCACGCTTTCTGAAAAGGGTGCGCCATTTGAGGTCCGCTATGTCGATCTATCGGCAAAGCCCGATTGGTTTCTGGCGATTTCCCCGCTTGGTAAAGTTCCGCTGCTGATCGTGCGGCAGGACGACGGAGTGGAAACGGTTTTGTTCGAGAGCGCAGTGATCTGCGAATATCTCGAGGAGACACAATCGGGTCCATTGCTCCATCCGACCGATCCGCTGGCGCGTGCCCGTCATCGCGGCTGGATGGAGTTCGGTTCTTCCATCCTTTCGGATTTGTGGGGATTCGAGACCGCCAAAGACGAAGGAACCTATGAGGCCAAGCGCAAAGCGCTGATCGATAAATTTGCTCGTGTCGAGGCGGAATTGAGAAACGGTCCCTTTTTTGCCGGAGAGGCGTTCAGCCTGGTCGATGCAGTTTTTGCGCCGATATTCCGTTACTTCGATGTGTTCGACACCATTACATCGACCGGCGTTTTTGACGGGCTCCCGCATGTCAAGGCATGGCGCACAGAGTTGGCGTCGCGGCAAAGTGTGCGAGACGCGGTGACGCACGACTATCCCGAGCGCCTCAAAGCTTTCCTGGTCAATCACGACGCGTTCTTACTGAAACATGCCGCGTGACGGAACTGCGCAAATCCTGTTCGAGGCGATGCCTGCATCTGAATTGGCGACGCGATAGAGAAGAGTTCGGCTGTCCAGGCGCGTAAGACTGATGCGTGAGGCACGAAAAGCCGGCATTCAGCCCCTTTCTTGCCTCCCCCCTTTCGCAATCGCGAAAAAAAGGCTATGAGCGCGCCAAATGCAATTGGCGTGTTACTGAAACACTGCGCCCCAGCCTCAGAGATTAAGACATATGGCACTTCGCAACATCGCGATCATCGCGCACGTTGACCATGGGAAAACCACCCTCGTCGACGAGCTCCTGAAGCAGTCCGGCTCGTTCCGCGAGAACCAGCGCGTTGCCGAACGCGTCATGGACTCGAACGATCTGGAAAAGGAGCGCGGCATCACCATTCTTGCCAAGGCGACCTCGGTCGTCTGGAAGGATACCCGCATCAACATCGTCGACACCCCCGGCCACGCCGATTTCGGCGGTGAAGTCGAGCGCATTCTCTCGATGGTGGATGGCGCGATCGTTCTTGTCGATGCTGCCGAAGGCCCCATGCCGCAGACCAAATTCGTCGTCGGCAAGGCGCTCAAGGTCGGCCTGCGCCCGATCGTTGCGATCAACAAGATCGACCGCCCGGATGCCCGCGCCGACGAAGTCATCAACGAAGTCTTCGACCTCTTCGCCAATCTCGACGCCACCGACGAGCAGCTCGATTTCCCGATCCTCTACGGTTCCGGCCGTAACGGCTGGATGAACTATTCGCCCGAGGGTCCGAAGGATGAAGGTCTGGCGCCGCTGCTCGACCTCGTGGTCAAGCATGTTCCGGAGCCGACCGTCGGCGAAGGTCCGTTCCGCATGATCGGCACGATCCTGGAAGCCAACCCCTTCCTCGGCCGCATCATCACCGGCCGCATCCATTCCGGCTCGATCAAGCCGAACCAGGCCGTCAAGGTTCTGGGTGCAGACGGCAACCTCATCGAAACCGGCCGTATCTCGAAGATCCTCGCCTTCCGCGGCATCGAGCGTCAGCCGATCGACGAAGCGCAAGCAGGTGACATCGTCGCCATCGCCGGTCTCTCTAAGGGCACGGTCGCCGACACCTTCTGCGACCCGCAGGTCAGCGAGCCTCTGATCGCTCAGCCGATCGACCCGCCGACCGTCACCATGTCCTTCATCGTCAACGATAGCCCCTATGCGGGCACCGAAGGCGACAAGGTCACTTCGCGCGTCATTCGCGACCGCCTCTTCAAGGAAGCCGAAGGCAACGTCGCGCTGAAGATCGAGGAAGCCGAAGGCAAGGATTCCTTCTACGTTTCGGGCCGAGGCGAATTGCAGCTCGCAGTTCTGATCGAAACCATGCGTCGCGAAGGCTTCGAACTTGCCGTGTCGCGTCCGCGCGTCGTCATGCACAAGGACGAGAGCGGCCAGTTGCTCGAGCCGATCGAAGAAGTCGTCATTGACGTCGATGAAGAGCATTCCGGCATCGTCGTGCAGAAGATGTCCGAGCGTAAGGCTGAAATGTCGGAGCTGCGTCCTTCGGGCGGCAATCGCGTCCGTCTGGTATTCCTGGCGCCGACCCGCGGCCTCATCGGCTATCAGTCGGAGCTTCTGACCGACACGCGCGGCACGGCCGTCATGAACCGCCTGTTCCATGATTACCAGCCATACAAGGGCGAAATTGGCGGCCGCGTGAACGGCGTGCTGCTCGCCAATGAAGCCGGCGAAGCCGTGGCCTACGCCCTGTTCAACCTGGAAGACCGCGGCCCGATGATCATCGATGCCGGCGAGAAGGTCTATGCCGGCATGATCATCGGCATCCACTCCCGCGACAACGACCTCGAAGTTAACGTGCTGAAGGGCAAGAAGCTCACCAACATCCGCGCCGCCGGCAAGGATGAAGCCGTGAAGCTGACCCCGCCGATCCGCATGACGCTCGACCGCGCGCTCTCCTGGATCCAGGACGACGAACTGGTGGAAGTGACGCCGAAGTCGATCCGCCTCCGCAAGATGTATCTCGATCCGAACGAGCGCAAGCGTTACGAGAAAGCCCGTCTGGCCTGATCACCCTAACCGAGCAATGTATTGGACCCCGGCCTTCGCGCCGGGGTTTTTATTTGTATGTTCGGTTTTTGAGCCCTTGTCCTAAAGGTTAAAAAACCGTTAATTTTTGTCGATGATCCACGGATAAAGCCTGTGGGCAAGTCTGCCATCTTTATGAATGAGGATGGTTAATTCGCATCGGTAAGACCAGAGTAGACGTTATGAAGACGTTGTCGATTGATGTTCGGCGGGCAGAACCCCATGATGCCCGAGCCATTTCGGAGGTGCACCGCCAGTCCTGGCAGTACACCTATGCCGGCATCATTCCGCATCGCGCCCTCGGCCAGATGATCGAGCGTCGCGGCGAAGCCTGGTGGCGCAAGGCAACGAGCGGTCCCGCGACGCTGCTGGTTTTGGATGTCGCCGGCGAGATCGCAGGCTATGCCACGCTCGGCCTCAACCGTGCCCGCGCGCTGCCGCAGGAAGGCGAGATCTACGAACTCTATCTGCGCCCGCAATATCAGGGTCTCGGCTTGGGTCGCATGCTGTTCGGCGAGGCGCGCCGGCTGTTGAAGTCGCTCGGCTGCAAGGGGCTGGTCGTTTGGTGCCTTGAGGAAAACGAGAATGCCTACCGCTTCTATCGCGGGCAGGGCGGTGCGGATTTCTGCGAGGGCATCGAAACATTCGATCACAGGCAGCTTCGCAAGATCGGTTTCGTTTGGTCCTGAGCGGCGCTGTCGCGCATCGGTTCCGATTTAAGGAATCATGCAGTAAATCCGCCTCTTTCCCGATGCGTTGTTGCGTTGCGGCATGAATCCTATTATTTGGCTGGCGGCAACCATCCTTATCTAGGGGACAAGCATGCGTATCGACGCGATTTCCATTGGCAAGAACCCGCCCGAAGACGTCAACGTCATCGTTGAAGTGCCGGTCGGCGGTCATCCGATCAAGTATGAAATGGACAAGGAGGCCGGCACGCTGGTCGTCGACCGTTTCCTCTACACGCCGATGACCTATCCGGGCAATTACGGCTTCGTTCCGCATACGCTCTCCGACGACGGCGACCCGATCGACGTTCTGATCGCCAACACCCGCCCGCTGGTTCCGGGCTGCGTCATCAATGTTCGCCCGATCGGCGTGCTGATGATGGAAGACAATTCCGGCAAGGACGAGAAGATCATCGCCGTTCCCGCGCCGAAGCTGACCATGCGCTATGACAAGGTCAAGGAATATACCGACCTGCCCGAGATCACGCTGAAGCAGATCGAGCATTTCTTCGAGCACTACAAGGATCTGGAGCCTGGCAAGTGGGTTAAGATTTTCGGCTGGAAGGGTTCGAAGGAAGCCGGCGAACTCATCGTCGAAGCCATCGAGCGCGCCAAGAACACCAAGGCTTGATCTGATCAGCCGCCTTCAGTGACGGCGCAAAGCCTTTTTATTAAATCCTCCGGTTCGCCTTCGATCCGGAGGATTTTTTTGCGTGCGGTGTCGCCGCTGATAAGGGTGAGCGTGGATTTGGGAATGCCGAGGCTCTTTGAGAGCAGGGCGATCAGCGCCTTGTTGGCATTGCCCTTTTCGGGTGCTGCCGAAACACGCGCCTTCAAATAGCATTCGCCGCCGGCGCCCGTTTCCAACCCATCGATCGCATTACGCCCGCCATTGGGCGTGAGCCGCACGGAAAGCCTGACGTGATCCGGAAAGGTCTGCCAGGCTTTGCTCACCGCAGGAACATGGGGACAATCGAATTCCACATCAGCGAGCGGATGAAGAAAATGATGAGCAGCAGGATGACCGGCGAGATATCGATGCCGCCGAGGTCAGGCAGAATGCGGCGGATCGGGCGCAGGGCAGGCTCAGTGACCGCATATAGGAAGTTGCCGATGGAGCTGACAAACTGATTGCTCGAATTGATAACGTTGAACGCATAGAGCCAGGAAAAGATGGCGCTGGCGATCAAGATCCAGGTATAAAGATTCAAAGCCAGATCAATGGTTTGAAATAAGGCGAGCATATCCGTCTCCAATTCGCGGTTGACAGACATGTAGACATTGGCGACTAAACGGGCAAGTCCCATGCTCCGAAGCATGTTGAATCATGTTTAAAAGGCCGGCATTTGCGCTAGCGGCCACGTCGGAAAGTCTCGTTCCATGTCGCTCGCTGCCAGCGGAGACCGGTTTGCCGCCTTCAGGCACGTTGCCTATACTTATTTCTTCTTCGCGCGGTTTTTGACGGCCTTTGCCACGCAGGTCGTCAGCGTCTCCGTCGGCTGGCAGATGTATGAGCACACCGGCCAACCGCTCTATCTCGGTCTGATCGGCCTCGTTCAGTTCCTGCCGTCGCTGCTGCTGATCCTGGTGACGGGTACGGCTGCGGACCGCTACAACAGGCGGCGGATTTCCGCGATCTGCATTTTCGTCGGCACCCTCTGTGCGGCTGCCCTGCTGTTCCTGACCGTATCTGGCACCTTCGCGCCGCTGCCGGTATTTCTGATCCTTACGGTCTTCGGCATAGAACGCGCCTTCATGACGCCGGCCATGCAGTCGCTTGCGCCCAATCTGATCCCGCCCGAAGACCTGACGAACGCGATCACCTGGAACTCGATGTCATGGGATGCGGCCGCCATCCTCGGTCCTGTTGCCGGCGGTCTGCTTTATGGCATCGGGGCCAATGTCGCCTATACCGTTGCCGTCCTTTTCTTTGCGGCCGGCTCTGTGCTGACCTTCCTGATCCCGAAGCCGCAGCAGCGCATCGCGCATGAGCGGCGTAGCCTTAATGAGATGCTCGCCGGCTTCCGTTTCATCTGGTCGGAAAAAGTGGTGCTCGGTGCGGTCTCGCTCGATCTTTTCGCCGTGCTGCTCGGCGGCGCGGTCGCGCTGATGCCCATCTATGCGCGCGATATCCTGACGCTCGGGCCCTGGGGTCTCGGCATGCTGCGCGCGGCGCCAAGCTTCGGCGCGATCGCCATGGGCCTTTTCCTGGCGACCTATCCTATCCGCAATCGCGCCGGTATCTGTATGTTTGCCGGCGTTGCCATATTCGGCTTGGGAACCCTGATCTTCGGCATCTCGCATACGCCATGGCTGTCGATAACGGCTCTGGCCATCATGGGCGCATCCGACCTGATCTCCGTCTATGTCCGCGAAACGCTGATCACGCTCTGGACGCCGGATCACGTGCGCGGCCGTGTCAATGCCGTCAACATGGTCTTCGTCGGCGCGTCGAACGAGCTTGGCGAATTCCGCGCCGGCACCATGGCGCATTATTTCGGCGCGATTCCCGCCGTCGTCATTGGAGGACTTGGCACGCTGACCGTCGCCATCCTCTGGGCCACAGGTTTCCCGCAGCTTCGCCGGATCGACAGCCTGAGCGTGCCCGACCGTGACGGCGAGCCGCAACCGGTTTGAGGAGTGCGTAATGGCGAGGTTGCCGGATCGATACAATTCGTTTTCGGCGCTTCGCGAGCATGAAACCGAAGGCGTCGACTATCGCATCAATATCGCGGATCGATCATCGAATGTCGCCGTTATCGCTCCCCATGGCGGTTTCATTGAACCTGCCACGTCCGAGGTCGCTTTGGCGATCGCGAATGAGAGGTTCTCACTTTATCGTTTCGAAGGGCTTGATGCGGTGAGGCTCCATCATGAGCTGCACATCACCTCCGAAAATTTCGATGAACCGATAGCAAACGGCTTGGTGGGCAGTTCGTCGATCGTCGTCGCCGTTCACGGCCGCACGGATCGGGATGATCCGCTGACGAGCTGGATCGGCGGTCTCGACACGTCGCTTCGCGACCGGATCGTCGAAGCATTGCGGCTCAATGGTTTTGTGGCGGCCGCGAGAATGAAAGGGGAGGCGCTTGCCGGAGCTTCCGCCGGTAATGTCTGCAATCGCGGCAAGCGGCAGGCCGGCGTCCAGCTCGAAATTCCGAGAGGCGTCAGGGATATTCTCATGAAAGACGCAGAAAAGATGAAGCGATATGCATCTGCGATCCGTGGCGCGATCGATGAATTCGATCGCGTGCTTTCGTCAGGAGAGAGCCTTTAGGCCGCCATTGCCTGCTTGCCCTCGAAGACGAGATCGAGAAATTCCGACAGCCAAGTCTTGAGCGCGGCGTCGAAGATCATGCGGCCTTCGAGATGCTCGCGGCCCTGCTGAGCATTCGGCATGCAGAAGCGGTGCTCGCCATGCACGACCCAGCGCTGCATCATGGCGCGCGTGAGTTCGGCATGGAACTGCAGGCCCCAGGCATTGGTGCCGTAGCGATAGGCCTGGTTGGGATAGGTCTCCGCTGTCGCCAGCAGGTCGGCGCCATGCGGTAGTTCGAAGCCTTCGCGGTGGAAGTGATAGACCATCTGCGGCCAGCGCATCAGCAGCCGACCCTTTTCCGTCGGCTGCAGAGCATACCAGCCGATCTCGGTCTTGCCGTCGTCGCGCGCCTTCACCTTTGCGCCGAGATGGCGGGCGAGCAGCTGCGCGCCAAGGCAGATGCCGAGATAGGGGCGGTTTTCCTTAAGCGGTACTTTGAGCCAGTCGGTCTCGGTCCTAATGAAATCATCCGGGTCGTTGGCGCTCATCGGGCCACCGAAGACGACGGCGCCGGCGTGCGCCTCTAGTGTCGAGGGCAGAGGGTCGCCGAGGACCGGCCGGCGGATATCAAGATCGAATCCCTTCTCCAGCAGCATCTGGCCGACGCGACCGGGACTGGAGCGCTCCTGATGCAGGACGATCAATATCGGGCTGCCAGCGCTCTTCGGCGCTTCAATCATCATTGCCTGTCTCCACCCTCGAACCGGGCGCGCGTGCGGCTGCTTCCTGTCGCTTCATGATGCGCTCGCGATCGGAAATGCCCATGAGGTCGGCGATCCGCCAGATCGCATGATCTTCCATCTCGCTGCGCTCGCCGTCGGCGTAGACGATGTCCCAGAGGATGCCGAGCAGTTCGAGCCGCTGGGTGCTGTCGAGATGACGCTTTAGATCCGAGGTAAAGCGATAATAATCGACGGCTTCGCTTTCCGCTTCCTCGCCGGCAGCGATCAGTTGGTCGAGCTGGCGGCCATCGAGACCATATTGTTCCTTCAGGAGCTTGCGCAGCCGTTTCTTTTCGCTGTTCTCGATCTTGCCGTCCGCCTCCATGACCTGAATGCACAGCGCCGCCACCGCGACACGCGGGTCGTCGGGTGCGAAGCCGGATCTGGGGTGGTCCTGGGTCAGGTTATGAAGGAATTCCTGAAAGCGTTCGAACATGCGTCTCCATTCTCAAAATGGGCCGAGCAGGGTTCTTGGGGCACCATGCTCTATCTTTTTATCTTCCCGCAATTCCGGACGTAAAACCGCGGCGCAGTTTTGCCGGAATTGCTCTAAAACAGCTTGAGCCGCGTCTTGGGTTCCGGTTCAAGTTTATGATCCTTCACGCCCGGATCATCAGGCGCACCACCGAAGAAGGGCCGGGGCTCCTCACCCTGCTGCGCCGGTTTTGGCGCGGCTTCGGATGGGCTTGAAGCGGGTTTCGCCACGGTAGGTTCCAATTCCATGACATAGGTATCGGCGGCCGGCGATGCAACTTTCGGTGAACTTGGCTTTGCCGCCGTGGTTGCGAGGGCGGCCTCGCGCACCGGCGGCAGCGATTTCAGCGCCGCATCGACCGACACCGTGGAGCCTTCTTCCACCGGCCCATAGATCTGGCCGAAGGGTGCCTTCCATTCGAAGGCATCGAGACGGCCCGTGATCGGCGACAGAGGCAGCCATTTTTCCGAGACGAAGCCGTCGGCGACCCAGGCCGGATCGCGTGGTGCGCGCAGCGCCTGCGCCATCCAGTGGCGGATGCGGCCCTGATCGCCGGTTTCGGCCTCTTCGATGTCAGCAAGCAGCAGGAAGGCGCCTTCGCGCGCATCGATCCTTGCGGCTGCTTCGGCCTTGGCACGGGCCTTGGCAAAATCGCCGGCATCCATCGCTGCCTTCGCGGTCAACAGCAGGGCTTCGACATTGTTCGGGCGGATCGCCTCCAGCCGTTCGGCGCGCTTCAAACGGTCAAGAACGGAATCGCCACTGCGAGCTCGCACATAGGCCCTGCCGACCTCGGGATGCGGCTGCGCCTTCCAGACCTGCTCGAGGATGGAGGCTGCCTTGCGCACCTTGTCTTCACGGAACAAAGCTTTGGCCGCGATCAGCGCTGCGGGCACGAAATCGTCCACGAGCTTCAATGCCGCCAGAGCATCGTCGCGCGCGCCTGTCGGATCGCTCTCCAGCTTGTCGTTGGCGCGGGCCGTCAGCAGCACTGCGCGTTGACGGTTGGCTGTGGCCTTGTCGACGACATGGGCGACCTTCTGCTGGTCCAGCAGCTTGATGGCATCATCCCAGCGGCCGGCCTGGCTGCGATATTCCAATGTCGCCTGCGCTGCCCAGGGCAGGTAGGGCGCCTGGTCGGCAGCTTTCTCGGCATATTGCCGCGCGGCTTCATGCGCGCCGAGACGCTTGGCTTCGAGAAAGAGGCCGCGCAGGCCGAGCTCGCGTGTTTCCGGATCATTGGCCATCTGCTCGAACTTCTGGCGGGCCTCGTCATGCTTACCTTCGATCAGGGCAGCCTGGGCTTCAAGGAGGTTGATGAGCGGCTCCTGATCGGCGCGGATGAGGCCGCGTGTGCGGGCTGCCATCTTGCGGGCGAGCAGCGAATTGCCGGCACCGGCAGCAATGAGGCCGGTCGACAACGCCTGATAGCCGCGATCGCGCTTGCGGGCGCGGAAGTAGCGGGTGACGGAATAGGGCGAAGTCCAGATCAACCGCACGAACCACCAGACGATCATGACAGCGGCCACGATCGCAATCAGGATCGCGGCGGCGACGATCAGCTTCGTCTGATAAAGCTGCCCTTCCCAAACCAGCGAGAGATCGCCGGGGCGATCCGCGAGCCACGAAAAGCCATAGCCGAGAGCTAGGACGAGAATGGCGAAGATAAGCAGTCTGATCATTGCTACACTCCGTCCTTAGTTCTGTTTCCCAGTATTGGCGATCGCCTTCGACAAGGCATCGCTTACCAGATCCTCGACGCGGATGCGGGCTTCCAGCGACTGCTTGAAGGCGGCCGATGCGGATTTTCCGGCATCGGGCAGGCTGTTCCACTCGGTCACCGCGCCTGGCAGATCGCCGTTCCTGACCTTGTCCTCGAAACGCGCGGCGATGGCATCGATGCTGTCGCCGGGCACATTGCCGACGGCGCGGACCTGCACCAGCGATTTCGCTCCCGACATCAGCCGGCTGCTCCAGCTCTGGTTCGGATCGTCGGTCTGCGCGGTGGCGACGATTGCGGACGCGACATCGGAAACCTGGCGGATCAGGTCGGCGCGGGAGGGCACGCCGGTCTGGGCGAAATTCTTGAGATCGGCGACCGCTGGATCGTCCGGCGCAACATTGGCAAAGGTGTCGAGCTCGGGCTGGAAGGGACCGCCGCGGTCGATTGCCGCCTTCAACGCTGCAGCTGCGATGGCGCGGGCGACCGCGCTTTCCTGGCTCGGTCCGCTCAGCTTCTTTTCGGCATCGTCAAGACGCTTGTTGACTTCGGCATCTGAGGTTGCCTGGCTCTGCGTTGCCTTGCTGAGATCCGATTTCAGCTGCTCCACCTCGCTGGTGAGCGAAGCGATCTTCTGGTCGGAGGCGGGATTTGCGATGCCGCCCGAGCCATTTACCGAAGCGCCGTTGGCAGCGCTCGCCTCAAGTGCTGCGACGCGGGCCGTCAGTGCTTCGTCCGGCTTTGCAGCTGGCGCGGCGGCGAGATTGGCGACGCTCTGCTTGAGACCGTCGATCTCCGCATTCAGTGCGGCGATCTCGGTTGAGTTGTCCTTGCCTGTACGACCGCTAGGCAGGAAGCCCGCATATTGCAAGGCGCCGGCGCAGATGAGGGCGATCAGGCCGCCGGTGATGCCGGCCGCGATAAGGCCTGATGTCGAACCCTCGCGCGACGGCGGGCGCTCGGTATGAGGCGGATGGTCGGCATGGGACGGCGGAGGATCGGCCTGCTGCGCAGCGGCCGCTTGCGGCTCATGCGGTGCGGCGCCGAAGATCGACTCCTGAGCTTCTTCGCGAAATGGCTCCTTCTCCGCTTCCAGTGGCATTTCCACTTCATCAGCCGAGGAGCCACCAAGCTCGCCATGGCTGCGCTCCGTCAAATCTTCGGGAGCTGCGTCCTGCGCAGTTTTTTCGGCTTCCAGATCGATCGTGACCGGTTCGTCGTTGGGCTTCGAATGGTTAGGCGTTTTTCGCGATACCATGAGGTCCTCTTTATCATGCGCTGCAACGAAGTTAGACAGACAAGGCGATTATGGAAAGGCCTTACATCAAAATTGCGGCCTTACGCGTGGATCAGAAGCGCCATAAGCCGGTCTTCATTCGGCATGTCGGCAATATCGACATGGGATCGCATCGGCTCCGGAACTGCGCTGGCGATGGTTTCGCTTAGGCAGAGAAATCGTGTTTCGGCAAAGATGTCGGGGTTATGCCGAACGAATGGCAAGTTGAAAAAGCGTTTCGCCGTCTCGTGGGAATAGAGCAGTACGGCGTCCGCCCGGGTGTCGGCGAAAAGCCGGCGAAGGATGTTGTCGTCGGGGACGATATTCTGCATCCGGTAGCATTCGACGGTCAGGAAAGACAGGTGTCGCTCAGCCAGTCCGGCTTCGAAGCCAACCGCTCGCGGAGAACCCGCAAGATAGAGGAGGGGCCCGTCGGTCAGGCCTGAAGGATGGCTGGAGATCATGGCGGCAAGCTCTGTGCCGCCGCCTTCGGATATGGCGATATTGCTGAATCCGAGATCAGCCGCTTCTTTGGCTGTCGCCTGTCCCACGGCAAAGAGGCGGCGACCAAGGTGAGGCGCAAGATCGGAACGCAACAGCGAAAGCGCCCGGATCGCCTCGGCGCTGGTGACGGCGACGGCGCCCTGCGTGGCAAGGAGCGCTCGTCTTGCTTCCTCGACATCGTGGACAGGTTCGGCCAGCGGCAGCAGCAGGGGTTCGTGTCCCATCTGCGCCAGCCGCCGCATGGTGTGCTCACCCGAATGCCGAGGGCGGGTGACGATGACGCGCATTCTTTGTCAGGTCCAATCTTCGAAGAAGGTGCTGCCCGCTTCGGCGCGGATCGCCTGGCCGGCATTGATTCCGAGCGCCTCGGCATCGCGGCGGTGGCCCTCGATGGTGGTCGTGTGCACTTGGCGGCCATCAGGGGTGAGGATCATGCCGAAGAAGCGCAGATGATCGCCTTCGCAAATTGCGTAGCCGGCTATCGGCGTGCGACAGGAACCGTCGAGCGCCGCCAGGAAGGCACGTTCACAGGATACGGCGTCGAAGGTCGGCCCGTCATTGACGGCAGCGAGCAGGTTATTCATCCTGATATCATCGATGCGGCTCTCAATGGCGATTGCGCCTTGTGCGGGTGCTGGAGGGAATTCGTCCGGGTCGAGAATATCGGTGATGACCTCGACCATCCCGAGCCGCTTCAGGCCGGCAAGCGCTAGCAAGGTCGCGTCGGCCTGCCCCTCTTCCAGCTTGCGCAGACGCGTCTGGACGGAGCCGCGGAATGTGATGACATTGATATCAGGGCGCAGACGGCGGATCAGCGCCTGTCGACGCAGCGACGCAGAGCCGACTGTTGCACCATGCGGCAGCTCGATCAATTTCGGCGCGGTGCGGCCGATAACGGAATCGCGGATATCTTCGCGCGGCAGATAAGCGGTGAGCGCCAGGCCGTGCGGCAGTTTCGTCGCCATGTCCTTGGCCGAGTGCACGGCGAAGTCGAGCTCGCCCGAGGTCAGCTTTTCTTCGAGCTCTTCCGTGAACAGGCCCTTGCCGCCGATTGCCGCAAGCGAGCGGTCGGTGATGCGGTCGCCCTTGGTGGTGAGAACGACGATTTCGAACATCTCCTCCGGAAGGCCATGGGCCGCCATCAGGCGGTCGCGCGCTTCTCGCGCCTGGGCGAGCGCCAGCGGGCTGCCGCGCGTGCCGATCCGGAAAGGTTTTGTTTGCATCCGCTTTGATCCGTTGTTACCGACAGTTCCCGTAACCATATTTCCGCTTTACCGCAATCGACCTGTAGGCAACGAACTTTCTCCATGACACCCGTTCTTCGTATTCTCGGCATCGAAACAAGCTGCGACGAAACCGCTGCGGCCATTGTCGAGCGCCGGGATGACGGCACGCCCATGGTCTGTTCCGATGTCGTCCTCAGCCAATTGGACGAGCATAGCGCCTATGGCGGCGTCGTGCCGGAAATTGCTGCGCGTGCGCATGTCGAGGCGCTCGATACGCTGATCGACGAAGCATTGAAACGCGCCAATGTGTCGCTCTCGGACGTCGATGCCATTGCCGCCACGTCCGGCCCGGGCCTCATCGGCGGCCTGCTCGTCGGGCTGATGACCGGCAAGGCGATCTCGCGCGCGACAGGCAAGCCATTATACGCCATCAACCATCTGGAAGGCCATGCCTTGACGGCACGGCTGACAGACGGACTTGCCTTTCCCTACCTCATGCTGCTCGTTTCCGGCGGCCATACCCAGCTGATTCTGGTGCGCGGTATCGGTGAATACGAGCGCTGGGGTACGACGATCGACGATGCGCTCGGCGAAGCCTTCGACAAAACGGCCAAACTTCTGGGACTGCCCTATCCCGGCGGCCCTGCCGTGGAAGCAGCCGCGAAAAACGGCAATCCGGACCGTTTCGATCTGCCACGGCCGCTGGTCGGCGAGACGCGCCTCGATTTTTCCTTTTCCGGCCTGAAAACGGCGGTGCGGCAGGCGGCCACTGCGATTGCTCCTGTCACCGAGCAGGATATTGCCGATATCTGTGCCTCCTTCCAGAAGGCGATCTCGCGCACGCTGAAGGACCGAATTGGCCGCGGCCTGCAGCGCTTCAAGACGGAATTTCCGAAGACGGCGGAACAGCCGTCGCTTGTCGTGGCCGGCGGTGTCGCCGCCAATCTCGAGCTGCGCCGCACGCTGCAGGAGCTTTGCGACGCCAACGGTTTCCGTTTCATCGCGCCGCCATTGAGACTGTGTACGGACAATGCCGTCATGATCGCCTGGGCTGGACTGGAGCGCATGGCGACGGGTGCGGCGCCTGACGATCTCGATGTGCAGCCGCGCTCGCGCTGGCCGCTGGATCAGAAGGCGGAAACTCTGCTCGGGCACGGCAAACGGGGAGCAAAGGCATGAGCGGCAACGAGCGGATCGCAGTCATCGGCGCTGGCGCTTTCGGCACGGCGCTCGCAGCCGTCATCGCATTGACCGGCCGCAGCGACGTCACCCTCGTCGGCCGCAAGGCCGGTCTGATGGCGGATCTCGCCGCCGATCGCATGCATGATGCCGTGTTGCCCGGGATCGAGCTGCCGGATTCGTTGCGGTTTTCGGCCGAGGCGGACGCCGTTTCCGATGCCGGCATCGTCCTCTTCGCCATGCCTTCGCAGGCGCAGGCCGATGCTGCCCGCCATTATGGTCCTTATCTCACCAAGGATGCCGTCGTCGTCACCTGCGCCAAGGGTATCGACAAGGTTTCCGGCGATCTGCTGACCGAAATGCTGGAGCGCGAACTGCCGGAGCATGCCATCGCCGTTCTCTCCGGGCCGGGCTTTGCCTCCGACATCGCCAAAGGCCTGCCGACGGCTATGGCGATTGCCGCAGCCGATATGGCGGTGGCCGAGAGACTTGCGCAGGCGATTTCCGGCCCGACGTTCCGCCTTTACGCTTCGGATGACCGTATCGGCGTGCAGCTCGGGGGTGCCTTGAAGAATGTTCTCGCGATTGCCTGCGGTATCGTCGAGGGCCGCGGCATCGGGGATTCCGCCCGGGCGGCGCTGATCAGCCGCGGTCTTGCCGAGATGTCACGCTTCGTCGCGGCCAAAGGCGGCAAGGCTGAAACCGTGCGCGGCCTGTCGGGTCTTGGCGACCTCGTGCTGACGGCCACAAGCCATCAATCGCGCAATCTCAGATTTGGTATTGCCCTTGGCAGGGGAGAAACGGTGGATCCGACGCACGGCACGCTGGTTGAAGGCGCTTATGCGGCCTCCATTGCCGCGCGGCTGGCCCACAAACTCGGCGTCGACATGCCGATCACCGACGCGGTGTCCGCCATCATCGACGGCAAGCTCGACATAGCCACCGCCATCGGGCAGTTGATGACGCGGCCGATCACTACGGAATAGTTTCTGGATATTTGAAGGAGCAAGCAATGCTTTTCGCCTTTGTCTGCAAGGACAAGCCCGGTCACCTGAATGTTCGCATGGAGACGCGTCCGGCGCATTTGGAGCATCTGAACAAGCTCAATGCCGAGGGCACGTTGAAGATCGCCGGTCCATTCCTGGATGCGGACGGCAAGCCGAACGGTAGTCTCGTTGTCGTCGAGGCCGAGAGCGCCGAGGCCGCCAAGGCGATTGCCGATGCCGATCCCTATGCGAAGGCCGGCCTGTTCGAGAGCGTCGAGATCAAGCCGTTCAACTGGGTCTTCAACAATCCGGAGGCATGAGAGATGGCGCATTGGCTTTATAAATCCGAGCCGTCCTCCTGGTCCTGGCAGCAGCAGAAGGATGCCGGCGCAAAAGGTACCGAATGGACCGGCGTGCGCAACTATCTTGCCCGCAACAACATGCGGGCCATGCAGATCGGCGACAAGGGCTTCTTCTATCATTCCAATGACGGGCTCGAAGTCGTCGGTATCGTCGAGGTCTGCGCGCTGGCGCATCCCGATTCGACTGCCAAGGACGATCCGCGTTGGGAATGTGTCGACATCCGCGCGGTGCGCGATATGCCGAATCCGGTGACCCTCAAGGACATCAAGGCCAACCCGAAGCTGTCGCAGATGGCGCTCGTCACCTCCATGCGGCTTTCGGTGCAGCCGGTGACGGATGATGAATGGCTCGAAGTCTGCCGCATGGGTGGTCTGGACAACCCGCTGGCCTGATTCCCCTTTGTTCGGTGGGTGGGAGATTCGTTGAAAACCGATCCGGAAAGCTTCATCCGTGCCAATACCAACCTAATGGCGCCGCCGCATGTGCCGGAAATCCGGCTGCATCTGGCAAGCGAGGCGCATGAGCTCTGGCTGAAGACGGAAGAGGAGCTGGAAGAGATCGGCCTGCCGCCGCCCTTCTGGGCCTTTGCCTGGGCCGGCGGCCAGGGTCTCGCGCGCTATATACTCGATCATCCGGAGATCGTTGCCGGCAAAACGGTGCTGGATTTTGCCAGCGGCTCCGGGCTCGTCGCGATTGCCGCCAAGCGAGCGGGTGCGGCCCATATGCTCGCGGTCGATATCGATCCTTGGGCGGGCTCGGCGATCCGGCTCAATGCCCTTGAAAACGGCGTCACCGTCGATTTTTCTGGCGATGACATCATCGGCCGCGCCGTGAATGCGGACGTTATTCTTGCCGGCGACGTTTTCTACGATCGCGACTTTGCAGCGGGGCTCGTTCCCTGGCTGCGGCGACTGGCCGGTGAAGGCAAGGGCGTTCTGGTCGGCGATCCCGGCAGGGCCTATCTTCCCAAGGATCGTCTGGAAGAGCAGGCGACCTATCAAGTGCCGGTGACGCGGGCGCTCGAGGACAGCGAAGTCAAGAAAACGACGGTCTGGCGATTTCTCGCCGATTGACAACCATCAGTGCCGGATGACGCAGACGCCCGCTTCGTATGAGCAGGGATTGCCGGCATAGCGGACATCGATGACCTTCGCCTTCGGTCGCAGCTGCGCCACAGCGGACCGAGCATAAGGATTGTAGCCGCCATAGCCGATAACATAGGTGCCGCCATCAGCCCGATAGACGTCGGCCGAACCGGCATAGCTGCCGGCGCTTGCCGCATCGCGTCGTTCCATGATCACGATCCGGGCGGGTTGCTGCCCTGAACTCTGCGGTTGGGATATCTGGTTGAGGCGCACGATGCCGGAGCGGTTGTGATGGTGCCAGTGGCGATAGTCGCCGGCCGAAGTTGGCGTCGAGGAAAGAGCGGTTGCCGCTAAAACGAGCGCTGCTGCCTTGAAAAGATGCGGGGTCATGATTCGATCCGCTTCGGTTCGTTAATGAAATCTTAACGGCAGATTGCCCGAAGACAGCAGCGAAGTCCATGTCAGGCTTGCCGAAATGGTAAATGGGCCGGAATGAGAGGCTCTTCTCTGCATGCTCGCTAAAGTGCAGAGCGATCCGAATCGATTAAATTCGATGCAGACATCAATTGTGCTTGTCGATGGCCGTCTGTGTGATTAATGGTCGCAATGATGCAACGCACACTGCGCATCCCCGCGCGCGCGTTGCCCCGGATATCCGGGTTCTAAGCGTATCGTAACGCCGCGAGGTTCTGATGGCGAACGTCACACAAAACCGGCCTCTGTCGCCGCATCTGCAAATCTACAAACCCATTCCCACCATGGTCATGTCGATCGTCCACCGCATCACCGGCGGCGCGCTCTACTTCGGCACGCTGCTGGTCGCCTGGTGGCTGATCGCCGCGGCGACGGGTCAGGGCTATTTCGATCTGGTCAACTGGATCATGGGTACGATCATCGGCCGTATCATCCTGCTCGGCTACACCTGGGCGCTGCTGCATCATATGCTGGGTGGCTTTCGTCATTTCATCTGGGATCTCGGGCACGGTTTCGATCCCGCCGTCTCGACGAAGATGGCTAAGTTCACGCTCATCGGCTCGATCTGTCTGACCGCGCTGGTCTGGATCATCGGCATCATCATCCGGCTGGGTTGATTGGCATGATCGCTCCCGGAAGCGCCTGGGCGCATTTCGGGATCATGCTTTAAAGGATATTTCTCATGGATATGCGCACTCCTCTGGGCAAAGTCCGCGGTCTCGGTTCCGCCAAGGAAGGTACCGATCATTTCTGGCGCCAGCGCCTGACCGCCGTTGCCAACGTTCCACTTTTCCTCTTCTTCGTCATCTTCCTGATGATCTATGCCGGCGCGCCCTACGCTGAAGTCGTGCATGCGATCTCGAACCCGATCGTCGCCGTCATCTTCGGCCTGATGGTGATCTCCGCCCTCATTCATATGAAGATCGGCATGCAGGTCATCATCGAGGACTATGTTCATGGCGAATTCGCCAAGATCGTCCTTCTCATGCTCAACACGTTCTTCGCGATCATCGTGGCGGGGCTCTGTCTTTTCGCCATTCTGAAGATCGCGTTCGTAGGATAATTGCATCATGGCACCGAACTCATCCGCTCAGAATGGGCCCGCTCAAAACGGGAAAGCCTACAAGTATATCGACCACTCCTATGACGTGATCGTCGTCGGTGCCGGCGGCGCCGGCCTACGCGCCACGCTCGGCATGGCCGAACAGGGTTTCCGCACCGCCTGCATCACCAAAGTTTTCCCGACCCGCTCGCACACCGTCGCGGCCCAGGGCGGCATCGCCGCCTCGCTGCAGAACATGACGCCGGACAGCTGGCAATGGCACCTTTACGATACCGTCAAGGGCTCCGACTGGCTCGGCGATGTCGATGCCATGCAGTACATGGTGATGGAAGCGCCCAAGGCTGTCTACGAGCTCGAGCACTATGGCGTGCCCTTCTCGCGCAACGAAGAAGGCAAGATCTATCAGCGCCCGTTCGGCGGCCACATGCAGAATTTTGGTGAGGGACCGCCGGTGCAGCGCACCTGTGCCGCTGCCGACCGTACGGGCCACGCCATCCTGCATACGCTCTACGGCCAGTCGCTGCGCAACAATGCGGAATTCTTCATCGAATATTTCGCGCTCGACCTCATCATGTCCGATGATGGCAGCCGCTGCACCGGCGTCGTTGCCTGGTGCCTCGATGATGGCACGATCCATCGCTTCGCCGCCAAGATGGTGGTGCTGGCGACAGGCGGCTACGGTCGCGCCTATTTCTCGGCGACCTCTGCCCATACCTGCACCGGCGATGGCGGCGGCATTGTGGCTCGCGCCGGCCTGCCGCTGCAGGACATGGAATTCGTGCAGTTCCATCCGACCGGCATCTACGGTTCGGGCTGCCTGATCACCGAAGGCGCACGGGGCGAAGGTGGCTATCTCGTCAATTCCGAGGGCGAGCGTTTCATGGAGCGCTATGCTCCTTCGGCGAAGGACCTTGCCTCGCGCGACGTCGTTTCGCGCTGCATGACGCTTGAGATTCGCGAGGGACGTGGCGTCGGCAAGAACAAGGACCATATCTTCCTGCATCTCGACCACCTCGATCCGGCCGTGCTGCATGAGCGCCTTCCCGGTATTTCCGAGAGCGCCCGCATCTTCGCCGGCGTCGATGTGACCCGCGATCCGATCCCCGTGCTTCCGACCGTTCACTACAATATGGGCGGCATTCCGACGAACTACTGGGGCGAAGTGCTCAACGCTGACAGCAACAATCCCGAGCGCGTGCTGCCGGGTCTGATGGCCGTCGGCGAAGCCGGCTGCGCTTCGGTGCACGGCGCCAACCGTCTCGGCTCGAACTCGCTGATCGACCTCGTGGTCTTCGGTCGCGCAGCCGCCATCCGCGCCGGTCAGGTCATCGACCGTAACAGCCCGGTTCCGCCGGTCAACGTTGCCGCCTGTGACAAGATCATGGAGCGCTTCGATCGCCTGCGCCACGCCAGCGGCTCGACGCCGACGGCAGCGCTGCGCGAGAAGATGCAGCGCGCCATGCAGGAAGACGCCGCCGTGTTCCGTACCCAGGAATCGCTGGAATCCGGCTGCCGCCGCCTGTCTGAGATCTGGAAGGAACTGCCCGATATCAAGGTCACCGACCGTTCGCTGATCTGGAATTCAGACCTCGTCGAAACGCTGGAACTTCACAATCTGATGGCCAACGCGATCACGACGATCTACGGCGCCGAGGCCCGCAAGGAAAGCCGCGGCTCGCATGCCCGCGAGGACTATACAGAGGGCAAGTTCGCCGGCCGCGATGACGAAAACTGGCGTAAGCATACGCTTGCCTGGGTCAACGAGGCAGGCGACGTTAAGCTCGACTATCGTCCGGTTCACACCGACCTGATCGCCGAAGGCATCGATCCGCACAAGATCGAGCCGAAGGCACGCGTGTACTGATCTGAGAGGAACTGACCATGGTTGAACTCGCTCTGCCCAAGAACTCTCAGATGCGCGAAGGCAAGGTCTGGCCGAAGCCGGTCGGCGCCAAGAACACGCGCGAATTCCGCGTCTATCGCTGGAGCCCGGATGACGGCCAGAATCCGAGCATCGATACCTATTATATCGATGTCGATGATTGCGGCCCGATGGTGCTCGACGGTCTGCTCTACATCAAGAACAAGATCGACCCGACGCTGACGCTGCGCCGTTCCTGTCGCGAAGGCATTTGCGGCTCCTGCGCGATGAACATCGATGGCACCAACACGCTCGCCTGCACCAAGGGTCTGGACGAGATCAAGGGTACGGTGAAGATCTATCCGCTGCCGCACATGCCCGTCGTCAAGGACCTCGTGCCGGATCTGACGAACTTCTATGCCCAGCACCGCTCGATCGAGCCCTGGCTGAAGACGGTTTCCCCGCCGCCTGCCAAGGAATGGAAGCAGAGCCATGAAGACCGTCTGAAGCTCGATGGCCTCTATGAGTGCATCCTGTGCGCCTGCTGCTCCACTTCCTGTCCGAGCTATTGGTGGAACGGCGACCGCTATCTCGGCCCGGCCGTTCTGCTGCAGGCCTATCGCTGGCTTATCGACTCCAGAGACGAAGCCAAGGGTGAGCGCCTCGACAATCTCGAGGATCCCTTCCGCCTCTATCGCTGCCATACGATCATGAACTGCGCCCAGACCTGCCCGAAGGGTCTGAACCCGGCCAAAGCGATCGCCGAAATCAAGAAGATGATGGTCGAGCGGCGGGTCTGACCCGCCGTTTCCGGCCGTTTAACCGCAAAATCAAAATGCTTCGGCATGCTCGCCGAAGCGCCCGCATGTCCCGCAGATGATCCGCGATATGCGGCCGTTGTGAGGGCATTCGAACAGAGGCGGGCGTCGGAGAAATAGCCGAATTGACCGCTCGCAGTCATTTTGGATGAGTTGCAGCTGGTTAAGCCTTGAAACCACCCGATTCTTGTCCAGCTATGGCCTTCGGCAATTTGTGGCGGTATCGACTTGATTAACCAAAGTGAAATACGATAATTCGGACATCATTAAATATCACTTTGTTGATGTCAGCGGTGGACAATCATTTAGGAGTGTGATGATGCAGTTTAGATATGCAGTGACGGCTGCGGCGATTGGCCTGTCGCTTGCCGGTTGCCAGCGCACGGCATACAATAACGACAGTTATTCGTCTCCGGCACCACTGCAGGCTCAGCCTGTTCCTTCCGTCCAATCCAGCCAGCTTCCGCCTCCCGGCGCCGGTAACGGCTCGCAATTCCCGGCGGCGCCGGCGAGCGCGCCGAATGCGGCCAATCCGGCGCAGCAGCAGGCGATGGCGGCTTCGGCTATGGATGTCACGAAGGAATCGATGGTCGGCAGCTGGAAGGTGAGCAATGGCGGATCGAGCTGCGATATGTTCCTGACACTGACCAACCTTGGCAGCGGCTCACGTGGCGGTACGCGCGGCTGCGCGGGTGAACTCACCTCGATGGGGTCGTGGGAAGTCTCCGGCAAGCAGGTTCTCCTGAAGAATCGTGACGGTTCGACGATCGGTACGGTCTACAAGACGGCCGATTCGCGTTTTGACGGTTCGACTGCCTCCGGCCAGCCGCTCAGCCTCAGCCGATAAGCTTATTTTGAGAAGGGCAGCACCCTTCGGGTGCGCCCTTATTTTGCACAGGCGGATATTTCCCCATGCAGCCCATGCCAGATTATTCGATCAGCGTCTGCGAACAGCTGAAGGCGCTGACGGCGTCCGGATCCCTTCAGGTGGATTCGGCGCAGATGGATGTGGCGAAAATGCTGGACCGGGTGCTTGCCGAGCTCAAGCGCAAGCGCCCCGCCGCAAAATCCAGCGCGCTCGGCTGGATGTTTGCTGCGCGCAAGAAGTCGGTCGAGACGATCAAGGGTCTCTATATTCACGGCAGCGTCGGGCGCGGCAAGACCATGTTGATGGACATGTTCTTCTCGATGGCGCCCTGCCAGAAGAAACGCCGGGCGCATTTCTTCGAGTTCATGACCGATGTGCACAATCGCATCGCGACGCAGCGTCTGAAATTCAAGAATGGCGAGACGAAGCAGGCCGATCCCATACCGCCTGTCGCCGCCGATCTCTATGCTGAAGCCGAGCTGCTGTGCTTCGATGAATTCACCGTCACCGACATTGCCGATGCGATGATCCTCTCGCGGCTGTTTTCGGAGCTGTTTTCGCTCGGCTGCGTGCTGATCGCCACATCGAATGTCGAACCCGATAATCTCTACCGCGATGGGCTCAATCGTGGTCTCTTCCTGCCCTTCATCGATCTGCTCAAGAAGCATGTCGATGTGGTGACGCTGGATTCACCCACGGACTATCGCATGGAGAAGCTGAACAGCCAGCCCGTCTATCTGACGCCGCTCGACCAGCGCACCGACATGGCGATGGATGCCTCCTGGATGCAGGCGCTGCACGGGCGCAAGGCGCAGCCGGTGGAAATCCCGATGAAGGGGCGCTCCATCCATGTGCCCCTTGCCGTCGACCGCATCGCACGCTTTTCTTTCGCCGATCTCTGCGACGCGCCGCTCGGTCCTGCCGATTTCCTCGCCATCGCCGAACGTTTCGATACGATCTTCCTCGATCGCGTGCCGAAGCTCGGGCCGGACAAGCGCAACCAGACGAAGCGTTTCATCATTTTGATCGACACGCTTTACGACCATAATATCCGCCTCTACGTCTCCGCGGCTGCCATGCCTGAAGATCTGCTCGAGGAGCGGCGGGGGACGGAAGGCTTCGAATTCGACCGCACGGCATCGCGGCTTTTCGAGATGCGTAGTGCCGAATATCTCGCTCAGACTCCGGCCAGGCGCGCCGCCGAGTAACATTTCGGTGACAGGTTAATTTACGTTTACGTAAGAATTTTTCGATCTAACCGATTGAAATTCCTGATCTCAAAATAATCAATTGCCAATTTCGGCCTTTGGGTCTATGCGATTGGTGGCTATTGTGGATGCCTGTCACGGTGTCCCGCCACGGATTTTGATCGCAAAGGATACACCGAAATGGCGCGCAACAAGATCGCACTTATTGGTTCTGGCATGATTGGTGGCACGCTGGCGCATCTCGCCGGCCTGAAGGAACTGGGCGACATCGTCCTGTTCGACATCGCGGACGGCATTCCTCAGGGCAAGGGTCTCGACATTGCCCAGTCTTCTCCAGTCGAAGGCTTCGACGCCAATCTCACGGGCGCCAGCGACTATTCTGCGATCGAAGGCGCTGACGTCTGCATCGTCACCGCAGGCGTTCCCCGCAAGCCGGGTATGAGCCGCGACGACCTTCTCGGCATCAACCTCAAGGTCATGGAGCAGGTCGGCGCCGGCATCAAGAAGTATGCCCCGAACGCTTTCGTGATCTGCATCACCAATCCGCTCGACGCCATGGTCTGGGCGCTGCAGAAATTCTCGGGCCTGCCGACCAACAAGGTTGTGGGCATGGCTGGCGTGCTCGATAGCTCACGCTTCCGCCTCTTCCTCGCCAAAGAATTCAACGTATCGGTCGAAGACGTCACGGCTTTCGTTCTCGGCGGCCACGGCGACTCGATGGTTCCGCTCGCCCGCTACTCCACCGTTGCCGGCATCCCGCTGACGGACCTCGTCAACATGGGCTGGCTGACCGCCGAGCGCCTTGAAGAAATCATCCAGCGCACCCGTGACGGCGGCGCCGAGATCGTCGGCCTGCTCAAGACCGGTTCTGCCTATTACGCTCCAGCCGCCTCCGCTATCGCCATGGCCGAGTCCTACCTCAAGGACAAGAAGCGCGTCCTGCCCTGCGCCGCTCACCTCGATGGCCAGTACGGCGTCAAGGACATGTATGTCGGCGTTCCCACCGTTATCGGTGCCGGCGGCATCGAGCGCGTTATCGAGATCGACCTGAACAAGGCCGAAAAGGAAGCCTTCGACAAGTCGGTCGCAGCCGTTGCGGGTCTTTGCGAAGCCTGCGCCACCATCGCGCCGTCGCTGAAGTAATTTCCGCCTTCCAACAGGGATAGACCCATGAACATTCATGAATACCAGGCCAAGGCGCTGTTGAAGAGCTATGGCGCACCCGTCGCGGACGGCGTTGCCATCTTCTCCGCCGATGAAGCCGCTGCCGCTGCCAAACAGCTTCCGGGCCCGCTTTACGTCGTGAAGAGCCAGATCCACGCTGGTGGCCGCGGCAAGGGCAAGTTCAAGGAACTCGGCCCGGACGCCAAAGGCGGCGTTCGTCTCGCCAAGTCGATTGACGATGTTGTCGCCAATGCCAAGGACATGCTCGGTAACACGCTGGTGACCAAGCAGACCGGCCCGGCCGGCAAGCAGGTCAACCGCCTCTACATCGAAGACGGTGCCGACATCGACCGCGAACTCTACCTCTCGATCCTGGTCGACCGTTCCGTCGGTCAGGTTGCCTTCGTCGTTTCGACCGAAGGCGGCATGGATATCGAGACCGTTGCGCACGACACGCCGGAAAAGATCATCACCGTCGCCATCGACCCGTCGACGGGCGTGACGGCTGCCAACACGGCTGCTCTTTCCGACGCGCTGAAGCTCGAGGGTGCTGCCCGCGAAGACGCTGCCAAGCTCTTCCCGATCCTCTACAAGGCCTTCGTCGAGAAGGACATGGCGCTCCTCGAAGTCAACCCGTTGATCGTCATGACCAATGGCCGCCTTCGCGTTCTCGACGCCAAGGTTTCCTTCGATGGCAACGCGCTCTTCCGTCATGAAGACATCCGCGCGCTGCGCGACACGTCCGAAGAAGACGAGAAGGAAATCCAGGCGCACGAATACGACCTCGCCTATGTCGCGCTCGACGGCAACATCGGCTGCATGGTCAACGGCGCCGGTCTCGCCATGGCAACCATGGACATCATCAAGCTCTACGGCGCTGAGCCGGCGAACTTCCTCGATGTCGGCGGTGGCGCCACCAAGGAAAAGGTTACGGCCGCCTTCAAGATCATCACCGCCGATCCGGCTGTCCAGGGCATTCTGGTCAACATCTTCGGCGGCATCATGAAGTGCGACGTCATTGCCGAAGGCGTGCTTGCAGCCGTCAAGGAAGTCGGTCTGAAGGTTCCGCTCGTCGTTCGCCTCGAGGGCACCAATGTCGAGCTCGGCAAGAAGATCATCAACGAATCCGGTCTCAACGTCATCTCCGCAGATGACCTGGACGATGCCGCCCAGAAGATCGTGAAGGCAGTCAAGGGCTGATCGGGATGGCTGCTTCCTTCGCTCCAACGGCTGCTCATCTTCGCCTCGGTGCCTTTGCCGGCACCTGGGAGGGAGAAGAGCGTGTCGCGGCTTCGGCCTGGACGAAGGAAGGCACGGCAACCGCGCAACTCACGGCCGAGTGTCTGTTCGGCGGATTTTTCGTCGAACAGCGTTATGTCCAGATGCGGGACGGCGCCACATCGTTCGAAGCCCGGAACATTCTCGGCTTCGACGCTGCGGGTCAGGCCTACAAGCTCTATCAGTTCGATACGGTGGGCTTTACGCCCGCCGCGCCGGCCTCCGGCGAGTGGATCGACGACAAGCTTGTCCTGACCAAGGTCTCGCCGCGCGGTCAGCAACGCACTCTCTTCCAGTTCGAAAATGAAGACTGCTACCGCATGGGCGTCACGTTCTCGCCCGCCGGCAGCGATACATGGCAGGAGGTCGTCAGCGGCTTATATCGCCGCGTTGCCTCCGCGTCTTCCAACCTCTCGTAACAAAGGCCTCGCATGTCTATTCTCATCAACAAAGACACCAAGGTTCTGGTTCAGGGCCTGACCGGCAAGACCGGTACCTTCCATACCGAACAGGCTCTTGCCTATCACGGCACCAAGATGGTCGGCGGTATCCACCCTTCCAAGGGCGGTGAAACCTGGACCGGCAAGGACGGTGAAAAGCTGCCGATCTTCAAGTCCGTCGCCGAAGGCAAGGACGCAACCGGCGCCAACGCCTCGGTCATCTACGTGCCGCCGGCAGGCGCTGCAGCTGCGATCCTCGAAGCGATCGACGCCGAGATCCCGCTGATCGTCTGCATCACGGAAGGCATTCCGGTCGCTGACATGGTCAAGGTCAAGGATCGTCTCATCAAGTCGAAGTCGCGCCTGATCGGACCGAACTGCCCGGGCGTGCTCACCCCGAACGAATGCAAGATCGGCATCATGCCGGGTTCCATCTTCAAGAAGGGCTCCGTCGGCGTTCTCTCGCGTTCGGGCACGCTGACCTATGAAGCCGTGTTTCAGACCACCAATGAAGGCCTCGGCCAGACGACCGCCGTCGGCATTGGCGGCGACCCGGTCAAGGGCACCGAATTCATCGACGTCCTGGAAATGTTCCTCGCCGACGACGAAACCAAGTCGATCATCATGATCGGCGAAATCGGCGGTTCGGCAGAAGAAGATGCCGCACAGTTCCTCAAGGACGAAGCCAAAAAGGGCCGCAAGAAGCCGATGGTCGGCTTCATCGCCGGCCGCACTGCACCTCCCGGCCGCACGATGGGCCATGCTGGCGCCGTCATTTCCGGCGGCAAGGGTGGCGCGGAAGACAAGATCGCGGCGATGGAATCGGCAGGCATCCGCGTGTCGCCATCGCCGGCGCGTCTCGGCAAGACGCTGGTGGAAGTCCTGAAGGGCTGAGCCTACCTATAGCAAGGCCGGACGGGGCGGTGGTCGCCTTGTCCCGTCCGGTTTCGACATTCGCAAGTGCATACCGACGGCCTTGATGGCCTCAGACGAAATACGGTCGCCGGGGACCCGAAAACCGGCAATGCAAACAAGTTGGGAGACGGGCGAGAGCGCCCGCAGATTCACCATGGCAAGGCAAGAAGCCAACGAGCAATTTCAGATCACCTCGTTCCTGGATGGCGCCAATGCTGCCTATATCGAGCAGCTCTACGCGCGCTATGAGGACGATCCTTCATCGGTCTCCGACGAGTGGCGGTCTTTCTTCAAGGCGCTCGAGGATAGTCCCGACGATGTGAAGAAGGCGGCCAAGGGCGCCTCCTGGCAGCGCAAGAACTGGCCGATCCCGGCAAAGGGCGATCTCGTGTCCGCGCTCGATGGCGACTGGGGCGTTGTCGAAAAGGTCATCGAAACCAAGCTGAAGGCGAAGGTCGAAACCGCCGGTACGCCGGCCAGCGCCACAGACGTCTTGCAGGCGACGCGCGATTCCGTCCGCGCTATCATGATGATCCGCGCCTATCGCATGCGCGGCCATCTGCACGCCAAGCTCGATCCGCTCGGCATCGCCGCACCGGTCGAAGACTACAAGGAACTGTCGCCGGAAGCTTACGGCTTCACCGAGGCCGACCTCGACCGCAAGATCTTCATCGACAACGTGCTCGGCCTCGAATTCGCAACCATTCGCGAGATGATCGAGATCCTCGAGCGCACCTACTGCTCCACCCTCGGCGTCGAGTTCATGCACATCTCCAATCCGGAGGAAAAGGCATGGATTCAAGAACGCATCGAAGGTCCGGACAAGGGTATCGCCTTCAATCCCGAGCGCAAGAAGGCCATCCTGCAGAAAATCATCGAAGCCGAGGGCTATGAGCAGTTCCTCGACGTCAAGTTTAAGGGCACCAAGCGCTTCGGCCTCGACGGCGGTGAATCGCTGATCCCGGCGCTCGAACAGATCCTCAAGAGCGGCAGCCAGCTCGGTCTTCGCGAAGCCGTGTTCGGCATGGCCCATCGCGGGCGTCTGAACGTGCTGTCCCAGGTCATGGGCAAGCCGCATCGTGCCATCTTCCACGAATTCAAGGGCGGCTCCTACGCACCGGACGAAGTCGAAGGTTCGGGCGACGTGAAGTACCATCTCGGTGCCTCTTCGGACCGTGATTTCGACGGCGCCAAGGTGCACGTCTCGTTGACGGCAAACCCGTCACATCTGGAAATCGTCAATCCGGTGGTCATGGGCAA
This sequence comes from Rhizobium sp. 11515TR, assembly GCF_002277895.1. Lineage (NCBI taxonomy): Bacteria > Pseudomonadati > Pseudomonadota > Alphaproteobacteria > Hyphomicrobiales > Rhizobiaceae > Rhizobium > Rhizobium sp. 11515TR. Next base: position 24,106 of record NZ_CP022998.1, on the reverse strand, counting down.
GGCCCGCGCCAAGCAGGATATGGGTGCCACGCAGTGGGATGGCGACATCATCCCGCTCTCCGAACGCGCCAAGGTCGTGCCGCTCTTGATCCATGGTGACGCGGCCTTCGCCGGCCAGGGCGTCGTTGCCGAAATCCTCGGCCTCTCCGGTCTGCGCGGCCACCGCGTTGCCGGCACGATGCATGTCATCATCAATAACCAGATCGGTTTCACCACCAATCCGGCCTTCTCGCGCTCGTCGCCCTATCCGTCCGACGTCGCCAAGATGATCGAAGCGCCGATCTTCCACGTCAACGGCGACGATCCGGAAGCGGTTGTTTATGCCGCCAAGATCGCGACCGAATTCCGCATGAAGTTCCACAAGCCGGTCGTGGTCGACCTCTTCTGCTATCGCCGCTACGGCCACAATGAAGGCGATGAACCGTCCTTCACGCAGCCGAACATGTACAAGGTTATCCGCGCCCACAAGACGGTGCTGCAGATCTATTCCCAGCGGCTGATCAGCGAAGGCGTGCTGACCGAAGGCGAAGTCGAGAAGATGAAGGCCGATTGGCGCGCCCATCTCGAACAGGAGTTCGAGGCCGGCCAGTCCTACAAGCCGAACAAGGCCGACTGGCTTGACGGTGAGTGGTCCGGCCTGCACACGGCAGACAATGCCGACGAGCAGCGCCGCGGCAAGACCGCCGTGCCGATGAAGTCGCTGAAGGAAATCGGCCGCAAGCTGTCAGAAATCCCCGCCGGCTTCCATGCGCACCGCACCATCCAGCGCTTCATGGAAAACCGCGCGAACATGGTGCAGACCGGCGAGGGCATCGATTGGGCCATGGCGGAAGCCCTGGCATTCGGTTCGCTCGTCGTCGAAGGCCACAAGATCCGCCTGTCCGGTCAGGATTGCGAACGCGGCACCTTCTCGCAGCGTCATTCGGTTCTCTACGATCAGGAGACCGAAGAGCGCTATATCCCGCTCGCCAATCTCTCGCCGACGCAGGCTCGCTACGAAGTCATCAACTCGATGCTCTCGGAAGAAGCGGTTCTCGGCTTCGAATACGGCTATTCCCTTGCCCGCCCGAATGCGCTGACCCTCTGGGAAGCACAGTTCGGCGATTTCGCCAATGGTGCACAGGTCGTGTTCGACCAGTTCATCTCGTCGGGCGAACGCAAGTGGCTGCGCATGTCCGGCCTCGTCTGCCTGCTGCCGCATGGCTATGAAGGCCAGGGTCCGGAACATTCTTCGGCCCGTCTGGAACGCTATCTGCAGCTCTGCGCCGAAGACAATATGCAGGTCGCCAACGTCACGACGCCGGCGAACTACTTCCACATTCTGCGCCGTCAGTTGAAGCGCGACTTCCGCAAGCCGCTGATCCTGATGACGCCGAAGTCGCTGCTGCGCCACAAGCGCGCTGTATCGACCCTTGCGGAGATGGCCGGCGAAAGCTCCTTCCATCGCCTACTCTGGGATGATGCGGAACTGATCAAGGACAGCCCGATCAAGCTGCAGAAGGACAACAAGATCCGTCGCGTCGTCATCTGCTCGGGCAAGGTCTATTACGATCTGCTGGAAGAGCGCGAGAAGCGCGGCATCGACGACATCTACCTGCTGCGCATCGAACAGCTCTATCCGTTCCCGGCCAAGGCGCTCATCAACGAGCTCAGCCGCTTCCGCAATGCGGAGATGGTCTGGTGCCAGGAAGAGCCAAAGAACATGGGCGCATGGTCCTTCATCGATCCCTATCTGGAATGGGTGCTTGCCCATATCGATGCGAAGTACCAGCGCGTTCGCTACACCGGCCGTCCGGCTGCCGCCTCTCCGGCGACGGGCCTGATGTCCAAGCATCTGTCGCAGCTTGCGGCGTTCCTCGAGGACGCGCTCGGCGGTTGAGGGGTTGCGCGATGACCGGGTTTCGTTCGAAAGTCGGGTCGTCGCGTCCCAGCCTTCCGCATGATGCGACGGGGGAGAAGATGGCCGCCATGCAGCAACATGCCGCCTATCGCCACAACCAGGCAAATGCCCGGTCGACCATTGTCGTCCGGGTATCTGCGCCGTGGCGTATCACCCGTCCCCCGGCCGTCTGTCGCCGGAATTCCATTCAACTCATAAAGACGAAAAATCAGGATTTGAACAATGGCCACTGAAATCCGCGTTCCTACCCTCGGCGAATCCGTCAGCGAAGCGACCGTCGGTACCTGGTTCAAGAAGGTCGGCGATGCCATCAAGGCCGATGAGCCGCTTCTCGAACTCGAAACCGACAAGGTGACGATCGAAGTTCCGGCGCCTGCTGCCGGCACGCTTTCTGAAATCGTCGCCCAGGCCGGCGAAACCGTGGGTCTTGGCGCGCTGCTCGGCCAGATCTCCGCCGGTAACGGCGCTGCCGCCGCTCCGGCACAGGCTGCTGCACCCGCCGCTGCTGCTGCTCCGGCGCCTGCCGCCGCTGCACCGGTTGCCGCCCCCGCCGTTTCCGCTCCGGCTTCTTCCATGCCGCCGGCGCCGGCTGCTGGTAAGCTGCTTGCTGAAAACAATCTCTCCGCCGATCAGGTCGAAGGCAGCGGCAAGCGCGGCCAGGTTCTGAAGGGTGATGTGATCGCTGCCGTTGCCAAGGCTGCATCGGCTCCGGCCGCCGCACCGGCAGCACCTATTGCCGCCCGCGCGCCGACCGCCGTCGAGGACGTCAACCGCGAAGAGCGCGTCAAGATGACCCGCCTGCGCCAGACGATCGCCAAGCGCCTCAAGGATGCGCAGAACACCGCCGCCATGCTTACCACCTACAACGAGGTGGACATGAAGGCCGTCATGGACTTGCGCAACAAGTACAAGGATATCTTCGAGAAGAAGCACGGCGTGAAGCTCGGCTTCATGGGCTTCTTCACCAAGGCCGTCACCCATGCGCTGAAGGAACTGCCTGCTGTCAACGCCGAGATCGACGGCACCGACATCATCTACAAGAACTACTGCCACGTCGGCATGGCCGTCGGTACCGACAAGGGCCTTGTCGTTCCCGTGATCCGCGATGCCGACCAGATGTCGATCGCCGAAGTCGAGAAGGAACTTGGCCGTCTGGCAAAGGCTGCTCGCGACGGTACGCTGGCAATGGCCGACATGCAGGGCGGCACCTTCACCATTACCAATGGCGGCGTCTATGGTTCGCTGATGTCCTCGCCGATCCTCAATGCGCCGCAGTCGGGCATTCTCGGCATGCACAAGATCCAGGAGCGTCCGGTCGCCATCGGCGGTCAGGTCGTCATCCGTCCGATGATGTATCTGGCGCTCTCCTACGATCACCGCATCGTCGACGGCAAGGAAGCGGTTACCTTCCTCGTGCGCGTCAAGGAAAGCCTGGAAGATCCGGAACGTCTCGTTCTCGATCTCTAAGGGGAGCGTTGGATCATGTCGACATGGCCCATGCGGACGCTGCGCGGATTGCTATGCGCCGTCGCCGCATGGGTGCCATCCTCCGCCGGCGCGGGTGAGCTCGACATTTCCAAGCTCAGCAGCAATCTCGATCTGGCGTCGCTTGGCGACGCCGATCTTGCCGCCCGCTCGATCAATGTCCTGCGCATCGGCAAGGTGGAACTGACCTCCGGGCGTATCGTCGCCAGCGACCCGCTCGTCGGGCCTGACCGAGCGGCATTTTCCCGCACCGTTTCTCCCGGCGATTATCCCGTCACCTTGTATCAGGCCTTCGGCCGCATCGCTGCGGCCAGCATGCGCTTTGCCGATGGCAAGCCGGTGCGCTGGGAGCTGGCGGTGGTCCCCGGCCAGGATATCAATTCGCTGAAGAATGATGAGTTCTTCGGCTATCCGGTCGATGCCGGTCTCGGCTGCTACATGGATACCAACACCTTCGCGCTGATCCAGGAGCGCGAAAAGCAGGTCCAGGCAGAGAAGTCGTCGCCGGATATCAACTACTATGATGATGTTCTGGCGTCCGAGCTGAAGCCGAATAACGACGACTACGTCTTACATCGGCCGATATCGGGCAAGCGCGGCAACGTCGCCATCTTCTCGAGCGACTGGGGTGATGGCTTCTATCCGGTGTTTTGGGGGCTGGATGCCGCCGGCAGGCCGCTGGTTCTGTTCACCGATTTCGGCGTCATGGAAAATGCCGACGGCCGGCGCGAGCCGGGAGGGCAATGACGATGCCGATCGCAACGGCGATGATCCGACTGGCCTCGATGCGCTGGATAATGCTGGCCTGCGCGGTCAATCCCGTGTCTGCCTATGCGGAAGAATGCGTGCAGGAAAAGGCTGTCTATGTCGATATGGACAATGCCTATGAGTTGCGCTTCGAGCCCATGGGCTCGGACTCATCCGTCAGCAACAGATTCAAGCTCGCAGTGCGCAATACCAATATCGTGGCAGATGGAATCGTGATGCGCACGGACGACCATCTGCGCGCCGATGGGCGGATCATGTTCGAATGCCCTGAGGGGGATGTAACCGGAGCCGACCTCAGGGCCTGCACCGTATGGCAGGGCATGGTCTATGCCTCGGATCTGAAAGGCCATATCCGCGCGCTGCCGGCGGAAGGCGAGAGTGCAGCGGATCGGCTGTTCCTGCCGGCGCTTGGTCCCTCGATCCAGAAGTCGTCCCTCTGGGGTAAGGGCAAGGCGACTGTCGCGCCCTGGGATGTCCTTAGTCTGAAAGGATGCAATCAATGACCGACGACACACCTGTTCTTCTGGTAACTGGCGGCAGCCGCGGCATCGGTGCCGCGGTTTGTCTGGCTGCCGCTCAGCACGGCTGGGCCGTTGCGGTCAATTATGCGTCCAACAAGGATGCGGCCGAGGCTGTGGTTGGGACAATCGTTGACGCCGGCGGCCAGGCGATCGCAGTTGCCGGCGATGTCGGCAAGCCCAAGGATATCAAATCCATCTTTGCCAAGGTCGATGCGCATTTCGGCCGCATCGACGGGCTCGTCAACAATGCCGGCATCGTCGATGTCATCCAACGCCTGGACGAGATGACGCCGGAGCGGCTCGACCGCATGTTTCGTATCAACGTCACCGGCTCGATGCTGGCGGCGGCGGAAGCCGTGCGCCGCATGTCGACCCGGCATGGCGGCAAGGGCGGGGTGATCGTTAACCTCTCCTCCATGGCGGCGACGCTTGGCGGCGGCGGGCAATATGTTGACTATGCCGCCTCCAAGGGCGCGATCGATACGTTCACTGTCGGGCTTGCACGCGAGGTGGCGGCTGAAGGCATTCGCGTCAATGCGGTGCGGCCCGGTATCATCGATACGGATATTCATGCGGCCGCCGGACTGCCGGATCGGGCGCGCGATATCGCACCGCAGCTGCCGATGAAGCGGGCGGGAACGGCCGATGAGGTTGCCGACGCCATCCTCTATCTCTTGAGCCCGCACGCATCCTATATAACGGGTGCCGTGCTCGATGTGAGCGGTGGCCGCTAATCAGAACGGATGGGTGACATGCAGTATAGTCTCGAATTTCTCGGCCTGATGGCGGTGTTCTCGATTTTCATCGTCATTCCCGGCGCCGATTTTGCCGTCATCCTGCGCCAGAGCATCGTGCATGGCCGCCGCGCGGCCATGATGACCGGCCTCGGCATGGGCTTTTCGCTGCTCTTCCACATCAGCTACACCATTCTCGGTCTTGGTCTGATCGTGTCGCAATCTCTGATGCTGTTCAGCATGATCAAGTGGGCCGGCGTGCTCTATCTCGTCTATCTCGGCATCAAGGCCTTCCGCGAGCCGGGCTTCAAGGTGAAGGATGTCGAGATCACCGAGGAAGACCGCAAGCCGGTTTCCGTCTGGCGCTGCCTGGCGACGGGCTTCATCACCAATGCGCTGAACCCGAAGCCGGTGCTGTTCTTCCTGTCGCTGTTTTCGATGCTCGTTCATCACGATACGCCGGCGCTCATCCAGTTCAGCTACGGCATCGGCATGGCGGCGGCGCTTGTCGCCTGGTTTGCCGGCGTTTCCACCTTCTTCACCGTCAAGCCGGTGCGAGATCGTTTCATCGCTTCAGGCAAATGGTTCAACCGCATCACCGGAGCGGCGCTCGTCGGCTTCGGCATCCGCCTCGCCTTGGCACGGGCGACCGATTAGAGCCGGATGATTTTAGGTCTCTTCGACCTAAAATCTGAATCCGCTCTAGAATCAAAGAAGTAGAGCATGATGTCGTCCGAAAACCGCTCACACTTTTCGGCATCATGCTCTAAACAGATACAAAACAAGGAAATTAAAACATGTCCTACGATGTGATCATTATCGGAACCGGCCCCGGCGGCTATGTCTGCGCAGTCAAGGCAGCGCAGCTCGGCCTGAAGGTCGCGGTCGTCGAAAAGCGCGCGACCTATGGCGGCACCTGCCTCAATGTCGGTTGCATCCCCTCCAAGGCGCTGCTGCATGCTTCCGAAGTGTTCCATCATGCCGGCCATGGCATGGACGCCCTCGGCGTCGACGTTGCCGCACCGAAGCTCAATCTTGTAAAGATGCTGGCGCACAAGGATGCAACGGTTAAGTCGAACGTCGACGGCGTCGCTTTTCTCTTCAAGAAGAACAAGATCGATGCCTTCCAGGGCACCGGCAAGATCGTTTCGGCCGGTAAGGTTTCCGTCACGGCTGAAGACGGCAAGGTGACCGAGATCGAAGGCAAGAATATCGTCATTGCCACCGGCTCCGACGTTGCCGGCATTCCGGGCGTTCCGCTTGAGATCGACGAGGAGGTCATCATCTCTTCGACCGGCGGCATCGCACTCGACAAGGTGCCGGGCAAGATGATTGTCGTCGGCGGCGGCGTCATCGGCCTCGAGCTCGGCTCGGTCTGGTCGCGCCTCGGCGCCAAGGTCACCGTCGTCGAATATCTCGACACCATCCTCGGCGGCATGGATGGCGAAGTCTCCAAGCAGTTCCAGCGCATGCTTGCCAAGCAGGGTCTTGAGTTCCATCTCGGCGCCAAGGTCGTCGGCGTGGAAAAAACCGGCAACGGCGCCAAGGTCACCTTCGAGCCGGTCAAGGGCGGCGACAAGGTCGTGCTCGATGCCGATGTCGTCCTCGTCGCCACTGGCCGCAAGCCGTACACGGCAGGCCTCGGCCTCGAGGAAGCCGGCGTCGTGCTCGACAATCGCGGCCGCGTCGAGATCGACGGTCACTTCAAGACCAACGTCGCTGGCATCTATGCCATCGGCGATGTCGTGAAGGGTCCGATGCTGGCACACAAGGCGGAAGATGAGGGCGTGGCGCTTGCCGAAATCCTCGCCGGACAGGCCGGCCATGTGAACTACGACGTCATTCCGAGCGTCGTCTACACGCAGCCGGAAGTCGCCTCCGTCGGCAAGACCGAGGAAGAGCTGAAGGCCGCTGGCATCGCCTACAAGGTCGGCAAGTTCCCGTTCTCCGCCAACGGCCGCGCCCGCGCCATGCTGGCGACGGACGGTTTCGTCAAGATCCTCGCCGACAAGGAAACGGATCGCGTTCTCGGCGGCCATATCGTCGGCTTCGGCGCCGGCGAGATGATCCACGAGATCGCCGTGCTGATGGAATTCGGCGGTTCGTCGGAAGATCTTGGCCGCACCTGCCACGCGCATCCCACCATGTCGGAAGCCGTCAAGGAAGCAGCGCTCGCGACCTTCTTCAAGCCGATTCATATGTAGGATCGGGCCATCCCTGCATGACAAGCGCCGGGATTGCAATGCTTGCCTGATGATGCGATGTACGGGCTCCGTGCATCGCATCATCCAATCGTTCTCACCAACAAAGCAAGCATGCCACGTCAAAACCCAGCCGGTCGTCTATCCCCGAAACTTTTCGTTGCGACAGCGCTCGCACTCCTCGTTACCGTTGCGGCTCCCGCCTGTGCGGAAACGCCTGTCGCCAACTGGCCTCAGGCGGCAAGCGACCTGCCGGTGGAGCAGGGAATTCGCTTTGGGACCTTGCCGAACGGCATGCGCTATGCCGTCATGCACAATGCGACTCCGGCCGGTCAGGTGGCGATCCGTTTCCGTATCGGCGCTGGCTCCTTGCAGGAGCGCGACGACCAGCAGGGCTTGGCGCATTTCCTCGAGCATATGGCCTTCAAGGGCTCGACCCATGTGCCGGAAGGCGAAATGGTGCGCACCCTTCAGCGTCTCGGTCTTGCCTTCGGCGCGGATACGAATGCGTCCACGAGCTATGGCGAAACTGTTTATGCGCTGGATCTGCCGGAAGCCAATCCGGAGACGATTTCGACCGGCCTGATGCTGATGCGCGAGACGGCGAGCGAACTGACACTCGATGCCGGCGCCTTCGACCGCGAGCGCGGCGTCATTCTTTCGGAAGAGAAGCTGCGTGACACGCCGCAATACCGTGGCGGGACTGGTTTGCTTGCTCAGCTGCTGCCGGGGCAGCGTGTGCCGCAACGTCCGCCGATCGGCAAGACCGATATTATCAGCAACGCGCCGGTCGATCTGCTGCGGGATTTTTACCGCACCTATTATCGTCCCGAGCGCGCCACCCTGATTGTCGTCGGCGATATCGATGCTGCCGCCATTGAAACCGATATCCGTAACCGCTTCGGCAATTGGGCCGCCGCCGCACCTGCACCCGCAGACCCTGATCTAGGCACCCTCCAAAGCCATGGAGCGCGCGTCGGCACGGTCATCGTGCCGGGTGGCGCCACCCGCGTGCAGCTTGCCTGGGCGCGCCCCTACGATGCTTCGCCAGATAGGGCTACCAAGCGCCGCGCGCAATTGGTGGAGGATATCGGCCTGGCTGTCCTCAACCGGCGCCTGTCAGTGCTGGCGCAGCAGCCCAATCCACCCTTCGTCAGCGCGCAGGCCGGTGCGCAGGATCTGCTGAAATCGGCCCATGTCGCGATGGTTGCCGCCGATAGCGATCCCGCACAATGGCAGGCTGCCCTGGCGGCTATCGATCAGGAGCAGCGCCGCATTGCGCAGTTCGGTGCCGACCAGAGCGAGATCGACCGGGAAATTACCGAATATCGCTCCACCCTCCAGGCCGCCGCGAGCGGAGCTGCGACGCGCACCAGCCCGGATATTGCCGGCTCGCTCAGCTGGAGCGTCGGCGAAAACATGGTCTTCACCTCGCCAGCAGACGATCTGGCACTGTTTGATGCCGCGACGAAGGACCTCAGTGCAGATGAGGTCAACAAGGCTCTTCAGCGCGTTTTTGCCGGCAATGGCCCGCAGCTGGTGCTCCAGATCCCGCAAATGCCCGAGGGCAGCGATGCCGCTGTCGAGAAAGCCTATGCTGAATCGCGCGCCGTGGCGGTAAAGGCGCCGGAACAGACGGCTTCGGTCGCATGGCCCTACACCGATTTCGGCAAGCCCGGCGATATCATCGAACGCCGTACGGTCGATGATCTCGGCATTACGATGGTGCGTTTCGCCAATGGCGTCCGCTTGACCGTCAAGCCGACCAAATATCGGGCTGACGAGGTTTTGGTGCGGGCGGAGGTCGGCCGCGGGCGGCTGGATTTGCCGAATGATCGACCGTTGCCGATCTGGGCGGCACCGGCGCTGCCGCTGTCCGGCCTGAAAGCCATCAGCTATGACGACATGCAGAAGGCTTTTGCCGCGAAGGTTGTCAGCATCGATTTCGCCATTCAGGATGCCGCCTTCAAATTCGAGGGTACCACGCAGCCGCGCGATCTGCAGACGCAATTGCAGCTGCTGACGGCTTACATCTCTAATCCGGCCTATCGTCCGGATGTCTTCAAGCGGGTCCAGCAGGCCTATCTGAACATGCTTCCCCAGCTTCAGGCGACGCCGGGCAGTGTGGTCGGCCGCGATCTTTCCGGTCTCCTGCATTCCGGCGATTCGCGCTGGGAATTCCCGGACCGGACACAGTTGATCGATGCGAAGCCGGAAGATTTCGAGGGCCTCCTGCAACCCGCTCTTTCGAAGGGGCCGATCGAGGTCATCATCGCCGGCGATGTCGAGGTCGATGACGCCATTCGCTTGATGGCGCAGACCTTCGGCGCCCTGCCCGTTCGTGGCGACGGAGAGAAACAGAGCGACGGTTCCGGTGTGCATTTTCCGGCACCGACGACCGACCCGGTCGTTCGGCTCCATGACGGGCGCAGCGATAGTGCCGGTGCCGCCGTCGCTATGCCGATCGGCGATTTCCTTTCCGATCTGCCGAGAGCCGTCGCTGCCAATGTCGCCGGGGCGATCCTGCAGAATCGTCTGGTCGACCAGTTCCGCGTCGCCGAGGGAGCGACCTATAGTCCTCAGGGCGAAGTCGATCTGTCGAGATCGATCCCCGGCTATGGTTTTGCCTATCTCTATGTCGAAACCACGCCCGCCAAGGTGGATCATTTCTTCGAGCTGGTGGATAAGATCGCCTCCGATCTCGGCAATGGAGATGTTTCGCCCGATGAGCTGACACGGGCCAAGGTTCCGATCATCGAAGCTGTGAAGCGCTCGCAGCAGACCAACGGCTATTGGGTCCAGAATCTTCGCGATGCCCAGAGAGATCCCCGGCGTCTCGACCGTATTCGCAGGAGCATCAGCGGCTACGAGGCCGTGACCGCCAAGGATGTCCGCGCCATCGCGACGACCTATCTGAAGCCTGATGCTTCCTGGCGGCTGAAGATATTGCCGGCGGATGGATCGGCCGTGCGTTAGGCCATTATCTGCCGGCCAAATTGCCGCAGCCGGCTTTTGTTGGTCGGGCAGCATTGCAATGTGTGGTAGTCTGCAGCCGTCGAATAAAGGCGGATGAACCATGTCTGCAAGGCCTTTGATGGTGAAGCCCCTTATGCCGCATCCGGCGTTGCCGGATGCGGATTGGGCTGACTGCTACGAGCTGAATATCCAGAACTCGGATCTGACGGCCATTGCCGCCGCCCGAACGATGCTCAGCCGCTTTCCGTTTTGGGTGCGGCTGCTGATACGAGTGCGCGATGCGGTAACGGGCTTGTTCGGTTTGAGATCCAGCAGCGACCTTCGGGCGGAGGAGTGGGAGAAGATCGGCTTCTTTCCTGTCGTCAGCAAGTCCGACAATCAGGTCGTGCTCGGCTTCGACGACCGGCCTCTCGATTTCAGGGTCGTTATCGGCGTGCGTGATGACGATCAGGGACGTCGGCTGGTCGACGCCACGACGCTCGTCCGGCGGAACATATTGCTTGGCCGGATCTATCTCGCAATCATCACGCCATTCCACCGGCTGATCGTTGCGTCGATGCTTTCCGATTTGGGAAAGCGGATGCGAGCAGTCAGTTCACCGCCGTGACGGTAAAACCCTGCTTGCGCAGCAGCGCCACGAGGCCTTGATCGCCGACGATGTGAAGGGCGCCGACAGCGATGAAAGCATTGCCCTTGTTAAGAATGGGCGCAACACGTTCGGCCATGACCTTGTTGCGATCGAGGATGATGCGCTGCTCGAAGGCGGCGGTATCGGCATCCGTGATCTTCTGGTCCGGTTCGATCACCTTCAGCATCGGGATCATCGCGCCGATATTGCCGGCGAGATAGAGGCCCGTCATCGTTTCGTTGACGTCGTTGATCTTGTCGCCCAGTTCGAGCGTCTGCATCAGCGATTTCAGATGAAGCGCGACCGGCAGATCGCTCATGGCCTTGGCCTGCTCGGCCAGCGTTTCGAGACCAACGACCTTCTTGCCTTCGGCCGCGGCGTCGGTTGCGAGTTTCTGATCGAGGAATTTCGCCCCGGCCGTCTTGCGGCGAACCTCACAGCCCGTCATCTCGAAAGAGCTCGAGATCAGCCAGGGCTGCATGCGGGAAACGGCGGCGAGCGCAATGCCGCGCTCTTTCAGACCCGCTTCCAGCCGGGCATTGTCTTCAGGCGACAGATGCTGGCTGATGGTCGAGCCGTCGGTGAGCATGGTGAGTGAGGGATTGGCGAAAAGGGCGGCGGCGGCCTTTTTGTCGTCGAGAATTTCGTCCGATTCGACAACGATCGTATCGGCTGATGCAACGGCGTCTGCAGCGCCCTTCGGCATGGTGAGCACGCGCGTGTCCGAGACATGCATGGTGCCGAGCAGCCAGGACGGCTTCAGGCCGGGCTTTTCGATCTTCCAGAAGATGCCCTTGCCGTTTTCGACCTTGTCGCCGGCGGCGATGATGGTGACGTATTTTGCCGGATCGTTCTTTTGAAGTTCGGCCATCAGATCCTTGCCACCGCAGCTATCGGAGACGGCGCCTTCGGCATGGATCGGCTGCAGCGTCAGCATTGTCGCGACCAGCAGCACCGCGAGCATCAGTGGAAAGGCGGTTGCAAGCCAGAGCAGCATATCGCCAAGCGTCGGCTTCATCGACCGCATCGTCTTGGACCCGAGGGCAGAAATCATCAGAATCTTCCGTTTGCAGAGGGCATGACCACTAACGCCGGAAAGCGGTTTTCGAAGGGCATGCCGGGACATGATTCTGCTTTACGCGAGTGAGACGGAAATTCCCTTAACGCGAGAGGTTAATCTTTTCTTATGCGCGCGAACGGCCTTACGCGCGGGGATGGGCGCGGTCGTAGACCTCGAGCAGGCGCGAGGAGTCGACGCCGGTATAGACCTGCGTCGTCGAAAGGCTGGCGTGGCCGAGCAGCTCCTGGATGGTTCTGAGGTCACCGCCGCCGGCCAGGAGGTGAGTGGCAAAGGAATGACGCAGCGCGTGCGGCGTAGCGGTATCCGGCAGTCCGAAGGCGCCACGCAGCTTCTGCATGCCGTGCTGAATGATGCCCGGCTGCAGCTTGCCGCCACGCGCGCCACGAAACAAGGCGCCATCGGCTTCGAGATGATAAGGGCAGAGCTTGCGATATTGATCGATCGCTTCGATGACGATCGGCAGTAGCGGCACCAGCCGGGTCTTGTTGCCCTTGCCGGTGATGCGCAGCGAGGTTGCGCCCGGTGGAAAATCCTGCGGTTTCAGATCCAGCGCCTCGGAAATGCGCAGGCCGCAGCCATAGAGCAGGGTCAGCACGGCTGCATCGCGCGCGGCGATCCATGGTTCTTCGTGCAGCTGCGCCTCGTCACTGACGACAGTAATCGCCTGCTTGTCGGAAAGGGGCTTCGGCAACGATTTCGGCTGTTTCGGCGAGCGCACCGCGGCTGCACCCGCGGCATTCACCAGGCCCTTCTTCTCAAGATAGCGCAACAGCGAACGAAGCCCGGCAAGATTGCGCCCGAGCGAACGCGCACCGGCACCATCCTTGCGGCGCGCGGCAAGAAAGGCGCGAAAGTCGGCGGGGCGCAGCGCATGAATATCCTCGATCGTCGCCGGACCGCCGAGATGGCCGGTGAGGAAGGTCAGGAATTGCCGCGTATCGCGTTCATAGGCATTCAGTGTGTGGGCGGCAAGCCGCCGCTCTTGACCAAGCGCGTCGAGCCAGCGGTTGCGTTCCGCTATCAACCTGGAGTCGGCGATGATCAATAATTCGTTCAGTGGAAAACCCCTTGAAATTCAGATCGCATCTGCCACTTTGAACGAAGGAAGGTTATGGAATCGCTAATTTTCCTGCTGCTTCCGGTGCGTTTTCCCTTCGTGCCGCGGGGCGCATCTGGACTTCAATGAACTGCATATGGCTCGTTCCGGATCTCGGATGGTTCGCCTTCCATATGCGAGGCGCTTGTCATGCTTCGATCATATTCGATTGCGATAGAATATCTCCCAACCATTCAGGACACTTCATGGCGCGCCGCGGCTCGATAACTGCACTGGGACAACTTGCAGAAGCGATCGCTTTGGTGTCTCAGGGCCAGCCCGGACATATTGTCGATACTCTCATCGCCGAGCGCGGACAAAAGATCGTGCGCAATCCGCTCTGGCCGCTCATGCGCCCGTTTCTCTACACGCTGCTGCGCTACAACAAGGCGATCGAATTCGCCGATGATGTCGCCAAGCTCTCCGGCTTCCAATGCTTCGAATATATGAGCGATCTGCTGCGGCTCGATATCGGCGTCACCCATGCCGATCGTATTCCGGCTAAGGGCGGCTTCATTCTCGTCAGCAATCATCCCACAGGCATTGCCGATGGCGTCGCCGTGTTCGATCTCCTGAAGTCGCGCCGGCCCGACATGATGATCTTTGCCAATCGCGATGCGGTACGCGTCAACCCGCGCTTTGCCGAGATGATCATTCCGGTCGAATGGCGCGAAGAATATAAGAGCAAGCCGAAGACGCGCGAGACGCTGCAGCTGACCAATCGCGCCGTGGCGGAGGGCAAGGTCACCGTGCTCTTCCCGTCCGGCCGCATCGCCTATTGGGCGAACGGCAAGCTGAACGAGCGGCCGTGGAAGACCTCTGCCGTGGGCCTAGCGCGCAAATACAATCTGCCGATCCTGCCGGTGCACCTGACGGCGCGCAATTCCGGCCTGTTCTATTGGTTCGCCAAATGGTCGACCGAGCTGCGCGACATGACCGTGTTCCACGAACTGCTCAACAAGCGCGGCGACCGGTTCGATTTCCTCGTCGGCAATCTCATTCCCGTCGAGCATCTGGACGGCGACGTTAACGAAGTGACGAAGGCGCTGGAGAAGCACACGGTCTTCGATCTTGCGGCCGATGGCAATACAACCTTTGCGCCGCTTGTTCCTCCGAGCCAGGATGAGCCTCTGGTTTCGCATTCTCTTTGATATCGGAATCGGCTAAACCCTCGGACATGCAGCTACGCTCCATGTTTGCCCGCAATTATCGCTCCCTGCGCTCGATCCGCATGGATCTTTCCGATGTCAATCTGTTCATCGGCGAGAACGGGGTGGGCAAGTCCAATCTCTATCGTTCCCTGCAGCTCGTGCAGGCGGCGGTTCGCGGCCGGTTGGCGCATGAGATTTCCAGTGAAGGCGGCATGTTCTCGGCCATGTGGTCGGGCAAGCGGCGTTCGCATGAGTCCCCCCGCATCCGCTTCGATGTCGAGCTGCTCGATATGGAACGGGCGGCGACCTTTCGCTACTGGATCGAAGCGGGCATGCGACCGCCTTGTGCCTCCGCCGGCTTTCCGCTGGAGCCGCAGGTCAAGGCCGAAGAGCTTTCGGTCGAAACCGGGCGCAGGTCGGTGACGATGATGAAGCGCGACGGGCCAGGCATTTCCGTGCGCGGCGAGAGTGGCCGCATGCAGCCGCATCCCGAGAACGCCCTGACCTCCGAGACGGCGATCGCGCTTTTGGGCGATGCCGGTCATTTTCCGGAGATCGGCACGTTCCGGCGCGCCGTCGACGCCTGGCGATTCTACCATGGTTTCCGCACAGATCGCGGCTCGCCGCTGCGTGCGCCCTGCCTTGCCGTGACGTCTCCCATGCTGGACGAGGATGGCGCCAATATCGCCGCCGTTTTCGCAACCCTCGTCCATACGCGCGAAGATACCGTCGAACTGGACCGCGTTCTTGCCGCGGCGCTCGGAGGGGCGCGGCTCGTCGTGCCGGAGCCACAGGAAACGGCGGATTTTGGCCTGACGTTGCCCGAATTTCCCAACCGCGTCTTCCAGCCGCGCGAGCTCTCCGATGGCCAGATCCGCTTCCTCGGTCTTGCCGCCGCCTTGATGTCCTACCGCCTGCCGCCGCTGATTGCGCTCAACGAGCCGGAGGCGAGCCTGCACCCGGACATGCTGGTGCCGCTTGCCGACATGATCGCTCAGGCCGCAAAGACCAGCCAAAT
This sequence comes from Rhizobium sp. 11515TR, assembly GCF_002277895.1. Taxonomy (NCBI): domain Bacteria; kingdom Pseudomonadati; phylum Pseudomonadota; class Alphaproteobacteria; order Hyphomicrobiales; family Rhizobiaceae; genus Rhizobium; species Rhizobium sp. 11515TR. Next base: position 8,547 of record NZ_CP022998.1, on the reverse strand, counting down.
CTGGATCGTCACCCATTCGGAACGCCTGGCGGAGGCCGTTCGCGAGCGCTGCGGAGCGAAGCCGCGCCGGGTGATCCGTGAAGATGGCTCCACCTGGATCGATGGCATGCGGCTGACTGGCGAGATCGATGAGGGCGATGAGTAGCAGTGATCCGGTTTTGTTGCCTTACAGCTCGCGCGTCCTGCAAAAAGGATTGACGATATAACTTCCTCGCGCAGAGCTGCCCTGTTGGACGGTCTGGTACCAAAACGGCTCGGCTCGGTCATTTACCTCGCCGAGCCGCATCGCTCTTAGAGGGTTCAGGTTTTTGCGGAATCTCTGAAACGCTCTATCTCTTTGCTTTTACGCAATTCTGGACGGAAAGCCGCTGTGCATTTTTCCTGGAATTGCTCTTAGGAGCGAAGGTTTTCTCTGATCCACTCTTCGGCGGTGGTAACCTTTATGCCGTTCCGCTCATTGAAGCTGCCGCGCTTTGGCCATGCCACGCCTTTGCCTTCGGCAAAGACCGCCCGATATTTCTTGACATGGTTGTCGGGGTCCTGTGCAAGTTCCGACTTGAGCTGAGGAACTGTCCATTCCGCTTTCGTAAACGGCCGCCCAAGCACGGTTTGAAGCTTGTCGGCAACCTCGCCGTAGGTCACGGTGTCGCCAGCGAGATAGACGATCTCGTTGCAGATCGTCGGCTGAGCGAAGACCACCTCGGCGGTCAAGGCGCCGATATCGTCAGGCGTCGTCAGTGTCACTTCCGTATCAAGGCCGCCCAGCGCGTTGACCACGTTGTTTTCGAGATCGACGACCTCGAAGATCGGTTCGAACAGGAAGCTCGTAAACATTCCCGTAGAGATCACCACCCAGTCGGTCTTGTTTTGCCCGCGCAGAAGGTCACGCACGTCGATCTGGGCATCGAACAGGTCTTGAGGGCTGCCACGACCGATGACATCGAAGTCCACGCCAAACTGCCAAGGGAAATAGCGCTTGAGGTTCGCTTCAAGTGCAGCTTTCGCGAGTTTCATGGGCGTGTCTCGGCCAGCGGAAAAGCCTGCACATCCGATCACCGTATCGAAACGGCCGAAGATGGCCGCAAGTTCGCCTATCGTCGCAGTGAGAATGTCGCCAGTAACGATCTTGATCCCTAGTTCTCGTATCTCGGAGACGTCGCGCTGCTTCACCGGGTCGGTCGACTCGACGGTCGCCGCCCGCAAGAGAACGCTGACGGTCGTGCCAGGATGATCCTTGGCCTTGAGCGCCAGATTGCGTAGTACAGGCATACCGAGCTCTCCGGCACCAATGACCAGGATCGACTGTGCTTCTGTCGTTGGGGTGGAGTTCATTTGGTGATCCTTTCTGATCTTTTCGTTCGTGTGAACGAGAGATGGCATCTCTCAGAAGCGATCGTAAGAAGGTACACGCGTGATACCGCGTGATACCATGAGGCGGGAAGATGACGAGAGACGAAATCCTGAACTATTCTCAAGCGGTCTGCGATGGCCTTCGCGAAGATGATGACGGGGTAAGACGAGAAGTTCTGACCCATGCAGGGAACAGATGGTCGCTGGGCGTCATCCACACCTTGGGCGTCTATGGCAGACTACGCCACGCGGATATCGGACGACGAATGCATGGTGTTACCCAGAGGATGCTGACACGCACTCTCCGAGAACTTGAGAGAGATGGGCTGGTCACACGCTACGATCTGGTGGAGATGCCGCCACGCGTGGAATACGAGCTTACCGAGTTGGGAATGGAGCTCCTGATCCGCATGATCCCGCTTTGGACATGGGTGGTTGAAAATTCAGACCAGTTTCGAAAATCGCGTGAGGACTACGATTCCCGCCCGCATGCGAAACCATCATGGCAGACTTTTTAACGAGCTCGTAGGCTACTACGGAAATATCTGCGGCTAGGACACACCATATGCGCAATGACTACGATCCACCGCACGTTATCTCCATGAACGCCGACAAATCCAATTGATCCTATAGTCAATATCCTGTATTAAAATTTGATGTACGTACATCAAATTTTTCCAGAAGAACAATCGGCCAGGATACGAGGTGTTCACTGGTGGCTAAGATGCAAACGGGAACAATCTGGGAGGTGGTTGATGGCAGGGGTACAATTCAATCCCGATTTCGCAATTGACGATGAGCAATCGCTTCGTGAATTATTCGAGCCGCCCCACTCTCTGGCTATATTGAAGTGTCAGGATTCCTTGGGAGAGCACGCGCGAGAATTCATCAGGCGCTCGCCGTTTCTATGTATTGGTTCCCAGCATCCGGACGGAAAGGCTGACGTCAGTCCTCGCGGCGATCCTCCGGGCTTCGTCAAGGTTCTCGATGAGCGTACGATTGCGATTCCGGATCGCCCGGGCAACAACCGCCTTGATACGCTAGCCAACATTATTGCCAATCCGAACGTCGGACTGCTCTTTGTCATTCCCGGCTTCGAGGACACATTGCGCATAAGCGGGCGGGCCGGTCTCACACGTGACCCGGAACTCCTGAAAGATATGGCGGTCGCCGGCCGCGTACCAAAACTTGCCATTCTCGTAAGCATCAGCGAAGTCTTCCTGCACTGTGCCAAGGCCTTCCGGCGGTCTCGCCTCTGGAGCGCGGATTATTTTCAGGATCGCAGCGAGATGCCCTCGCTCATAAAGATGATCCTGGATGAGACGACAGGAGCTCCTGCGGACCGGGATGAAATGCGAACGATGGACGACGGGCTGGAGGAAGATTATCGGAGGACACTGTACTAATGGCGAGCGCGAGGTCGTTGGTGCCGCCAAATTCAGCAAACTGTTTGACGTGAGTTCTTATCTCAAACGTCGACAATCAGATATTCCCGTGTTCACCTCGGCCAACACTGGCCATTGGCAGCACTACTGCTACGGCCGGACATTCACCGCATCTGCGAGGCGTCCACATTTTGGCGGCGATCATGCGCCATTCGCGGGTTTCCTTTTCTGTCCGTCCGGGGCATGGTCTGGCGCAATGAGCAAAGATTCTTCCGATCTGTTCGGTGCGCTTTTCGAGGCGGCGCCCGCGAAACCTATGATGAGCCGTACGGTTCCGGTTCTCGTGCCGATGCCGGCGCCGAGGGCCTATTCCTATGCCGTGCCCGAGGGCATGGCGGTGGAGCCGGGCTCGGTCGTGCAGGTGCCGCTTGGGCCGCGGCAGGTGATCGGTGTCGTCTGGGATGGCGAGGATGATGGCGGTGTCGATCCGAAGAAGCTTCGGCCGATCAGCCATGTGTTCGATTGCCCGCCGCTCGGCAAGCATATGCGTGATTTCATCGATTGGGTTGCGGCCTACACGCTGTCGCCGCCAGGGTTGGTGGCGCGCATGGCGCTGAGGGCGCCGGCTGCCTTCGATCCCGAACCGATGATCGAGGGCCTGCGTTTCATCGGCGGCCAGCCGGAACGGATGACGCCGGCCCGCGCCAAGGTGATGGAGATTGCCGCCGACGGGCTTTCCTGGACGCGGCTTGGTCTGGCGCATGCAGCCGGCGTTTCGACCAGCGTCGTCGACGGATTGATCTCGCAGGGTATTTTCGAGACGATCTTCCTGCCGCCGCCGCCGGTCGTAGCCAAGCCTGATCCGGAGTTCACCACGTCGCGGCTGCAGGGGCCGCAGAAGGATGCGGCCGACGAGATCCTGGCTGACGTGCGCAAGGGCGAGTTCGCGGTTTCGCTGATCGACGGCGTTACCGGTTCCGGCAAGACCGAGGTCTATTTCGAGGCCATCGCTGAAACGCTGAGGCGCGGCAAGCAGGTGCTGATCTTGCTACCGGAGATCGCGCTGACCGCAAGTTTCCTGGACCGCTTTCAGGATCGCTTCGGCGCCAAGCCGGCCGAATGGCATTCCGATCTTGCGCCGAAAATGCGAGAGAAGGTCTGGCGCCAGGCTGTGACCGGCGAGGTGCGGGTTGTGGCCGGGGCACGTTCGGCGCTCTTCCTGCCTTTCGAGGATCTCGGGCTGATCGTTGTCGACGAAGAGCATGACCCTGCCTACAAGCAGGAGGATCGCGTCTATTATAATGCGCGCGATATGGCCGTGGTGCGCGGCCGCATCGGCGATTTTCCCGTCGTGCTGGTGTCGGCGACGCCATCGGTCGAGAGCCAGGTCAATGGCCAGAGCGGGCGCTACACCACAATCCATCTGCCGACTCGGTTTGGCGATGCGGCGCTTCCGGATCTGCACCTCATCGACATGCGGCGGCATGCGCCGGAGCGTGGCGGCTTCCTATCGCCCGTCATGATCCGCGCGATCGGCAAGACGGTTGCCAAGGGCGAGCAGGCGCTGTTATTCCTCAACAGGCGCGGTTATGCGCCGCTGACGCTCTGCCGTGTCTGCGGCCATCGCTTCCAGTGCCCGCAATGTTCGAGCTGGCTGGTGGAGCACCGGTTCCGCAACCAGATCCAGTGCCATCAATGCGGCTATGCCGAGCGCACGCCGGAGGCCTGCCCCGAATGCGGGACGCTTGACCATCTCGTTGCCTGCGGGCCGGGAGTGGAGCGCATCGCGGAGGAGGTGGAGCGGCATTTCCCGGAGGCGCGGACGATCGTGCTCTCCTCCGACATCATGGGCGGGGTCAAGCGACTGAGGCTGGAGCTCGATGCGATCGCCAAGGGCGAGACCGATATCGTCATCGGCACGCAGCTTGTCGCCAAGGGACACAATTTCCCGCTGATGACGCTGGTCGGCATTGTCGACGCGGATCTTGGCCTGGCGAATGGCGATCCGCGCGCCGCCGAGCGGACGTTCCAGCTCCTGTCACAGGTGACGGGTCGGGCCGGGCGAACCGGCCTCAAGAGCCACGGATTGCTGCAAACCTACCAGCCGCAGCATCCCGTTATGCAGGCGATCGTCTCGGGCGATGCTAGCGCCTTTTACGAGCGCGAGATTTCGGAGCGGGAGAGGGCGATCTTGCCGCCCTTCGGCAGGCTCGCCTCGATCATCGTCTCGGCCGACACGAGGCAGGATGCCGAAACCCACGCCCGCGGCATGCGCAATGCGGCGCCGCAGGTTTCGGGTATTTCGGTGCTCGGTCCGGCAGAAGCGCCGATCGCGCTGGTGCGCGGCCGCCATCGCTTCCGCCTGCTTGTGCATGGCCGGCGCAATTCCGACATGCAGGGTTTTCTGCGCGCGATGCTGGCGCAATCACCGAAGGAGCGCGGCTCCGTGCAGGTACAGCTCGATATCGATCCGCAAAGCTTTCTGTGATTGATGCGGCAGATATCCGGGCTGCACCTTCCCCTTGTAACGCGGATCATGCCATAACTCCGCCGTCTCACCTGATGTGATTTGCACGCGGCTGATTTTGAGGACTACCGATGGAGCTTTATTTTCCGACCGAATTCGGCGAGCGGCTTGCCTATTGTTCGGCTGCCGTTACCGCACTCATCGGCCTCTTCCTGCTGTTTGCGCCGGGATATACCTACCGCTTCCTGAAGCTGCAGGTGAAGGAAGGTCGTTCGGAAGCCTATGCCGAGGCGCGCTCGGCCGGCGGCTTCATGGTCGGTTTCGGACTGGTAGCGATCCTGCTGGCGCAGCCGATGATCTATCTCGCGCTCGGTGCCTCCTTCGGCGTCGCGGCGTTCGGTCGCATCCTGTCGCTCATGTCCGATCGGGGCAGCGTATTTTTGAGCCTTCTCCTTCTGGTTGTGCAAGCGGTTCTCGCTGCGCTACCTTTTCTTTATGGTCTCGGCTATATTTGAGCCGAAAACGGCTCCGGCGCGGCTATTTTTGCCTGTGCTATCCCCATGGTTTTCGAAATTTGCCATCATAAATTCGCCCGAATGGCGTATTCGTCGAATACGCGTGTTGCGAGTCTCAATATCCTATGTTAGACGAACCCCGAATTTCGGATGAGGCGGGAGAGCACTCCTGCTGATTTCTGGGGGAAATCAAAACGAATTCAAGGACATATCGCTTCCGTCACCCGGAAGTTTGGTTCTTGGGTTGAAATCAGGGAATTTTGTGCCCGTGGCAGACACATCCCAGCATGTTTCTGGTGTCGCAGAACGATATGCCTCGTCGCTGTTCGAATTGGCTCTTGAAGAGGGTGCCGTACCGGCAGTGACCGCCGATCTCGATCGGTTCCAAATCATGCTCGACGAAAGCGATGATCTGAAGCGCTTCGTCCTCAGCCCGGTCTTTTCGGCTGAGGAGCAGGTCGGTGCCATTGAAGCGCTGGCGAAAAAGGCTGGCTTCGGAGCTTATGTCACCAATTTTCTAAAGCTTGTGGCCAGCAACCGGCGCCTTTTTGCGCTGCCGGGCATGATCAAGGCTTTCCGCATCATTGCCGCCCAGCATCGCGGCGAGATTTCCGCCGAGGTGACCTCGGCCCATGCGCTCACCCCTGCGCAGGAAGATGAATTGAAGGCGGCGCTGAAGGGCGTCACCGCCAAGGACGTGACGATTGCCGTCACCGTCGATCCGTCGATCCTTGGCGGCCTGATCGTCAAGGTCGGTTCGCGTCAGATCGATACGTCCCTTCGCACCAAACTCTCCACCCTTAAGCTTGCATTGAAAGAGGTCGGCTGATGGATATCCGCGCCGCGGAAATTTCCGCAATTCTGAAAGATCAGATCAAAAACTTCGGCAAGGAAGCTGAAGTCTCCGAAGTCGGCCAGGTTCTCTCCGTCGGTGACGGTATCGCCCGCGTGTACGGTCTGGACAATGTTCAGGCCGGCGAAATGGTCGAATTCCCCGGCGGCATCCGCGGCATGGCCCTGAACCTCGAAGCCGACAATGTCGGCGTGGTTATCTTCGGCTCCGACCGCGACATCAAGGAAGGCGACACCGTCAAGCGCACCGGCGCGATCGTTGACGTTCCGGTTGGTCCGGAGCTGCTCGGCCGCGTTGTCGACGCGCTCGGCAATCCGATCGACGGCAAGGGCCCGATCAACGCGACCCGCCGTTCGCGCGTCGACGTCAAGGCTCCGGGCATCATTCCGCGCAAGTCGGTTCATGAGCCGATGTCGACCGGCCTCAAGGCCATCGACGCTCTGATCCCGGTTGGCCGCGGTCAGCGCGAGCTTGTTATCGGCGACCGCCAGACCGGCAAGACCGCCATCATCCTCGACACGATCCTGAACCAGAAGTCCATTCAGGATAACGGTCCGGACAGCGAAAAGCTGTTCTGCGTCTACGTCGCTGTCGGCCAGAAGCGTTCGACCGTTGCGCAGTTCGTCAAGGTTCTCGAAGAGCGCGGTGCGCTGAAGTACTCGATCATCGTTGCTGCGACGGCTTCCGATCCGGCTCCGATGCAGTTCCTCGCACCGTTTGCCGGCTGCGCCATGGGCGAATACTTCCGTGACAACGCCCAGCACGCCCTGATCGGCTATGACGACCTCTCCAAGCAGGCCGTTGCTTACCGCCAGATGTCGCTGCTGCTGCGCCGCCCGCCGGGCCGCGAAGCCTATCCGGGCGACGTCTTCTACCTGCACTCGCGCCTCCTCGAGCGCGCTGCCAAGATGAACGACGAGAAGGGCGCTGGTTCGCTCACTGCTCTGCCGGTCATCGAAACGCAGGGCAACGACGTTTCGGCCTTCATTCCGACCAACGTGATCTCGATCACCGACGGCCAGATCTTCCTCGAAACCGACCTGTTCTACCAGGGTATCCGTCCGGCCGTTAACGTCGGTCTGTCGGTTTCGCGCGTCGGTTCGTCCGCTCAGATCAAGGCGATGAAGCAGGTTGCCGGCTCGATCAAGGGTGAACTCGCCCAGTATCGCGAAATGGCCGCCTTCGCCCAGTTCGGTTCCGACCTCGATGCGGCGACGCAGCGCCTGCTGAACCGTGGTGCTCGCCTGACCGAACTCCTGAAGCAGCCGCAGTTCTCGCCGCTGAAGACGGAAGAGCAGGTTGCGGTGATCTTCGCCGGCGTCAACGGCTACCTCGACAAGCTGCCTGTTGCTCAGGTCGGCAAGTTCGAGCAGGGTCTGCTGTCGTACCTCCGCTCGGAAGGCAAGGACATCCTCGACACCATCCGTACCGAAAAGGCCATCAGCGACGCGACGAAGGGCAAGCTCACCGCTGCTCTCGACAGCTTTGCCAAGTCTTTCGCGTAATCGGGCCAAGCTCTAGGACGGATCAAGGATGCCTTCACTCAAGGATCTGAAAAACCGGATCGCCTCCGTCAAGGCGACGCAGAAGATCACCAAGGCGATGAAAATGGTCGCCGCGGCGAAGCTTCGGCGTGCGCAGGAGGCGGCCGAGGCCGCCCGGCCTTATTCGCAGCGCATGGCCTCTGTTCTGGCCAATATTTCGGCTGCCGTCAGCGATGCTGACGGCGCGCCGCTGCTGATGACCGGAACTGGCAAGAGCGATGTGCATCTGCTCGTCGTCTGCACGGCCGAGCGCGGTCTCTGCGGCGGTTTCAATTCGCAGATTTCGCGTTTTGCCCGCGACCATGCCCGCAAGCTTCTGGCCGAAGGCAAGACGGTGAAGATCTTCACTGTCGGCAAGAAGGGCTATGACGTCCTTCGCCGCGAATACGCATCGCTGATCGTCGAGCGCAAGGAACTGCGCGACGTCAAGCGC